>JBBRTF010000035.1:0-51823 GCA_038244725.1 Burkholderiales bacterium
CCGCACGCAGGCTCACGCCATACATCGCCGCCGCCTCGGTCTGTTTCATGCCGTCTCGCACTGCCTTGACGACCAAGCGCCGCAGGTGACCCTGGGTCGCAGCATCCAGCTTCCTGGCATCCGGTTTCGCTCGCATGCCCGTATTTTACCACACTGCGCACTATTTGATGCACCGATCAGTAAGTAACGCGCTATGGCCGAGTCGATTGCAACAACTGGCATTAGTCGTCGAAAAGCCACCGCCATTGCGATGGCTTTTCAATATGCGTCGCTTGTGGTGCTTCTTGTTCGCGGCGTAATAATGGTACCGATAATGGCGCGGTTCGTAGACCACGATGTCTTGGGAGCGTGGTACGCGTCAGGAAACGTATTGGCGTGGTTGATGGTCTCCGAGGGCGGGGTGTGGCTGCTGTTGCGACAGCAGGCTGCGCAGGCATATGGGCGAAATGACAAGGCTGAGCTTGCTGCCGTTATCGGGGCAGGTAGTGCACTACTGCTGTTGCTTGCAGTCGTCATCGCGATAGCCAGCTTTCTCCTCGCCGGTTTTGTCCCCGCCTTGTTGGATATTGTAGGACCACAGGCCGAGAGCCTATCCCTTGCGTTCGCCTTTGCCGGCTTTGGAATGGCGTTGAGTCTTCCCGCCGCGATCCCTCGAGCGATCGAACATGGCTTGCAGCGACAGTTCTCGGTGAACGTAGTGCAGTTAGTGGCAGAAGCGGCAAGCTTGGCACTAACTGCGGTTCTCCTGTTTAAGGGCTATGGCGTATTGGCGCTTGGCATCGGCATTCTAGCCCGCGAGATTCTCCACAACGTCGGTAACTGGGCAATTCTAACCACTACCTTGCGGCGAATGCAGATCAGTCCCAGATTTTCGGTAAATCAGTGCCGATTGATGTTTGGAAAAACGAGCTGGGTGTTTCTTGGCAACGTCGGTAAATCGCTCTATAGCCAAGCGGACGCCATCGTTGTGAGTCGAATACTAGGGAACGAAGCCGTGCTTGTTACGGAATGGACGAAACGTCTTTGGGAGATGGTTTCGTCGCTTGCCCTTAAGGGAACTGCTGCATTTTCCCCTGCAATGTCGCATTTGCATGGCGAAGGAGGCTTAAGCAGATTTCGTGAAATCGCGGCGGCGCTACTGCAAGCGACTTCAGTCGCAGGCGGGGTAACGCTCGCCACCGGATTGGCTCTCAATGAATCATTCATGAAGGTATGGCTAGGTACGGTGTTCTACGCTGGGTCTGCATTCAACATTGCGATGGGCGCGGCCACAGTATCCGCCATGCTCTTATTTACCGTTGGTGAGGTGTTGTTTTCACTGGGACAAGTCAGAGTTCCCGCAATTGCGCAGATCTCGCAAACTGTCGTTCGAGTATGCAGCCTTGTTATCCTCGTCGAGCGGTTGGGGATCATTGGAGTACCTCTCAGTATGCTCATTAGCACGATCTTCGGTGGTGGCGTGAATCTAGTGCTCGAATGGGCGCGCAGTATGAACTTCAGAGAGAAAGAACGATACGGGCAAGTGGCAACGCTAGCAAAAGCAATCTTGGCCGCGTCAATTGTGGCCTTCGCGTGGAGATATATCCCCGCGCCTGATTCTTGGCCTCTGCTAGGACTTCACGGCACCGCAATCGGTTTGTCGGTCGTCCTGATGCTTTACCTGACTGACCTCTTCGTAAATGCGCGCCTGAAAGGACTCGGCCAGCATTTCCACAAATGGCTCGTCTCTTCAAAAGTAAAATGAGGAAGAAAAAATAATGGCAATGATCGCCGCCGCCCCAGGGGTTTTGGTTGGGATAATCGGTGCCGGGGCAATTGTGCGCAGCGTACACTTGCCGGTCCTAAAAGCGATGTCGAACGTCGACATCGCCTGGATCACAGACGCGAATTTTCAACACGCAAAGTCTGTTGGATCCTCCTACGGAATACCGTTCATGCAATTGCCCGCCTCTCTCACTGACCTCCCGGTGTGCGACGCAGTGCTACTTGCCGTGCCTCTTTCCGCTAGAAGACCGTATTACGAGTACTACGCCAACAAAGGGGTGGGGCTACTAGCCGAAAAACCTTTTGCAATAAACGCCGAAGATCATGAGCAGTTCTTGGAAGGGTACCCAAATCACTTGGCCGGATGTGGATATATGCGTCGGATGTACGCCAATCATCGTCTTCTTCGCCGCGCCGTTAGCGGAGGATGGTTCGGACCCCTAAGGCGAATCACCGTAAGTGATGGCGGCCGCACAACGAGGAGTGGGTTTGATCGAACCTACCAGGATTTAGGGGTCGCATCGGGTGGGGGTGTTCTACTGAACATCGGATCTCACGCTATCGACTCGGCGTTTTTCATCACCGAGGCAACTGGCTATTCCATAACAGATTCCGATGTTACATGGGATGGCGACACCGATCGAAGGGCGGAGGCGGATCTCACTCTACACACAGTCATGGGGGAGCCGGGTTACTCCTGTGAATTTCGGCTGTGTGTAAGTTGGCTGGACCCGCAGACAAACACGGTTGAATTAGAATTTGACCATCTAAGAGTGAGTGGGCCTACAGTGCCGGGCGCGGACGTCACTCTTCATGTTTCTAAGACAATGACAAATCCCGAGGCCACGATGAAGTTGGTAGCAGAGAATGCGGCATCGACCACCAACCAGGCTTTTTATCTCGAATGGGTCGATTTCCTCCGGGGACTCGATGAGACCAAAGCAAGCGAGATCGCGGCATTTCGCAGCCTAGTAACGGCGCGCGTTATTGACGATCTCTTGGGAGGTCGGAATAAGCGAGAGGCGGCACTGATTTGAAGCGAATTGGGATAGTCGGTGCAAACGGCCAAGTAGGATCCGAAGTATGTTTGATCTTAAAGAACCATCCTGATGTCGAAGTGGTTCCAATCTGTCGAAATCCATTTGGATCCGCGGTGCTGCGAATGGAAGGCATGGCTTGTAGGCATGGCCAAATAGCGGATCCAAATCAGGCCAGCCAATTGATTGGAGATTGCAACGTCGTTGCAAACTTTGCGCTCGGTTCGGGCTCATTGCGCGAACAAGAAGATGCAAATCGTGCGATCGTCACGAACTCCATTATGCGATCGCCGACATATTCAACGGTGCTGCATTTCAGCACCGTCGCGGTGTACGGAAACCCGTATCAGAACGCACCAATGCGATGGAAAAGTTCGTACGCGCGCAGCAAACTTCGCACCGAAGGGCTAGCGCTTCGACTTGCACGCGATACGCGAAAACGGGTGTTCGTGCTGCGACTTGGCCATGTGGCGGGAATGTTCCAACCAATCTCTAGAGCGATCCGTAGCGAGCTCTCCCTTGGGCGCGTACGCCTTCCGTCGCCAGATCGAAAATCTAATATCGTTTACACAGCGACAATCGCTGAGGCAATTCTGATGGCGGCCGAAGGAATGATTGGCCAGCCGGGTACATATGATCTCTTCAATGTGCCCCAATGGACTTGGATGCAAGTCTATTGCTATGAAGCAGCGGCATTGGGAGTTTCTGTTGAGATCGAGTCAGCTGGAAGAGGTTCCGAGCGGGCTAGATCCTCGATTCGAACAATCCTTGCCCGTATGGCGGGAATTCTTCCAAGGAGTCGGTTCGTTAAGGAGCACGCAATGCAGCTGATTGCGAGGTTTTCGCCTGCTGTGAACGAGCAACTTCAAGCCATTTACTATTCCGAACGAGCGGCGAGAGAAATTTCTGCATTGGCTCCCAAGGTTCAAGGAGGCGACGCCGCGCGATGGCGTGAACTAGGCGGACACCCGCTGACGGGCCTACGTGAAACCGCAGCACTGTTGCGAGATCATGAGATCTGGACCCCGCTCAATGGAGACGCCCTCAAACACCCCGCGACCGAATCCAAAATGACTCACACCGCGTCTATCCGAAAATAATAATGATCAATTTCAATATCCTTCTTCCCCTCGGTAGGCGAGTTCTTGGTCCCGTGACTGTCATGCTGATTGGTCGGCGGTTAACCGCCAGATTGGCACACTATTTACTGGATTTTGCAAGGCGCGATGTCGCTAACGATCCCGATAAGAATGGCGAACGCCTTGTTCAGTCGGCAGTTCTCCAAATGGCTGCGCAACGCAGCGATTCCGTGATACTCGATATTGGCGCGAATATCGGAGATTGGAGTGCCACTCTCGCGGATCTCGCACCAGCCTCGCTCTCGTTGAAGATCTTCGCCGCTGAGCCGGCGGCATTTACCTTTGATCGATTGGCTGCCCGCTTTCTACATTTGCCTAGCCACGTTTCGATATTTCCCATCAACGCGGCCTTTTCGGCATCGCGTGGGAAGGCTTACTTGCACGTGTTTGCTGATTTGGCGGGAATTAACAGCTTGCATCCGACGTGGAGCGGCGACCTACGTAGAGAAGAGGTCGACATGGAATCCATAGATTCATTTTGCGAGGAACGAGATTTGTCCTCGATATGCTTCATAAAAATTGATACTGAAGGCCACGACTTTGAAGTGATTCGTGGGGGAGTTGGAATGCTCGCCAATCATGCTATTCGAGCCCTGCAATTCGAATACAACCATCGCTGGATTCACGCGAAGCACTTCCTGAAAGAAGTCTTCGACTTGCTGTCTCCATTGGGCTACGAAATTGGAAAGATCACCCCGCGCGGGATCGAGTTCTATTCTGAGTGGACTGCTGAGCTGGAATCCTTTCGTGAAGGCAACTATCTTGCCGCTTTGCCAGAGGCGAGGCCCCTTTTCCCATTTGTTAAGGAATGGAATGCCTAGGGTCCGAGATTGAATATTTTTTTTGTAGGCCCCGCGTCTTTGGGCAGCACTACGCTTGATCGAGTGGTTGCGCTAGAGGATCTTGGCCATCACGTTACTGTTTTCGACACAAGCCGATTCTTCTCTGATGGGAATAAGTTGGCTCTCTCAGTAGGATCGCGGCTTAACTGGGGTCCCCCTCTCAGGCGTCTGAATGAATCATTGATGACCGCAGCGACCAGCCTGTCGACGGGAATTGATACAGTTTGGTTTGAAAAAGCGCGCTGGGTATGGCCGAAGACAGTCCGGTCTGTCAAGGAGGCTACGGGAGGTGCGTCACTAATTCACTACAGTCCCGACCCTCAGTTCACGAGTAAGCAAACATCATCGCGGCATTTCACGCAGGCGCTGCCTCTATTTGACCTCGTAGTAACTACCAAATCCTACGAGGTAGCACCTCACAATGCTCATGGGGCAACGCGGCTATTGCTTGTCGATCAAGGATACGCGCCACGCCGACATTTTCCTCACTCTCTTTCATCGGCGGACGCTTCGCGCTTTGCCTCCGATGTCACTTTCGTCGGACATTGCGAACAGTGGTACGAAGAGGTCCTCGCATCCTTGGTTCGACGCGGCATAAGGGTTAGGATTTGGGGACCAGGTTGGCAAAAGGTCCGCCCTTGGTCTCCGTTGAGGCAGGCAATTCAAGGGGGGGTCCTATGGGGAGACGACTATTCCAAGGCACTTTCGGGCGCTCGCATCGCCCTTGGACTACTATCCAAATTCTCGAACGACCAGACTACTTCGCGTACGTTTGAAATCCCTGCTTGCGGAGCCCTGCTTATGGCTGAAAGGACTTCCGAGCATCTCTCTCTCTTCCGTAACGGCGAGGAAGCAATCTTTTTTGCTGATGCCGACGACGCTTGTTCACAGATTCAACGGTTGCTGGATAATGAGATGCTTCGAAAACAGATAGCTGCCGCAGGACATCTCCGATGCGTTTCCTCTGGGTACGACAACAACACACGAGTGAAGTACGTTCTAGATCAACTTCACGCTAACGAAACATTGCGCCCGATGGGTGACAAATCGAACATGTTATGAGCGCCGTTTACTCTGCCAGGCACGCGATACGGGATGATAGGAGGTTATTAGTTCACCTTTCGATCGCCGCAACTTTTTGCGCGCTCGGATTCCTCAGCGCAGCTTCTAGCCAAGACTCCCTCTTTGCCCTTACATCGCTCAATCTAGCCGTTCCGCTGACAGTCGCGGCGGGTTGCGGTTTCTTGGCGATGCAATTTTTCTCCGATCCCGCAAACGCTTGGTCCCCAATCGCCTGGTTTCTCGCCGTTTGCGCCCTCTACTACGGGATTGGGCCGCTCATTTACGTCTTCGGAAGCGCCGACAGCATCATGTATATGGATCGCTACTATTTTGTCGATCCTTTTCGCTTAATGCGAACAAATGCGTTGAATGCCATATGCCTGGGAGTCGCGATAGGGGTAAGTGGAATTGTTTCTTTCATATTTTCTCCGCGCAAGATAGCCCCTTGGACTTCCCCAGTTTCAAATCTATTTTATTATCAGTTCGCCATCGTTCTATTCCTGGCCATCGGTCTGCCCCTAAAACTCTTTGCGGTGCTTCCAGCTGCCCTGAGCCAGGTAGATACGGCAATCCCCAGTTGGGTTCAAACACTTTCACAAATGTCGCTAATGGCGATCACTCCTTGCTTGTTAATGGCAAGGGCTGGCCATCGCCGATATAGACTTCTTGCGTACGCCATTATTATCTTTGAACTCGCAATTGCATTTGCCATGTTCAGCAAACTCGAGATATTCAAGGTCGTACTCTTCGTTTTCATAAACTACTATTCGATTAATGGTGGCCTTCTCCGATTGACCGCCATCGCGGTCGCAATTTTCGCGTTCTATTTTGCGTTTCTTTCGGACTTCATCTTATTCATACGCATGGAATTCACCCTAGGTGCAGAGCGGTCATTTTGGTCCTTTCTTACTGGCTCAAGTGTTTTCGCAATGAGCGGACAGCAGGAGCTTGCCGACCTTCTACCGGGCGTTCAATCATGGTGGACTCGTCTCTCCAACGCTGCGCCCCAAGCTTTCGCAATGGATTCATATGATTTGAACCAAGACTACAACTCCCTTGCTCTTGCTCTCCATGCTTGGATTCCACGATTTATATTTCCCGATAAGCCAATGCTCACGATTGGCGAGCTGTTTAACACTTTGGTAACTGGCAATCCGACAAGCCAGAGCGCCCCTGGAGTGTTTGCGGAAGGATATTGGAATGCCGGGTGGCTTGGGGCAATTCTTGTTGCCGCATACGTGGGCGGCCTGCTTGCGGTATTGCATCAATACTGCATGCGTGTTATCGCATCGGAACAGGTCATTTACATACCGTGCGTGTGGCTTTGCGTTTCTATAAGTCTTCAACCTGACTCTTGGTTCGCCGCCCAATTTGTGGGTCCACTCGCTTCTCTCGTCGGTCTCCACGTACTACTGAGGCTTTTCGTAATTTCGGGGCCCCACGGCAATAATCGCGTGCGCGAACTTCGAATTTCTCGGGCAGACCAGAATTAGACTTCAGCGTCCAGCCAATGGTGAGTAACGACTTCTACCGGGCGTTCTACCCCGATAGCAGCAAGAGCGGCACGATATTCTTCTACTCGATGATTCACCGACAGTTGAAGCCGACGATGGTTGCGCTGAATCTGGGCGCTGGCCCGGGCCCGGAAGACGAACATCACAAACTTCGCGAATATGTCTCACGAGTGATTGCTGTAGATATAGACGCTGCCGTCGTAAACAATCCGGACGTCGATGAGGCACACGTAATCACGTCCACCTCGCCGCTACCGTTGGATTCATCCTCAATCGACGTTATTGTTTCGGACTACGTCTTTGAACACGTAGAACACCCTAACGTTTTCCTCAAAGAAGCGTTCCGCGTACTAAAACCTGGCGGACGTTTTTTTTTCCGGACGCCAAACCTTACCCACTACGTCTCCCTGTTTTCCTTTTTCACTCCTCACTCTGTCCACCGGTTGCTGGCCAATAGAATGCGTGGGCTTCCCACTGAAGCTCACGATCCATATCCCACTTTTTATCGAATGAATCGGCCGGCTACGCTTCGTAGTTTGGCAACCGAGGCGGGGTTTTCGCGGTGCGACTTCTCCATGATCGAAGGCGAGCCCTCCTACTTGCTCTTCAATACGTTCGCATTCTTGATGGGCGTCGCATACGAGCGCCTCGTGAGTTCGCAACGGCTCTTAGAACCATTCCGCGCAAATATCATTGGATACCTCGGCAAGGAATAATTAACTGACGTGGCTATGTGAATGCGTGTAATGCATACGATCGCGGGATTAGATCCTTCATTTGGCGGGCCCTCCAGGAGTGTTCCGGCTCTTTGCTCTGCCATTCGCGAGTACAGCGAATATGTCGAGATCGTCTCTCAAGACTTTAATAAGAAGGGGATTCAAGTTATCGAGGAAGACTCAATTACGAAGACATTGGTACCGGGGACTCATTTCTCACGACTCGGAGTAACATTCTCGTCCCATTTTCGTTCCGTTCTACTGAGTCGCTGCAAAGCCAACAACATTCAGCTTATTCACGATCATGGCGCCTGGCTGCAGTCAAATCATTCATCGGCATCAGTAGCTCGCTCCCTCGGAATTCCCTATGTCAACAGCCCCCGCGGAATGTTCACAAAATGGGCACTGACGCATCGCGCTTGGAAGAAGACGCTTGCCCTAAACCTATATCAGAACAAAATATTGTCCAATGCTCATGCTTTCGTGACTACCTCGCAAGAAGAGGCAGAAGGACTCCGGCTATTGAAATTGGTCCAACCTATTTCGGTGATTCCCAACGGAGTGACAATTCCTGACGCGACCAGACGGACAAGCAGCGCTTTGCAACCGGAGCGGCTTGCGCTCTTCATGAGCCGCCTCAATCCCACTAAGGGCGTTGTTGAGCTCGTCCGCGCTTGGTCCTCGGTCCGCCCCTCTGGATGGTCGCTAGTAATCGCAGGTCCAGATGAAGATGAATATGCCGCCGTGGTACTAAAATGTGTCCGCGAAAGCGGACTCTCTGACTGCGTTCGAGTCATTGGGAGCATTGATGGGGGGGCAAAAGAATGGCACTTGCGAAATGCGGACCTCTTCGTCCTGCCGACCCACACGGAAAGCTTTGGTATCGCAATAGCGGAGGCGTTGGCTTACGGACTTCCGGTGCTCACGACACACGGCGCGCCGTGGAAAACAATTGAAGAGCACAAGGCTGGCTGGTGGATTCCCGATGAGCAATCCGCATTGGTGAATGCCCTTAGGATTGCAACATCAACATCAGCGGACGATTTGCAAGGTATGGGGTCTCGGGGTCGAGACCTAGTTTCAACCCAATACTCGTGGATGCGAGTAGGGCAGCAAGTAGTCCAATTCTATGACTGGATAATCCATGGCGGCCAAGCCCCTAGCACCCTCTTTCAGGGCTAAGAGATTGTTTAGCATGGTCGCCGCTTCCCCGACATGACGTGTCATATTTCAGTAGTTATCCTGACCTACAACGAAGAAATAAACCTTCCCGATGCCCTTGCGTCTCTTGTGGGGCAATGCGATGACGTAGTCGTCTTCGATTCATTTAGCGCCGACTCCACGGTCGAAATCGGCAGAACGTCGGGCGCACGTATTTTCCAACGCGCATTTGACAATTACGCAGCGCAACGCTCCGCGGCCCTCGAGACCGTCTCGTTTAAGTACCCCTGGGTGCTTATGTTAGATGCCGACGAACGCGTACCAAGTGAGCTTTGGCGAGAGCTTCAGTCGACGCTCGCGACCGCTAGCGATGGGGTGACCCTGTTTAGGTTGCGGCGCAAGGACTTCTTCATGAATCGCTGGTTACGCCGCAGTAGTGGCTATCCCACCTGGTTCGGTCGAATCATGCGCCCAGGACGCGTCACGATCGTTCGCGAAATTAACGAGGAGTATCACACTGACGGTGAAATTCGACACCTGAAGGAGCACCTACTTCACTTCCCGTTCAATCGCGGCATCGCGTACTGGATAGCTCGGCACAATCAGTACTCAAGCGCTGAGGCAAAGGTTGCAAACTCGGGGAAGGGCGAGGCAGTAAGGTTGTCCGACTTCCTGACAATCGATCCTACAAAACGGCGAAGGGCCCTTAAGCGAATAGCAATGAGACTGCCTGCGAGGCCCTTGGTTATATTCGGCTATCTTTACTTCGTTCGCCTGGGCTTTCTGGATGGGCTGGCGGGCCTCAGATTTTGCCTACTTAGAACAATTTACGAATACATGATTGACATCAAGCTGGCGGAGTTGCAGATCTTAGACGGACCGATGGTCAAACCGTAATTCGGATCACCTTGATAGGCGACCCATTCTGTCGGACTTACTTCGGACGCTGCGGACTTTGACGAACTAGGATCCTCGCAACGCCATCGTCGATTCGAATGTTCTTCGAATCACGCTCCAAGTTTTCAACCTCTACAACAACATCGACCAGTCCAGGCGCATTCTTTTCCAAACCTTCGAATCGAAATTCACCGACAGTTGCGATACTGTTCCGTCGGTGAATTGCACCAATCGACAACGGCGCCGTGTTTGGAGGACGCTGTAGGCCAAACGAGCCGATAATGGCAACTCCTGACTCAGTCGAATTATTTGGGCCACCTCGATAAATGTTTCCTTCGGCGATTCGATTTTGATAAAACTGGCAATACCAGCTCGGTTGATAGTGTTGGTACCATCTGCCAAAACTAAAGATTCCTCCTGAGCGGATCAATACATTCTCAGCCGCAATGTGATTTACGGACGTGCCGTAGTACTGAATTGCAACGCCCGTGTCGACGAACGTATTTTTGTACAGAATGAAGTTTTGCTGCAACGGAACGACAGTCACGATCGAGGTCTTGTCCGGATCAACTGCAAATGGCCTCTCTAAGGTCAACAGTCCCCTCTTTGGGTCGAAGTCCTCAGCGCGAACGAATTGCCCCATTCCGCGGCCGCCAAGAATGAACAGGCCGGCTCCCTTCCATCCTGAGAGTTCTGACCCGCGGCCCTCAATTCTTGTACCGAGCTCGACGACCCTTCCCTTCACTCCATTTATGTAGCCGTAATAGTTTCCGTACCCTGCATCAGACGTGAAGGCCTCACGATCAAGTCCATGGAAAAGCTCGAATCGATTGTTACCAAAGTAAACGTTCTCGGCGGAGGAAAATCCTGCCAGGGCGTTAACTCCGCCCCCGGCTGCCTGAAGGTCAGCCCCCGTAACTATGTTGTCCTCGAAGATGACTCCATTGGGACCGGTCATTGAATACCAACCTAAGCGGCCGTTGTAAAGGCGATTCCGCGCGACATATGCTCCTTTGGCGCCGAAGAAACCTATGGAGCGCATAGAGCCGTAGAGATCTGAATCCTCCACTCGCAGATTTGAGCCTCGAAGACGAATAAGGTCGCCACCGGTCGGAGCAATTTTCAGCTGCGCTCTGAATCGTCTATCTATTTCGTCCGGAACCAAGTGTCCACGGTAGGGATTGGCTCTAATGACGACGTGACTAATCTCGACATTTCCCAAGTCTTCGCCTGGCACGTCGTTCGACAGAAAGTGTCCGTAGTTTGACGCATAGAGCGTCAGTTCCTTGAGCCCAAAATCACGAGTACCTTCGATCAGTACTTTAGGCGGATTCGGCATGTCGGGCCAAAATATATTCACAACGTCGGCACGTTCACCAACTAGATAGACTTTGGGGGGCAGCTTCAGCGCTTCGGTTACGCGATACCGCCCTGACGGAAAATAGACCTCACCACCTTTCGACGCAGCCGCGCGAATCGCCCTATTTATTGCCGCCGAATCGTCCGCTGCTCCGTCACCCACCGCCCCAAACGTTACGACATTGAATTGATCGCCTCTACTCTCGATTGTGGTAACTCGAATCTTTCCGGCAGTTATCCATGTCTCGCTTAAGTCTTGAATCTCCACGCGATACTGACCTGCCTCGACCTGATCGGAAAGTCTCGCCCCACCCTCCCACAAGGTAGCCCGATCGGATTCGAGCAGGTAAGACCTTGACGACTCTTCGCTGATGAGCCGAACGGACAGCTTGCCGTTCAGTGAGATCGCCCTTCCAAATATCCGAATCCACCCGCGGGCTGTGGCGCTTTGGCCTTGATCTCCCTGAATCCAATAGATAGTGGGACGATTTAGGACTATGGAGCGATCCCCGTCCAATCCCGGGATTGAAAGCTCGTAAATGCCTACTGGAAGTTCGTGCGGGATGACGACCTTGAAGGAGCTAGAGCTTCGTTGAATTACAGGGGCGCTAATTGGATCGTATTCCGTGCGAGCGCCGCTCGGACGAACCAACTTCACTACCGCATTCCAGTTACCTTCGAAGGCATCTCCAATAACTAGGGCCGCCTCACCGGGCATCACTGGGTCACTCCACCAGAATGCAGTCGGCCGCCCCCAACACAAGCTCGCCCAGCTGAATGTCAGTAAGAGAGCTACTAGCTGCATGCAAACGCGTTTCATGGGCCACCTCATGAGATCTATAATCTCCGGCGGTACTTTCGCATCTCGGAGATGCCCAAGACCTATGTCCTGAGCAACTGGCGCCAATACAACACCTCGTTATCTGATGATGCTCGACGGTCATCGCGGTCGGAAACTACTCGTGGAGTGCTAGTCGCGTAGTTCCGGCTTACGTCTTCGCTGACTGCGAATACAAAGAGAATTAGGTAAGATGGCCCTCGCTTCGGAGGGTTGATGGAAGATTACCGCACTAGAGTTTACGGCCAGTATGTTCGCGCTCGTCAGGAAACACTTGCTCCGCAGACCCTCGCAGGTCTGGGGTCCCGAGCGCCCTACCTCAAGAACCTCATTCGCGACCACTTTCCGAGCAATTCGGATGCAATCATTTTCGAGGTGGGCTGTGGACACGGCGCATTGATTCATTTCGCTAACGAGGCAGGATATAAGAATTCCGGAGGAGTTGATCGATCGTCGCAGCAGGTTGCTGAGGCCCATCGACTAGGAATTGATGGCGTCACAGAAGGCGACCTAATGCGTGCCTTGGAGGCACTCCCCGATGGATCGCTAGACGTGCTTGTTGCCTTCGATGTCATGGAGCACTTTACAAAATCCGAGGTCGTGCGTTTCGTAGATCAGGCGGTCCGGGTTTTGCGGCAGGGCGGGCGGTGGATCATTCATGCGCCGAATGGAGAATCACCATTTGTAGGGCGTGCTTTCTACGGAGATTTCACACACGAGACGGCCTTCACTTCGGGCTCTCTCGCCCAGCTTCTCAAGTCTTCGGGGTTCTCGGACGTCAAGTCCTATGAGGATGCCCCAATCGTGCACGGCGTTAAGAGCGGCCTGCGAGCAATTCTTTGGATGGCCATCCGAAACTTCTTGCGCCTGTACCTTGCCGTAGAGACGGGATCGGGTCGTGGCATTTTCAGCCAAAATTTTCTGACGGTAGCGGTGAAGTGATTCGTCGCCCCTGTGGCGCATATGGGTCGTAGGGGGAGGCGCGGCAGGTTCTGAATCATCAAACTCTTGATGAAAGCCTCACCACGGCCGAGGTTGATTTCGTACGCATCGACTCGATTCTCGCGATGGGCCGTGCCAACGTCTCAACGCTCAAGAGAATTCCCCACGCACTCCCCGGCGAAGATAAACCTCCCTCTCACCTCGAGGAACAGGTGCACCCAGGAAACACCTGGCCCCCAACGGCATCGCCGCAATGGACTTCGATCGAGATGAACGAGAATGGTGCCAAGGGCCGGTCGCCTCGCTCAAGGCCCCCAAATGCGGCTGTGTGATAGGGAGGTTGTCCCACGGACTATCGCTGCCTGAAGTACTCGATCGTCTTGCGCAGCCCTTCTTCCAGCCGAGTCGTCGGCTCCCACCCGAGGGCCGATCTCGCCGTCGAGATGTCGGGTCGCCGCTGCCTGGGATCGTCGCTGGGCAAAGGCAGCTTCCTGATCGTCGACTTCGATCCCGTGAGCTCCAGAATCTTCTCCGCCAATTGAAGAATGGTGAACTCATCGGGATTCCCTACATTGATCGGTCCAGTCACGGAATCCCCCGTGGCCATGAGCCTCATCAAGGCATCGACCAAGTCCTCCACATAGCAGAACGATCGCGTCTGCTCGCCGTCGCCGTAGATAGTGATCGACTCGCCCTTGAGCGCTTGGACGATGAAATTCGATACCACGCGTCCGTCGTTCGGATGCATGTGTGGGCCATACGTATTGAAGATTCGCGGAACCTTGATTCGCAGCCCGTGCTGGCGGTTGTAGTCGAAGAAGAGGGTCTCCGCGCAGCGCTTTCCCTCGTCATAGCAAGCGCGAATGCCGATTGGGTTCACGCGGCCCCAATAACTCTCGACCTGCGGATGCACCTCCGGGTCCCCGTACACTTCGCTCGACGACGCCTGCAACACCTTGGCCTTCACGCGCTTGGCGAGGCCGAGCATGTTGATCGCCCCGTGGACACTCGTCTTGGTCGTTTGCACTGGATCGAACTGGTAGTGGATGGGCGCGGCGGGACAAGCGAGATTGTAGATCTCGTCCACCTCGACATAGAGAGGAAACGTCACGTCGTGGCGCATCAGCTCGAAATGTGGATTATCGAGCAGCGCTTCAATGTTGTCCTTCGTGCCGGTGAAGAAGTTATCGACGCAAAGGACATCGGCTCCATCTTTCAGCAAGCGCTCGCAAAGATGCGAACCGATGAACCCGGCGCCCCCGGTGACAAGGACGCGCCGGCGAGTGGAGTACTGGCGGGTTTTCATTGAGCTCGTTCTTTTTTGAGGTTCCGCGAGGCAAATTCTACGCTTGCCACAGCCTCCTTAGAATAGCCGTTCTCCCTTCACGCAAAGGCTTAGTCGTCAGAGTTGTGAAGGCTTATTAACGGCTCCCGACGGCCGATCATCACCCGCCGGAGGGGCAAGGCCTGTGAATCCGTGGTGACCCGGCGCTCGGAGTGGGCGGTCCTCCCTGCGGCCGCGTGGTCGAGATCTATGTCCGAGAATCGTCGGGCAAGGCCAGGCTCACCCAGCGCAAGGACCGCGGCCTCCCTTCCAGCGGCCGCCGTGGAACTCCTCGGGAACATCCGGCGGCTTCGGCGAGTATCGCGCTCTTCGCTCATGGGTACCCTTCCCGAATTTTCACTGTCGGCATCGATCCTTTCGAGTCGCGTTGTCGAGGGCCTGCGTCAAGGCCCGTTATACTTTCGGCCACGAAACAGGAGACTTGAATGCATGCAAGACCGACGGGCGTGCTCGATGGGGCGCCGCACGCGCAGTCTGCGACCGTTGCCGTCGTCGGCCTCGGCTATGTGGGGCTCCCCCTAGCGGTGGCATTCGGCAAAATCGCCCCGACCATCGGCTTCGACCTCGCCACGAAGAAGATCGAGAGCTATCGCCGCTTTCACGATCCTAACGGCGAAGTTTCCGAAGGGGAATTCCAGTCCGCGGAGCATCTTACTGTGACGGCGGATGCATTGCTGCTGGGTTCAGCGGACATGATCATCGTCGCCGTCCCCACTCCCGTAGACGACGCCCACCTCCCCGATTTCGGTCCGATGCTCTCCGCCTGCCGCAGCATCGGCCCACACATGAAGCAAGGCGTCACCGTGGTCTTCGAATCCACCGTGTACCCCGGAGCGACGGAGGAAATCTGCGTCCCCGAGCTGGAAAGAGTCTCGGGAAAGAAGTGGAAGAACGATTTCTTCATCGGCTACTCCCCCGAGCGCATCAACCCAGGCGACAAGCTGCATACGCTCACGAAGATCGTGAAGGTGGTCGCTGGCGACACGCCGGAGACCCTCGAAAAGGTCGCGCAGCTCTACGAGATGGTCGTGGAAGCGGGCGTGCACCGCGCCAGCAGCATCAAGGTCGCGGAGGCGGCGAAGGTGATCGAGAACACCCAGCGAGACCTCAACATCTCGCTCATGAATGAGCTCTCCATCATCTTCCACAAGATGGGCATCGATACCACCGAGGTGCTCGAAGCCGCCGGCACCAAGTGGAACTTCCTCAAGTTCAAGCCCGGGCTCGTCGGAGGACACTGCATCGGCGTCGATCCCTACTACCTCACTCACGCCGCGGAAAAATGGGGGCACCACCCGCAGGTGATCCTCGCCGGCCGCCGCATCAACGACGGCATGGGCAAGTTCGTGGCCGAGCAGACGGTGAAATGCATGGTCGCGCAGGGCCGGCCGGTGAACGGATGGAAGGTGACCATCCTCGGCCTCACGTTCAAGGAGAACTGCCCGGACCTTCGCAATAGCAAGGTCGTGGACATCATCCGCGAGCTGAAGAGTTTCGGCGTCGAGGTGTTCGTGCACGACCCGCGCGTGAACGCCGAGGACGCGCGCCACGAATACGGCCTCGAGCTCACCGGCTGGGATGCGCTCCCCAAGGCGGACGCGCTGGTCCTTGCGGTCGCCCACGACGAGTTCGTGCGCATGCCGAGCGACGAGCTCTTGTCGAAGGTGATCGGCGCGGGCTGCGTGATCGACGTGAAGAGCGCGCTCGACCGCGACATGCTCGTGGCCCGGGGCCTCAAGGTCTGGCGCCTGTAGCCCGGCCCGTCCTAAGTTTCAACCGTAACTCATTCATTTAACGGTAGATTCGCGCGAAGCTCCGTGCTATTTTGTCCGGCATGACCCATGCTGAGCTCCTCGTCGCGGCCCTTGCCTTCGCGTTCCTTGCCGGAAGCGGGGCGACGTTCGTGCTTTCGCGCGCGGCAGGAGCGCTGCGCCTCATCGACGAGCCCGGCGGGCGCAAGGCCCATCACGCGCCGGTCCCCCTGGTGGGCGGCCTCGCGATCTTCCTCGCCCTGCTCGGTGCAGCCGCAGTCGTAGGCATCGCCACCAGCGCAGGCTATTTCCTCTTCGCCCTCTCCATCGTGATCGCGGTGGGCCTGTGGGACGACGTCGCGGAAATCTCTCCCCGCGCCAAGTTCGCGATCCAGATCGCCGCATCGTCGGTGATGATCTTCGGCGCGGGCGTGGAGCTCACCAGCGTGGGCGACCTCTTCGGCTGGCAGTCCATCGGCCTGTGGATCTTCGCGATCCCGATGACGATCTTCGCGATCGTGGGCGTCGTGAACTCCATCAACATGGTCGACGGGCTCGACGGCCTGGGCGGCTCCATCGCTTTCGTGGCCTTCGCGTGGTACTGCGCGGTGGCCTACCAGTCGGGCCTCGATGTGCAGTTCAAGACGGCGCTCATCTTCTGCGGCGCGATCGCGGGCTTCCTCCTCTTCAACCTGCGCTTCCCGTGGCAGCCGCGCGCGAAGGTGTTCCTCGGCGACGCGGGCAGCCTCATGATCGGCTTCGCGCTCGGCTGGTTCGCCATCGACCTCACGCAGGGCCCGGGGCGCAGCTTCCAACCGATCGCGGCGCTCTGGGTCCTCCTGCTTCCCCTCGCCGATTGCGTCTCGCTCATGCTGCGCCGCGTGACCGCGCGCAAGAGCCCCTTCGTCGCCGACAGCCACCACATCCATCACTACCTCCTCGCGCGCGGCTTCACGCACGGGCAGACGCTCGGCACGCTGGTCGCGCTCTCGGTGACTTTTGGTGCGGTTGGATACATCGGCTGGCGGCTCGCGCTGCCCGAAAGCGCGCTATTCTGGCCGTTCTTCTTCGGCTTCTTCGCCTACCACGTGTGGATACAACGGGCCTGGCGCGCTGTCGAAGAGAACCGCACGGCCATCGCCGTGGAAACCGACAAGGCCCTTCCCGCAGCCTGACATGCGTTCCGTCCTCTTCGTCTGCACGGCCAACATCTGCCGTTCCCCCATGGCGGAGGGGGTCCTGCGCCACATGCTGGCGCCTGCGGGCATGGCGAAGGGCCTGGAGATCGATTCGGCGGGCACGCACGACTATCACGTGGGCGAGCCGCCCTTCCCCGCCGCGGTTTCCATCGCGAAGCACCGCGGCTACCAGATCTCGCACCTCGTCGCGCGCCGCGTCTCGCCCGACGATTTCGACCGCTTCGACGCGATCCTAGCCATGGACCGCGCCAACGTCGCGACGCTGAAGAGCACCGCGCCCACGCGCTGCAAGCAGAAGATCGAGCTCCTCCTCGCGTACGGGGACAAGTTCTACAACAAGGAAGTCCCCGATCCCTACGGCAAGGCCGCGAAGGACTACCAGCTCGTCCTCGACATGATCGAGGACGGCTGCCGGGGCCTCACGAGCCTCATCACGAGCTCCGCAGCAAGAAAGCGCTACTAGTTCTTCGGCGCCTTCGCGAAATCCCCCGCCTTCACGATCGTCATCTTCGCCGGATCCACGTATTTCCTCAGCGCAGCGTTCACCTGATCCGGCGTGAGCGCCACGATTCTCTCCTCGAACTGCTTGCTCCACGCGAACGTGCGCCCGAGGTAGAGGTTCCCCGCCCACCCGGCGGCGAGCGCTCCATCCTGGGCGCGCGCCTGCGCCCGCGCCTGCAGGATCCCGGATTTCGCGGTGGCGACTTCAGCCTGCGTGAATCCGTCCTTCAGCGCGCGCGCGAGCTCCTCGTTGAAAGCCGTCTCGACGCGGCCGATGTTGGCGGGCGCGGCGATGGCGTAAGCCGACCATGCCGCGGCGCGATCGAGGGGGCCCACGGAAAGCTCGGAGCCCACGCCGTACGACACGCCCTCCTTCTGCCGGATGCGCTCGCCCAGGCGCGAGTCGAACGTGCCGCCGCCGCCCATGATGTAGTTGGCCACGTAGAGCGCGGGGAAATCGGGATCGTCGTCGCGCATCGGGAAGGCCTCGCGCGCCATGAAGATCGCGTTCTCCTTCTCCGGCGTCTCCACCGTGAGGTTGGCGGGCGCGATGTCCTTGTAGTCCGAGGCGAGCCGCTCGAAGGGCACCTCGGGCTTCCAGTCGGCGAAGATCTCCTTCAGGAGCGGCACGACCGCGGCCTCGTCGAAGTCGCCGACGATGGCGATCTCCGCCGGCCACGCGCCGTAGAAGCGCTTGTGGAAATCGCGCGCGTCGTCGAGCTTCGCCGCCTTCACTTCGGCGAGCGACTCCTCGAGCGACGGTGAATATCGGAAGTCTCCCTTGGGATAGATGTTGAAGTGGCGCGACATCGCGTCGTAGGCGCGCGAGTCGGGCTCGGCGAGGCTCGCCTCGATGCCGGTCACGGTCTGCGCGATGAGCTGGTCGTACTCGCCCTTCGGGAAGCTCGGCTCCTTCAGCACCTGCGCCACCAGGCGCAGCGCCCCCTCGAGGTTGGGCCGCGTGGTCTGGAACGACGCGCCCGGCCCCGAGACGCCCCCGGAAACCTTGAGTTGGTCGAACGCATCCGAGAGCTGCGCGCGCGTGAGCGTTGTCGTGCCGCGGGAGAGCATCTGCCCGGCGAGGGTCGCGTTGGTCTGCTCGCCGAAGAGCGCCTTCGGGTTGCCGATGTGCAGGCTCATCGCCACGTTCACCGTCTCGCCGCGGTTCTTCTTGGCGAGGAGGGCCACCTTCATACCGCCGATGGTCACGATGCGCGTGCGCGCGTCGATGTTGGCCTGCGATGGATCGAACGACTCGGCCTTCGCGGGCGCGGGCTGCGGCTTGAAGTCCTTGATCACCGTGGCGACGGAGGGCGCCGCGGGGATTTCGGCGCGCTGCGGATCGTCCTCGGGGATGAAGTAGCCGACGGTGCGATTGTCGCGCCGGTAGTACTTCGCGGCCGCCGCCGCCACCTGCGCCGCCGTGACCTTCGCGGTCTCATCGCGCGCGAGGAAGAAGAGCCGCCAGTCGCCCAGCGCGATGTACTCGGAGAGCTGCACGCCGAGGGTCTCCGGATTGGCGAGCGCCATCTCCGCCTGGTTGAGGAAGGAGACGCGCGTGCGCTCCATCTCCTCCTCGGTGGGCGGCGCCTTGCCGAAGGACTCGATCACCTTGAGGATCGCGTCCCTCACCGGCTCGGCGGCCTGGTCCTTGCCCAGCACCGCGCCGAAGATCTGCAGGCCGGGGTCGCGCCCGAAGAGCGGATAGCCGAACACCTGCGAGGCGAGGCCCTTCTCGACGATCGCCTTGTGCAGGCGCCCGGTGGGCGTCTGCGCGAGGATGGTCGACGAGAAGCCGATCGCGTCCGCATCGGGGTGGAGATTGGAGGGCACGTGGTAGGCGATGGCGAGGATCTGGATGTCGCCCTTGCGGCGCACGGTGAATGCGCGCTCGCCGTCCTGCGTGGGCTCCACCGTCCAGAAGACCGGCAGCGCGCGCTTCGGGCGCGGGATGGCACCGAAATCCCTGGCGATGAGCGCAAGCGTCTTCGCCTCGTCGAACTTCCCCGCCACCAGCAGCACCGCGTTGTCGGGCTGGTAGTACATGCGATAGAAAGCCTGCAGGTTCGCGATGCGCACGTTCTCGATGTCGCTCCTGTTGCCGATGGTGGAGCGCCCGTAGCTGTGCCAGTCGTAGGCCACGCTCTGGATGCGCTTCAGCAGCACCGCGACGGGCGAGTTCTCGCCTTGCTCGTACTCGTTCCTCACCACCGTCATCTCGCTGTCGAGGTCCTTCCTCGCGATGAAGGAATTCACCATGCGGTCGGCCTCGAGCTCGAGCGCCCATTGCAGGTTGGCCTCGCTCGCCTCGAAGAGCTCGAAGTAATTGGTGCGGTCGAGCGAGGTGGTGCCGTTATAGCGAACCCCGCGCTGGTTGAACTCCGCGTCGATCGCCGGGTGGTTCTTCGAGCCCTTGAACATGAGGTGCTCGAGGAGGTGCGCCATGCCGGTCTCGCCGTAGTTCTCCATGGCCGAGCCGACGAGGTAGGTGATGTTCACGGTGATGGTGGGTTTGGACGCGTCCGGGAAAAGCAGCACCTTGAGGCCGTTGGCGAGGCGGTATTCGGTGATGCCCTCGACGCTCGTCACCTTGAGGGGCGTTTCCGGGGGCCTGGAGGGGGCTGGGAGCGCTTGGGTGGCGCCGGCCAGGGCCAGGGCCGCCAGGAGGCGGCAAAAAGCTCTGATGGGGGTCATTTGGAAGGGGGGCTATGTGCGGCAGGGCACCTTGGAAAAGTCAATCCCAAGGTAAGATAATGCTATGAACACAAATTCCGTCTTCAGTTTCCTCGCCGCTTGCGCTTCCTGGCTGAGTCTCGCCGCCAGCGCGGCCCCCTTCGCCTACGTGCCCCTGGCGCTCGAAAACCGCATCATGGTGGTGGACGTCGCGTCCAACTCCACCGTGGCCTTCATCCCGGTCGGCGCCGACCCCGCCGGCATCGCGATCAACCGCTTCGGCAATCGCGTCTACGTGACCAACGCCAACGATGCCTCGGTGAGCGTGATCGACGCGTTTTCGAACACGGTGATCCGCACGATCCCCGTGGGCCAGCAGCCCTTCGGCATCGCGGTAGGCCCCCAGGGAACGTTCGTCGCCGTCGCGACCTTCGGCACCGTGGGCAACCAGATCGCCATCATCGACACGAATTCCAACGAGGTGCGCACCGTCGCCGCGGGCGCGGGCCCGGTGGGCGTCGTGTTCTCGCCGGTCGGCTCGCGGCTCTACGTGTCGAACCTGAACGACAACACGATCACGGTGATCGACACCAGCACCTTCACGCCGATCGACTCGATCGCCGTCGGGTCGAACCCGTACAGCCTCGCCATCAGCGCCGACGGCTCCCGGCTCTACGTGGGCCACTACAGCCGTTCCATCAGCGTGGTGGACACCGGAGCGCGCCGAGTCATTGCCAACGTCCCGCTCGACTCCGTACCCGAGTGGATCTCGCTCTCGCCGGACGGCTCGCGCCTCTACATCGCGAAGTCGGCGACCCAGTCGATGGGCGTGATGAGCACCACCGAGAACCGGGTGCTCTTCGACATCGTGCTACGCCAGGGCTCGCGCACGTCGGGGGTGAGCGTGCATCCCGACGACTCGCGCGTCTTCGTCCTCGCCGACGGCACTTCGGAGATGACCGGCCTCGCCTCCGGCAGCTACGCCGTGGTCTCGGTGCTGCACACCGGCAGCGGCACCGGCGCCTTCGGCAATTTCATCGGCCCGGCCTCCATCTCCAGCGGCGCCGACGCCCCGGGTCCGTTGTCGGGCATCTGGTGGAACCCGAACGAATCGGGCTGGGGCATCAACTTCACGCAGCGGCGCAACAACATCTTCGCGGCCTGGTACACCTACGACGCCGCCGGCAACCCCAAATGGTACGTCGCGTCCAACTGCGCGGTGCCGTCGGGGTCGAGCTCGTGCTCGGGCTCGCTCTACCAGGTCGAGGGGCCGGCCTTCTTCGGCGTGCAATTCGATCCGTCTAAGGAAGTGGTGACGGCCGTGGGCTCGCTCTCGGTCGCGTTCTCGGACAACTCGCACGCGACCATGACGTACACGGTGAACGGACAGAGCCGCACGGTCGCGATCCAGCGCCAGGTGTTCGCGAGCGGCGCCAACGCCCCGGTGGTCGACTACACCGACCTCTGGTGGAACCCGAACGAGTCGGGCTGGGGGCTCGCAGTGACCCAGCAGTACAACGTGATGTTCCTCGCCTGGTACGTCTATGACGGGGCGGGCAAGCCCACCTGGTATGTGGTGCCCAACTGCGCCGTCGACACCGCCGACACGGGATGCGTGGGCGACGCCTACCGCACCACCGGGCCTGCGTTCGGGCCGACGTTCGATCCCTCGCAGGTGAAGGTCTTCCCCGCGGGAAAGATGTTCCTCGACTTCACCGACCCCAACCACGGCACGCTGCGGTACAACAACGACACGCTCTTCGTCACAAAGACCATCACGCGGCAGATCTTCTAGGGCTTCATCCAGCTCGCGATGTCGTCGGCGCCGAGCTTGAAGGTCGGGTCCTTGGGCAGGTTGTCGGCGTTGAGGTCGTCCTGCACTCGCAGGAATGTCTCCGCGAGGATGAAGCAGAGCTTTGCCACGTTCTCGGCGCTCACCGTCGTCTTCACGGAGTTCTCCGCGAAGGCGATGTTGCGCGCCATGAGGTCCACGTAGAGCTTCTCGGCGAGGTCCTTGGTCTCGAGGCGGAACTTGGTCATCGCGATTCCCTTACTTGAGCCGCTGGCGGCGCGCCTCGTAGAGGCATACCCCGCTCGCGACGGACACGTTGAGGCTCTCGACCGAGCCGAGCATGGGGATCGAGACCAGCAGGTCGCAGGTCTCCTTGGTGAGGCGGCGCAGCCCCTCGCCCTCGGCGCCGAGCACGATGGCGAGCGCGCCCTCGAGCTTCGTCTTGTAGATCGAGTCGCGCGCCTCGTCGTCGGTGCCCACGAGCCAGATGCCCTTGTCCTTGAGGTCGCGCATCGTGCGCGCGAGGTTGGTCACCACGATGTAGGGCACCGACTCGGCCGCGCCCGAGGCCACCTTCACCGCCGAGGCGGTGAGCCCCACGCTGCGGTCCTTGGGCGCGATCACCGCATGCGCGCCCACGCCGTCGGCCACGCGCAGGCACGCGCCCAGGTTGTGCGGGTCCTGCACGCCGTCGAGGATGAGGAGGAGCGGCGGCTCGTCGATCGCCTCCAGCACGTCCTCGATGAACTTCGGCGTGTCGAGCGGCTCGGCGTGGGCGATCACGCCCTGGTGGCGAACGCCCGCCGCCATGCCGTCCAGGCGCTTCATGTCCGCGGAGATGAGGCGCACGTTCAGGCGCTTGGCGAGCTCGCGCAGGTCCTTCGCGCGCGCGTCGCTGCGGCCGGCGTCGAGGTAGATCTCGCTCACCGTGTCGGGGCGCTGCCTCAAGCGGCTCGTCACCGCGTGGAAACCCGTGAGGATCTTCTGCGTCATTTTTTCTTCTTTCCCTTTCGCGCCGTTTCCGCCTTCGCGGCAACGGCATCGCCTTTCTCCTCGACCAGCGTGAAGTCGATCTTCGCCTGCTCGAGGTTCACGCGCACCACTTTCACCTTCACGCGGCTCGCCAGCTGGTACTTCACGCCGCTTCGCTCGCCGCGCAGCGTGTGCTTGGCGGCGTCGAAGGTGAAGTAATCCTGCCCCAGGTCGGAGATGTGCACGAGGCCGTCCACGTGGAGCTCGTCGAGCGTCACGAAGAGCCCGAAATGGGTGACGCCGCTGATGGTGCCCTCGAACTCCTCGCCCACGTGGTCCTGCATGTAGTAGCTCTTCAGCCACGCCTCCACGTCGCGCGTGGCGTCGTCGGCGCGCCGCTCGGTCTCCGAGCAGTGGTTGCCGATGGCGTTCAGGTCGCCCGCCTCGAAGCGCGCGCCCTTCAGCACCGACTTGATGCCGCGATGCACGAGGAGGTCGGGATAGCGGCGGATGGGCGAGGTGAAGTGCGCGTACGCGTCGTAGGCGAGGCCGAAGTGGCCGACGTTCTCGGGCGTGTACACCGCCTGGTGGAGCGAGCGCAGCATCACCGTCTGCAGCATCCCCGCGTAGGGCTTGTCCTTGATGCGCTTCAGGAGCTCCGCATAGTCCTTCGCGTGGGGCTTGTCGCCGCCGCCCAGCGTGAGGGCGAAATCCTTCAGCATCGCGCGGAGCGATTCGAGCTTCTCGGGCGTGGGACCCTCGTGCACGCGATAGAGCGTGGGCTGCTTGTTCTTCTCGAGATAGTCCGACGCCGAGACGTTCGCCGCGAGCATGCACTCCTCGATGAGGCGGTGCGCGTCGTTGCGCACCACGCGCACGATCTTCTCGATCTTGCCCTGGCCGTCGAAGATCATCTGCGTCTCGACGCTCTCGAAGTCGATGGCGCCACGCTTCTGGCGCTGGCTGAAGAGCGCCTTGAAGACCGCGTAGAGGATGTCGATCTGCGGATGCAGGTCCTTCGCCACGGGCGGTTCGGCGGGAACGCCGCCGATCACCGCGGCCACGCGCGTATAGGTGAGCCGCGCGTGCGAATGGATCACGCCCGGGTAGAACTCGTAGCCCTTCACGACGCCGCCCGCGCTCACTTCCATCTCGCACACCATCACGAGGCGATCGACCTCGGGCTTCAGCGAGCACAGCTCGTTGGAGAGCTCCTCGGGCAGCATCGGGATCACCCGCCGCGGGAAGTACACCGAGTTGCCGCGGTTGTAGGCCTCCTGGTCGAGGGCGTCGCGCGGGCGCACGTAATGGCTCACGTCGGCGATCGCGACCCAGAGCCGGAAATTCTTCCCCGCGCGCTCGGCGTAGACGGCGTCGTCGAAATCCTTCGCGGTCTCGCCGTCGATGGTGACGAAGCGGAGCTTGCGCAGGTCCTTGCGGCCCTTCAGGTCCTTCGCATCGACCTTCGTGCCGATCTTCTTCGCGGCCTCCTCCACATCGCGCGGCCACTCGTAGGGAAGGTCGTGCTTCCTCAGCGCGATCTCGATCTCCATGCCCGGGTCTGCGTAGTTGCCGAGGATCTCCACCACGCGCCCGATGGGCTCGGCGTTCTTCGAGGGCTGCTCGACGATCTCGGCCACCACGACCTGCCCCGGCTTCGCGCCCTTGAGGCTGTCGGGCATGAGCAGGATGTCCTGGCTGATGCGCTTGTTCTCGGCGATGACGAAGGCCACGTCGTGCTCGATGAAGAGCCGCCCCACGACCTTGCGGTTGGCGCGCTCGAGCACTTCCGAGATCGAGGCCTCGAGCCTGCCGCGGCGATCGACGCCCGAGACGCGCGCCAGCACGATGTCGCCGTGGAGGACCTTGTGCATCTGCTGGGGGCCGAGGAAGAGGTCGTCCTTGCCGGGCTCCTCGGGGCGCAGGAACCCGAAGCCGTCGGGATGGCCGATCACCTTGCCCTTGATGAGCCCCGCCTTGTCCGCCACGAGGATCGCGTCGCGGCGGTTGCGCGCCACCTGGCCCTCGCGCTCCATGGCGCGCAGCCTTCGCTCGAATCCTTCACGCTCTTCGGGGCTCGCGATCGCGAGAAGCTCGACCAGCCGGTCTTGGGAAACGGGCACCCCTTCCTCGGCGAGCACTTCGAGGATGCGCTCGCGCGAGGGGATTTGCGTGGCGTAGGGCTCCAGGCCTTTGGTTTTGATGGACAATCTCCGGTTCACTTGGTAAAATTTCGTGTTTTCCGCGCCCAGATGGCGGAATTGGTAGACGCACCAGTTTCAGGTACTGGCGGGTAACACCGTGGAGGTTCGAGTCCTCTTCTGGGCACCAGATTTTCGAGGTTTTCTCGAAGCTAGACTACGCTCGCTAGCGCCCGTATTCTTCCTCAGGGCGCGCATCGCGCAACGGGTCCGGGATAATAGCTTTGAGCAAACTATATGACCAGCTCAAAAGTGCGGCGTTCTCGCGCCGCCAGGCGCTCGAGGGCAAGTCGCGCAAGTCCTCCGCCGCCGCGAAGCCGGTAGCGCCGCCGCGCGCGCTTTCCGGGCAAAAGGTCCTCGACGATTCGCAGGGCCAATGGCGCGACGAGATCGAGGGCAAGCTCCATGAGGCCGACCTCGAGCTCCTCTCCGGAGCCACGCCCCCGCTCGACGACGACGACACTGAAGAGATTCGCGACCGCGAGCTCACCATGGCGACGCTCGCCGAGGCCGCGCGGCGCCGCGCCGATTCCGAATCGCGCGCGCTCGATCGCGCGCGCGAGCGCGAGGAGGCCGAACGCGCGCTCCACGCGCAGTCCGAAGCCCTGCTCAAGGCGGATCTCGAAGCCGCGGAGGCGGCGCGCCAGCGCGGCACGGCCGAGCGCGCGGCCATGGAGAAGGCACGCCATCGCGAGAAGCAGGAAAAGCTTCGCGACGCCGCCGCGCGCATGCGCGCCGAAGCCGAGGAGCAGGCGCTCGCCCAGGTGCGCGTGCGCGAGGAAGCCGAGCGCCGCGCCGAGGCCGCCGCGCGCAAGCGTGCGAAGTCCGAAGCCGCCGCGCTCGCCAAGGCCGAGGCGGTGATCCTCGCAAGCGCGCAGGCCGACCGCGCCCTCGCCGAGCGCGAAAAGGCCGAGCAGGAGGCGCGCGACCTCGCCGTGGCCGCCGCCGACGCCGAGAAGCGGGCGGCATCCCGATCGTCGCGCGACGCCCTCGCGCAGGCGCAGGCCCGCGAGGCGGCGATCGCGCGGCAGAACGCCGAGGCGCTGGCGCGCGAGGCGCTTCGCGAGCGCGAGGACGCGGAAGTGAAGCTCCTCGAAGCGGCGCGCAGCCGTGCGGACGCGCAGGCTCGCACTCTGGACGAAGCGCGTCGCCGTACCGAGTCCGAGCTCGCGGCGAGTGCTCGCGCCGAGGAGCGCATTCGCGCCGACGGGCAGGCGCGCGCGCAGGCGGAGGAAGCGCGCGCCGCCGAAGAACGCGCCACTGCCGCGGCCTTGCAGCGCGCGGAAATGGAATCCGCCGCCGCGGCGAGCGCGCGAGGCCTCGCCGAATCGACCGCCGCCGCCCAGAAGGCATGCGCCGACCGCGAGCGCGCGGAGCGCGAAGCATCGCAGGCCATGCGCGACAAGCTCGAGGCCGAGGCGCTCGCGCGAACGCAGGTCGAGGAGCATGCGCGAGCCGAGGCGCGGGCCGCCGAGGCGCTCGAGGCACGCATCGGCGCCGAGGGCGAGCTCGCTGCCCAGGCGCTCGCGCGCGGCGAGGCGCAGGCGAAGGCGGCGGCCGAAGCGCACCGCCACGCGCAAGCCCAGGCACGGCTTTCCGAGGCCGCGCACCAGCGCGCCGACGCCGATTCCCTGGCCGCGCAGCAGGCGCAGCTGCGCGCGGTCGCGGCCCAGGCCCTGCAGGCCGAGGACGAGCGCCTCCTCGCCGCGGAATTCGAGGCGCGCCGCATCGCCGCCGACAAGGCGCGCGCCGAGGCCGCCGAAGCCGACGCGTTGGCCGCTCGCGCCGAGGCCGAGCGCCGCCTCGCCGAGGAAGCCATCGCCCGCGCCAACGCCGAAGCGCATGCCGCTGCCGAGGCCGAGCGCCATGCCGCGGCCCACGCCGAGCACGCCGAAGCGGCACGCCGCCGCGCCCGCGCCGATCTCGACGCGGCGGAAGAAACGAAGAAGCGCACCCTGGCGCTCGAAGCGCTGCACGCCGCCGAGGAGGAGCGCCGCATCGAGGAGGCGGGCGCCGCGCAATCGGGCCGCGCGAGGTCGCTCAAGGACGCCGAGCATCTCGCCGCCGTCGCGCGCCTGCGCCACGAAGCCGAGCTCGCCGCCGAGCGCCAGGCGATGGCGGCGGCGGACAAGGCGTCGGGCGCGCTCGCGCTCGACGAGGAGCGCGAGCGCGTCGAAAGGCAAACCGAGGCCGTGGTGCGTTCGCGGCTGGAAGCCACGCGTCGCGCCGAGAAGCTTGCCATGGAAGCGGCGGCCGCGGAACGCTCGGCGGCGCAGGCGCTGAAGGCGCGCCAGGAGGCCGAGCGGGAGCTCGCGGCCGCGGCGGGTGCGCTCGCCGCCGCGCAGGCGCGGGCCGCCGAGGAAGTCCTGGCGCGCGCGGCCGAGGAAGCGCGCCTCGTCGATGCGGCGCGCGCCGGCGCCGAGGCCGAAGCCCTCGCCGCGGCCGCGGCACGCGAGCGCGCGGAGCGCGAGCGTTCGCTCCTCGAGCAGATCCGGGAGCGCGAGGCGCTCGAGGGTGAGGCGCGCGAATCGGAGCGTGCGCGCGGGGAGGCCGAGGCGCACGCGATGGCGCTCGCGCGCGAGAAGGCCGCCGCGGAGACGATCGCGCTCGACAAGGCGCGCGCCACGGCCGAAGAGCTCGCCGCGGCCCGACGCTCGAGCGCCGAGCACGAGGAGCTCGAGCGCGAGGCGTCCGCGCTCGCCATGCAGCGCGCCGGCGCCGAGCGCGAGCTCGCGCGCCACGCCGAGGAGCTCGCCGCCGCCCAGTCGCGCGCGGCGCAAGCGCTCCAGGCGCGCGTGGGCGCGGAGCGCAAGTACGAGGCCGCCGCGGCGGAGCGCGCCAAGGCCGAGGCGATCGCGCGCGGGAATGCCGAGCGGCACGCCGAGATCCAGATCCGCATGATCCTCGCTGCGCGTGAGCGAGCCGCCGCCGAATCCACCGTCGCCGAGGAATCGCGCAAGCGCGAGGAAGCCGAGCGGCTCGCGCGCGCGAAAGCCGAGGAGCTGGTTGCCGCCGAAGCGCTGGCGGCGAGCGAGTGCGAAGCCCGCGCCCGGGCCGACCAGGCCGCGGCGCGCGAGGCCGAGCAGCGCGCGCAAGCCGAGAGCGCGGCGCTCGCGGCGTCGCGCGCGCGCATGGACGGGCACGCCAACGCAGCGGCGCAAGCCGCGCAGCTCGCGACCGCCGAAGCGCAGCTCATGGAAGCCGCGGAGGCGCGCGCGCTGGCCGACGCCGCCGCATCGCAGGCCGCGCGGGATCGCGAAAGCGCGGAGGAAGCGTTGCGCGATCGCGCGCAGGAGCGTCTCGCGGCCGAGCAGGGTGCCGCCGATGTCGCACGCGCGCGGCAGGATGCCGAGCGCGAGAGCGCCGCCGCGATCGAGGCACGCGTCGTGGCCGAGCGCAAGCTCGAGGCCGAAGCCCACGATCGCGCCGAAGCGCAAGCCGCGGCGGACGAAGACGCGCGCCGCCGCGAGGAGGCGGAAGCCGGGCTCCTGCTTGCGGCGCAGGCCCGCGCGAAGGCCGACGCGAAGGCCACCGAGCGCGCTCGCAAACGCGAGGCGAGCCAGGCGGCGCTCGCCGCGAAAGCGTTGGAGCGCGCCGAGACCGAGACGCGCGCATCGCAGCTCGCGCGGGAGCGCGAAGCAGCGACCCAGGCGGCGGCTCGCGCCGCGGCCGAGCGCGCGCGCGCGGAACGCGACGCCAAGGCGGCGCTCGAGGCGCGCGGCGAGGCCGATGCCGCGGCTGCCGCCGAGGCTCGCCGCCTCGAGGTTGCAGAAGAAGAGCGCCTGCGCGAGGCGCTGTCGCGCGCCGAAGCAGAGACCCGCGCCATCGAGGCCGCACGCGAGCGCGAGGAAGCCGAACGCGTGCTGCAGGAGCGCTCCGCGCAAGCCGAAGAGGCGCAAGCCCTCGCCGCGCAGGCGGAGGCGGGCCGCGCGGAAGCCGACAAGGCCGCGGCCGCCCAGGCCGGGAGCCGCGCGCGGCAGCAGCTCGCGGAGGAGGCCGCGGCGCGCAAGGCTCTCGAGGCGCATGCGCATGCGCTCGAGCAAGGCCGCGCGCGGGAGCGCGCCGAGCAGGAGCGGGCCGAGGCCGAGACGCGCGCCCTTGCCGCCGCCCGGGAGCGCGGTGCGACCGAGAGCTCCGCGCTCGACGCGGCGCGTGCGGCGTCGGCGCAAGCCGAGGCGGCGCGCCGCGCGCACGTCGAGCGCGAGCGGGTGGAGAAGCAGGCGGCGGCGCTCACGCGAGCGCGCGCCAAGGCGGAGAAGGAAGCACAGTCCCACGCCGAGAAGGCGGCGCTCGCGGAGGCCAATGCCACGCAGGCGCTGCATGCGCGCATCGCAGCGGAAAACGAGCTGGTCCACGCCGGGCGCATGCGCTCGGAGGCGCAGCAGCGTGCGATCGATGCCGCGCGCGCCCGCAAGTCCGCCGACCAGTCGTTCAACGAGAAGGCGACGGTGCGCGCGCGCATCGAGTCGCAGGCCGCGGAGCTCGCGCGCGCACGCGAGCTCGAGGAGAAGAGCGCGATTGCCGCCGCGCGGGCGCGCGCGCAGGCGGAGTCGCGCGCGGAATCGGCCGAGCGCATTCGCGCGCAGGCCGACCAGTGCGCGACCACGCTCGCCGAGGAGCGCGCGCGCATCGAGGCGCTCGCGCTGGAAGCCGCGCGGCGCAAGGTCGAGGCGGTGCGCGGCGCGCTCGCCGCGGCCGAGAAACGCACGCAGGCCGAGGCGGAGGCGCGCAGTCTTGCGCACGCACGCCGCCGACCCGGCGGCGAGCTCGCGGAGCTGCGCGCGAGTCTGCGCGCGATCTGGATCGACAAGGCGCGCGTCCGCTCGCGTGCGATGCTGGGCTACGTCGCCGCCGCGGCCTTTGTCGTCGTGATCGGCTATCTCGCGTTGCGCCCGGCGGCGCCCACATCCCCGGCCGCCGTTACGTTCGCCGATGCCCCTTCCCTCAAGCTCGATCACGAGCTGCGCATGGGGAATCGTCCCTGACACCTTCACGAGGCCACGCGGTTGAGCAAGCTATTTGACCGGTTGAGGAACGCCGCGCGTACGCGCGAACGCGGCACGGCGAGTCCCCGGGGCCTCCTGTCGCAGGCCCTGCGACGGGCTCAGGTCGAGCGCGACGAGGCTCGCGCCGCCAACGACCAGATGGACTGCGGCGCCGCGGACGGCTTCGCCGACGACACGGAACGCGAGGGCGCCGAGCTCGCGCACAACGATGAAGAGCGCTCGCTTTTCGCGCGCGCGGCGACCGAGCGCCATGCCGCGGCAGCCGCGAAGGCCCGCGCCGAAGACGACGCGAGGCTCGCCGACGCGACGCACGCGAGGTCTCTCGCCGAGGCCGAAGCGCGCGACGCCGCCCTCGCCCGCGCCGACGCCGATCGCGAGGCGGCCGTGCAAGCCGATCGGCTCGCGAAGGAAGAGCGCCACGCCGCCGAGGCGGCCGAGGCACGCGTCCGCGCCGAGGACGAGGAGCGATCCGCGGGGCGCGAGCGCCTCGAAGCGGAGCGAGCCGCGCTGGCTGAAGCCCAGGCGCGCTGCGACGAGGATCGGCGCGCCGCCGATGCCGCGAAACGCTCCACCGAGGAACGCGAGGGAGCCGAGCGCGAAGCCGAGCGTGCTTTGCGAGCGCGCGCAGAGCTCGATCATCACGCGGCGGCCGCCGCGCTGGCCCGCACCGAATCCGAACGTCGCCATCGCGAGGCGGCCCTGGCACGCGCGCGAGCCGAGGAAGATGCGCAGGCGGCCGCGCTCGCGCGCGGCGAGGCCGAGCGCACAGCCCTCGAGGAAGCACACCGGCGCTCGGACGCCGAGAAGCGCGCTGCCGAAACGGCCGCCGCGCGCCGCAACGCCGAGGAGCGCCTCACCGCGACCGAGCTCGCCCGCGCCCAGGCCGAGGAGGAAGCGCTCGCGCAGGCCCGCTTGCGCGAGGAGGCCGAAGCGAGGCGCCACGAGATGGAATGCGCGCGCCTCGAGGCCGCGGAGGGCGCACTGCACGCCGCAGCCGAACGCGCTCGCGTCGACCAGCACGTCCACGCGCTCGAGGTCTCCTCGCAGGAAGCGAGCGACGCGGCGGCGAGCGCGCAGGCGAGCGAGCGCGCCCTCGCGCGAGTCGGCTCGAGAAAACGCATCGCGAGGAGCGCGACGGGTGCACTCCTCGCGGTCGGCGCGCTGGTGATCGCCGCGCTCACGTGGCACTACGCGCCGCCACGCCCCGCGCCTGTCCCGGTCTTCCAGCTCGACCGCACCCTTCGCATGTAAGTCGTGTCAGGTACGACTTTTTATGTCGTACCTGACACGACTTTTCAAGTCGTTGTTTCTATTCGAAGGGGTGGTTGAGGACGATGGTCTCTTCGCGGTCGGGACCGGTCGAGATGAGGGCGATGGGCGCCTCGACGAGATGCTCGAGGCGCTTCAGGTAGGCTTGCGCGTTCGCGGGAAGCTTGTCGAAGGACTTGATGCCCACGGTGCTCTCGCTCCAGCCGGGATGCTCCTCGTAGACGGGCTCGCAGATCGCGAGCGCCTCGGCGCCTACCGGCAGGATGTCGCGGCGCTCGCCGTTCACGTGGTAGCCGACCGCCACGCGCACCGTGTCCAGGCCGTCGAGCACGTCGAGCTTGGTGATGCAGATGCCGGAGAGCCCGTTGATCTGCACGGCGCGCTTCAATGCCGAGGCATCGAACCAGCCGCAGCGGCGCGGCCGTCCGGTGACCGAACCGTACTCGTTGCCCTTCACGCGCAAGTGCTCGCCCACCTCGTCGTCGAGCTCCGTGGGGAAAGGCCCAGCGCCCACGCGCGTCGCGTAGGCCTTGGCCACGCCGAGCACGTAGTGCAGCTGCCCCGGCCCCACGCCCGCGCCCGCGGACGCCTGGCCCGCGACACAGTTGGACGACGTCACATAGGGATACGTGCCGTGGTCGACGTCGAGGAGCGCCGCCTGCGCGCCCTCGAAGAGGATCGCCTTGCCCTGCTTGATGAGCGCGTTGATCTCCGCCGACGTGTCCGCCACCATCGGCTTGAGCCTGCCGGCGAGGGCGAGCGTGTCGTCGAGCGTCTTCTGGAAATCGATGGTGTCCGCGTGGAAGTAGTTGCGCAGCACGAAGTTGTGATAGTCGAGCACCTCGCCCAGCTTCGCGGCGAAGCGCTCGCGGGCGTAGAGGTCCTGCACACGAATCGCCCGCCGCGCGACCTTGTCCTCGTACGCCGGGCCGATGCCGCGCCCGGTGGTGCCGATCTTGGCCTCGCCCTTGGAGCGCTCGCGCGCCTGGTCGATCGCCACGTGGTGCGGGAGGATGAGCGGGCACGCTTCCGAGATGCGAAGCTGCTTCTCGACATCGATGCCGGCGCGCTCGAGCTCGCCGATCTCGGTCATGAGGGCGTCGGGCGAGACCACCACGCCGTTCGCGATGAAGCACTTCACGTGCGGGTGCAGGATGCCCGACGGGATGAGGCGCAGGATGGTCTTCTTTCCCTGGATGACCAGGGTGTGCCCGGCGTTGTGGCCGCCCTGGAAACGCACCACCCCGGAGACATGGCCCGTCAGCCAGTCGACGATCTTGCCCTTGCCCTCGTCGCCCCACTGGGTGCCGATGACGACTACGTTACGCGCCATTTGCCGTCCTTCTTTTCAAGCGTTCGATCGCAGCCGAGCTCCGCGCGATGCTGCTCCTGCCCGGGCATTTCCACGATGACGATCTCGCCCGCTCCGCGCAGCCGCTCGATCTCGCGCGCGAGCTCGGCATCCTCGAGCGCGGGGGCGAGGATCGAGCGCCTCGCCTGCGCCTTCGGCGCGAGGGAAGCGAGCTGGCGCAGGTCCATGGTGAACCCGGTGGCGGGGCGCGCGCGCCCGAAGCTCGCGCCCACCTCGTCGTAGCGCCCGCCGCGCGCGATCGCGTCGGGACTCCCCGGCGTGAAAGCCGCGAACACGAGCCCGCTTTCGTAGTTGAAGCCGCCCAGCTCGGCGAGATCCACGGAGATCTCGACGCCGGGCGCCTCGCATTGCGCGGCGAGGCGCTCGAGCGCATTCAACGCGACGCCGATCGCCGGCAGGCTCGGCAGCGTCTTGCGGGCGCGCGCGATCACGTCGCGCCCTCCGTTCAACGCCGTGAGCGCGGCAAGCGCATCGCCGCCGAGCTCGCGCGCCGCCGGCGCGTCCTTCTGCTGGACGGCATGGAAGAGCGCCTCGGAATCCTCGGGCCCGAGCCCGGACTTCTCGGTGAGCGCGCGGTAGATGACGGGATTGCCCAGGTCCAGGTGCACGCGCGCGATGCCCGCCTTCTTCAGCGCCGCGATCATGAGGCGCACGATCTCGATGTCGGCCTCGAGCCCGGCGTGGCCGTAGAGCTCCGCGCCGATCTGGATGGGCTCGCGCATCTTCGTCATCCCCGCCGGCACCGTGTGCAGGACGCTGCCGCAATAGCACAGGCGCGCGACGCCCTGGCGGTTCAGCAGGTGCGAGTCGATGCGCGCAACCTGCGGCGTGTGGTCGGCGCGAACGCCCATCATCCGCCCCGAGAGCTGGTCCACCAGCTTGAAGGTGACGAGGTCCAGGTCGCGCCCGGTGCCCGAGAGGAGCGACTCCACGTATTCGAGGAGCGGCGGCGCGACGAGCTCGTAGCCGTGCGCCTCGAAGAGGTCGAGGATGGCGCGGCGCAGGCGCTCCATGGCGCGCGCCTCGGCGGGGAGCACATCCTCGATGTGCTCGGGAAGGAGCCAGCGCCTCATCGTTTCAGGTCGCGAGGAAGAGGAGCGCGAGGCCGACGATCATCGACGTGAGCCCGGCGAAGCGGATCTGGCCGTCGCTCATCTCGGTCAGCTTGCGGAAGGCCTCGCGCCAGAGGTGGGGCGCGGTGAACGGGAGGATTCCCTCGATGACCAGCATGAGCGCGATGGCGGCGAAGACGAGTTGCGTCACGGCGGCGGTGATTTGCCGCGTCCCGGGTTCTTGAGGTACTTGAAGAAGTCCGACGACGGGTCGAGCACCATCACGTCGCTTTTGCTCCTGAGGCTGCTGCGGTAGGCCTCCATGCTGCGGTAGAAGCTGAAGAACTCCGGGTTCTTCTGGAACGCCTCCGCGTAGGTGCGCGCGGCGATGGCGTCGCCCTCGCCCTTGGTCTTCTGCGCGTCGCGATACGCCTCGGCGACGATCACCTGGCGCTGGCGGTCGGCGTCGGCCTTGATCTTCTCGCCCTCGGCCTGCCCGGTGGCGCGCAGCTCGTTGGCGACGCGCTTCCTCTCGGACTCCATGCGGCGATACACGTCGGAGGAGATCTCGGGCACGAAGTCGACCCGCTTCAGGCGCACGTCGATCACCGCGACCCCGATGCGGCGCACGTCGGCGTCCACCTTCTCGGCCACGGTGCGCATGATGTTGTCGCGCTCGCCCGACACCACGTCGTGCACGGTGCGCTTGGCGAATTCCGCGCGCAGCGCGTCGTTCACCGTCTGCGAGATGCGCGACTCGGCCTGCAGGGGGTCGCCGCGCACCGACACGTAGTACTGGCGCACGTCCACCACCCGCCACTTCACGAAGGAATCCACCAGCACGTTGCGGTTCTCGCTGGTGAGGAAGCGCTCCGGATCGCGCGCCTCCAGCGTCTGGATGCGCGTATCGAAGAGGCGCACGTTCTGCATGAGCGGCACGAGGAAGTACAGGCCCGGCGTGGTCTGCACGGCGATCACTTCCCCCAGCTGGAACTTGATCGCGGCCTTGCGCTGGTCGACGGTGTAGACGCTCATCGCGACGCCGAGCGCGATCACGATGGCGCCGATCAGCACAAATGCGGTGGCGCGCCTCATCGTCCGGCCTCCCGGTCGCGCGAGCGGATGCTGTCGCGCCTCGTTTGCGACAGGTCCGGCACCGGCGAAGGCGGCGGCGACGAGACCTCGGGAGCGGTCGTCACGCGCGGCGTCTCGATGGAAGGCGGCTGGTTCTGGATCGCCATCTGCATGATGCGGTCGAGCGGGAGGTAGAGCAGGTTCTGCCCGTTCTTCTGGTCGACGATCACCTTGCTCGTGGCCGAGAGGATCTGCTGCATCGTGTCGAGGTACATGCGTTCGCGGGTCACGCCCGGCGCCTTCTCGTATTCGGTGAGGATCTGGCGGAAGCGCGAGGCGTCGCCCTGCGCGGTGTTCACCACGCTCTGGCGGTAGCCGCTGGCCTCCTCGATGACGCGCGCCGCGATGCCGCGCGCCTTGGGCACGACGTCGTTCGCGTAGGCCTGGCCCTCGTTCTTGAAGCGCTCGCGGTCCTGCTGCGCGCGCACCACGTCCTCGAAGGCGGGCTGCACCTGCTCCGGCGCCGAGGCGCCCTGCAGGTTCACGGTGGTGATGCTGATGCCGGTCTTGTAGAGGTCGAGCAGGCCCTGCATGAGCGTCTTCACGCGCGAGGAGATCTCGCTTCGGCCCTGCGAGAGCACGAAGTCCATCTTGCTCTTGCCGACCACCTCGCGCACGGCGGTCTCGGCGGCCTGCAGCACGTTGTCGTCGGGATTCCTGTTGTTGAAGAGGTAATCCTCCGGGCTCTTCAGGGTGTACTGCACGGCGAACTGCACGTCGACGATGTTCTCGTCGTCGGTGAGCATGAGCGCTTCCTGCGGCTGCTTGTTCTTCGGATTGCCGCGATAGCCCACTTCGACCGTGCGCACCTGCGAGACATTCACCACTTCCACCGATTCGATCGGGTAGGGGACGTGCCAGCGCGGGCCCGGCATCGTGGTCTCGAGGTACTTGCCGAGGCGAAGCACCACGCCGCGCCGGCCCTCGTCGACGATGTAGAAGCCGCTCGCGAGCCAGACGCCGACGATGAGGAGGATCACGAAGACCATGCCCCCGCCCACCGCGTTGCCCATGCCGCCGCCGCCCGAAGGCGGGCCGGGAGGACGGCTACGGAAGCCCAGCAACCCCGAGATCTTCTGCTGCAGCTTGCGCAGGATCTCGTCGAGGTCCGGTGGGCCTTCGTTGTTCTTCTTTCCCCATTGGGGATCGCTCGGAGGCATAGGAGGGGTCAGATCACTTTTCGGTTCGAGACGAGAGGCGGCGGGGATCGAAATGCGCTCCGACCCTTTTATCCCTCTGCAATGTCAGGTGGATGCGCCTGCCACGGTTATCAAGCCGCGCTGGCCAAAGGTCCCTTCGATTCCCGCGCGAGCCCGGCAAGCGCCTCGCGAAGCAGGTCGATCCCCGCACCCGTAGAGGCACTCACCTTGATATTCAATATCTTACCATGCGAGTCGCGCACGATTTCCGGTTCCATGCCGGGCACGCGGTCGATCTGGTTGAAGACGAGGATCTGCGGGACCGCGGCCGCGCCGATCTCTTCCAGCACGACGTTCACCGCGTCGATCTGCTCCTGGTACTCGATGCTGGCGCGATCGACGACGTGCAGCAGGAGGTCGGCCTGGATGGTCTCCTCGAGCGTCGCCTTGAACGAGTCGACGAGCGTGTGCGGAAGCTCGCGGATGAAGCCCACCGTGTCCGAGAGCGCCATGCTCGCGTCCGCGGCGAGATAGACGCGCCGCGTGGTGGTGTCGAGCGTGGCGAAGAGCTGGTCGGCGACGTAGGCCTCGGCGCGCGTGAGCTTGTTGAAGAGCGTGGACTTGCCCGCGTTGGTGTAGCCGACGAGGGCCACGCGCAGCACGCCCGAGCGCGTGCGCCCGGAGCGCTGCGTGTCGCGCACCTTGCCCACCTTCCTGATGCGCTCCTTCAGCTTCTTCACCTGCTCGCCGATCATGCGCCGGTCCAGCTCGATCTGCTTCTCGCCCGGGCCGCCGGTCTTGCCGAGCGAGCCGCGCTGTCGCTCGAGGTGCGTCCAGCCTTTCACGAGGCGTGTGTAGAGGTGCTCGAGGCGCGCGAGTTCCACCTGCAATTTGCCCTCGGCGGTCTGCGCGCGCTGCCCGAAGATGTCGAGGATCACGTCGGTACGGTCGAAGACCCGCAGCGTCGGGACCTGCGCGATGAGCGCCCGCTCGAGGTTCCTCACCTGCGCCGGCGAGAGCTGCCGGTCGAAGACGAGGATGTCGGCCTTGTGCTCGAGCAACGCCACGCCGATCTCCTCGACCTTGCCCTTTCCGGCGAAGGTCGACGGGTCCGGACGATCGCGCCGTCCGCGGATCACCTCGACCACCTGCGAGCCCGCGCTCTCCACCAGGCGTGCCGCCTCCCCGGCCCGTTCGTCGCTCTTCGACGCCCTGCCGATGTCGAGGCTTACGAGGACCGCGCGGGGGCGCTCAGGCGTCTTGCGAGTGCTCAAGCGGGACCGTGACCGGCCGCGCCGGAACCACCGTGGAGATCGCGTGCTTGTAGACCATCTGCGTCACGGTGTTCTTGAGGAGCACGACGTATTGGTCGAAAGATTCGATCTGGCCCTGCAGCTTGATGCCGTTCACCAGGTAGATCGAGACCGGTACATGCTCCTTGCGCAACGTGTTGAGGAACGGGTCTTGGAGTAATTGGCCCTTGTTGCTCATTGTTCTGCCCCTTTTCTCTCATCGGGTTTCCCGGTCTACGCCGGGCCGTTGCCTGCAAGACGGACTTTACTGCAAGGCAGCATTTTAGCCCATCCCACGCCACGGACAGCCGCGCCCGGCCGCTAGTTCCTAGCCGTACCTGCGCTTCGAGACGATCTTGCGCCGCCGCCTCTGGGAATCCTGCTTTTCCGTCAAGGGCTTGTACCTGCCTTCGAAGGGATTCGCGGAGGAGCGCAGCTCGATTCGCAATGGCGTGCCGCGCAGCTTGAATGTTTTACGAAATGTATTTTCGAGGTAGCGCTTGTAAGGCTCTTTCACGCAGTCCAGGCCCGAGCCGTGGATCACCACGATGGGCGGATTGGAGCCGCCCTGGTGCGCGTAGCGCATCTTGGGGCGGAAGCGCCCCGACATGGGGGGCTGCTGCTGCTCCACCGCCGCCTGCAACGCGCGCGTGAGCTTCGGGGTCGGGATCTTCGCCATGGCCGCGGCGAATGCCGTGTCGACGGCCTTCAACAGCGGCTTCATGCCGGTGCCCATGCGCGCCGAGATCGGCACGAATTCAGCGAAGTCGAGGAAGAAGAGCTTCCTTTCCAGGTCGGTCTTCACCTCCTTGCGCTTGTCGGCATCGACGGCATCCACCTTGTTGATCGCGACCACCAGGGAGCGCCCCGCCTCGACGATGTAGCCGCCGATATGGGCGTCCTGCTCGGCGATATCGCTCTCGGCATCCACCACCAGGATCACCACGTGCGCGCGCTCGATCGCCTGCAGGGTCTTCACCACGGAAAACTTCTCCACCGCTTCGAACACCTTGCCCTTGCGCCTGATTCCCGCCGTATCCACGAGCGTATAACGCTTGCCGTCCCACTCGAGCTCGACCTCGATCGAGTCGCGCGTGGTGCCGGGCTGGTCGAAGGCGATCATGCGCTCCTCGCCGAGGATGCGGTTCACGAGGGTCGACTTGCCGACGTTCGGGCGCCCGACGATCGCGACGCGCGGATGGTCGGGCTCGCCTTCCTCCTCGGGCTCGACCGGGAAGGGCGCGAGCGCCTCGTCGATCAGCTGGCGCACGCCCTCGCCGTGCTCCGCGGAGATCGCGTACGGATCGCCCATCGCGAGCTCGTGGAATTCCGCTGTGACCACTTCCTGGCGCATGCCCTCGGTCTTGTTCACCACGAGGAGCACCGGGGCGCTCGCCTCGCGCAGCATCTGGCCGATGCGCTTGTCCTGGGGCGAGAGTCCCGAGCGTCCGTCGGTCACGAAGAGGATCACGTCGGCCTCGGCGATCGCCTCGCGCGCCTGGCGCGCCATCTCCGAGTAGATGCCCTCGGCGTTCACCGGCTCGAAGCCGCCGGTGTCGACCACGATGTAGGGCTTGTCGCCCATGCGGCCGTGGCCATAGTGGCGGTCGCGGGTGAGGCCCGGCAGGTCCGCGACCAGCGCGTCGCGCGAGCGCGTGAGCCGGTTGAAGAGGGTCGACTTCCCCACATTCGGGCGCCCCACCAGGACTACGGTCGGCTTCACTCTAGCTTCTATCGGGTCAAGGCATTTTTCCGCAGATAAACGCGGATGAACGCGGATAGCCCCCGGAAATGCATCGCGGGTTTCATCTGTGTTCATCTGCGTTCATCTGCGGATAACGCTTTAGAGGCGGACCATCATCACCGAGCCGCCGGCGGTCTGCACGATGACGGCGCCGGCGATCGGCACGATCCACTCGATCGGCGTGCCGTCGGTCGCCATGCGCCCGATGATCTCGCCGGTGTCCGGAGACAGCACGTGCAGGTAGCCCTGCAGGTCGCCCACGATGACGCGAGCGTCGAGGACCACCGGCGCCGTGAGGCGGCGGTTCACGAGCTTGTCCTGCTTCCAGAGGCTCGCGCCCTGCGCCTTGTCCAGCGCGAGCACCGCGCTCCTGTCGTCGACCACGTAGATGTTCTTCGCGTCGCGCGCCAGCGCGCGGGTGCTGGACACGTCGCGCGCCCAGACGAGGTTGCGCGTCTGGATGTCGAAGCACGCGACCTTGCCCTGGAAGGCGGCGGCGCACACCTGCCCGCCCGCCACCACCGGCAGCCCCGCCACGTCGGCGATGCGCTCGAGCTCCGTCGCGCCGTGCGCCTGCGCCACCGACGCTTCCCAGGTGAGCTTGCCGTCCTCGATGTCGAGGGCGATGAGCTTGCCGTTGGGATAGCCCGCGACCACGTCGCGCCCGATCGCGAGCACGCCCGCCTCGGTCCTCAAGAGGAGCGATGGGGAAGCGCGCTGGAAGACCCACTTGCGCTTGCCGGTGTCGGCGTCGAGGCCGAAGATGCGCCCGTCGGAGGTCCGCACCACCACGACCTTCATCGAGGCGGCGGCGGGCGCGATCACCTCGCCGCCCACGAAGGAGGTCCAGGCGTGCGAGGCCCCTACGTCGAAGGCGAGGACCTCGCCCTTCATCGTGCCGGCGATGATCTTGCCCTCGCCCACCTCGAGACCGCCGGAGAGCTTCGCCTTCGCGTCGAAGCGCGTGATGACGCGGCCGGTGTCCTCGTCCAGGAGGGTGATGGTCCCGTCCGCGGCGGCCGCGTAGATGCGCCCGCCCGCGGACACCGGCCGGAAGGCGAAACCGAGGGACTTGCCGACCTGCGCCGTCCACACCGCGCGCGGCGTGACCGACGCAGTAATCGGTGCGAGCGGCGTGGGCGGGTTGGGCGGCGCGCTGCGGATCCCCATCGCGACCAGGGGATTCCAGGAGCTGCAGCCGGCGGTGACGACCGAGACGACGGCGGCGGCCAGCGCGAGGCGAAGCGTCGTCATTGCGCGCCTCCCAGGGCGTTCAGCTTGGTTTCGGCGATGTTCTTCACGGGATTCCTGGGCTGCGACTTGTCCATGGCGAGCTTGTAGGCGGCGCGCGCCTCGTCGATGCGCCCTTGCGCGAGCATCACGTCGCCGCGCAGGTCCGCGGCGAGCGCGACGAACGCCTCGTCCTTCACGCCGTCCAGCGTCTTCAGCGCCTCGTCGTACTTCTTCTGCTCCATGAGCACCGACGCGAGGCGCATGCGCGCGACGCCGCGATGCTCCTCGACGCCGTTGGCCATCACCCACTGCAGGCGCCGGGCCGCCTCGTCGAGCTCGCCCGCGTCGAAGGCGCTCTTGGCGAGCACCAGCGCGGCATCGGAGGCGTAGTACGAGTGCGGATGCTTGTCGATGAGGGATTGCGCCGCCGCGGCGATCTTCTTCGCGTCCTTCGCCTTCGCCGCCTCGGCCACCGGGCGGTACATCGCCGCGGCATCCTCGGCCTGGCTCGCGTTCCAGTAGACCCAGCCGCGGTAGCCCGCGAACGCGAGGAACGCGGCGATCACCGCGCCCAGCACGAACAGGCGGTTGTCTTCCCACCAAGCCTGCAGCTCGGCGATGCGTTCCTGCTCTTCGAAATCGTACGATCCAGCCATGGCGCTCTCTTATCTGATTTGTTCGATTGCCTCGGGGAGGGAGACCGTGCGCTGCACGCCCTCCCCACGTAGCGGCTTCACGGTCACCTTGCGCGCGCTCACCTCGTCCTCGCCGAGGATGAGCGCGAAGCCGGCACCACTCGCGTCCGCCTTCTTCATCTGCGACTTGAAGCTGCCGCCCTGCCCCAGCACCACGGCGAGGCCCGCGTCGCGCAGCGTCTCGGACGCCTTCCACGCGGCGATCTCGGCCGCTTCGCCCGCGTGCACGACGAAGACGTCGACCTCGCTTGCCGCCTCGGCGCCGCAGGCCTGCATCGTGAGCACCACGCGCTCCATGCCCATGCCGAAGCCGCATGCGGGAGTGGGCTTGCCGCCGAGCTGCTGGAAGAGCGCGTCGTAGCGCCCGCCCCCGGCGATGGTGGACTGCGCGCCGATGCTCGAGCTCATCCACTCGAACACGGTGCGGTTGTAGTAATCGAGGCCGCGTACCAGGCGCGGGTTCACCCGGTACTCGAGGCCGGCCGCGTCGAGCAGCACCTTCAGCGCCTCGAAGTGATCGGCCGCGGCGCCGCCCACGTGGTCGATGAGGCGCGGCGCCTCCTCGATCATCGGCTGCATCGACGCATTCTTCGAGTCGAGGATGCGCAGAGGGTTGGTGTGCAACCGCCGCTTCGCGTCCTCGTCGAGGATCGCGGCGTGCTTCTCGAAATGGGCGACGAGCTTCTCGCGGTGCGCCTTGCGCTCGGGCGCGTCGCCGATGGAGTTCACCTGCAGTTCGACGTCGCGAATGCCGAGCGCCTTCCAGAGGCGCGCGAGCATCACGATCTGCTCGGCGTCGACGTCGGGGCCTTCGAAGCCGAGCGCCTCGACGTCGAACTGGTGGAACTCTCGCTGGCGGCCCTTCTGCGGGCGTTCGTAGCGGAACATCGGGCCCGCGGTCCAGACGCGCATCGCGCCGTTGTAGAGGAAGTTGTGCTCGATCGCCGCGCGCACGATGCCCGCCGTGGCCTCGGGACGCAGCGCGAGGCTCTCGCCGTTCCTGTCCTGGAAGACGTACATCTCCTTCTCGACGATGTCGGTGAATTCCCCCACGCCGCGCACGAAGAGCGCCGTCGGCTCGACCAGCGGCGTGCGGATGTTGCGGTAGCCGTACTGGCGCAAGACGTCGCGGCACGCGCCTTCGAGCCTTTCCCAAAGCGGGCTTGCGTCCGGCAGCACGTCCTCCATGCCGCGGATGGCCTGGAGCTTCGTGCTCATGAGTCGGCGGCGCGGATGGGGATCTGCTTTAGGCGCGAGGCACGAGGCGCGAGGCGCGAGGGGTCGTAGTGCGATCGCACGTACTCTTCCACGATCGCCTGGAACTCTTCGGCGATGCGATCGCCCTTCAGCGTCACGGTCTTCTCGCCGTCCACGTAGACCGGCGCCACCGGCTTCTCGCCCGAGCCCGGCAGCGAGATGCCGATGTTGGCGAGCTTCGATTCGCCCGGGCCGTTCACGACGCAGCCCATCACCGCGACGTGCATCTCCTCGACTCCCGGGTAGCGGGCCTTCCACACCGGCATCTGCTCGCGCAGGTAGCCCTGGATCTTCTCGGCGAGCTCCTGGAAGAACGTGCTCGTGGTGCGCCCGCAGCCCGGGCACGCGGACACCATCGGCGTGAACGAGCGCAGCCCCATGGTCTGCAGGATCTCCTGCGCGACGATCACCTCCTGCGTGCGGTCGCCGCCCGGCGCGGGCGTGAGCGAGACGCGAATCGTGTCGCCGATGCCTTCCTGCAGCAGCACGCCCATGGCCGCGGTCGACGCGACGATGCCCTTGGAGCCCATGCCCGCCTCGGTGAGGCCCAGGTGCAGCGCGTAGTCGCAGCGCGCCGCGAGGCTGCGGTAGACGCCGATCAGGTCCTGCACCGCCGAGACCTTGCACGAGATCACGATGCGATCGGCGGGAAGGCCGATGTCCTGCGCGAAGCGCGCGCTCTCCAGCGCGGAGACGATGAGCGCCTCGCGCATCACCGCGTCGGCTTCCAGGGGCCGGGCGAGCTTCGCGTTCTCGTCCATCATCCGCGCGAGGAGCTCCGGGTCGAGCGAGCCCCAGTTCACGCCGATGCGCACCGGCTTCGCGTATTCGATCGCCTTCTCGATCATGGTCGAGAACTGCTCGTCGCGCCGGGTGCCGTGCCCCACGTTTCCGGGATTGATGCGGTACTTGTCGAGGACGGCGGCGCACTCGGGCACCTGGGCGAGGAGCTTGTGGCCGTTGAAGTGGAAGTCGCCCACCAGCGGCACGGCGACTCCCATCGCCTCGAGGCGGCGGCGGATTTCCGGGACCTGCCGCGCGGCCTCGAGGGTATTCACCGTGATGCGCACGATCTCGGAGCCGGCGCGTGCGAGCGCGGCGACCTGTGCCGCGGTGGCCGGGGCGTCCTCGGTGTCGGTGTTGGTCATCGACTGCACGAGGATGGGGGCGCTTCCCCCGATGGTCCTGTCGGCGACCTTCACGGGTCGCGAGATGCGGCGCGTATTCATTGGATCACTCGACGGTGAAGCGGGCGACCGCGACCTTGGTGTGCGGCTCGAGATCGAACTCGCGGTCGTCGTAGAAAACCTGAACCTCGGGCGCGTTGCCGACGATCACGTTGAGCGGAGGCTGGCCTGCGACCTCGGCTTGCGTGCCCGCGGGATTGAGGCGCGAGAGGAGGACCTTCCCCTTGCGGTCGCGGATCTCCACCCACGAGGGTCCCTTGAAGCGGAACTTGAGGACCTTGCCGTCGGTGCCGACCTTGAGCACCTCGCCGCGGGCCGGCTCGGCCTTCGCGTCGAGCTTCGCGTCGACCCTCGCAGGCTCGTTCTTCGGCGCCTCGACCTTGGCCGGCGCGGCCTTGGCGGGCTCCGCTTTCGCGGGCGTGACCTTCGCCTCGACCTTCGCCGGCTCGGCTGCACCCGGCGATTGCGCGACGGGCTGCGGCGGGGCGGCGACCGCGGAAGCCGGCGCCTGCGCCGCCGGGCGCGGCGCGAGCGTTCCGGTCTGGGGGCGGATGTAGAAGAGCCAGTACATCGCGGCGAAGCCGAAGGCGAGCGCGGCCAGGGCGAGGCCGCCCGCCTTCACGTACGGATTCTGCAGGCGGTCGCCGATGGGATCGAAGCGGATGTTCTGCGTGGGCACGACGATGCCGGGCTTCTTGTCGCGCGGCGCCTCCTCGGGAAGCATCGCGAGGACGGGCTCGGCGGGCACGCCGAGGACCTTCGCGTAGTTGCGCACGAACCCGCGCAGGAACGTGCCCTTCGGCAGCTTTTCGTAGTTTCCCGTCTCGAGCGCCTCCACCTGCCACGCGCTCATGTGCAGGCGCTGCGCCGCGTCGGAGCGCGACAGCCCCTGGCGCTCGCGCTCGGCCGCCAGCGTCTGTCCCACGCTTAGCGGCGAGGCATTGCCGGTGTTGTCGTCGACGCGATCCACGGCCGACCTAAGGACGCCTCTCGAGCAGCTCCTGCGCCTGCGGGGCGTCGGGGAAGCGCCTGCGCAGCTGCTGCAGGTAGCTTTGCTCGGCCCCGGCATCCTTGTTGTTGCGCGCGAGCTTCACGCCGAGGAGGAGCGCCTCGAGGTTGGGCGCGGGAGTAAGGCGCATGTAGCGCAGCAGGTAGATCTCGGAGTCCTTGTACGCGCCGCGCTCGAACGTGAGCACCGCCAGGTTGAAGAGCGCTCCGATGAGGTCGGGACGGATCAGAACGGCGCGGCGAAGGTATTCCTCGGCGCGCTCGCTGTTGCCGGCGCGGCGCATGCAAAGCCCCGCGGAAAGGAAGGCCTTCTCCGGCGTGGGATAGAGCGTGTCGGTGCTCGCGCGCAGCATCATCTCCATGCCGCGGTCGGTGTCGTTGCGCAGGCACAGGAACCAGCCGAAGTTGTTGAGCACCTCGGAATTGTTCGGCGAGAGCGAGAGCGCACGGTTGAAGGCCTCGCGCGCGGGGCCGTCCTCGCGCAGCTCCATGAAGACGAGCCCCTGCATGTTGTACGCGGGGTAGTACGTCGAGTCGTCCTTGATGGCGAGGCGCGTCTCGGCGAGCGCCACCGCGAAATTGCCGCGCGCGTAGTACTCGCCCGCGAGGCCCGTGTGCACCTCGGCCTTGCGCCGGCCGTCGGCGCCGCCCGAGTCGGTGACGGGCCGGGTCTCCGTGGTGCTCTGCGAGGCGCAGGCGGCGAGGAGGAGTGCTGCGAGTGCGGTCGCAATGCGCATCAGTGCCCCGGCTGCGATTGGATGCGGACGTATTTCTTCTTCATGCGGTTCACCACCTGGCCGGCGAGCTGGCCGCAGGCCGCGTCGATGTCGTCGCCACGCGTCCTGCGGATAGTGGCGATGAAGCCCGCATCGAGAAGCACCTGCTGGAAGCGCTTGATGCGCGCGGGATCGGAGCGCTCGAAGCCCGAGTCGGGAAAGCCGTTGAACGGGATCAGGTTCACCTTGCTCGGCACTTTCTTCAGTAGCCGCGCGAGCTCCTTCGCATGGTCCGGCGCGTCGTTCACGCCCTCCAGCATCACGTACTCGAAGGTGATGAAGTCGCGCGGCGACACTTCGAGGTATTCGCGGCACGCGGCGAGGAGCTCGGCGATCGGATAGGCGTCGTTGATCGGCATGATGCGGCTCCTCAACGCGTCGTTGGGCGCGTGCAGGCTCACGGCGAGCGCCACCGGCAGCGCTTCGGCGAGCTTGCGGATCTGCGGCACCACGCCCGAGGTGGAGAGCGTCACGCGGCGGCGCGACAGTCCATAGGCGAAGTCGTCGAGCATGATCTTCATCGCCTCGACCACCGGAACGAAATTATTGAGCGGCTCGCCCATGCCCATCATCACGACGTTGCTCACCGGGCGCGGCGAGCGCGATTCCCCATCCGCCTTGGCCGCGGGCTGGGGCGTGGGCGTCTTCCACTCGCGCTTGTCGAGGCGCGAGGCGAGCCCTTCGCGCTCCATCTCCTCGAGGCGCTTGTTGGCGACCCACACCTGGCCGATGATCTCGGCCACGCCCAGGTCGCGATTGAAGCCCTGCCGCCCCGTCGAGCAGAACTTGCAGTCCAGAGCGCACCCCACCTGGGAGGACACGCAGAGCGTGCCGCGGTCGTCTTCGGGGATGTAGACGGTCTCGATGCCGTTGCCCACGCCCACGTCGAAGAGCCACTTCACGGTTCCGTCCGAGGAGCGATGCTCCGAGAGGATCGCGGGCGGCTTCACTTCCGCGATCGCCTTCAGCTTCTCGCGAAGCGTCTTCGCGAGGTCGGTCATCGCGTCGAAATCGGCGACGCCGCGCTGGTGGATCCACTGGAACACCTGGCGCGCGCGAAACGCCTTCTCGCCCTCGCCCGCGAACCATTCGGTCATCGCGGGCAGGTTGAATTCGAGGAGATTCGTCTTCGGGGTCATCTCGCGCTCGCGCCTTGCCTCGCCTAGCGGCTGTAGAGCTGGCTCGAGGCGAAGAAATACGCGATCTCCACCTGCGCGGTGTCGGCCGCGTCGGAGCCGTGCACGGCGTTGGCGTCGATCGACTGGGCGAAGTCCTTGCGGATGGTGCCCGCGTCGGCCTTTTTCGGATCGGTCGCGCCCATGAGGTCGCGGTTCCTGAGGATCGCGTTGTCGCCTTCGAGCACCTGCACCATCACCGGGCCGGAACTCATGAACTCCACGAGATCCCCGAAGAACGGACGGCCGCGGTGCACGGCGTAGAAGCCTTCGGCCTCGTTGCGGGAGAGGTGGGTCATTCGGGCCGCGATCACCTTGAGGCCGGCCTTTTCGAATCGGGAGTAGATCTCGCCGATCACATTCTTGGCCACCGCATCGGGTTTGATGATCGAGAGGGTGCGCTCCACCGCCATGAAAATCTCCGCTAAATTGATGAAAAGTTTAGCTTTTCATTCTAGCATAGCGCGGCTTTGCCCGCCACCGTCCAGCACGGCAAAAAGCCCTCCGCGCCCTCTGCGCACGCGAACTGCGCGGCCACCCCGACGCCCGGGACCCAGGCGAGCTCGCTGCCGCGGAAGAGAAGCGGCAATTTTTGCCGTTCCCATGCGGGCACCGCATGCTCGTGCAGCAGGTTTTTCAACGTGCGCGTGGGGCGCAGCGCATCCACGCGCATTTTCTCGCCTCCGGCGCGCGGCATGAAGCACCAATCGCCCGCGCCTACCCACGCGCCGGCGATGCCTTGCCCTTGCGAGCGCACGAAGCGCACCGAGCCGCGGCCGCCGCCCAGGTCGACCTCGTCCTCCCCGTGCCACTCGATACGCCAGCCTTCTCCCGCAGGAGGATCGCGCTCGATGTGGATCCGATCGCGGAAGCGGGTGAGCGCGACGGCGTCGTGCTCGATGCGCACCCGGGCGTCGCCCCGCGCATCGTAGAGCTGCCTCGCCATCTCGCGCAGCCGCGTTTCGCCCGGCATCGCGAGGGTGTTCGCCGCGAGGAAGGCGCGCAGCGCGTTGGCGCGCCGCGCCGGCGAGAGCGTGTGCACGATGGCGAGGGTCGCGCTCGCCGCCTCGACGCCGTCCAGGCTCGCGAGTTCGTCCAGCAGCTCGTGGGACGCGCCCGCATGGCGCGAGAAGCGCGCGGCAGCCTCGCGCCATCCGGGAAAGCGCGCATCCAGCAATGGCGCGATCTCGTGGCGCAGGTAGTTTCGATCGTGCTTGCCCGACGCGTTCGACTCGTCCTCGATCCACTCCAGGCGCGCCTCGACCGCATAGGCGTGCAGCCGCGCGCGCGCGATCGCGAGGAAGGGCCGCACCAGAGTGATGCCGGTGCCCGCGAGCGCGCGCGACGCCGGCATCGCCGCCACGCCCTTCAGCCCGGCTCCGCGCAGGAGCTGCAGGAGCAACGTCTCGGCCTGGTCGTCGAGGTGATGCGCGAGCGCGACGATGGGCTCGGGGCGCCGCGCGTACGCCGCGTAGCGCGCGGCGCGCGCCGCCGCTTCCAGGCCCTCGCCGGAATCGCGCGGCACGACGACGCGCTCGATCGCGAGCGGCACCGAGCGCTCCGCGCAGAAGCGCGCGCAGAAATCCGCCCAGCGATCGGCATTGGGGCTCAACCCGTGATGGACGTGAAGGGCGGCGAGCGGGTTCTTCGCGCGCTTCGCGAGCGAGTCGAGGAGGACGGTGGAATCGAGGCCACCGGAGAACCCGACGCACACGGCAACGCCGTGCGGCAGGCCCTCCCATGCGCTACTCGGCCAGTTCCTTGAACTTTCCATAGTTGACCCAGCGCTCCTGGCGCCGCTCGAGGAGCGCGTCCGGCGAGAGGTCCTGCAGGCTGCGAAGGGCTTCCTGGATCGCCTTCTTCAGGCTCTTGGCCGCTTCGGCGTGGTCGCGATGCGCGCCCCCCAGGGGCTCCGTGATCACCTTGTCGATCACGCCGAGCGCCTTCAGGCGCGGGGCGGTGATGGCGAGGCTCTCGGCGGCTTCGCCCGCGTTCTCCGCGCTCTTCCAGAGGATCGCGGCGCAACCCTCGGGCGAGATCACCGAGTAGGTCGAGTACTGCATCATGAGCGTCACGTCACCCACCGCGATGGCGAGCGCGCCCCCGGAGCCGCCCTCGCCGATCACCGTGACCACGACCGGCACACGCAACCCCGCCATGGCGTAGAGGTTCTTGCCGATCGCTTCCGATTGCCCCCGCTCCTCCGCGCCGATACCGGGGTAGGCGCCGGGCGTGTCGATGAAGGTGAGGAGCGGAATGCCGAATTTCTCGGCGAGATTCATGAGCCGCAGCGCCTTGCGATACCCCTCCGGGCGCGGCATGCCGAAGTTGCGGAAGATCTTGTCGTTGGTGTCGCGGCCCTTCTGGTGGCCGATCACCATCACGCTCTGCCCGTTGAAGCGCGCGGGCCCGCCGACGATCGCGGCGTCGTCGGCGAAAGCACGGTCGCCGTGCATCTCCTCGAAATCCGTGCACAGCATGCCGACGTAGTCGAGCGTGTACGGGCGCTGCGGATGGCGCGCCACCTTGGAGATCTGCCAGGCCGACAACTTGCCGTAGATGTCCTTGGTGAGCTCGCGGCTCTTCTTCGAGAGCCGCTCGATCTCCTGCGAGATGTCGACCGCGGAGTCGTCCTGGACGAAGCGCAGCTCCTCGATCTTCTGCTCGAGCTCGGCGATGGGCTGCTCGAAATCCAAAAAACTGGTTTTCACGGGGCGGGTCTGGCGTTGAATGGGGAAATGATATCAGGGGACTCCCCCGGTACCGCGGCGGACGAAGACCCGCCGTGAAGCGTTGGATTTTCGGTACGATGCCGCAATGGCCAATCGCCTCACGAAAATCGTCACCCGCACCGGCGACGACGGCAGCACCGGGCTCGGCGACGGCACCCGCGTCGGCAAGGACGCCCCGCGCGTGCGGGTGATGGGGGACCTGGACGAGCTGAACAGCGCGATCGGAGTCGTGCTCGCCGAAACGCTGCCGGGTCCGGTCCGCGAAGCCCTCGCCGTGGTGCAGAACGACCTCTTCGACCTGGGCGGCGAGATCTGCATCCCGGGACGCACGGCCCTCGCGCAAGCGCACCTGAAGGAAATCGATGCGCGCCTCGAGACGCTGCGCGCGCCGCTCGCACCCCTTCGCGACTTCGTGCTTCCCGGCGGCACGCGCGGGGCCGCGGCATGCCACCTTGCGCGTTCCGTGTGCCGCCGCGCGGAGCGCTCGCTGGTGGCGCTCGGCCGCGAGGAGCAGGTCTCCGCGCTCGGCATCCAGTACCTGAATCGCCTCTCCGACCTGCTCTTCGTCGCCGCGCGTGCGATCAACGCGGCCGGCGGCGCGGCCGAACCCATCTGGAAACCCGCGGGCAAGGCGAGCCGATGAGCCTCGACGCGCCCCAGGCCCGGCTTGCCGGCCTCCTCGCCAAGGCCGCGCTCGGCGATCGAGCGGCTTTTGCCGAGCTTTATCGCGCGACCAGCTCGAAACTGTTTGGAGTCTCGCTTCGTATAGTCCGGGAGAGACCCCTCGCGGAGGAAGCGTTGCAGGACAGTTTCGTGAACATCTGGAACCACGCGTCGGACTACGCGCAGGCGAAGAGCGCGCCGCTCACGTGGATGACGGCGATCGTGCGCAACCGCAGCCTCGACATCGTGCGCCGCGCCCGCGAGGAGCCCGACGTGGACGACGCGCTCGCGGCCAACCTCGTCGACGAGCGCGCGGCGCCGCCGCGCGAGGCCGACGAGCGCGCGGATGCCCATTCGGTGCGCCACTGCCTCGAGGAGCTCGACGCCGAGCAGCGCCAGAGCATCGCGCTCGCCTTCTTCCACGGGCTCACGCACTCGGAGCTCGCCCACCACCTGCGCCGCCCGCTCGGCACCGTGAAGACGCACATCCGCCGCGGACTCATGAAGCTCAAGGACTGCCTCATGCGCACCGGCGCCGCGCAGCGCTCCTGATGCGCCTCGCCCCCGCCGCGATCGACGCGCTCGCCGGCGAATACGTGCTCGGCACGCTGCGCGGGCGCGCGCGCCGGCGCTTCGAAGCGATGATGCGCAAGGAGCGCGCGATCGCCGCCGAAGTCGCGCGCTGGGAAACGGCGCTCACTCCGCTCGCCGAGCGCGGGAACGACGTCGAGCCGCCGCGGCGCGTGTGGGCCGCGATCGAGGAGCGCATCGCGCCGCGCGCGGCGAGCCCGATGGCGAATGGCTTCTGGCGCGGCTTCGGCCTCATCGCCGGCGGCCTCGCCTCGGTGCTCTTCGCTTTCTTCGCCTGGATCTCGACCGGGCCGCGCGACGAGCCTGTGTTCGTCGCCGTGCTCGCCGACACCGCGCCGCGCATGGTCGTATCGATGCACGAGCCCGACACGTTGCGCGTGCGCGTCGTGAAGCCCTGGGGGCACATGGACAACCAGAGTCTCGAGCTCTGGGTGATGCCGAAGGATGGGAAGCCCCGCTCCCTCGGGCTCGTCACCAATACCAAGGGCGACACGATGATCCACATTTCCCGGACGGACCCGCGCGTGCGCGGCGCCAACATGCTCGCGGTGAGCATGGAGCCGCGTACCGGCTCGCCCACGGGCGAACCCACCGGCGCATCGTGTGCTCGGGGATGATCGCGCCCATGAAGCGCGCCTAGGGAAGGTCTGATTTATTCCCGGGGATGTGCGTTACGGCAGATGCGGATGGCTGCTAGGCGGACGGCGCGGCGAATGTCGACAACCTTCGCAAGGCGTCCAACAACGCGAGACGCCGCATCTGCCGTAACCCACGTGCCAGGTGCATCAAGCCC
>JBBRTF010000036.1:0-50780 GCA_038244725.1 Burkholderiales bacterium
GAGATCATCAAGAACCTGGAGCAGGGCGAAGAGCGCGAGGTGTTCACCAAGAGCGTCACCGGGCTCTGGCCCACGTGGCAGGACATCAAGGATTCCTTCCCCGCAGTGGTCCGCGGCACGATCCTTGGATCCGCGCTCGGCATTCTTCCGGGCGGCGGTCCGGTGCTGGGATCCTTTTCCGCCTACACGCTGGAGAAGAAGCTCGCCAAGGATCCATCGCGCTTCGGCAAGGGCGCGATCGAAGGTGTCGCGGCACCGGAGAGCGCCAACAACGCGGCGGCGCAGACGTCGTTCATTCCGCTCCTCACGCTGGGCATCCCGTCGAACCCGACGATGGCGCTGATGATCGGCGCCATGATCATCCACGGCATCCAGCCGGGCCCGCAGATCATGACCTCGCGCCCCGAGCTCTTCTGGGGAATGATCGCCTCGATGTGGGTCGGCAACCTGATGCTGGTGGTGCTGAACCTGCCACTCATCGGCATGTGGGTGAAGCTCCTCACGGTGAAGTACGACTATCTCTTCCCTGCGATCCTCATCTTCTGCTGCATCGGGGTGTACTCGATCAGCAACGCGTGGATGGATGTGATCCTCGCGGCGCTCTTCGGCTTCATCGGCTATGTGTTCATCAAGCTGGAGACGGAGCCCGCGCCGCTCCTGCTGGGCTTCGTGCTGGGACCGATGATGGAGGAGAACTTGCGACGAGCGCTGCTGCTCTCGCGCGGCGACCCGATGGTCTTCATCCAGCGCCCCATCAGCTTGACGCTCTTGATCATCTCCTCGGGCCTGCTGCTCCTCATGCTCGCGCCGGCGTTCACGAAGCGCCGCGAGGAGGCGTTCCAGGAAGGCTAGACAGCATTCGGGGACAGACCCTGGCTTTCCGCAGGGAAGATAACCGGGGTCTGTCCCCGGTTTTCTTTTGGTTTAGGATGGAGCGATGCCTAAACGCCCCGCGACGACCGCGCGTCCCACACGCGATGAAGCCGAGAAGGCCGTGCGCACGCTCATCCAATGGGCGGGCGACGATCCGGATCGCGAGGGCTTGCGCGAGACGCCGGCACGGGTGGCGCGCGCCTACGAGGAGTTCTTCTCGGGCTACCTGCAGGACCCGCGCGAGATCCTCAAGCGCACCTTCTCCGAAGTCGAGGGCTACGACGAGATGATCGTGATGAACGACATCCGCTTCGAGAGCCACTGCGAGCACCACATGGTGCCGATCATCGGCAAGGTGCACATCGGCTACCTTCCCGACAAGCGCGTGATCGGCATCTCCAAGCTCGCGCGGCTGGTGGAGGTCTACGCGCGCCGCCTCCAGGTGCAGGAGAAGATGACGGTGCAGATCGCCGACACGCTCCAGGAAATCCTGCAACCCAAGGGCGTCGCGGTGGTGATCGAGGCCGCGCACCAGTGCATGACCACGCGCGGCGTTCATAAGCCCGGCGTGGGCCTCGTCACGAGCCGCATGGTCGGCGCCTTCCGCGACGATCCCTCCACGCGCCGCGAGTTCCTCGCCGTCATCGGCCGCACCGGCGCCGGCGCCCTCCCCAACACATAACCGGGGACAGACCTCGATTATCAACATGCGAAAACTGAGGTCTGTCCCCGGTTATCTTTTCCTCGCGCTCGCGCTGAGCGCGATGGGTGCCGAGGTGCGCTACTACCCGGTGCCGAGGGGATCGCATCCGCACGACGTGGCGCCGGCCCCCGATGGCACGGTGTGGTACACCGCGCAGTCGAAGGGCGAGCTTGGCAGGCTCGATCCGAAAACGGGCAAGACCGAGCACATCGCGCTGGGAAAAGGCTCCGCGCCGCACGGCGTGATCGTCGGGCCCGACGGCGCGGCGTGGGTCACCGACGGCGGGCAGAACGCGATCGTGCGCGTGGATCCGGCGACGAAGGCCGTGAAGCTCTATCCGCTTCCCGCGGGCAGCGCCTACGCCAACCTCAACACCGCGGCCTTCGACCCGCACGGCGTGCTTTGGTACACCGGCCAATCCGGCTACTACGGCAGCGTCGATCCGAAGACCGGCGTGGTGCGCGTCTGGGACGCGCCGCGCGGCCGCGGCGCCTACGGCATCGCCGCGACACCGTCGGGCGAGATCTACTACGCGTCCCTCGCCGGCAACCACATCGCGCGCATCGATACCGCCACCGGCCGCGCGACGGTGATCGAGCATCCCGTGAAGGGCCAGGGCGCGCGCCGCGTGTGGCCCGACTCGAAGGGGCGCATCTGGGTGAGCGAGTGGATCTCCGGGGGCCTCGCCGTGTACGACCCGAAGGACGGATCGTGGAAGCGCTGGAAGCCGCCCGGGGAAAATCCGCACACCTACTCGGTCTTCGTCGACGACAAGGACAAGGTCTGGATCACCGAGTGGACGGCGAACTCCATCGTGCGTTTCGACCCGGACACCGCGAAGTTCGAGAGCTTCCCCAGCAACGAGGCGAACGCCTCGGTGCGCCAGATGCTCGGGCGCGCGGGCGAGGCGTGGGGCGCGGAATCGGCGAACGATCGCCTCGTGGTCGTGCGCGAGCTCCCGGCGCAGTCGCGGTGAAACGCGATCCCGGCCCGTTCGAAGGCCGCTGCACCTGCCGCGAAGTTCGCTATCGCATGACGAGCGCACCGCTCTTCGTGCATTGCTGCCATTGCCGCTGGTGCCAGCGCGAGACCGGCACTTCCTTCGCGTTGAACGCGATGATCGAGTCGGAGCGCGTGGAGATCCTCGCGGGCGCGCCCGAATGCGTCGACACGCCGTCCAACAGCGGCAAGGGCCAGAAGATCTGGCGCTGCCCGAAATGCCGCATCGCGGTGTGGAGCAACTACGCCGGCGCCGGCGACGCGCTGCGCTTCGTGCGCGTGGGCACGCTCGAGGAGCCCGATCGCCTGCCGCCCGACATCCACATCTTCACCTCGTCGAAGCAGCCGTGGGTGATGCTTCCACCGGCAACGCCCGCAGTGCCGGAGTACTACGACCGCACTCAGTATTGGCCGGAGGAAAGCCTCGAGCGCAGGAAGGCGATGCTCGCGAAGAAAGGCGCCTAGGCCGAAGCCGCCATCAGCGCCGCGGCGTAAGCGGGCGCGGTCGGCTCGTGCATGAAGTACACGAACGTCTCGCGCCAGCCGGTGGCGGCGAGGCGCGCCGCCCACGCCGCCAGGTCTTCATCGGTGTAGGTCTCGAGCCGCAGGCGCACGTAGCCCCACGGCGCGGTCTGCACCAAGGGCGGCGGCGCGTTGTCCTCTCGCTCCGAGAGCACCAGCGAGGCGCCCGCTGCCTTCAGCGCATCGTAGACGTCGTCGGAAAACCAGGTGTCGTTGCGGAATTCGAACGCCGCGCGATGATCCGGCGGAAGCAGCACGAGGAATTCGGCGAGGCGCGGCAGGTCCTTCTTGAGGCTCGGCGGCAGCTGGAAGAGCACGGGCCCGCGCTTTTCGCCCAGCGCCGCGAGGTTTTCGTATAGGTAGGCGAGCGGCTGCGCCGACGATTCCGCCTTGATGCGCGACATGTGCGTGATGCGCCGCGAGGCCTTGATCGCGAAACGGAACCCTTCGGGCGCGGCGGCGGCCCAGCTCTCCAGCACCGACGCCTTCGGCATGCGATAGAACGTGTTGTTGATCTCCACGGTGGGGAGCCGCGCGCTGTAGTACGCGAGCATTTCCTCGGGCTTCATCTTCGCGGGATAGAAGGTGCCCTTCCACTCCTTGAAGGAATAGCCGCTCGCGCCCGCGAAGATCTTCGAGAAGGCCACGTCGTCGTCCGCCGGTGAAACCGATGCCGCCATCGTAGCGGAGCTCGCGCGCGGGTGCTTGCGCTAGAGTATCGAGGTCCAACAGGCTCGGGAGCGTAGTGCGCATGGCCGGGGGCGTCCTCGACGAATACGCGGCGAAGCGAGCCTTCGCGGCGACGCCGGAGCCCGCGCCGGCGTCCGTGCCATCGCGTAGCGGCCCGCTCCTCTTCGTGGTCCAGCTCCACGCGGCCCAGCGCCTGCACTACGACCTGCGCCTCGAGTGCGACGGGGTGCTGCGCTCGTGGGCAATCCCGAAGGGGCCCTCGCTCGATCCCGGCGAGAAGCGCTTCGCCGCGTTGACCGAGGACCATCCGCTCGAGTACGCGTCCTTCGAGGGCGTGATTCCGCCAAAGCAGTACGGCGCGGGCGCGATGATCGTGTGGGACTGCGGCGTCTACTCGACCGACGAGGGCGGGCCCACTTTCTTCGCCGAACGCGAGCGCGCCGAACGCGAGGCGCGCGAAGGCCTCGCGCGCGGCAAGCTCGGATTCGAGCTGCGCGGGGAAAAGCTGAAGGGCTCGTTCGCGCTGGTGCGCATGAAGAACCCGAAGGAGTGGCTCCTCATCAAGCACAAGGACCGCTTCGTGTCTTCGGCGGACATCACGTTGCGCACGCGATCGGTGCTCTGCGGCGCGGCGGTCGCGGAGCTGAAGGCGGTGCCCGCGCTTCGCATGCCGCTGTCGCGCCTCGTTCCCGCGGGACCGATCGAGGCCATACCCGCGAAGCTCGCGCCGATGCTCGCCGAATCGGGCGACGCCGCGTTCGACCGCCCCGGATGGATGTGGGAGCCGAAGCTCGACGGCTATCGCGTGCTCGCCTTCATCGGCGCCGGCGGCGTGAAGCTGCGCTCGCGGCGCGGGCTCGACCTGGGGCCGACCTTTCCGCGCCTTTGCGCGGAGCTCGCGAGGCAGGGCCCGCACGAGACGATCCTCGACGGCGAGCTGGTCGCCTTCGACGCGGGCGGCAAGCCCTCCGTCGCGGCGCTGCAGGATCGCGCGCAGCTGAAGGGCGAGCGCGAGATCGCCGCCGCGGACGAGGCCGCGCCCGTGGCGTTCTGCGGCTTCGACATCCTCCATTTCGCAGGCGTCGACCTGCGCGGCGCCGCCTACGCGGACCGCCGCCGCTATCTCGCGCAATGCCTCATGCCCGGCGCCCTGGTGCAGCTCGTGCACGCGTCGGACGATGGCGTCGCCCTGCAGGAAGCAGCGCTCGCGAGCGGCTTCGAGGGCGTGATCGGCAAGCGCATGGATAGCCAGTACGAGGCGGGGCACCGCTCGAGCGCGTGGTTGAAGGTGAAGCCCGCGCGCAGCGCCGGCTTCGCGATCGGCGGCTGCACACGCGAGCCCGATGAGCCTTCCGACGAGGTCCTCGCCCAGCTCCTGCAGAAGAAGAACGCCTTCACGCTCGCGGTCGGCGCGCACCGCGTGAAGCTCACCAACCTCGATCGCGTCTACTGGCCCGCCGATGACGCATTGAAGCAACCGGCCCTCACCAAGCGCGACCTCATTCGCTACCTGGCGAGCGTGGCGCCGCTCATGCTGCCGCACATGGCCCAGCGTCCCCTCACGATGATCCGCATGCCCGACGGCATCCGCGGCCAGCGCTTCTTCCAGAAGCACTGGGAGCAGGAAAGGCCCGATTTCGTCGACACGATCACGGTCTTCTCCGGGCACAAGGACGAGAGCCACGAGTACCTGGTGTGCGGCAACCTGGCGACGCTGCTCTGGCTCGCGCAGGCGGGCACGCTCGAATTCCACGTCTGGCACTCGCGCGCGCACCCGGGACCCGACGTGCCCGTCGCGGGGACCGACTACGCTTCGTCGCTCGAGTCGCTCGAGCGGTCCATCCTCAACTATCCGGACTACGTGCTCTTCGACATCGATCCTTACATCTATTCGGGAAACGAGGCGAAGGGTGCGGAGCCCGAGCTCAATACCGTCGCCTTCGAGAAGGGGAAGGAGGTCGCCTTCTGGCTGCGCGAGCTGCTGCGGGGAATGTCGCTCGAGGCGATCGTGAAGACGTCCGGCAAGACGGGACTGCACGTGTTCGTGCCGATCCTGCGCACGCTCGATTTCGACGCGGCGCGCCACGTCTCGGAGCTCGTCGGGCGCCACCTCGTGCGCCTGCACCCGAAGGACATCACCGTCGAGTGGAGCGTGCCCAAGCGCACCGGCAAGATCTTCATGGACTACAACATGAACGTTCGCGGCAAGACGCTGAACGTGGCCTACTCGCCGCGCGGGGAGGCGGGCGCACCCGTGTCGATGCCGCTCACGTGGGAGGAGCTTGCCGGCGCCTATCCGCTGGATTTCCGCATCACCAATGCGGCCGCGCGTCTCGCGAGCACCGGCGACCGCTGGGCCGACGCGCTCACCCGCAAGCAAAGCCTCGAACGCGCCTTGAAAGGCGGGGGCTGATCCGCTCTCCGCATCGCGCGGATCGCCAACGCTTGCCCGACGCCGGGTCGGCGGGCTCCCGTCAGGCCCGGCCGGGGGGAGGGCGACAAGCGCAAACTCTTGGACTACAATGTCAAAAGTCCGCTCCAACACGCTGAATTCATTCATCAACCGCCGGGCGCCATTCCACGGAGGCGAACCATGGCAGCACGCTCCATCGCATCATTGACGGTCTCGTTCGGGCTCGTGTCCATCCCGGTGAAGCTCTTCTCGGCAACCGAGGCGAGCCGCTCGATCTCCTTCAATCTCCTGCACAAGGATTGCGGCTCGCGCCTGAAGCAGCAGTACATCTGCATCAAGGACGAGGTGCCCGTCGCCCGCGAGGAGATGGTGAAGGGCTACGAGTTCGCCAAGGACCAGTACGTGATCTTCACGCCCGAGGAATTGAAGGCGATGGAGGAGGCGGGCACGCAGATGGCGGAGATCACCGAGTTCGTGCCCATCGAGGCGGTCGACCCGGTCTACTTCGACAAGGCCTATTACCTCGCGCCCGACAAGGGCGGTGCGAAGCCGTTCGCGTTGCTCGCGAGCGCGCTGCGCGAATCGAAGCGCTGCGCGCTCGGCCGCTGGGCCACGCGCGGCAAGCAGTACATCGTGATGATCCGCCCGGTGGAGGACGGCCTCGTGATGCAGCAGCTCCTCTACGCAGGCGAGGTTCGCTCCATGAAGGAGCTGGAGATCGCGCCGACGGAGGTGAAGCCCGCGGAGCTGAAGCTCGCCAAGCAGCTGATCGACGCGCAGGCCTCGGAGACTTTCGACCCCGGCCAGTACAAGGACGAGGTGGCCGAGCGCGTGCACGCCGCGGTGCAGAAGAAGGTCGAGGGACAAGAGATCACCATGACCGAGGCCCCCGAGGGCGGCGGCGCCCAGGTGATCGACCTCATGGAGGCGCTGCGTGCGAGCCTCGAGAGGAAGCCCGCGCGGCAGAAGGCGGCCGCGGCGCCCGAAATGAAGAGCGAGGCGCGCAAGCCTCCGAAGCGCGCCGAACCCGCTGCTCCCGTGGCGCGCAAGGGTGCCAAGAGCAAGGCCTGAGCGGCAAGACGAAGCGGGCCCGCAGCGATACGGCGTCCGCGACGTCGAGAAGTTGCTTCGCCTGCCGCGCAGCACGCTTCGAGCGTTCGTCGCCGCCGGTTTCGTCTCTCCCACCCGCGGGCCGCGCAACGCGTGGCTCTTTTCCTTCCAGGACCTCATCGTGCTTCGCACCGCGCAGGCGCTCGCCGCATCGAAAGTCCCCGCACGGCGCATCACGCGCTCGGTAAGGGAGCTGCGCCGCCATCTGCCCGAGGCGATGCCGCTCTCCGGGCTCAGCATCGGCGCCGTGGCCGACCGTGTGGTGGTGAAGGAGGGCGGCAGCCGCTGGCAGGCGGAATCGGGCCAGTACCTCCTCGCGTTCGAGGGCGATCCCGCGGACGGCTCGTTGAGCGTGATCGAGCGCCCGGCGCCGCGCCGCGAGGCGAGCGCCGAGGATTGGTTCGCCCACGCGGCGGCGCTCGAGCCCGCGGACCCCGAGAGCGCTCTCGCCGCGTACCAGAGCGCCATCGACGCCGACGCCTCGCGCGTGGACGCGCGCATCAATCTCGGGCGCCTCCTGCACGAGTCCGGCCGGCTCGCGCGCGCCGAGCGCGTGTACCGCGAAGCGATCGAGCACTTCGGCGACGATTCCGTGCTGCTCTACAACCTGGGTGTCGTCCTCGAGGATCTGGGCCGCAAGCGCGAGGCGCTGGACGCATACCAGGCTTCGCTTCGCGTGGATGCGTCGTTCGCCGATTGCCACTACAACCTTGCGCTTCTTTGCACGGAGCTCGGCAGGCCCCGCGAAGCGTTGCGTCACATGTCGCAATACCGCCGCCTTGAAGGCGGCAGCTCATGAGGTACGCCGTGGCCGCATGGGTGATCGCGGGCGCGCTCCTCGTCGCCGCGCTCCTGCTGCACCTGCTGCCGGCGCTCCTCGCGGGGCTCCTCGTCTACGAGCTCGTGCACGTCATCGCGCCGCGCCTTCCCGGCACGCGCGGGGGCGACGGCAAGATCGCCGCCGTCGCGGTGCTCGCGGCGGCCGTGGTCGCGGTGCTGAGCCTCATCCTGCTGGGCGCGGTGGATTTCCTGCAGGGCGAGACCGGAAGCATCCCGAGGCTCATGCAGAAGATGGCCGAGATCGTGGAGAGCTCACGCGGGCGGCTTCCCGATTGGCTGGTGGGCGCCATCCCCGGCGACGTCGAGGGCCTGAAGGCCGCGGTGATCGCGTGGCTGCACGGGCACGCGCAGGAGCTTCGAACGCTGGGCGGAGAGCTCGGGCGAATCCTCGCGCACGTCGTGATCGGCATGGTGATTGGCGCGATGGTCTCGCTGCGCGAGGCGGTGGCGCTCGCGCAGGGCGGGCCGCTGTCGCGCGCGCTCACCGAGCGCGCCACGCGCCTGGGCGACGCCTTCCGCCGCGTGGTCTTCGCCCAGGTGCGCATCTCGCTCTTGAACACGCTCTTCACCGCGATCTTCCTCCTTGCCATCCTGCCGCTCGCGGGCGTGCACCTGCCGCTCAGGAAGTCGCTCATCGCCATCACCTTAGTGGCGGGACTCCTGCCGGTGGTGGGCAACCTCATATCGAACACCGTGATGGTGGTGGTGGCCCTGAGCGTGTCGCTGCCGGTGGCACTCGCCTCGCTCGCCTTCCTCGTCGTGATCCACAAGCTCGAGTACTTTCTCAACGCGCGCATCGTCGGCGCCCACATCCACGCGCGCGCCTGGGAGCTGCTGCTCGCGATGCTGGTGATGGAGGCGGCGTTCGGGCTGCCGGGCGTTATCGCCGCGCCGATCTACTACGCCTACCTGAAGGACGAGCTCAGGGCGCGCGGGCTCATCTAGCGATCGATCCACCGTTCGAGCGCGTCGAGCACTTCGACCCTGACTTCAGCGTCCTTGCGCCCGGTACGCGCGGGGACGTGGAAGGAGTGGTCGGCCTCCTCGAAAAGCTCCAGGGTCGCGCGCTCGCCCAGGGCGGCGACGACCGGCTTCAACAGCTCGATGTCGGCGAGATCGTCGCGCGTGCCTTGCAGGAAGAGCATCGGCACCTGAACTCCGGCGAGATGCCTCGCGCGCTCGGTGGAGGGCTTGCCCGCCGGATGCAGGGGAAATCCCAGGAAGACGAGTCCCTGCACGTTCGCGAGCGGCGCGCTGTCCTGGGCCTGCGAGGTCATTCGCCCGCCGAACGACTTTCCGCCCGCGAAGAGCGCGACGCCGGGCATGGGACGAGCGGCCTCGGCCGCGGCCGCGCGAACCGCCGCCTGCGCGACCTTCGGCGTGTCGGGCCGCTTCGAGCCGCGCTCCATGTACGGGAACTGGTAGCGCAGCGCGGCGATGCCGCGTGCGGCGAGCTCGTTCGCCACGTTCGTCATGAACGGATGGTTCATGCCTGCACCGGCGCCGTGCGCGAGGACAAGGCACGCGCGGGCGCCGGGCGGCGTGACAAGCAGGCCCGAGACATCTCCCGAGCCCTCGACCGCGATCGATACCGCCTCTTCCTTCACTGGACGCCCTCGGGAATCCGACGCGATCTCCAGAATACCGTTCCCGGCGGTGTCGATGCACTGTAGATTCCGCAGATGGCCTGGTTTGTCTACGTGATCGAGTGCGAGGACGGAAGCCTCTATACGGGGATCGCGATCGATCCGCAGGCGAGGTTCGACGCGCATCGCGCGGGGTCCGGGGCGCGCTACACTCGCTCGCACCCGCCGCGCCGGTTGCTGGCGGCCTTCGCCTTCCCCGATCGCTCGAGCGCGCTGAAGGAAGAGTATCGGGTGAAGCAGATGAGCGCCGAAGCGAAGCGCCGCTACGCGAGCGCGATGTGCCGCTAAACTTCGGGCTACGCGGGTGAAGGACCCGCAATCCCAGGAGCAACCTGCAATGGCCCGGATCGAGAAGAAGTTGAGGGACGCGCTGGGCGGAATCTCCGGCATCCTCGTGACGCCGTTCGACCGCGACGACAAGCTCGCGCCCGCGCGCCTCGCGCCGATCGTGGAGCGCGCCATCGGCGCCGGCGTGCACGCGCTCGTCGCGAACGGCAATACGGGCGAGTTCTACGGGCTCACGATGCAGGAGGCCGAAACCATGGTCCACGCCATCGCCGAGCAGATGAACGCTCGCTCAGTGCTGATCGGCGGCGTGGGCCGCAGCGTGCATGACGCGTGCGCGCTGGCGCGCGCCTCGCGCGCCGTGGGCGCGATGGCGTTGATGGTGCACCAGCCGCCCGATCCCTTCGTTTCGCCCCGCGGCGTGGTCTCCTACGTGGAGCGCATCGCGGAAGCGGGCGGGGGCCTTCCGCTGATGCTGTACCTGCGCAACGACGGCATCGGACTGGACGCGATCGAGAAGCTCACGCGCATTCCCGGTGTCGCCGGCGTGAAGTGGGCGTGCCCGACCCCGATGCGGCTTGCCGAGGCGATCCGGCGCTGCGATCCGGAAATCGTCTGGGTCGACGGCCTCGCCGAGCCGTGGGCGCCGCCCTTCTTCGCGGTGGGCGCGCGCGGCTTCACATCCGGCCTCATCAACGTGTGGCCCGAGCATTCGGTCGCGATCCATGCCGCGCTCGAGAAGGGCGACTACGCGCTCGCGCGCAAGCTCATCGACGTGATGGCGGGATTCGAGGACCTGCGCGCCGAGGAGCAGAACGGCACCAACGTGACGGTCGTGAAGAGCGCGCTCGCGCTCATGGGCGACGATTGCGGGGCGGCGCGTCCGCCGTCTGCCTGGCCGCTCACGGACGCGCAGGCGTCGAAACTGAAGAAGCAGCTCCACGCCTGGGGCATCAAGGCCGGCGCGGCGCTCGAGGAGACGGCATGAGCCCAGCGCCGAAGAAGACGCCCGCCACGCTGAGGAGCGCGCGCTGGTTCGCCCCCGACGACCTGCGCGCCTTCGGCCACCGCTCGCGCATGATGCAGATGGGCTACGCGCCCGAGGACTATCGCGACCGCCCGATCATCGCGATCCTCAACACCTGGTCGGACCTGCAGCCGTGCCACACGCACTTCAAGCAGCGCGTGGAGGACGTGAAGCGCGGCGTCATGCAGGCGGGCGGCTTTCCGGTGGAGCTGCCGGCGCTGTCGCTCTCCGAGAGCTACGTGAAGCCCACCACGATGATGTACCGCAACATGCTCGCGATGGAGGCGGAGGAGCTGCTGCGCTCCCATCCCGTCGACGGCGCGGTGCTGATGGGCGGTTGCGACAAGACCGGACCCGCGCTGATGATGGGTGCGACGAGCGCCGGCATTCCCGCCATCTTCGTGCCTGCGGGCCCGATGTTGCGCGGTAACTACAAGGGCACGGTCCTGGGCTCCGGATCGGACTCGTGGAAATACTGGGACGAGCGCCGCGCGGGCAAGATCACGCAGGCCGACTGGCTGGGCGTGGAAGCCGGCATCGCGAGGAGCCACGGCACCTGCATGACCATGGGCACCGCGAGCACCATGACCGCGATCATCGAGGCGATCGGCATGAGCCTGCCGGGCGCGTCCTCCATTCCCGCGGACGATTCGAACCACGTGCGCATGGCGAGCGAATCGGGCCGGCGCATCGTCGACATGGTCTGGGAAGACCTCACGCCCGCGAGGATCCAGACGCGCGCCGCCTACGAGAACGCCATCAAAGTGGCGATGGCCATGGGCTGCTCCACCAACGCGATCATCCACCTCATCGCCATGGCGCGCCGCGCCGGATGCGACATCGGCCTGGGCGATTTCGAGAAGGCGAGCCGCGCGATCCCGGTGATCGCCAACATCCGGCCGAGCGGCGACAAGTACCTGATGGAGGACTTCTTCTACGCGGGCGGCCTCACGGGCCTCATGATGCGGCTGAAGGACAAGCTCGACCTCACCGCCATGACCGTGACCGGCAAGACGCTGGGCGAGAACATCGCGAACGCCGAGGTATACAACGACGACGTGATCCGCACCCTCGACAACGCGCTCTACGACGAGGGCGCGCTCGCCGTGCTGAAGGGCAACCTCGCCCCCGACGGATGCGTCATCAAGCCCTCCGCGTGCGAGCCGCGCTTCTTCAAGCACACCGGCCCCGCGCTCGTGTTCGACGACTATCCGTCGATGAAGGCCGCGGTCGACGACGAGAGCCTCGACGTCACCGCCGACCACGTGCTCATCCTGCGCAACGCCGGGCCCCAGGGCGGCCCCGGAATGCCCGAGTGGGGCATGCTGCCGATCCCGAAGAAGCTCGTGAGGCAGGGCGTGCGCGACATGCTGCGGCTCTCGGACGCGCGCATGAGCGGCACCAGCTACGGCGCGTGCATCCTGCACGTGGCGCCCGAGTCGTACATCGGCGGCCCGCTCGCGCTGGTGAAGAACGGCGACATGATCTCGGTGGATATCGATGCGCGTTCCATCCGCCTCGAGATTTCCGATGCGGAGATGGCGAAGCGCAAGGCGCAGTGGAAGCCGCCCGCGAGGCGTTTCGAGCGCGGCTACGGCTACGCCTTCTCGAAGCACATCCAGCAGGCGAACGAGGGCTGCGACTTCGACTTCCTGAAGACCGATTTCGGCGCGCCCGTCGGGGAGCCCAGCATCTACTAGACCGCCGACCGACGGATGCCGGCCGCGAATAGCATTCGCGAAGCCGTATTACACTGAATGCAATCCCAGGAGGTCGAGACCATGCCAGCGCCCGCAGACATCACCATTCAGGACCCGAAAATCACCGCCGCCAAGCCCTCCGCGGGCGCCAGGAGCCAGTCGGCCGCCGAGCTGCTGGTGAAATGCCTCGAGAACGAGGGCGTCGAGTACATCTTCGGCATCCCCGGCGAGGAGAACATCGACGTGATGGACGCGCTCCTCTCGAGCTCCATCAAGTTCGTCACCTGTCACCACGAGCAGGGCGCCGCCTTCATGGCCGACGTCTACGGGCGCCTCACGCAGCGCGCCGGCGTCTGCATGTCGACCCTCGGGCCCGGGGCCACCAACCTCATCACGGGTGTGGCGGACGCCAACATGGACCGTGCGCCCATCGTCGCCATCGCGGGGCAGGGCGCCACCACGCGCCTGCACAAGGAGAGCCACCAGATCCTCGACCTGGTGAACATGTTCAAGCCGATCACGAAGTACGCGACCCAGGTGCTCGATCCGGGGATCGTGCCGGAAGTCGTGAGGACGGCCTTCAAGGTCGCGCAGACCGAGAAGCCCGGCGCGTCCTTCATCGACTTTCCCGAGAACATCGCCGAGATGAAAGTCGACAAGAAGCCGATCCCGGTGCAGACCGCCTATACGCCGGTGCCCCCCGACGCCAAGATCGAGTACGCGGCCAAACTCATCTCGGACGCGAAGAACCCCATCATCCTCGCCGGCAACGGCGTGATCCGCCAGGGCGCGGCGGATTCGCTGGTGAGCTTCGCGCAGGTGCTGAAGATCCCGGTCGCCAACACGTTCATGGCGAAGGGGATCATGCCGTTCACCAACGAGCTCTCGCTCGGAACCATCGGGCTCAAGGCGCGCGACCTGCCGTGGTTCGCCTTCGAGAAGGCCGACGTGGTGATCTGCATCGGCTACGACATGGTGGAGTACCACCCCGACATGTGGAACCCGGGGACCGACAAGACCATCATCCACATCGACGCGCTGCCCGCGGAGGTGGACGCGAACTACATCGTGAAGGTGGGCGTGCTGGGCGACATCGGCCACTCTCTGCGCGGCATCGCGCTCAAGGCGCGGCCGCGCAAGGACGCGGGCTTCAAGGACGTGCGCAAGTCCATCGTCGAGGACCGGCGCGAGTACGCGAACGACACCGCGTTTCCGGTGAAGCCGCAGAAGATCGTCTGGGACGTGCGCGAGGTGCTCGGCCCCGAGGACATCGCCATCTCAGACGTGGGCGCGCACAAGATGTGGATGAGCCGCATGTACCGCGCCGAGCGCCCCAACACCTGCATCATCTCCAACGGTTTCGCGGCGATGGGAATCGCCGTGCCGGGAGCCATCGCCGCCAAGCTCGCCTATCCGGACAAGAAGGTGGTTGCGGTGACCGGCGACGCGGGCTTCATGATGAACTCCCAGGAGATCGAGACGGCGATGCGCATGAAGGCGCCGTTCGTGATCCTCATCTGGAACGATTCGGAGTACGGGCTCATCACCTGGCACCAGCTGCGCCACTTCGGGCGCCCCGCCTACATCGACTTCAAGAACCCGGACTTCGTGAAGTACGCGGAGAGCTTCGGAGCGGTCGGCATGCGCGTCGCTCGCACCGAGGACCTCGCGCCTACCCTGAAGAAGGCGCTGGCGATGGACACCGTGGTGATCATCGATTGCCCGGTGGACTACCGCGAGAACATGAAGCTCACCGAGAAGCTGAAGAAGATCGCGGAAGGCGCGCGATGAAGACCCGCGCCGCGGTGCTGAACGCGATGGGCGCGGCGACTCCCTACGCGAAGTCGAAGCCGCTCACGATCGAGACGCTCGAGCTGAAGCCTCCCGGGCCTGGCGAGATCCTGGTGAAGATGGGCGCGGCGGGGCTATGCCACTCGGACCTCTCGGTCATCAACGGCGACCGCCCGCGCCCCACGCCCATGGCCCTGGGCCACGAGGCCGCGGGAGTCGTCGAGGAGCTCGGCGCCGGCGTGACGGACCTCAAGAAGGGCGACCACGTCGTGCTCGTGTTCATCCCGAGCTGCGGGCACTGCAATCCCTGCGCCGAGGGCCGTCCCGCTCTCTGCGAGCCGGGCGCGGCCGCCAACACCGCCGGCTCGCTGATGTCGGGCGTGGGCAAGCTCTTTCGCAACGACGGCTCGCCGGTCTACCACCACATGGGCTGCTCGGCCTTCGCGCAGTACGCCGTGGTCTCGCGCTATTCGGCGGTGAAGGTGGATTCGTCGCTGCCGTTCGAGGAAGCGGCGCTCTTCGGCTGCGCGGTGCTGACCGGCGTGGGCGCGGTCGTGAACACGGCGCAGGTGCGCGCGGGCTCATCGGTCGCGGTCGTGGGCCTGGGCGGCGTGGGCCTCGCCTCGATTCTCGGCGCGGTCGCTTCCGGCGGGCGCGCCGTGGTCGCGGTGGACCTTTCCGCGGAGAAGCTCGCGCTCGCGAAGGAGCTGGGCGCGACGCACACCTTCAACGCCGCGGACGCCGACCTGGTCGAGAAGGTGAAGGCGGCGACCAAGGGCGGAGTCGACTACTCCATCGAGATGGCGGGCTCGACGCGCGCCTTCGAGACGGCGTACCGCATCACGCGGCGCGGCGGCACGACCGTCACCGCCGGCCTGCCGCCTCCGGCCGCGACCTGGGCGATGCCGTCCACCAACCTCGTCGCCGAGGAGCGCACCATCAAGGGCAGCTACATCGGCACCTGCGTGCCCTCGCGCGACCTGCCGCGCTACATCGAGCTCTACCAGATGGGCAAGCTGCCGGTGAACCGGCTCATGAGCGGCAAGCTCAAGCTCGACCAGATCAACGAGGGATTCGACTTGCTCCACGAAGGCAAGGCGGTCCGTCAGGTCGTGACGTTCTAGCGGAGAGTCCGATGAAGGGCTTCGAGCAGCAGGGCAACGAGTGGCTCAAGTTCTGGAACGAGAACCAGAAGAGCCTCTTCCAGGCGTGGGCGGAAGGAAAGCCCTCGCCCTTCGCGATGCACGGCGAGCCGCCGCCCGGAACCGAGGTCATGGGCGAGCTCATGAAGCGCTCCGTGGAAGACTGGGCGTCGCTTGCGAAGCACGCGTGGTCCCAGGGCGGGAAGTTCGATCCCGAGGCGATGAAGAAGCTCTTCGACCCCGCCGAATGGAGACGCGCCGGCTCGCACTTCGACATGGGGCTCGAGAAGCTCATCGAGGGTCCCACCTACGCGACGCTGTGGGACCTCGACAAGAAGATGCTCAACACGCAGAAGCTCTGGGTCGAGCGCGCGCGCGACGTGGAGCAATACTGGGAAGTGATGCAGGGCGCCTGGGGCCGCGCGCTCGATCGCTTCATGAAGCAGGTGAACGACCCGAAGGCCGAGCCCATCAGGAGCGGGCGGCAGATGCTCGACCTCTGGCTCGCCACCGCCAACGGCGCGCTCCTCGAGATGCACCGCTCGAAGGAATTCCTCGAGGCGCAGCGCCGGATGACGCGCTCGTCCACCGAGTACCGCCTCGCCGAGCGCGAGATCGCGGAAGCCTTCTGCGAGATGCACCACATCCCCACGCGCACCGAGATGGATGAGATGCAGAAGGTGGTGACGGAGTTGAGGCGCGAGCTGCGGGGGATGAAAAGAGAAGGCGTGAGGCATGAGGCAGGAGGCATGAGAGCAAAAAGTCGCAAGGTAGCGGTCAAGGCGAAGGCCAAGGGAAAACGATCATGAGAGTGAAGGTCGATCCCAACGACGCCGTCAGGGAATTCGCCGAGTTCAGCCGCCGCATGCAGCAGGGCCGGGATCTCCTCGACAAGACGCGCGACGAGGACGTGAAGATCGCGACCACGCCGAAGACCGAGGTCTTCCGGCAGGACAAGACCGTGCTCTACCGCTACGACGCGGTGGCGAAGAAGAAGACCATCGCGACTCCGGTGCTGGTGGTGTACGGCCTCGTCGGTCGCTACACCATGGCGGACCTGCAGGAAGACCGCTCGCTGGTGAGGAACCTCCTCGCGCAAGGCGTGGACCTCTACGTGGTCGACTGGGGCACGCCCACGCGCAGCGACCGATGGCTCACGCTCGAGGACTACATCGACGGCTACCTGGGCGAGTGCGTCGACTTCATCCGCACGCAGAACGGCATCGACAAGGTGACGTTGCTCGGGATCTGCGAGGGCGGCGTCTTCACGATCTGCTATGCCGCGCGCAATCCCGGGAAGGTGAAGGCCCTGGTGACCACCATCACTCCGGTGGATTTCCACGCGGGCACCCAGAAGACGCCGCTGCACCATGGCCTCATCGGCCTCTGGGCGCGCAGCATGACGCGCGAGGACGTGGACCGCCTCGTGGAGGCCAATGGCAACCTGCCGGGCGAGCTCATGAGCTTCGTCTTCTCCATGATGACGCCGGTGAACTCGCTCACCAAGTACAACGTCGGCCTCTTCGACGTGATGGACGACGAGAAGAAGCTGCTCAACTTCCTGCGCATGGAGAAGTGGCTCGCCGATCGTCCCGACCATCCCGGGGAGGCCGCGAAGCAATGGCTGAAGGATCTCTACCAGGACAACCAGCTCGTGAGGGGCAGGTTCATGCTGGGCGGCGAGAAGGTGGACCTGAAGAAGGTGACCATGCCGGTGCTCAACATCTTCGCCGAGGAAGATCACATCGTCCCGATGAAGAGCTCGCAGGCGCTGAAGAGCCACGTGGGCACCAAGGACTACTCGGAGCTGCCGCTCCCCGGCGGCCACGTGGGCGTCTTCGTGAGCGGCAAGTCCCAGGGCATCCTCGGCAAGAACATCTTCGGCTGGCTCAAGTCCCACGCATGATTCGCGCGCCATGGCCGACGCAGAGATAGGACCGCGGTTCGACGAAGTGCCGGCGCTGGGACCCCACGGGTTCACGCGCGTGGCCTATGTCGAGTGGGGGCCGCCCGACGCCGAGCAGGTCGTCATCTGCATGCATGGCCTCACGCGCAACGGCCGCGATTTCGATTTCCTCGCGAAGCGGCTTGCGCACCGGGGGCTACGCGTCATCGCGCCCGACCTTCCGGGACGCGGAAGAAGCGACTGGGTCACGCCGCCCACCGATTACGCGACCCCGCTCTACCTGGCGGCCGCGGCCGCGGTGATCGCGCGCAGCGGCGCGAAGGCGGTTGACTGGGTCGGCACCTCGCTCGGAGGGCATGTGGGCATGGAGATCGCGGCGCAGGCCAACGCGACCATCCGCCGCCTCGTGCTGAACGATTTCGGCGCGCGCGTGGCGGGCATCGCGCTGCAGCGAATCGGCTCGTACCTGCGCATGAAGCGCCGCTTCACCGACGTAAACGAGCTCGAGACGCACCTGCGCACGATCCACGAGCCCTTCGGGCATCTCACCGACGCGCAGTGGCAGCATCTGGCCGAGCACAGCGCGCAGAAGAGCGAGGAGGGCGACATCCGCCAGCACTACGATCCGGGCATCGGGCGCGCCTTCTCGTGGCCGCTGATGGTGGACATCTCGCTCTGGGACGTGTGGGAGAAGGTCGCCTGCCCGGTGATGATCCTGCGCGGCGAGGATTCGGATCTGCTGCACGCATCCACCGTGCGCGAGATGCAGCGCCGTGGCATCGCCGGGAAGAACGGGCTCGTGCGGCAGGTGGAGGTGCGCGGCGTGGGGCACGCGCCCGCCCTCATGAGCGATTCCCAGATCACGCTCATCGAGGATTTCCTCGCCGACGAGAAGGTGACCACGAAAGCGCAGAAGGTCGCGGGCATGAAATGAAGAACAAGGTCGTTCCCGCTGCCGACGCGATCGCCATCGTGCGCGACGGCGACACCATCGCGTTCTCGGGATTCGTCGGCACCGGCACGCCCGACGAGCTGATCGGCGAGCTCGAGAAGCGCTTCCTCGAGACCGGGCATCCACGCGACCTCACGTTCGTCTTCGCCGCCGCGCCGGGCGACGGCAGGGATCGCGGCCTCAACAAGCTCGCCCACCCTGGGCTCGTGAAGCGCGTGGTGGGAGGCCACTGGTCGCTGGTGCCGAAGCTGGGCGCCATGGCGGTCGCCAACGAGATCGAGGCCTACAACCTGCCGCTGGGGGTGATCAGCCACCTCTTCCGCGACATCGGGGCGCATCGGGCCGGCGCGATCACCAAGGTCGGCCTGCGCACGTTCGTCGACCCGCGGCAAGGCGGCGGGCGGCTCAACTCGCGAACCCGCGAAGCGTTGGTGAGCGTGATGCAGATAGAGGGCGAGGAATGGCTCTTCTACAAGGCCTTCCCGATCACCGTCGCCTTCTTGCGCGGCACGACGTCGGATTCCGCCGGGAACATCACCATGGAGCACGAGGCGCTCATCCTCGACAACCTGGCGATCGCCACGGCGGCGAAGAACTCCGGCGGTTTCGTGATCGTGCAGGTGGAGCGGGTCTGCGCGCACGGCGCTCTGCATCCCCGGCAGGTCGTCGTGCCCGGCATCATGGTCGATTGCGCGGTGATCGCGCAGCCGCACAACCACCACCAGACCTACGGCACCGCATACAGCCCCGCGTTCTCCGGCGAGTACCGCGTGGCGCTCGACATGCTCGCGCCGATGCCCCTCGACGAGCGCAAGGTGATCGCGCGGCGCGCGGCATTCGAGCTGCCGATGGGTGGCGTCGTGAACCTCGGCATCGGCATGCCGGAGGGCGTGGCCGCCGTCGCCAACGAGGAGCGCGTGCTGAGCCACCTCACGCTCACCGCGGAACCCGGGGTGATCGGCGGCGTGCCGCAGTCGGGCCTCGATTTCGGCGCCGCGGTGAATACCGAGGCGGTGATCCACCAGAACCAGCAGTTCGACTTCTACGACGGCGGCGGGCTCGACATGGCATGCCTGGGCATGGCCGAAGTCGACGTCGAGGGCAACGTGAACGTGAGCCGCTTCGGCTCCAAGCTCGCCGGCGCCGGCGGCTTCATCAACATCTCGCAGAACGCGAGGAAGCTCGTGTTCGCCGGCACCTTCACGGCGGGCGGGCTAAGGGTAGACATCCATGACGGGGAACTCGTCATCGCGAAGGAGGGCCGCTGCCGCAAGTTCGTGAAGGAGATCGAGCAGATCACCTTCAGCGGCGCGTACGCCGCCGAGAAGGGCCAGCCGGTGCTCTACGTGACCGAGCGCTGCGTCTTCAGGCGCACGCACGACGGCATGGAGCTCGCCGAAGTCGCGCCCGGCATCGACATCGAGCGCGACATCCTTGCCCACATGGATTTCGAGCCGATCATCCGCGATCCGGTCCCGATGGACCCGCGCATCTTCGTCGACCTGCCGATGCTGCTCGACGACACGCTGCTCGGGCTCGGCCTCGCGCAGCGCGTGAGCTACGACACGGAGCGCAACGTGCTCTTCCTCAACATGGAAGGCATGCAGGTGAAGACGCGCGACGACGTCGACCGCGTGAGGCGGGTGGTCGAGGAGCGGGTGCAGGCGATCGGCCACAAGGTCGCGTTCGTGGCGAATTACGACGGGCTTCACATCGACGCGTCGGTGGTCGACACCTACGCCGCGATGGTGCGTTACCTCGAGACGAACTACTACATCACCGCGTCGCGCTACACGACGAGCGCCTTCATGCGTCTCAAGCTGGGCGAGGCGATGTCGAGAAGGCATGTTGCCTCCCACATCTTCGAGACGCCCGCCGAGGCCCACGCCTTCGTGCAGAAGCATGCCGGCGACGGGGAAAGTCCGATTTAGGCATTTCGCCATGCCGCGCGCGAACTCATGTTGATGTGGCTCAATACGGCAGCACCGACCCCGCTCCATCCTAGGTGTTTGCCGCTCGACACCCCTATACGGAGGATACAAATGAGAAATCGCCCATCGCACGGAAACGTAAGCCCGCTCACGGTCGCCTTGAGGCTGGCGTTTGCCGTGGCGGTGGGCGCCGCGCCCGCCGCCGCCCTCGCCAAGCGCGTCAAGCTCGGCGTGGTCACCTTCCTCTCCGGGGCCGCGGCGGGACCTTTCGGCGTACCGGCGAAGAACGGCGCCGAGATCGTGATCGACGCGCTGAACGCGGGCACCTTGCCGGCGCCCTACAAGACCAAGGGCCTGGGCGGCGAGCAGGTCGAGCTCACGTTCGTCGACGAGGCCGGCGGCACGACCAAGCAGGTCAACGAATACCGCAACCTCGTCCAGCGCGAGAACGCCGACGTGGTCATCGGCTACATCTCGAGCGGCGATTGCCTCGCGGTGGCGCCGCTTGCCGAGGAGCTGAAGAAGCTCACGGTGCTCTTCGATTGTGGCACCCCTCGCATCTTCGAGGATGCGAGCTACAAGTATCTTTTCCGCACCGGTCCCACCGCGACGATGGACAACGTGGCGGCCGCGTTCTACGTGACGCAGATGAAGCCGAACATCAAGAAGTTCTCGGGCATCAACCAGAACTACGCGTGGGGCCAGGACTCGTGGAACGACTTCGAGGCGGCCATGAAAGCCCTCAAGCCCGGCATCGAGGTCGGCACGTCGCAGATGCCGAAGCTCCTGGCGGGGCAGTACGGCGCCGAAGTTTCCGCCTTGCTCACCAGCGGCGCGGAGGTGGTGCATTCGAGCTTCTGGGGTGGCGACACGGAGGCGTTGATCCTGCAGGGCGCGCCGCGCGGCCTGTTCACGAAGACGACGGTGGTTTTGACCGCCGGGGAACCGACCATCGTGCGCCTGGGGACGCAGGTGCCCGAAGGCACCGTCATCGGGGCGCGCGGGCCCTTCGACATGTTCGCGCCGGATATCGAGCTCAATCGCTGGTTCCGCAAGGCCTATGAGGACAAGTTCAAGATGGCGCCCAGCTATCCGGCATACAAGATGGCGCAGGCGATCCTCGGCGTGAAGGCGGCCTACGACAAGGCGCAGGCGGCCAACGCCGGCAAGGCGCCGAGCCAGGAACAGGTCGTCGCGGCCTTCGAGAACCTCAGCTTCGAGGGGCCCGGCGGCAGGGTCGAGATGTCGCTCGGCAAAGGACACCAGGCGGTGCAGGGGACGGCATTCGGCATTACCAAGAACGTCGGCGGGAAGGTCACGATGACCAACGTGAAGACGTACCCGGCGTCGAAGGTGAATCCGCCCGACGGCGTGAAGTCCGAAGACTGGATCAAGGCCGGGTTCAAAGCAGGCAAATAGGCGCTGTCAGCGCCGGGGCGGCACGCGCCCCGGCCCACCACGGGAGCTCGCGATGACGGACCTCGTCTCGGTGTTGGTCGACGGCATCATCTATTCGTCCTACCTCTTCATCATCTCGGTGGGCCTCACGCTGATCTATGGCGTGATGAAGATTCTCAACATGGCCCACGGCAGCCTCTATGCGCTGGGCGCCTACGTGACGGCGACCTTCGTCGGCTTCTGGTTCGGCCACAACCTGAATCCATACGTGAGCTTCCTGCTCCTGCCACTCGCCGCCGTTGTCGTGGGGCTGGTCGCCGGGCCGCTCATCGAGCGAGGCCTGCTGCGCTTCATGTACGGGAAGGACGAGATCGTGCTGGTGCTGGTCACTTACGCGATCCTGCTCATCCTCGAGGACGTCATCAAGCTCGCGTGGGGAGTCGAATCCTACTCGGCGTACCAGCCCTACGGCCTGCTCGGCAATTTCGAGGTCGCCGGTCTTCCGTACACGGTCTACGACGCGCTGCTGGTCGTGGTCGCGATCGGCGTCGGTGTCGCGCTCACCTGGGTGCTCACGCGCACTCGCCAGGGAAAGCTCCTGCTCGCGGTGATCCACGACCGTGAGGTGAGCGCGGCGATGGGCATCAACGTGCAGCGCGTCTACACGGTCACCTTCACCGTCGGGACGATGCTCGCCGCGCTCGGCGGCGCGCTCATCGCGCCGAAAGTCTCGGTCGTGCCGGCAATGGGCGTCGACGTGATTGTCCTCGCCTTCGCGGTGGTGGTGATCGGGGGCCTGGGCAGCCTGCCAGGCGCCGCACTCGGCTCCGTGATCGTCGGACTGGTGCGTTCGACGGCCGTGCATCACATGCCCGAGGTGGAGCTCTTCAGCATCTACTTCGTGATGGCGCTCGTCCTCATCTTCCGGCCCAAGGGGCTGTTCAGCGCCGCGGAGGCGCGAAAAATATGATCGCGCGGGACCGAACGCTGGCGATGCTCTTGATCGCACTTCCCGTGTGCCTCGCCGGGGGATGGCTCCTGCCGGCCTGGGTGCAGAGCCTGCTGGTGCTGGCGCTCGGCAAGGGCCTCGTGGTGCTGGGCCTTGTGCTGCTGATGCGCACGGGCCTCGTCTCGTTCGGCCAGGGCCTGTACTTCTGCCTCGGCGCGTACGCCGCCGTGTCCGTGGGCAAGATCTTCAAGCTCGACAATTCGATCCTGATGTCGGATGCGCTCGTGATGCCGCTCTTTGGCGCCGCGGTGGCCGGCGTCGTCGCTTTGGTCCTCGGCTTCCTGCTCGCGAGATACCGCGCAATTTTCTTCGCGATGCTGAGCCTCGCCTTCTCGATGATCCTCTATGGCCTGCTCATCAAGATTCCGGCGCTCGGCAGCAGCGACGGATTCAACATCTCGTTCAAGACGGTGGCGGGCGTCGCGATCGCGCCCGCGGCCCAGCTCTACACCCTGTACGCGGTGGCCGTGGTCCTCGTGTTCTTCGCCGCCCTCGCGCTGCACCAGTACCTGCGCTCGCACCTGGGCCGGCTTGCCGAGGCGGTGCGCGACAACGAGCTTCGGGTCGAATACATGGGCTCGTCGGTGCGCTACGTGGTGCACGTGAACTATGTAATCGCCGCGGTGCTGGCCGGGCTGGGCGGGGGCCTCGTCGGGTTGTCGATCGGTCACGTCGATCCCGACCTCGCGTACTGGACGACTTCCGGCGAGTTCGTGTTCGTCGCCGTACTGGGCGGCACCGGCAGCGTGGCGGCGCCCATCATCGCCTCGCTGCTGTTCGAGGCGATCAAGAGCGCGGCCTATCAATACACGCCCTACACCTGGCAGATGGTGCTCGGCATTTCGCTGCTGCTGGTGATCATGTTCCTTCCGGCGGGCCTGTGGTCGGTGTTCCAGCGGCGCGCGAAGAGGGCTTGAGGTGACGACGATCCTGCACGCCAGGGGCCTCAACAAGAGCTTCGGAGCGGTGACCGCCGCCAACAACATCGACGTGGGCGTGGAGCGCGACAGCATCGTCGGGCTGATCGGCGGCAACGGCGCCGGGAAGACTACGTTCATCAACATGGTGACCGGCTACCTCAAGCCCGATTCCGGGACCATTCATTACGAGGGCCGCGACATCACGTCGCTCGTCCCGCGCAGCATCACGCAGCTGGGCATCTGCAGGTCGTTCCAGATCCCGCAGCTGTTCAACACGCTCACGGTCCGGGAAAACCTGCTGACTGCCCTGGGGATCGTGGTCATCGAAAGGAAGAAATTCGCCTCCGCATCCACGCTGCGCTCCGATGGCGTCGACGCCGTTGCCGACGAGACGCTGGAGCGCTTTCGCCTTGCCGAATATCGCAACCACGTCGTAGGCTTCCTTCCCGAGGGCGTGCGCAAGCTCCTCGACATCGCTATGGCGATGGTGGTGAAGCCGAAGATCCTGCTGCTCGACGAGCCCACCAGCGGGGTGAGCGCCGACGAGAAGTTCTTCATCATGGACATGGTGATGGACGCGCTGCGCGCCGACAACGTGACGATCCTGTTCGTCGAGCACGACATGGACATCGTCAGCCGCTACACCGATCGAATCCTGGCGTTCTACGAGGGGCGCATCATCGCCGACGACGTGCCCGACGCCGTCCTCAACAACGCCGAGGTACGCAAGTACGTCATCGGGGAAAGCCATCCGCCCGCCGCCGCGGGAGGCGCGCGCCATGCTGCGCATTGACAAGGTCGACGTGTCGATCGGCTCGGTGAGCGTGCTGCGCAACGTGAGCCTCGAGGTACCCACCGGCAAGTTCGCCGGGCTGATCGGGCGCAACGGCGCCGGGAAGACCACGCTGATGCGCAGCATCATGGGCATCCTGCCGTGCCGCAACGGCACCGTGACCTTCGACGGCCGCGCCCTGAACGAGATGCCCGTGCACGGACGCGTGGGGCTTGGAATCGGGTACATGCCGGAAGACCGCCGCATGATTCCCACGCTGACGGTCGAGGAGAACGTGCTGTTGCCGATGTGGGCCACGGGCTCGAAATCGGCGGCCGAGCGCCTCGCCAAGGTCTACAAGATCATTCCGGAGGCGCAGGCTTTCGGCCCGCGCAAGGGCCTGCAGCTTTCAGGAGGCCAGCAGAAACTGGCGGCGCTGGCGAGGGCGTTGATGGCCGGCAGCCGCCTGCTGCTGCTCGACGAGCCTTTCGAGGGTGTGGCCCCGGTTCTCTGTCAGCGCCTGGCCGAGGTGATATCCCAGCTCAAGCAGGAGGGCCTGTCGGTCATCATCTCGGAGTCGGACCTTTCGCATTCGCGCGAAATGCTCGACATGGTGTTCGCCATCGACCGCGGCGAAATCCGGCAAGCCTCTTAGCCCGAGTTGCTTGTCGTAAATTGGTTCCCGCTCACCGGCAACGCAATAAATGCCACGATGATCGACTACGAACGCGGACTACGTGCGCATCGTGGAGCTCGCCAAGGGGCCCCACCCCTTTGCGCTCCAGCAGGGATTCTCGGAGGCCACCGCCTACCGGGTCCTCGGCGTCTACAACCCTTCCGAATCCGGAGAGTGCTGGCTCATCCTCTCCAACGATCGCAACGAGATGTGGTACATCTCGCAACGTCACGTGCGCACGTGGCGCCTCTTCCCCGACGAGCGCCAGTTCAGGATCCCGCTCACCGAAGTCGTACCGATCTCCCCCTCCGCCTAAGACAACGCCAAGGATAAGAACGTCACAAGATGCGACGGATGGTGACGTTGACGGGGAGGTCTTGAGTTTGGCTGTGGTGTCATGAAAGAATACACATTGGCGACACTCTCCAAAGAGGGATCAGGCGCTTACGAATGCCGTAAGGTCGTCACATTCGATTGCGGAAGTGCTCCGAGTGCTTGGCCTTTTCGTGGGCGGCCGGAACTATTCCACTGTCAATCGCGGGGTTGAAGCGCTCGGGCTCGATACATCCCATTGGACAGGACAAGGTCATCGAAAGGGATCGCGAGTACCGGCCGTTCCACCGTGGCCACTTGATCAAGTACTGACCCGGAACTCGACATACCATACCAATCGGCTAAGAGAGCGACTGATAGCCGAAGGGGTCTTCTCGGCCCGCTGCACGCGGTGTCTTCGTACTGAGTGGCAAGGTGGAAGCATTCCGTTGGAATTGCATCACGTCGACGGAAACAGAAAAAAAAACACGATCGAAAACCTGAGACTGCTCTGCCCCAACTGTCACGCGATGACGCACAACTGGCGCGGGCGCAAGACAAAGGGTAAGAGTCGACGAAAGACGGATGCCCGGGTGGTGGAACGGTATACACAAGGGCCTTAAAAGCCCTCGCCGTAAGGCATGCCGGTTCGAGTCCGGCCCCGGGTACCAACGTTGGACGATGCCTTTATTTGAACCGAAGTTTGGAATTAGTCAACGCCGAGCTCAAGATGGAGCGCGACATCCTGCGAAAGGCGACGGCGTACTTCGCCAAGGAAAGCCGGTGAGGTACGCCTTCATTCGACAGGAGCTGCGCAACTACCCGATCCGGCCTGGCGCAGTGCTTCGCGGCGATGTAGCCGAACCAGACCTGGGTCGCCGACATCACCTATGTGGACACCGACGAGGGCTGGCTCCACGTGGCGGGAATCAAGGATCTCTTCACGATGGAGCTGGTCGGCTGGTCGATCGGCGAGCGGCCTCACAAAGGACTTGGCTCTGGACGCGCTCACCATGGCGTGCGAGCGCAAGCAGCCGGGCGAGGGACTCATTCACCACTCGGATGGCGGCAGCCAGTACGCCCGCAGCGACCAAGAGCATCGGCTGAGGCGATTCCATGCCGGGCCAGGCGGCGTGAATCAACAGGTCTTCGGTTCTCTTAAACTGGGCGTAATCCACTATCGCGCCGGCTCGGAAGCGGAACGCTCGGCGGTCGCTTCCGAGCAACGCTCGCTCGACTTCGCCACCAGCCGCTACCGGGACGGCGCCGCGAGCTATCTCGAGGTGGTGACCTCGCAGGCGGCTGCGCTCCAGACGCAGCGCGACGCCCTGGACCTGGACACCCGCCAACGCGGGCGCCAGCGTGCAGCTCATTCGCGCGCTCGGGGGAGGGTGGCAGGCGCCCTCACGCGGCGGCCCTGGGCCGCGTGCGTGACCTCACAAAGAAAAGCCCCGCGACCGCGGGGCTTTTTTTCCATCTGTGAAACTGGATCGTTACGGGGCAAGCACTCCCGCAGCGACTCCGTACTCCCACGGACCCATCACTTTCCAGGCGGTGTTCGGTTCGTTGTACACCGTGGCGCTGGAGGCGATGGAAAGCCCGTTCATGAGCATCATGAAAACCTGGCCGGTGGAATCGTTCCTCCACAGGACATCGGCTCTTCCGTTGCCGTCATAGTCGCCGGTCGCCACGATCTTCCATGCGGCGTTGGGCTCCGTGTAGACAAAGGCCGAACTGGTGATGGTGCCGCCGTTCATCAGCATCATGAAGACCTGGCCGGTGGAGCTGTTCCTCCACAGGATGTCGGTCTTGCCGTCGCCGTTGAAGTCCGCGGCCGCCACGATCTTCCAGGCGGTGTTCGGCTCGGTGTAGATGATCGCGCCCGACTGCGAGAAGACGCCACTCGCCACCGTCACCGTCTGGAGATAGACCTGGCCGGTGGTGGAATTCCTCCAGAGCAGCTGGTTCTTCGTGCCGCTGCCGGCGAAGTCCCCGGTGGCCACGACCTTCCATGCGGTGTTCGGCTCCGTGTAGAACAGGCTGGTCGAGGTGACCGAGGTGCCGTTCATCAACATCGCGAACAGCTGGCCCGTGGTCGAGTTCCACCACAGGATGTCGGCCTTGCCATCGCCATCGAAGTCCGGCGTGCTGATGATCTTCCACGCGCTGCTGGGCTCGGTGTAGACGATGGCGCCGCCATTGGGCATCCCGCTCGAGTTGAAGGGTTGCAGGAAGACCTGGCCCGTCGTGTCGTTGCGCCAGAGAAGGTCGGCCACGCCGTCGCCATTGAAGTCGGCGTCGGCGACGACCTTCCACGCGGTGTTGGGCTCGGTGTAAGCCGGGCCCTCTCCGGTGATGGCGGTGCCGTTCATGAAGACGCGGTAGATCTGCCCACTGGTGAAGTTGCGATAAAGGATGTCGCTGCGGCCGTCATGGTTGAAGTCGGACACGGAAGCCTGGATCGGTACCAGGGCAAACGACGCCGTCACCGACGTGGCTGCGTCCATCGTCACCATGCAGGTCGAAGTGCCCGTGCAACCGCTGCCGGACCAGCCACTGAACACCGAGCCCGAGGTGGCGCTCGCGGTGAGCGTGACCAAGGTTCCGGAAGTGAAGCTGGCTGCGCAGGTCGATCCACAGTCGATGTCAGGCGGGGACGAACCCACGGTTCCCGTGCCGGCGCCCGTCTTCGAGACCGTCAACGTGAACGTCGGAGCTACCGGCGTGACGCTATTGGAAGGCGCCGAAGCCGGGCCGATTCCGACCGCGTTACGTGCGGTGACCTTGAACGTGTAGGCCGTGCCGTTCGCAAGGCCCGTGACGGTGATCGGGGACGAGGAAGCCGTCCCGGTGAAGCCGCCAGGCGTGGAGGTTGCCGTGTAGTCGATGATCGCCGAGCCGCCGTCGGACGCGGGCGCGGTGAACGTCACCGTCGCTTGCGCGTCGCCACCGGTAGCCGTGCCGATCGTCGGCGCTCCCGGAACCGCCACGAACGACACGGTCACCCTGAGCGCGCCCGCAAGCGAATTCACGGTGCACGTGTTGGTGGTGGTCGAATCGCATCCCGTCCAGCTCGCAACCGCCGAGCCGGCCGCGGGTGCGGCGGTGAGGGTGATGGGAACGTACTGCACGAATCCGGCCGCGCACGTGCTGCCGCAGCTGATGCCTGCAGGCGACGACGTGACGTTGCCGGTGCCCGCCCCACTGCGCGCAACGGTGAGCGTGTTGCGTCGACCGAAGGTCACGGTCTCCGCATGCGCGCCCTTGGCGTTGTGCATGTGCACCATCATCAGCCCGAGCGATCCGTTGTTCTGGAAGTTGAGGGCGTTGTAGGTGACCGGAACGGTCTGGCCGGAGAGGTCGTTGTAGAAGAACGGATCGAGACCCGTTCCGCCTCCGTCGACGCCAGGCTTCGTCACGTCGTAGTGCAGCATGCCGGTTTCGTCGACGAGGTTGCCCTCGCGATCGAAGGTCGCCACGTCGTAACCGAACGACGTCGGGCCCGAACCGGTCCCGATGAGGCCGATATCGGTCGCCATCACCGGAATGGTCACCACGTCGTTTCCGTACGCGTTCGTGTCGCGCGTGTTCGGATTGATGCCGTTGGTCCGGAAGCGCGACAGGGAGGCATTGGTCGCGAGGTTCATGATCACCGGCGTGTAGACGTTGCTTCGCGCGGTGCCGTTGGCGGCCGAGCTGAGATAGATCACGTAGTCGAACTGGCCGTCGTTATTGGTATCGACATAGATCTCCTTGTCGGAGCTCTGGTAGGCCGGTACTGCCGCGGGACCGAAGCCCTCCAGCGCAAACGTGATGACGGTGTTGCCAACGCTCGCACCACGGGCGGCATAGTCGCTCGTGACGCCCACGCGTTTCACCACGTTCCTGTCCGAAGAGGATGAGGGATTGATGTACTGAAGCTCGAACGGCTTCGCCAGGCTCACGATGTCGGTCGGGAAGGTGCTTCCGGTGTTGATCGGAGCGCCGGTGAGCGTGAGCGTGAAGCTGCCCGTGCCCGCCGTCGGCGTCACCACCGAAGGGACAGTGCTCATGGTCGAGACCGGCTTCGGCGAAGCGTACAGCGCCACACGCAGCGTGGGCTCGGTACCGCTCGTCGGCGTGAAGACCGCGTAGCCGGTTTTCTCCGTGAGCCAATGGCGCGAGCTGCCCGCGGGAAGCTGGAGAGGCACCGAAGCCTCGCGTTCGTGCTTGAGGAGATTGCCGGTGGCCGCGAACGTCACGGGCACGGTCACCGAATTGCCCGCGGTCACTGTGATCGGCGAGCCGGTTCCGACGGTGAAGCTCGCTCCCGTCGCCGGCGTCGCGTCCGCATAAGTCACGTTGTAGGTGACGTCCACGGCGCCTTTGTTGAGCACGGTGATGTACTTGATGAGCGAGACGCTGGAGGTCACCGGCACCTCGACGATGCCGAAGGACACGCTGACAAGCCCGCGATCGGACTCGTTGTAGGCCACGACGTTGGCCGACACTGCCGTGGCGACGTCGATACGTCCGCCGCCGACGCGACCGACGCCGTAGCGTGCACCGCCGCCGCCCGTAACCGTAGTCGTGTCATGGGTCGCCGTATTCATGGCGAGCGCCATCATTTCCTCGACCGTCCAGGTCGGGCGGTACTGGCGAAGGAGCGCCATGATGCCGGAGACGTGCGGCGTTGCAGACGAAGTTCCGTTGAACGCGGCGACCTTGTCCCCGCTCATGCTGACCGCGATGCCGACCACTTCGGCGGGCGCGGACAGGTCCGGTTTCAGCATGGCGTCGTCCGACCTCGGGCCGCGCGCGCTGTACGAAGCCATCGTGTCCGGCACCGCGGTGGGCGTGGTGACGAAGCCATTGTCGTTGTTGATGGTGACGTTGACGCCGTTGCGGGTGGTCGGGTTGAGCTGGGCCTTGATGGCGTCGCCGTCATTCAGGCCGATCATCACCGCGGGGATCGTGCTGGTGGGCGGACCCGTGAGGCTCATCACGATGGGGTAGGGCGTTCCCGAGCCCGCGGCGCTTTGCACTACGATCGTCGCGACCGCGCCTGCGTCCTGGCAAAGCTTTACCTTGTTTGCGAACCCGATCACACCACGATCGATCATGCAGAACTTGCCGGCGATGTCGGCGGCGTTCGTCAGCGAGACGACCGCCACTCCCGCGGCCGATCCGTCCGGCGGGTTGGCCCAGACCACTTCATTGCTCAGGCCACCGGCGCCGACGTGCCCGTTCGGCGTACCGTACAGCGAGCTGTAGACGATGCCCGTCAGCGGGGGGCTCACCCCGGTGACGTTCGAGTCGAAGAAGAAGCCGCCGACGTTGTTGAGCGACGCCGCGATGCTGAGCGTGTTATTGGCAACCGAGGGGCTGCTCACGATGAAGTAGGAATCGCCCGCGTTACCGGCGGCCGAGACGACGATGACGCCGGCATTGGCCGCGTTGGTCGCGGCGACGGCGTCCGGGTCCGAGGCGTCGCCGCCGTTGGAGCCCAGCGACATGCTGATCACGTCCAGGTGATCGGCGACGTTTCCGTCCTGGTTCGGATCCACGGCGCGATCGATCGCCTGGACCACGAGGTTCGTCGAACCGCTCACGCCGAATACGCGATACGGATAGAGGAGCGCCTTGGGCGCGAAGCCCGGGGCGATGCGCAGCGCCGCCAGATCGGTGGCGTTGTCGTAGGTGCCCGAGTAGGTGCCGCCGGCCGAAGTGACGCCAAGGCCGCCGATGAGGCTCGCGCACGCTGTGCCGTGGCCGTTGGAGCTGTCGAGGGGATTTGCGTCCGGAATCGGGTCATGGCCGGTGCCGGCCGCGGCGTTCGCGTCGTACGCGTCGCCGGCGAAATCGTAGCCGCCCGGAACCTTCGCGGACGGGAAATAGGCATTGGGAACAGGCCCGGTGTCGGTAACGGCGGCGTAGGCCGCCGGCGTGCCGGGGCCGCCGAAGTTCGTGTGCAGGTAGTCGAGGCCGCTGTCGATGATCGCGACCTTGACCGTCTCGCCGCGCAGGCCCGCGAGGGGGGCGTCAGCCTTGGTCCAGGCCGCGCGCGCATTGAGGAAATCGAGGGAAGAAGCCGCGGTCTGGAATTTCGGGACCTGGATATGGACGTCCTTCACGCCGGGCAGCTTGCGGATGTCGTTGATCCGGCGCGGATCGGCGCGCATCGAAATGCCGTTATAGGCGCTCTTGGTACGGAAGATGATGTTTCCGCCAAGCGCGATGGACTTCAGCGCGGGAAGGACGGCTTGCTGGGCCGCCTCGATGCGCGTGACCTGCGCCTTGGCAAGGTTCGTCGCCGCCTGGATGACCGAGGCGCGAGTCGGCGGGGACAGACTTTCAACGCTTCTCACGCCGCGCGCTGCCACGGCCGCGTTGATGGAATTGGAATAGACGACGGCGGCGGATTGGTCCTGCATCTCCACCATCACCGTGACCGCAGCCTGCATGTGCGCCGGTGAAAGATCTGTCCCGCTGGGCACCGAGACCATCGGGGGGGTTCCGCTCTCGGAGACGACCTGGGCGAAGGCGAGTGGCGACGCGGCTGCGAGCGCGGCGGCAATGATCCAGGTGGCGGTGTTCAGGAAGCGGCGCGCGAATTCGCTCACCTTCCCCATGGAGGTGCAGGGTACGGACATATTCAATCCCCTTGTGAAGGACTTCGGAAGTTTGCCGCGGGCCGTTATTGGATTTTGCGGTGCGACGGTACCAGCACTTTCATTGTTCACGAATTGTTTGTCAATAAATTTGGAAAATCCCCCCCAGACGGCGCATCAGGGCCTTCGTTTCGGCCGCTAGGCCGTGACCGGGACTTCCCCGAGCGCGGCGCTGACCCGCGCGGCGGCCTTCCTTATATGTCCATGGAAGTCGCGAACGAGATACGCAGTTACCAGCTCGACCTCATCGAGGTTTCAGCGCTGGTTTATCGAACTGCATTGGCCCGGTGAGACCGCCGCCCACCCGGTTGCCGTTGCGGTCCAGCTGGTGCCACCAGTGCCTCAGGAAGCTCGATCCCAACCACCAATCCGCGTGCTCGTGGGTGCCTTCCGGGCCGTCGCCGCGACAGTCGTCGGTTTCGGTCCCTCCGCTCACGATCGCATCGTGTTGGACCAGCCAATACGTCCTGCAACCAGGCAAGGGCTTGAGCTTCAGGCGGTCCACCGAGCCGAAGGGATGGGGCTTGCGCCACTCCCCCACGAACGTCTTCGGATCCCCCGGAAAGGCGTAGTCGATCGTCAAGGCGCGATCGCCTTCCCTCACGCCATGCGTGAGGCGCTGCCGAAACACCCGCGAATCGTCCTTCGGATCCACGTACTCGAGATAGAACCAGTACTCGTCCTCGTGCTCGGGCCAAAGGCGCGCGACGCGCAGGCGCATCGGCGTGTTGTCCCCATCGCCCAACATGAAACCCGGCGGCTGCACGATCGTTTCGAACGTTCCCTCGAGCATCCACGCGATCAGCCCCAGCGAACGCTGGGCCTGGACCTCCTCCAGAGTCCTTGGGGGCGGCGGATTGACCGGTGCCGTTTCCGTCGCCGCGCACGCGGTGAGCAAGGTACTCGACAGGATCAACATCGGAATCTTCTTCAAGCTTCAGCCTCCAGGCATGTCAGCCACGCCATGAACTCAGTGTTGTTTCCGGTCGGATGGCGCGAGCTTACGCGCCCTCAAGCCTGGCCGTCGAGGGGTCGGTGCCACGCGCTGGGTGACGGCGGCCCCGGGTCCCACATCACCTCGCGCGGTACGGAACGCTCCCGCGCGATCCCGCGCGCACCTCTTCCATCGCGAGCTCGACATCGGGAATGCCGCGAAGCGCCTTCTCCAGCCGCCCGCGCCGATAGCTCGCCGGCACGCATCCGTAGATCCACACGCGGCGCCCCTGCACCAGGACCCAGAGCGTCGAGTTTCTCGGAGCGAGGCGGCCCTTCGCGGCCGCGGCATTGATGTTCGCGGCGATCTTCGGATCGTAATCGTAGGAGCTCGGATGGCGGCAGCGCCCCTCGAGATGGCAGCGCGTGCCGCGCTCCGATCGATGGTGCGAATCGCGCAGTGCCTCTTCCTCGGTCGCGAGCGGGCCGAGCGGCTCCGGGCACCCCGCGATCCCGTGCGTCACCTGGAAGAAAGGATCGCCGAAGCGGTTGGTGCGCGCCTGCGGGTCGGCGCCCGAAGCATTCGCGATGCACGAAGCCGCGGCGGCGGCGAGGAAGATGGCCTTCACCGCACCGCCGCGTTGTATCGCGGGTCTACGCCGTGACCGGCACTTCGCCCAGCGCGTCGGCCATGCGCTCGACCGCCTTCTTGATGTTGTCCATCGAGGTGGCGAACGAGATGCGCAGGTAGCCTTCCGCGCCGAACGCGGAGCCCGGCACCGCGGCAACGGCCTTGTCCTGGGCGAGGAGGTAGTCGCACAGCGCGAGGTCCGTAGGCGCCGCGATCCTACCGGCCGCGTGCAGGTTCTTGATCGCCCCGCGGCAATCGGGGAAGGAGTAGAAGGCACCGGCGGGCAGCAGGGCCTTCACGCCCGGGATGCGATTCAATCCATCGGTCACGACCTTGGCGCGCTCCTTGAACGCCGCCGTCATCGGATCGATGCACGACTGGTCGCCGTTGAGCGCGGCTTCCGCGGCGTACTGCGAGATCGAGGTCGGGTTCGAGGTGCTGTGCGACTGCACGTTCTCCATCGCCTCGATCAACTCCTGCGGGCCGCCGCAGTAGCCGATGCGCCAGCCCGTCATCGAGTACGCCTTCGAGACGCCGTTCATCACGACGGTTCGCGAGTAGAGGTCCGGGCACACGTTCACGATGTTCACGAACTTCGAGCCGTCGAGGAGGATGTGCTCGTACATGTCGTCGGTGGCGATGACGATGTCCGGATGCTTGCGCAGCACTTCGCCGAGGCTCTTCAATTCGTCGGCGGTGTAGACCGAGCCCGTCGGGTTCGAGGGGCTGTTGATCCAGATGAGCCGCGAGCGCGGGGTGATCGCGCGCTCGAGCTGCTGCGCGGTGATCTTGAAGCCCTGCTCGATGCCGGCCTGGATGAAGACGGGCTTGCCGTTGGCCATCATCGCCATGTCCGGATACGAGACCCAGTAGGGCGCCGGGATGATCGCCTCGTCGCCGTCGTTCAAGAGCGCCAGGCACAGGTTGAACGAGGTCTGCTTGCCGCCGCACGAGACGAGGATCTGCTTGTCGGTGTAGTCGAGGCCGTTCTCGCGCTTGAACTTGGCGATGATCGCCTTCTTCAGCGACGGCGTGCCGCCCGCGGGCGTGTACTTGGTGAGGCCCTTCCTCATCGCGGCGATGGCCGCTTCCTTGATGAATTCCGGCGTGTCGAAGTCCGGCTCTCCCGCGCCCATGGCGATCACGTCCTTGCCTTCGGCCTTCAGCTTGGCCGCCTTGGCCGAGACGGCGAGGGTGGGCGAGGGCTTGATGACGCTGAGGCGGCGGGCGACGAGGGACATGGACATCTCCGAAGAGGGCGGGAGGGATGGAAAAAGGGTGAGCCGGCGCCTATTTTACCCTCCGGAATTGATAAAATCGTCTGTTTCGCTTCGAGAGCATCGACCCCATGGATGTCGTGACCTATCCGGGCAGCCCGTTCCGGCTGCACCAGCCTTTCCAGCCCGCGGGCGACCAGCCCCAGGCGATCGAGAAACTGGTGGAGGGCTTGGGGGACGGCCTCGCCTACCAGACGCTTCTCGGCGTGACGGGCTCGGGCAAGACCTACACGATGGCGAACGTGATCGCGCAGACCGGACGACCCACGCTCGTGATCGCGCCGAACAAGACGCTGGCCGCGCAGCTCTACTCCGAATTCCGCGAGTTCTTCCCGGAGAACGCGGTCGAGTACTTCGTCTCGTACTACGACTACTACCAGCCCGAGGCCTATGTCCCCTCGCGCGACCTCTATATCGAGAAGGATTCCTCGATCAACGAGCACATCGAGCAGATGCGGCTCTCGGCGACCAAGAGCTTGATCGAGCGGCGCGACGTGGTGATCGTGGCCACCGTCTCGTGCATCTACGGCATCGGCGACCCCAACGACTACGCGGACATGCGCCAGGTGCTGCGCGAGCGCGACCCGGTGCCGCAGCGCGATCTCCTCGCGCGGCTGGCGGGCATGCAGTACACCAGGAACGACATCGATTTCCGGCGCGGGACCTTTCGCGTGCGCGGCGACACCATCGATGTCTTCCCCGCGGAGAACAGCGAGCAGGCGCTGCGCATATCGCTCTACGACGACGTGATCGAGTCGCTCACGCTCTTCGACCCGCTCACGGGCGAGCTACTGCAGAAGCTGCCGCGCTTCACGCTCTACGCGAAGAGCCACTACGTGACCCCGCGCACCACCGTGCTGCGCGCCATCGAGACCATCAAGGTGGAGCTGCGCGAGCGCCTCGCGGAATTCCAGGCGCAGGGCAAGCTCCTCGAGCTGCAGCGCCTGCAGCAGCGCACGCACTTCGACCTCGAGATGATGAACGAGCTGGGCTTCTGCAAGGGGATCGAGAACTACACGCGCCACCTTTCCGGCAGGAAGCCCGGCGAGCCGCCGCCCACCCTCATCGATTATTTGCCGAGGGACGCGCTCATCGTGATCGACGAGAGCCACGTGACGGTCCCGCAGATCGGCGGCATGTACAACGGCGACCGCTCGAGGAAGACGGTGCTCGTGGAGTATGGGTTCCGCCTGCCGTCCGCGCTCGACAACCGGCCGCTCAAGTTCGAGGAGTTCGAGGGCATGATGCGCCAGGCGATCTTCGTCTCCGCCACGCCCGCGGATTACGAGCGCCAGCATTCCGGCCAGGTCGTCGAGCAGGTGGTGCGTCCCACAGGGCTCGTCGATCCCACGCTCATCCTGCGTCCCGCGTCTTCGCAGGTGGACGACCTGCTGTCGGAAGTGAGCAAGCGCGTGGCCCTGAACGAGCGCGTGCTGGTGACGACGCTCACCAAGCGCATGGCCGAGGACCTCACCGACTATCTCGCCGAGCACGGCGTGAAGGTGCGCTACCTGCACTCGGACATCGACACCGTGGAGCGCGTCGAGATCATCCGCGACCTTCGCAAGGGGCTCTTCGACGTGCTGGTGGGAATCAACCTGCTGCGCGAGGGCCTCGACATCCCCGAGGTCTCGCTGGTCGCCGTTCTCGATGCGGACAAGGAAGGGTTCCTGCGCTCGGGCCGCTCGCTCATCCAGACCATCGGGCGCGCCGCGCGCCACATCAACGGCACCGCGATCCTCTACGCGGACCGGATGACCGATTCCATGAAGGTCGCCATCGGGGAGACCGACCGGCGCCGCGCGAAGCAGGTGGCCTTCAATCTCGCCAACGGCATCGAGCCCAAGGGCGTCTCCAAGCTCATCAAGGACATGATCGACGGCGTCTACAACACCGACGACGCGCGTGCGGCCCAGAGGTCCGAGAAGGAGGAGGCGAAGTTCGACGCACTCTCGGAGAAGCAGCTCGACCAGAGGATCCGCAAGCTCGAGAAGGAAATGCTCGACGCGGCGCGCAACCTCGAGTTCGAGCGCGCGGCGAGCCTTCGCGACGAGCTGAAGACGCTGCGCGACCGGTTGATGTTCGTCGGGGGCGAGAGTTGAGCGCGGAGATCTCGGTCCTCGTCGTCTGCACCGGAAATATTTGCCGCTCGCCCACGGGCGAGGGCGTGCTTCGCCGCCTCGTGCACGAGCGCGGCCTCGCCGATCGCATTCGCGTAGCGTCCGCAGGGACGCACGACTATCACGTGGGGGAGCCTCCCGACCCCCGCACCGTGAAACACGCATCGAAGCGCGGCTATGATCTTTCCGCCCAGCGCGCTGCCCAGGCGACGAAGGAGGACTTCGATTCCTTCGACTACATCCTCGCCATGGATCGTGGGCACCTGCGCATCCTTCGCCAGATGCAGCCTCCCGGCGCGCGCGCGAAATTGGGCCTCTTCCTCGAGGCGAGCGGCAAGTGGAAGGGCGAGGACGTCCCCGATCCCTACTACGGCACCGCCGCGGGATTCGATCTCGTCCTCGACATGGTGGAAGAGGCGGCGCAGCGCTGGCTCGAGCGTTTCGAGGCCGAGCTCGATCCGTCGAGCTTCCGGTCGCAAGGCGCGCGTTGAGGCGAACCTAGCGGCGCCAACGCGTTCAAAGCGTCATCCCCTTGAAGGAGGCGCCATGAATCCCGCCCGCTGCCGTGTTCTGCCGAAAGCCTTCATCGCGAGTTCGATTCTTCTCGCTTGCGCCGCGCAGGCGGCGGAGATGACGCTTTATCTCCAGCCGAATTTCAACGGACGCGAGGTGACGTTGCGCGGATTTACACCCAGCCTCGGCAACGTCGGGTTCCAGGACCAGGTATCGAGCATGGTGGTCCAATCGGGCCGGTGGGAGGTGTGCACGCAGCCGGACTTCAAGGGCGATTGCGTGACGTTGGGCCCGGGAGAGTATGCCGCGCTGGACCCGCGCCTGAACCATCGCATCGAGTCGGCGCGCGAGGTCGGCGCCTACCGTGATCGGACCGGCAGCTACAACGCCTACGGTCGCGGCTCGGTCGAGCTCTTCGGGCGACCGGGCATGCGCGGGAAGTCGATGAAAGTCGACCGCGACGCGCCTACGCTCGCCGGCAGCGGGTTCGACGATCGAGCTTCGAGCCTTATCGTGACCGAGGGCACCTGGCAGCTGTGCACCGATCCTGGTTACGCAGGCAACTGCCGCATCTTCACGCCGGGCTCCTATCCCGACCTCGGCTACGGCATGGCGAAGGAGGTTTCGTCTGCCAGGCTGGTGCGGGCCCATCGCGACGCGCCCGCGGTATTTGGCGGCGGGTTCGAAGCTCCCGCGGCACCCGTGCGCGACGCGCGCGTCATTCTTTTCGACGGCGGCGATCTGCGCGGGGAAAGCATCGCGGTGGCGAGCCCCAACAGCGCGTTGAGCCGCAGCGGCTTCGACGACGCGGCCACTTCGATGATCGTCGAGGGCGGGCGGTGGCTCTTCTGCACCGAGCCGTACTTCCGCGGCGAATGCATCGTGCTCGGGCCGGGACGCTACCGTTCGCTGCGCGAATACGGGCTCGAGCGCAACATCTCGTCACTGCGTCCTGCGGGCGGCCCCGAGGCGTCGGGCGCGCCTGCCGCGCCGCGGCCCGTGCCCGCGGGCGACGTCGAGCTTTACGCCGACGCGGATTTCGGCGGAAGCACCTACGCTACCCGGCGCGATGTCTCGAATCTCGGCCCCACCAACTTCAACGATCGCGCGTCATCGGCGATCGTGTACGCGGGTCAGTGGGAGATGTGCACCGACGGCGAGTATGGCGGGCATTGCGCGGTCTTCGGGCCGGGGCGTTATCCCAATCTCGGTGGCCTGTCCGGAAAAATTTCGTCGCTGCGCCGCATTCGTTAGCCGAAGCGGCTGGCCGCTCAACTCTATTTCAGCACGTGAAGGAGTCGGTGAATGCCAAAGTACGGAAAAAAAGCGGGTGAGAAAGTCGAGAAAGTGATGAAGGAGCGCAAGAAAGGCACGCTGAAGAGCGGCCGATCCGGCAAGAAGGTGAAGAGCCGCAAGCAGGCGATCGCCATCGGATTGTCGGAAGCCCGCAAGGCAGGCGCGAAGGTGCCGGAGAAGAAGTCGAGCTCGCGGAAGAAGAAGTAGCGCTCTACCAGCCGCCGGTCCGGATCCAGTCTTCCACCATCGGGATCCGGTCGACGCCCCAGAACGGCTCGCCATCGACCACGAAGAACGGCGAGCCGAACACTCCCGCCGCGATCGCCGCCTCGACCTCGCCCTTGGCGCGATCCTTTACCGCCACATCCTCCAGCGCGGCGGCGAGCTGCGACCCGTCGACGCCGACCGACTTCGCGACCTCCACCACCGCTTGCGGGCTCGAGATGTCCTTGCCCTCGGCGAAGTACGACTTGTAAAGCGCCTTGGCCAGCGCGCGCGCTTTCGCGGGATCGCGATCGCTCACCCAGTAGAAGGCGCGAAGCGCCGCGACCGTGCCGATGGGGAATTTCTCCGGGTGCGTGTACGCCACCTTGTGCAGGCGCGCCGAGCGCGTGAAATCGCGCTTCGAATATTCGCCCTTCATCGGGATCTCGACGAGCGGCGCCTGTCCGGTCACCTTGAAGACGGGTCCGAGCAGGATCGGGCGCCAGCGCATGGGACGCCCGATCCGCTTTTCCATGTCCTCGGCGAGCTGGCTCGCGATGTAGCCGTACGGCGAGGAGAACTCGAAGTAGAAGTCCACCGGGGCCGCATCGGCGCTCATGGCGTGGGCGGGGTTTCGCCGCGTTGCGTCTCCCCGAGGGGCTCGGTCTCCACCAGCAGCAGCGGCTCCGCCACCGCCGGGCCCGAGCGCTGGCGGCGCGGCCTGGTGCGGCGGGGCAGCTCGTCTTCGGTGGCGATGGGAGCCGCTTCGACTTGCGTCTCCACCAGCTCCAGCGCCTGCGGCTCGTTCGCTTCGTCCGAGGCGTGGCGGCGTTTGCGTTGCGGGCGATGCGCTTCCTCACCATCGGCGTCGTCGTGCTGGATCACCGCCTTGAACTGGACCGGCGCGGCCGCCTGCGTGTAGACATGCTTCGGTTCGCGCGGCGCCTCGAATTCGCCGGTGCGTCCCGCGTGCGTGTCGACGTCGGGCGAGGGTTCGCGTGCCGTCTCGAGCTCCGCGGCTCGGCTCTCGATCGCATCGGCGGGCGAGCCTTGCTCGATGGCGAAGCTCTCGCGCGGCGCGTGGTCGCGCTGTTCGCCGCGATCGGCATGTTCCGCATGCTCGGCATCGCCGCCGCGCGGCGCGCGCTCACCTCGTTCACCGCGCTCGCCACCACGGCCACCCCGGCGGCGACGTCGACGGCCCGCGCCCTCCGCGCTGTCGCTCGGCGAGCCTTCGGCTCCCGGAGGGGACTCGTTCTGCACGATTTCGCCATCGATGGAGACCGCGTCCATGCGTGGCGCCTCGGGCGCCGGGCGCGGAGGACGATTCTGCGGTGGTTTGCCTTCGCGAGGCTCGCGTGCCTCACGCGGTTCGCGTTGCTCACGCGGTTCACGTTGCTCACGCGGTTCACGTGGCTCGCGCGGTTCGCGCGGCTCACGAGCCTCACGGCCTTCGCCGCCGTGGCCTTCCCCGCCACGGCCTTCACCGCGATCGCGGCGCGGCTCGCCGGTGCGCGGCGGACGATCCTGGCGCGGCTCGCCGCGGCGTGCTTCCGCGTCGCGCGGCGGCCTCGCCTCGCGGGGCTCGCCCTCGCGGCCTTCCGGCCTCGGCCCACGCGGCTCGCCGCGCTTGCCGTCTCCGCGTCCGCGGCGATGATCGTCGCGATCGCGGCGTTGGCCATCGCGGGGGCGCTGGCCATCGCGCCGGGGGCGCTCTTCGAGCGCGGGCGTCGGGGTGGCTGCGCGCACGGGCGCGGGCGGCGGCTCGGCGGGCTTGCGCATCCATCCGAACAGCATGTCGAGCAATCCCTGTTTCGCCGCGGGTGCGGGGGCCGCAGCCGGCGCGTGCTGGACTTGCGGCGCGGCGCGGCGCGGCGCGGGGGGCTCGGCGGCGGACATCGACATCGGCGCGGGCTGGTCGGGCGTGATGCCCTTCACGAGCGGCTCCGGACGCGGCGCGAGGGCCGCGGGGCTCTTCGCCGGCGACATGGGCGCCTCCTCCACCGGCACCATCACCATCTCGTAGCTGGGCTTCTGGTCGTCGAGCTGCGTCGCGTCGTGGCGCAGGCGCTCGACGTGGTAGTTGGGCGTCTCGAGGTTCGGGTTGGGGATGAGGAGCACGTTCACCTTGAGGCGCGCCTCGATCTTGAAGATCTCCGAGCGCTTCTCGTTGAGGAGGTACGTCGCCACGTCCACGGGAACCTGCGCGTGGATTGCGGCGGTGTTCTCCTTCATCGCCTCTTCCTGGAGGATGCGCAGCACGTGCAGCGCCGTGGAAGCGGTGTCGCGGATGTATCCCGTGCCGTGGCAGCGCGGGCAGGGCGAATGGGTGGTCTCTTCGAGCGAGGGCTGCAGGCGCTGGCGCGAGAGCTCGAGGAGCCCGAAGCGCGAGATCTTGCCGACCTGCACGCGGGCGCGGTCGTGCCGCAGCGCGTCGCGAAGCCGGTTCTCGACTTCGCGCTGGTTCTTGGCGCTCTCCATGTCGCTGAAGTCGATCACGATGAGCCCGCCCAGGTCGCGTAGCCGCAGCTGGCGGGCGACCTCGTCGGCCGCCTCGCAGTTGGTGTTGAACGCGGTCTGCTCGATGTCGTGGCCGCGCGTGGCGCGGGCGCTGTTCACGTCGATGGCGACGAGCGCCTCGGTGTGGTCGATCACGATCGCGCCGCCCGAGGGCAGCGACACGTCGCGCCGGTAGGCGCTCTCGATCTGGTGCTCGATCTGGAAGCGCGAGAAGAGCGGGATGTCGTCGCGGTAGTGCTTCACCTTGTGCACGTTCGCCGGCATCACCGTGCTCATGAAGGCGAGCGCCTGGTCGTAGATGGCCGGCGTGTCGACGAGGATCTCGCCGATCTCGGGCTGGAAGAGGTCGCGGATGGCGCGCACCACGAGGCTCGACTCGAGGTAGATGAGGCACGGGCCCTTTTCCTCCTCGGCGGCCTTCTCGATCGCGTGCCAGAGCTGCAGGAGATAGTTCAGGTCCCACTGAAGCTCTTCGGCGGAGCGCCCGATGCCCGCGGTTCGGGCGATGAGGCTCATGCCCTCGGGGACTTCGAGCTGGTCCATCACCTCGCGCAGCTCGTTCCTGTCCTCGCCCTCGATGCGGCGCGAGACTCCGCCGCCGCGCGGGTTGTTGGGCATGAGGACGAGGTAGCGTCCGGCGAGCGAGATGTACGTGGTGAGGGCGGCGCCCTTGTTGCCGCGCTCGTCCTTGTCCACCTGGACGATGAGGTCCTGGCCCACGCGCAGGTGCGTGGCCATCTTCGAGCGGCCGAACTCGCCGCCGTCGTTCACCATGAACTGCTTGGCGATTTCCTTGAAAGGAAGGAAACCGTGCCGCTCGGCGCCGTAGTCGATGAAGACGGCCTCGAGGGAAGGCTCTACGCGGGTGATGAGACCCTTGTAGATGTTGCTCTTGCGTTGTTCCTTGCCGGCGGACTCGATGTCGAGGTCGACCAGCTTCTGTCCATCTACGATCGCGACCCGGAGTTCTTCGGCCTGGGTGGCGTTGAAAAGCATGCGCTTCATCGGTTCTTTCTCCCGCGCTCGAACACGCAAGAGGGGCCCCGTTCGTCCCGGGCCCGGGCGACGAGTTGCTTCAGAAGTCGATTCTGTTGGGCATCACGGAAAAGTGAGCGGGAGAGGGACGATTTCTGGTTTTCTTCGTCATGGCCCTCGGCGGAATCGCCTGCGGGGGCCGGAATTCTAGTGGTGCGTCGAGCGCGTTGATTCGTTTACCATCGCTGCTTGGATTCGCAGGCGAGCGACGTTTGCCTGCTTGGGAAGTCATTTTGCGACTTCCGCTGCCTCATCCTGAGGCGTCGATTTCTTGGAAATCAACGGGATAAGTATACGCGGCATGCCGACCGATGGCAAAGCAGTGAATTGCGCCGCTCCGGCCGTGACCTATATCGAGGTGGCCGAGGAAGAGGCCGGCCAGCGCATCGACAACTATCTCCTCGCACGCCTGAAGGGCGTGCCGAAGACCCATGTCTACCGCATCATCAGGAGCGGGGAAGTGCGCATCAACATGAAACGCGCCGAGGCCTCGCAGAAGGTTGCCGCGGGGGACCGCATTCGCGTGCCCCCGGTGCGCGTGGCGGAACGCGGCGCGCGGGAAGCGGCGCCGCACTTCAAGATGCCCATCCTCTTCGAGGACGAGGCGCTCCTCGCGATCGACAAGCCCGCGGGCCTCGCGGTCCACGGCGGCAGCGGCGTCGCGCACGGCGTGATCGAATCGCTGCGCTCGATTCGTCCCGAGGCGCGCTTCCTCGAGCTCGTGCATCGCCTCGACCGCGAGACTTCCGGCGTGCTCCTGGTCGCGAAGAAGCGCAGCGCGCTCACCGCGCTGCACGAGATGATGCGCGGCCGCGACATGGACAAGCGCTACCTCGCCGGTGTCGCCGGACGCTTCCGCAACCAGAAGCAGCATGTGCGCCTCGCCCTCGCCAAGCGCGTGAATGCCGCCGGCGACAAGCGCGTTTCCGTTTCCGACGCGGGGCAGGACGCCGAGACCATCTTTCGGCTGGTCGAGCGCGGCGCCGACATGAGCCTCCTCGAGGCCGAGCTCCTCACCGGCCGCACGCACCAGATCCGGGTTCACCTCGCGCACCTGGGCCACCCGGTGCTGGGCGATGACAAGTATGGCGACTACGAGCTCAACCGCGGGCTGCGCAAGGAGGGGCTGAAGCGGATGTTCCTGCACGCGGCGAAGCTGTCTTTCGCGCATCCGCTCACCGGACACTCGCTGGAGCTCGTCGCCGCGCTGCCCGCGGACCTCGAAAGATTCCGCTCGCGCATCAAGGACAAGACGTGAAGTACGAGCTCGTGATCTTCGACTGGGACGGCACCCTCATGGATTCCACGGGCGTGATCGCGCAGAGCCTGCAAGCGGCCTGCCGCGACATCGGCATCGCCGTGCCGAGCGAGCGCGACGCGCGCTACGTGATCGGGCTGAACCTCGCCGATTCCTTCAACCACGTGGCGCCGGGATTGGACGAGGATGGCCGGCGCCGGCTCTCCGAGCGCTACCGCCACCATTTTCTCGCCCGTGAGAACGAGATGCCGCTCTACGAAGGCGTGCGCGAGATGATCGCCGACCTCCACGCGGCGGGGCGGCGCCTGGCGGTGGCCACCGGCAAGGCGCGCCGCGGCCTGGACCGCGTGCTCGACGCGACCGGACTGCGACCGTGGTTCGAGGCCACGCGCTGCGCCGACGAGGGATTCGCGAAGCCCCATCCCGACATGCTGCTCATGCTGATGGAAATGACGGGCGTCGAGCCGCGGCGCGCGCTGATGGTGGGCGACACGACCCACGACCTCGAGCTCGCCGCCAATGCCGGCGTGGACGCGCTCGCCGTGTGCTACGGGGCGCACGACGCGGAGCTCCTCGACACGCGGCCGGCGAAGGCTCGCTTCGACAGCGTGGCCGGATTGCATCGATGGCTCACGACCCACGGCTGATCTGCGAATCGGCGGCGCTCCCCGAGGGTGGCAAGGGGGTGCGCTTCGCCCTCGCCCGCGAGAAGGGCGATGAGAAGGGCTTCGCGGTGCGCCACGGCGGGGCATTGTGCGCATACGTGAATCGCTGCCCCCACCTGGGCACGGAGCTCGACTGGCAACTCGGTGAGTTCTTCGAGGAGAGTGGGCTATACTTGGTTTGCTCGACGCACGGGGCGATCTTCGAACCCGCCACCGGATTTTGCGTTGCGGGGCCATGCCGCGGCGCCTCGCTCGAACCGCTTCAAGTCCGTGAACACGACGGCCACGTTTACCTGTTGAACGACACGCCATGACGGATGCCGGCCCACCCCAGTGGGAACGCGCGGTTCTAGAAAAAGTCGCCCTGAAGGCCCTGGAAGAGCAGCGCCGCTCGCGGCAATGGAGCGCGCTGTTCAAGCTGCTCTGGTTCATCCTCGCCTTCATGATCCTCTCCGCGTGGCTCGGATGGATCGGGCGTCCCGACCGGGACTCGATGTCGTCGGGCGTCGGCAAGCACACCGCGCTCGTGGACCTCGACGGCATCATCGCGCCGGATACGAAGGCCTCCGCCGAGAAGGTGATCAAGAGCCTGAACCGCGCGTTCAAGGACGCCGACACGCAAGGCGTCGTGCTGCGCATCAACAGCCCCGGCGGAAGCCCCGTGCAGGCGGGCTACATCAATGACGAGATGCGCCGGCTGCGCGCGAAGTACCCGAGCACGCCGCTCATCGCCGTGGTGCAGGACCTGTGCGCCTCGGGGGGCTATTACGTCGCGGTGGCCGCGGACAGGATCTACGTCGACAAGGCGAGCCTCGTCGGCTCCATCGGCGTCATCATCGGCAGCTTCGGCTTCACCGGCGCGATGGAAAAGCTAGGCGTCGAGCGCCGCGCGTATGCGTCGGGAGAAAACAAGGATTTCCTCGATCCCTTCCTGCCCGAAAACCCCGCGCAGCGCGAGCACGCCCAGCGCATGATCGCGGAGATCCACCAGCAATTCGTGAACGTCGTGCGCCAGGGTCGCGGCAAGCGGTTGAAAGAGACGCCCGAGATGTTCTCGGGCCTGGTGTGGACCGGGGAAAGAAGCGTGGAGCTCGGCCTCGCCGACGGCCTGGGCAGCCTCGACTACGTGGCGCGCGAGGTCATCAAGGCGGAGAAGGTCGTCGACTATTCGCCCCGGGAGAACGTGTTCGAGCAGCTTTCCGAGCGGCTCGGGACGCATTTCGGGGCCTCGCTGGGGCGCGCGGCGTGGGAAGCCGCGGCGCGTTCCGCGACGCAGGTGCGCTAGGAGAGATGAGCGCGATCGCCAAGGAGCCCTTGCGCATCGACCTGGACCTCGTCCGCGAAGCGTTCGATCGCGCGCCGGTGGGCCTGGTGGTGATCAGTCCGGATGGCATCGTGCGCGTGGTGAACCGCGCGCTCGCCGAGATGATGGGCCGGCCGCGCCACCAGATCGAAGGCGCGCCCTTTCTCACCTTCGTGCCACCCGCTGATGCGCCGGCCGACGAGCAGCGGCTCGCGGCGATACGCGCCGGCGGCGAACCCTCGTCGCAGGGCTTCGAGACGCGCATGGTGCGTGGCGACGGCTCGGAGCTTTGGGTATGCGCCTCCTCCACGGTGATCCGCGAGGCGAGTGGCGAGGTTCGCTTCATCGTCTCGTCGGTCGTGGACTTCACCGGGCAGCGCGACAAGGATCGGGCGCTGCGCAAGATGAATACCTTCCTCGCGGCGGTGGTGGAGAACGCGCCGGTCGCCATCTACACCGCCGACGTGGACGGCATCATCAACTTCTGGAACCCCGCCGCCGAGCGCACCTTCGGGTTCAGCGCGCACGAGGCGATCGGGCATCGCGCGCCCTTCATTCCCGAGTCGAAGCGCGCCGAGGCCCAGGCGCTGCGCGAGCGGGTGATCGCGGGCGAGGTCCTCCACGGCCTGGAGCTCGAGCGCCGGCGCTCCGACGGCACTTCCATCAATATCCACGGCGCCGCCGCGCCGCTGCGCGACGAGGCCGACCGCGTGACCGGGCTCCTGGTGGCCTGCGTGGACGTGACCGAGGCGCGACGCGCCACCGCCGAGCTCGAGACGCACCTTCACTTCACGCGCGCGCTGCTGGACGCCATTCCCAACCCGGTCTACTTCAAGGACCGCGAGGGCCGCTACCTCGCCTACAACCGCGCGTGGAACGAGATTTTCGGGCGCGGCGGCAACTGGCTCGGCAAGACCGGCTTCGACGTGTTCGGCGAGGCCATCGCGCGCGAGCACCACGAGCGCGACAAGCCTCTCATCGAGCGCCCATCGTCGACCACCTACGAGGCGATGGTCCCCGACGAGGAAGGCGTGCCGCGCCAGATGCTCTTCAACAAGGTGAGCTTCGTCGACCAGCGCGGCGACGTGGCGGGCGTGATCAGCGTGGTGACCGACGTCACGCGCTACAAGCAGACCGAGGGCGCGCTGGAAGCGAGCGAGGCGCGCTTTCGCGTGCTGACCGAAAGCACCATCGACCTCATTTCCGTGGTCGACGCGGACGGCACCATCGGCTACCAGAGCGGGGCGTTGCGCAACCTTCTCGCCTTCGACCCCGCCGACACCGTCGGCAGGAACGTCTTCGATTTCGTCCACCGCGACGACGCGGACCATGTGCGCGGCGCCTTCCGCCGCATGCTCGAGACGCGCCAGCTCACCGAGCCGGTGGAATTTCGCCTGCGCCACCGCGACGGCAGCTGGCGCACGTTCGAGTCGCTCGGCACCAACTGCCTCACGAACCCGCACATCCGCGGCATCGTGTGGAATTCCCGCGACGTGACCGACCGCAAGGTGATCCAGCAGCGCATCCAGCACCTCGCCTACCACGACAACCTCACCGGATTGCCCAACCGCGGGCTCCTGCAGGACCGCCTCGCGCGCTCCATCGCGCGCGCCGAGCGCGCCGGGCGCAAGGTCGCAGTCCTCTTCATCGACCTGGACAACTTCAAGAACATCAACGACACCCTCGGCCACGACGTGGGCGACGAGCTGCTGCGCCAGGTCTCGCGCCGGCTTTCCGAGTGCGTGCGCCTCGAGGACACGATCGCGCGCCAGGGCGGCGACGAGTTCATCGTGCTCCTCGACAACCTCGAGGAGGGGCGCAACGCCTCCGTGGTGGCGCAGAAGATCCTCAACTCGCTGCGCCAGCCCCTCACGCTCGGCGGCACGGAGCAGCACGTGAGCGGCTCGGTTGGCATCGCGCTCTATCCCGAGGACGGCCGCGACGCGCAGACGTTGATGAAGAACGCGGACACCGCGATGTTCCACGGCAAGGGCCTGGGCAAGAACACCTACCAGTACTTCACCGCGCAGATGAACATCGCGGTGACGCGGCGCATGACCCTCGAGTCGGCGCTGCGGCGCGCGGTGATCCAGAAGAACTTCGTGCTGCACTACCAGCCGCAGATCAACCTCGAGACGGGCGAGATCATCGCGGTCGAGGCGCTGGTGCGCTGGAAGACCGAGGACAGCGGCACGGTGATGCCGGGCGATTTCATCCCGCTCGCCGAAGAGACCGGGCTCATCAACGAGATCGGCGAATGGGTGCTTCGCGAAGGTTGCCGCCAGGCGCGGGAATGGCAGGACATGGGGCTCAGCAAGGAGCGGCGCATGGCGATCAACCTGTCGGCGCGCCAGTTCGGCGACAAGGGCTTCCTCGACATGGTGAACCGCGTGCTCTCCGACACCGGGCTCGCGGCCCAGTGCCTGGAGCTCGAGATCACCGAGAGCCAGGTGATGCGCCAGACCGAGGGCATGATCCAGCTCCTCACCCGGCTCTCGGAGATGGGCGTGCAGCTCGCCATCGACGATTTCGGCACCGGCTACTCGAGCCTTTCGTACCTGAAGCGCCTGCCGATCCAGAAGCTGAAGATCGACCAGTCGTTCGTGCGCGACATCACCGTCGACCCGAACGACACCGCCATCGTCGTGGCCATCATCAACATGGCGAAGAGCCTGGACCTCGAGACGATCGCCGAGGGCGTGGAGACCGCGGGGCAGCTGGCGCTCCTTCGCTCCAAGGGCTGCCAGGTGGGGCAGGGCTTCTACTTTTCCACTCCGCTCCTTGCGCAGGAGCTCTACCCGCTCCTTCGCGCCAACCACATCCCGGTCGACCCCCGGGCGTAGGCGCTTCAGCGCGCGAGCAGCAGGAAGATCGCCGGCCGCTTGCCGATGATCGCCGGCTTCGCGCGCCATGCGTCGATCGAGTCGGACCGGATCCACTGCGCGGGCGAGGTGAGCCCGGCGGCCGCGGCGAGGCGCGTGGATCCGCGGCACGACTGCAGGAGATCCGCGAGGAGCGCGTCGTTGCGGTAGGGCGTCTCGATGAAGACCTGCGTCTCGGCGTGCTTGGCCGAGTGACGCTCGAGCTCGATGACCCTCGTGCGCCGCGCCACGCCCTCGGTGGGGAGGTAGCCGTGGAAGCGGAAGCGCTGGCCCTCGAGACCGCTCGCCATGAGCGCGAGCAGGATCGAGGAGGGACCGACGTGCGGCACCACCTCGATGCCGCGCTCGTGCGCATTGGCGACGAGGAGGGCGCCCGGATCGGCGATGGCGGGGAGTCCGGCGTCCGACAGGAGACCCGCGTCGCGCCCCGCGTCGACCACGTCGAGGAGCGCGGGAACCGCGGCGCGCGGCGTGTGCTCGTTCAGCTCGGCGATCGCGAGGCTGCGTAGCGGCTGCGGGTGCCCGCAGGCCGCGAGCCAGGCCCGCGCGTTCTTCGCGTTCTCCACGATGAACACGTCGAGGGCGCGAATGCGCTCGAGGACCGTCGCCGGGACGACGCTCTCGGCAGGCGTGTCCTCGGCGAGCCAGGCCGGGAGTAGGTGCAGGCGGCCCTTGGCCATCAGGGCGCCTCGAAGCCTTCCGCGCGCAGCATCGCCGCGAGCGTGATGAGGGGAAGACCCACGAGCGCCGTGGGATCGTCGCCGCCCAGCCGCGCGAGGAGCGAGATGCCCAGGGCCTCGCTCTTCGCGCTTCCCGCGCAGTCGAATGCCGGCTCGCGCGCGAGGTAGCGGTCGATCTCGGCGTCGGCCAGCGCGCGAAAGACCACGTCCGTGGTGACGAGGCGCTCGTGGCGCGTGGCGCGCGCGGCGCCGATCACGCACAGGGCGGTGTGGAAGAGCACCGCCCTGCCGCTCAGCTGGCGTAATTGGCGCCGCGCATTTTCCAGGGTGCCGGGCTTTCCGATGTGCGCTCCGTCGAGGTCGGCAACCTGGTCGGAGCCTATGATCAGGGCGCCGGGCCAACGTGAGGCCGCCGCGTCGGCCTTGGCGCGCGCCAGGCGCAACGCAGCATCGCGCGGTGCTTCACCCGGCAGGGAGCTTTCGTCGATATCCGGCGCCCAAGCATGGAAGGCGAGCCCGAGGCGCTCCAGGAGCTCCCTGCGATAACGCGATCCGGACGCCAGAACGATGTAATTAGTATACGACAAATCAATGCCTTATTTAATTATCATAAACTAAATTCTAGCATAAGCGCCATGCCCGAAACGCTCCTCATCCACCCCGATCGTCTCACCGAGAAGCCCGTGGTCTTCGAAGGCAGGGTCGATATCGAGGACTTTCCGCGGCTCGCCGAGTTGCTCGCGAACCACGATCTCGATCTCGCCTACAAGGTCTCCGCCCGCCTGGACAAGCAGCGTCGCAAGGTGACGTCGTGTATAATCGAGGGCTTCGTTTTTCTCACGTGCCAGAGCAGTCTCGAAGCATTCAGGCACGCGATTTCCATCGATGACCGGCTGGTCCTTGTCCACGACGAGTCGCAGTTGCCGCCCATCGAAGAGGAGAGCGACGCGGAAGATTACCTCGTCGCGAGCGAGCCGCTCGACGTGCTGGACCTGGTCGAAGATGCGGTGCTCCTCGCGCTGCCCATGGTGCCACGCAAGCCGGGGCTCGACGAGGGCCGCGAGGCGGGGATTGCGACCGAGCCGCGTGAGTCACCCTTCGCGAAGCTCGCGAGCCTGAAAAAACGACCGCAGTGATGGTTTCGAATACTTAGGAGAAAGTCATGGCCGTACAACAGAACAAGAAGTCGCCCTCGA
>JBBRTF010000037.1:0-50600 GCA_038244725.1 Burkholderiales bacterium
GGCAAGTCCGACATCCTGTGGCGCAACGACGTCACCGGGCAGGTGTTCATGATGCTGATGAACGGCGCCTCGATCGCCTCGCAGGCGCTGATCTACCAGGAGCCCAACACGGCGTGGAAGATCCTGGGGCCGTACGAGTACAGCCAGTAACGATCGATCCCGGCCCGCGAGGGCCGGGTTTGCATTCAACACCTCTTCGAGGAGCGAGCATGCGTAACACGCGACTGAGAATCCTGTTGGCGTTGTTCGCCACCCTTCTTGCGGCGCCGGCGTGGGCCACGTCCAATTCCGGATCGACCGTGCCCTTCGTTTTCGAGAAGGCATCGGCTCCGCCTTCCTTCCGCATCGCGCCGGGAACAATGCGCACGAACGACGTGCAGCTTGCCCCGATCCGCTCCGCGGACATCATGGCGGCAAAGAAAGCCAACGCGGAAACCCTCACCAAGCGCCTTACCATCGGCATCAACGCCGTGGTCGCGGATGCGCAGGCGCGCAGCGACGCGATGGCGTGGGCACGCGTGCCCGGCGGCATCGTGGCTCAGTGGCAGGTGACTTCGCCGGATGCGAAGGCATTGCGCATCGGGCTCGATGCCGCGCACATGCCGGCCAGCGCGGAGCTGCGCTTCGCCGGCGTGGACGACATCGGCACCGTGTACGGGCCATTCACCGCGCGCGACGTGAGCCGCGATGCGACCTATTGGAGCCCGGTGCTGACGGGCGCCACCGCGGTGGTCGAGCTTTTCGTGGGCGATGCCGATGCGAATACCGCGGTCGACATGCGGATTTCCCGCGTGTCGCACCTCTTCGTGCACCCTGCCGATCCGAACGCCGAGTCCCTTGCGAAAGCCGGGTCCGGAACCTGCGAGGTCAATCTCATCTGTCTCTCCGCGTCGGACGCCCAGCTCGCGGCGGTGGGAAAAGCGGTCGCGCGCATGACGTTCACCAGTGGCACGCAAACGTTCCTTTGCACCGGCACCGTGCTGAATCCCATCGGCGGCTCGCTCGTGCCGTATTTCTATTCGGCCAACCATTGCATCAGCACGCAGGCGGTGGCGAGCACGCTCACCACGCACTGGTTCTACGAAACCGCGACGTGCGCGGGCACGACCGTGGGCCCGAGCTACGTGCAGCTCACCGGCGGCGCGGCCCTGTTGTTCGCGAACGCGACATCCGATGCGCTACTGATGCGCATCAACAATCCGCTGCCCGCCGGCGTGTTGCTCGCCGGATGGGACTCGGTCTCGCTCACCGGCGGCGCGATGACCGGCGTGCACCATCCCGCGGGCGACTTCAAGAAGGTGAGCCTCGCCACCTACGGAGGCTTCGTGACGAGCGGCGGCCCCGGCGGCAGCATGATCCGGTCGAACTGGAATTCACTCTCCACCGGCGTCACGGAAGGCGGCAGTAGCGGCTCGGGTATCTTCACCCAGGCCACAGCCGGCGCCCCCTACCTCCTGCGCGGCGGCCTCTACGGCGGGCCGTCGAGCTGCATCGCCACTCCCGCGGAGCTCTACGACATCTACTCCCGCTTCGACCAGGCGTTCCCGTCGATCTCGAGGTACCTCGATCCGCACATGCCGGGCGACTTCAACTTCGACCGCCGCAGCGATCTCCTCTATCGCAACTTCGCAACCGGCCAGGTCTATCTCATCGCGATGAACGGCGGGACGATCATCGGGCAGAACATGGCCTATACCGAACCCAACACCGCGTGGAAGGTCATCGCGGACGCCGACTTCAACGGCGACGGAGTCACCGACCTCCTGTGGCGCAACACCATCACCGGCCAGGTGTTCCTGCAGCCGTTCGCGGCGAGCGGCCTGCCCGCGGGCGGCGCCGTGATCTACACCGAGCCGAACGCGGCGTGGAAGATCGTGCAGACACCGGATCTCGACGGCGACGGCAAGGCCGACCTCCTATGGTGGAATTCCACCACCGGGCAGGTGTACGCAATGCTGATGAACGGAACCACCATCACCGCGCAAGGCATGGTTTACACGGAGCCCAACACCGCATGGCAGATCGTCGGTGCGGGCGATTTCGCCGGAAGCGGCAAGAGGAACCAGCTCGTGTGGCGCAACAACACCACCGCGCAGATCTACCTCCAGACCGTGACCGTGTCCGGCTCGACCTTCAGCCAGACCGGGCAGGTGATCTACCAGGCCACGCTTCCCTACAGGCTCGTCTCGGTGGGCGACGTGAACGGCGACGGCAAGAGCGACCTCCTGTGGAGGAACGACACCACCGGGCAGGTCTATCTCATCTTGATGAACGGGCCTTCGGTCGTCTCCGAGGGCGTGATCTACACCGAGCCCAATTTCGCGTGGAAGATCGTGGCCGCCGGCGACTACAACGGCGATGCCAAGGCCGACATCCTGTGGAGGAACGACACCACGGGGCAGCTTTTCATGATGCTCATGAACGGGGCCACCATCGCCTCCCAGGGGATGGTTTATGCCGAGCCCAACCTGCAATGGAGGATACTGGGGCAGTACGAATATTCTCAGTAAAAATGCCGTAGCAATACAGCGTTTGGCGACGACTTCGACACTCTGGAAGGCGCCGGACATCGCGAAAGCGACTCGACCACGTCATTGGAGATTGTCATGAAGTCCACAAAGCTTGCTGTTTTGTCGTGCGTGCTTGCCTTGTTTGCCGCGCCCGTGTGGTGCCAGGATGTGATCTCGGGTGAGGGCGGGGGTGCCTTGCTGGCCCGCCCGGTTCCGCTCGAGGAGCGCACCGCGGCGGACGAGGTCGGGACCCGCATGGAGTCCATGGCGGGCGCATCTTCCGCGGCGAAGAGCCTCGCCTGCGGGATCTACATCAGCGGCGTGTGGAACTACACGCTCAATCCGAACGATCCGGGCTACGCGGGCAATCCCCACGCCTACGTCTACGGCAACGCCTCGCCCAACGACCTGCGCATCAACAACGACGCCATCTCCTGCGAGAATCCGACAGGCACCCTGCGCCTGGAGTACTGGGCCGTCACGCCGAACAACGTCCCCGCCTATCGCGGTGCTCCCTTTTTCGGGATACGGCTTGCGATCTTTCCGGCCAACGGGCAGCTATACCAGGGCTTTTCGTTCGTCAACATCAACGGCAATGCGCCGTACACGCTGCCGCCCTTCAACACGTACTACATCGTGATGTCGTTGTCCGAGTTCAACAGTACCGGCGCTTGCGCTAACGCGGATTTCTACTGCACCACGGACAGCCTGACCTCTTTTTCGACGACGAACATCGGTGTCTCGACGCTCTCGGTCTCGCGCAACGGGACGGGCAGCGGCACGGTGACGGGCGTGGTCAACGCGGGCTCGCCGTACACCGCGATCAATTGCGGCTCCACATGCTCGGCGAGCGTCTTCGGAGGCTACTCGGTAACCCTCACCGCGACTCCCACGGCAGGCTCGACGTTCGCGGGATGGTCCGGCCCCTGCTCCGGCACCGGGTCCTGCACGGTCTCGATGTCCACCGCGCAGTCGGTGAGCGCGACGTTCAACGTGGCCGCACCCACGACCTACGCGCTCAACATCTCGAAGGTGGGCAACGGCACCGTGACGACGTCGCCCGCCGGCATCAACTGCGGCGCGACGTGCTCGGCGAGCTTCACCACCAACTCGATGGTCGCTATCAGCGCGGCACCGGCGATCGGCTACAACTTCACCGGTTGGACCGGCGATTGCGCCGGCACCGGCAGCACCTGCAACATCCAGATGCTCACGAACCGCAACGTGACGGCGAACTTCGCGACGCTGCCCGTCATCTCCACGCTGGTGACGCCCACCGATTTCAACGACGACGGCAAGAGCGACATCCTGTTTCGGAACACTTCCACCGGGCAGGTCTATCGCATCTTCATGAACGGGCTTACCGCCGGGAGCGGCGCGATCGCGTACACGGAGCCCAACACCGCGTGGAAGATCGTCGGCGATGCGGACTTCAACGGCGACGGCGTCACGGACCTCTTGTGGCGCAACAGCACCTCGGGGCAGGTCTACGTGATGCTGTTCAACGCGAGCGGGCTGCCGAGCGGCGTAGGCGCAGTGGTCGCGACCGAGCCCAATGCCGCGTGGAAGATCGTGCACACACCCGACATCGACGGCGACGGCAAGGCCGACATCCTGTGGTGGAATTCCACCACCGGCCAGGTCTGGGCGATGCTGCTGAACGGCGCCGCGATCGCGAGCCAGGGGCCGGTCTATACCGAGCCGAACACCGCGTGGAAGATCGCGGCGGTCGGTGATTTCGCCTTCAGCGGAAAGACCAACCAGCTCCTCTGGCGCAACTCCACCACCGGTCAGCTCTTCGTGTTGACGGTCACCTTTTCGGGCGGAGTCTTCAGCTCGAGCGGCATCATGATCTACGCGGAGCCCAACACCGCGTGGAAGGTGATCGGCGCGCCCGACCTGAACGGCGACCGGCATTCCGACATCCTGTGGAGGAACGACACCACCGGGCAGGTCTACGCCATGCTCATGAACGGCACGACCATCTCGAGCCAGGCGATGGTCTACACCGAGCCCAACCTCGCGTGGAAGATCGTTGCGCAAGGCGACTATAACGGCGACGGCAAGGCCGATCTCCTCTATCGCAACGAAACCACGGGGCAGGTGTACATGATCCTCATGAGCGGTCTCACCACTGGATCCGCGGGCATTGTTTACACGGAGCCGAATCTCGCATGGAAGACGCTCGGCCCCTACGAGTACGCGCAATGAACGCCGCTCGCGTTCTTCTCGTTGCCGCCCTCGTGTGGCCTGTGGCAGCGACCAGCGCACCGCAAATCGCCACCTACACCGATACGAGCTGTGCGGTAGTGAATGGGGCCGCCTACTGCTGGGGCTATAACGGCAACGGCCAGCTCGGCAACGGCGGCACATCGCCGAGTGTCGTGCCCGCGCCGGTGACGGGGCTTGCGAGCGGCGTGAGCGCCATCACCGTGGGCGGTGCGCACGCATGCGCCGTCGTCAACGGCGGCGCCTGGTGCTGGGGCTATAACAACGCCGGGCAGCTCGGCAACAGCGGCATCGTCGAAAGCCATTTGCCGGTCGCTGTCGCCGGACTCTCCAGCGGCGTCACGGCGATCGCCGCAGGCAACAATCACAGCTGCGCCGTGGTCAATGGCGGGGCCTGGTGCTGGGGCGCGAACTTTTCCTACGGCCAGCTCGGTGACAACACGACGGCGGAAACGCACGTGCCGGTCGCCGTCAGCGGCCTGACGAGCGGCGTAGTGTCGATCACCGCGGGCGGCGATCACAGCTGCGCGGTGCTCGCGGGCGGCACCTATTGCTGGGGACGCAATGAAAGCGGCGAGCTCGGCAACAACACCACGTCCATCACGAGCCGCGTGCCCGTGGCGGTGACCGGGTTCGCGAGCGGCGCGGGCACGGTGGACGCGGGTGGGCCCTTCACATGCGGCGTGGTGGGCGGCGGGGCGGCGTGCTGGGGTTTCGGCGGCCAAGGCCAGCTCGGCGACAACCACACGACGGGAAGCCCGACGCCGGTGAACGTGGTCGGCATGGGCGCAGGCGTTTCGACCGTCAGCGCCGGAAGCAGCTACCACTCGTGCGCAGTGCAGAACGGCGCGGCCTATTGCTGGGGCTACAACAACACCGGCCAGCTCGGCAATGCGATGGGCGGAGGCGGCACCACCGTGCCGATCGCGGTGAACGGCCTTCCCACGCCCGTCACGCAGATCGCGCCCGGCGGGTTGCACACCTGCGCGGTAGCGCCCGGCGGCGTCTATTGCTGGGGATACAACGCTAGCGGTCAGCTCGGGATCGGTGGCAGCCCCTCGCAGACCAATGTCCCGACGCTCGCGCTCGCGGCACCCATCGGCCGCACGCGCACCGATTTCAACAACGACGGCAAGAGCGACATCCTCTATCGCAACAACGCCACCGGCCAGATCTACCGCCTGCTGATGAACGGCTTGAGCGTCGCCAGTGGCGCCATCGCGTACGCCGAGCCCAACACGGCGTGGAAGGTGATCGCCGAAGCCGATTTCGACGGCGACAACGTGGCCGACCTGCTGTGGCGCAACACCGCCACCGGCCAGTTGTTCGTCCAGCCGTTCGCGGCGAACGGGCTGCCGGTGGGCGGCGCGGTGTTCTACACCGAAGCGAACACCGCGTGGAAGATCGTCCACACGCCCGACCTCGATGGCGACGGCAGGGCGGATCTTCTTTGGTACAACACCTCCACGGGCCAGGTGTACGCGATGCTGATGAACGGCGCCGCGATCAAGGCGCAGGGCACGGTGTACACCGAGCCCAACACCGCATGGAGCATCGCGGCGGTAGGCGACTTCGACGCCGGTGGAAAGACCAACCAGCTCCTCTGGCGCAACTCCACCACCGGCCAGCTCTTCATGATGACGGTCGGCTATTCGGGCGGGGTGTTCAGCCAGATGGGCAGCATGATCTACCAGGAGCCCAACACCGCATGGAAGGTGATCGGCGCGCCGGACCTGAACGGCGACGGGCGCTCCGACATCCTGTGGAGGAACGATGTCACCGGGCAGGTCTACGGCATGATCATGAACAGCATCGTCATCGCGAGCCAGGCGATGGTCTACAGCGAGCCCAACCTCGGCGCGATGGCGTACACCGAGCCGAACACGGCGTGGAAGGTGATCGCCGATGGGGATTTCAATGGCGATGGTGTCACCGACCTCCTGTGGCGCAACACCAGCGATGGGCGGATTTTCTACCAGCCGTTCGCGTCGAATGGGCTGCCCAACGGGGGAACCATTTTTTACACCGAGCCGAATGCCGCGTGGAAGATCGTGCACACGCCGGATCTCGACGGCGACGGCAAGGCCGACCTCCTCTGGTACAACACGTCCACGGGGCAGGTGTACGTGATGCTCATGAACGGCGGCACGATCAAGGCGCAGGCCATGGTGTACACGGAGCCCAACCTCTCGTGGAGCATCGCGGCGGTTGGAGACTTCGCAGGCAGCGGGCGCACCAGCCAGCTGCTGTGGCGCAACAGCAGCACGGGACAGGTCTACCTGCAAACACTCAACTTCAACCCGGGCTTCAGCCAGAGCGGCGCGATGATCTACACGGAGCCGAACACCGCGTGGCGTGTGATCGGCGCGCCGGACCTCGATGGCGACGGACGCTCCGACCTCCTCTGGAGGAACGACGCGACCGGGCAGGTGTACGGCATGCTCATGAACGGCGGCACGATCGCAAGCCAGGCGATGATCTACAGCGAGCCCAACCCCGCGTGGAAGATCGTGGCGCAGGGCGACTACAACGGCGACGGCAAGGCCGATCTGCTGTATCGCAACGACAGCACCGGCCAGGTGTTCATGATCCTCATGAACGGGCTCGCGACCGGATCGGCGGCGATGGTCTATAGCGAGCCCAATACCGCGTGGAAGGTGATGGGGCCGTGGGAGTACGCACAATGAGGAAGGCACGGGCGGTCGCGGCGCGAGGTATCGCCGTCTTCATCGGATTGGCGTCGACGGGCTTCGCGCTGGCCGCGCCGCTTGCTGCGCCTGCCCTCGCGTCCGGGGAGGATATCCGCCGCGAGACAGGCGAGATCACCGTCAACAGCGCCCCCGTGAGCGTGATTCGCTACACGTGGAGGGATAGCGCGGGCTTGCCGCGTTCCGTCTCGTTGGTGCCGGCGTCCGGGGCGACCTCGGGCTACGCGGCGCAGATGAGCTACCAGGTGTTCGACGCCGCCGTCGCGAGGCATGTCTACGTCGCCGCGGATCCGGGCATCGGCGGTGGGTTCGGATACTTCGTGTCGCACGAGCTCTACCGTTCGTATTCCGATGCAACGCCGGACAATACGATAGCCGCGCTGCACAACGAGGACGACTCGCCCTTCGGCCGCTACCTGCCTTCCACCGGAAGCGACGCTTCCGTCGGCCAGCACCAGGCCGTGCACGAGTACCGGCTGAGCTATCCGCGCTGGGGGACCGTTGCAACGATTGCGGATCCCAGCACAGGCACGATCTCGCCCAACTCCGTCGACCACCAGAAGTTCGCGCTTCCCGTCGTCATCCGCTGGACTTTCGTCGCCGGGCAGGATTATCCGTTGTGGAGCGTCGACTACGACCTCAGCGCCGCATCCGACCACATCTCCACCGACGTGCGCGGCCCATACGGCGCGATGACCTTCAACGAAGGCGTGGGTTACGCGGTGACCGCGCTTCGCTGGGGCGACAAGTACAAGTTCGTTGCCGACGCCGGCGCGCAGGATTTCGGCACTGCCGCTGCGCCCGCGGGCGGGCTCGCGTGGACCTGGAACGTCGTCAACGATGGCCGCCGCTACAACGTGCTGAGCGCCGGCACCTACGAGCTCGGCGTGGTGGACACGGTGCTGCGCAGCGCCTCGAAATACGCCGATGGATATTCGGAGCACCGCACGTTCACGTCGGCAATGGGCGGATGCGGTTACGGGATGCTGTCGATGCCGTGCGATTACGAATGGGGCTACCAATCGTTCCAGTACGACTATGGTCCGCCTGCAAGGCCCAAGCTTGCCTGGGGAAGCTCCCCCTTCCTCGGCTCTTCGATCACCGCTGCGTGGAATGGCGTGGAGCCCGAGACCTTGGACGGCAAGGGCCACATCTCCTATGGCGTGCACATCGTGATGGGACGCACCACCCCGGGCGCCCCGTTGTCGCTCGCGCGCGCGGCGGCCGCGATGCAAGCGAGCCCCGCGCTCACGGTCGCTGCCACGCCCGCGACGGGCGGCACGGTCGCGTACGCGGTGCTGGGCGATGCCGCCGGGCCTTACGCGGATGCCGGCAGGACGCTCGCGCCGTGGACGTCGGTGCGATTCGTCGCGACGCCGGCCGCGCGATTTCGCTTCACCGGCTGGAGCGGGGGCTGCGCGGGCGTCGCGGGCACGACTTGCATTGCCGCGATGGACGCGCCGAAGGCGGTCACCGCCGCGTTCGCGCCGGACGTCGTCGCGAGGACCGACTTCAACGGCGACGGCGAGAGCGACCTCCTGTGGCGCAATGCATCGACCGGCCAGGTCTATCGAATGCTGATGAACGGCTTCACCATCACGAGCGGCGCGGTGGCCTATACCGAGCCGGACACCGCGTGGTCGGTCGTGGGCGATGCCGACTTCAATGGCGATGGCGTGGCCGACTTGCTGTGGCGCAACTCGGCTACAGGCCAGGTCTATGTGATGCTCTTCAGCTCGAGCGGCATGCCGGCAAGCGGCGCCATCGTCGCGAGCGAGCCCAATCCCGCGTGGAAGATCGTGCACACCCCCGACCTCGACGGCGATGGCCGAGCCGACCTTCTGTGGTGGAACTCGAGCACGGGCCAGGTCTACGCGATGCTCATGAACGGCGCGAGCGTCACTGCACAAGGCTTCGTCTATACGGAGCCCAACACGGCGTGGAGCATCGCGGCGGTGGGCGACTTCGCCGGCAGCGGCAAGTCGAACCAGCTCCTGTGGCGCAACGGCTCCACGGGCCAGCTTTACCTCATGACGGTGGGCTTCGCGGGCGGCGTCTTCAGCCAGAGCGGCACGATGATCTACCAGGAGCCGAACACGTCGTGGAAAGTGCTCGCGGCGCCCGACCTCGATGGCGACGGGCGCTCAGACATCCTGTGGCGCAACGACGCGACCGGGCAGGTGTACGCGATGCTCATGAACGGAGCGACGATCGCGAGCCAGGCGCTGATCTACAGCGAGCCCAACCTCGCATGGAAGATCGTTGCGCAAGGCGACTACAACGGCGACGGCAAGGCGGATCTGCTGTGGCGCAACGAGAGCACCGGGCAGGTGTACATGCTGCAGATGAGCGGCCTCATGACGGCGGGCGGAGCTATGGTGTACACCGAGCCGAACACGGCGTGGAAAATACTTGGACCGTGGGAGTACGCACGCTAGCTGTCGGCAGCAACGACAGAATTGAGTGCGCATTACATGTGAAGCGCTTCACAAAATAGCGCCCGGCGCCATAGTAAGATTTCGAATTTCAAGGCTTCGCGCCGCCCACGGAATCCAATCATGCGTCGCACTTTCTTCGCCCGCGCGCGGCACCGTCTTCACCGATCCATGATCCCCATTCGCATCGCCGCTTCGATCGCCGTCACCGCTTCGCTGTCGGCGCTCGCGCTCGAGCCCGTCGCGGTTTCGCCTGGAGGCGGCATCCTCTATCTCGCGCCAGCGCCGTGGATGGATCCGCTCACGATCCCGTCGTACTCGCCGCCCGTGGCGAAGGCCGTGGTCGCCACGCCCGCGATCGACACCGGGAGCCGCCCCGCGGTGAAGGCGGCCTACAACACCTACTACAACCTCGGCATGCCGGCGGTCGGTTGGACCGGCAGCGTGCAAGGATGCGTGCCGGGCTCGATCTCGCTTGCGTTCCAGGAGTGGACCATCTCGCGCATCAATTTCCTGCGCGCAATGGCGGGGGTCTCCGGCAACACCACGCTCGATTCGACCCGCAGCGCGAGCGAGCAGGCCGCGGCGCTCATCATGGAGGCGAACAACACGTTGACGCATGCGCCGACGCCGAACATGACGTGCTACTCGCAGGCGGGTTACGACGGCGCATCGAGTTCGAACCTCGCTTACGGCACTCCGAACGTAGGCGACTCCATCGGCATCTACATGTCCGAGCCCGGCGCCGGCAACCAGGTCCTCGGCCATCGTCGCTGGATCCTGTACAGCGCGAAGGGGAAGTTCGGCCTCGGCCAGACCAACGCCGCGAGCGCATTGTGGGCATTCGATTCCAGCGGCACGGGCGGCGCGCCCAACGGTATCCCGTGGCCGCCGCGCGGCTGGGTTCCGCTCGATCTCTTCCCGACGCTTTTCACCAGCACGCAACGCTGGTCCTTCGGCCTGCCCGGCGCGGACTTCTTGAGCGCGAGCGTCACCGTGCTCCTCAACGGCGCTCCGGTGTCGGTGAACGTCGTGTCGCGAACCGACAACGGATACGGCGACAACACCATCGTCTGGGAGATGCCCGCCGGCCACACCGTGGTGAAAGGCTCGGCGTACGATGTCGCCATCTCCGGCATCGGCGGCGCCTCGGCTTCCTCCGTCGCTTACCAGGTGCGTCCCTTCGACTCCGCCGATCCGGCGGTGGCCGTGCGAACCGATCTCAACGGCGACGCCAAGTCCGACATCCTCTGGCGCAACGCTTCGACGGGCCAAGTCTTCCGCCAGCTCTTGAACGGCCTTACGATCTCGAGCGGGGCGACCGTATACGCCGAGCCCAGCGTTGCGTGGAAAATCGTGGGCGATGCGGATTTCACCGGCGACGGCATTTCCGACCTGCTCTATCGCAATGACGTGACCGGGCAGGTGGTCCTGCTCGCTTTCAATGGCGCCGGCGTGCCGGTCTCCTCGGGACTCATCTATACCGAGCCGAACGCGGCCTGGAAGATCGTCGCAACTCCCGATATCAATGGCGACGGCAGGGCCGACATCGTGTGGTGGAACTCGGACACCGGCCAGGTGTTCGTGATGCTGATGAACGGTTACTCCACCGTTGCGCAAGGCATCGTGTACACCGAGCCCAACACCAACTGGAAGATCGTGACCACGGGCGATTTCGCTGGCAGTGGAAAACAGAACCAGTTCGTTTGGCGCCAAGCCACGACGGGGCAAGTCTTCCTGATGACGCTCAACTACTCGGGTGCCTTCAGCCAGAGCGGCGTGACGATCTACACCGAGCCCAACCTCGCGTGGAAGATCGTGGGCGCCGCCGACTTCAATGGCGACGGGAAGTCCGACCTCCTGTGGCGCAACGACGCTACCGGTCAGGTGTTCGGCATGCTCATGAACGGCGCGAGCATCGCGAGCTCCGCCACTTTCTATACGGAGCCGAATCTCGCCTGGAAGGTCGTCGCGCAGGGCGACTACAACGGCGACGGTCGCGCGGACGTGCTGTGGCGCAATGACTTGACGGGGCAGGTCTACATAATGCTGATGAACGGCCTCGCCATCGCCTCGAGCGGCCTCGTATACACGGAGCCCAGCCCCGCGTGGAGGCTCCTCGGAACGACGGAATACGCGCAGTAACCTTTTGGGGCGCAATTCGGGTCACGGTACAATGGCGGCCAGCTCGCGAGCCTCCCATTCCTGCGTCCGATGATTCCCGTCAACGATCTGCAAAGACATTCCCTCGCCGTCGCCGCCGACGTGGGAGAAGCCCTCTCGCGGGTGGCCGCGAGCGGTTGGTTCGTGCTGGGCCGGGAAGTCTCGGCCTTCGAGCGCGAGTTCGCCGAATATTGCGGTACGGCGCATTGCATCGGCGTCGGCAACGGCACCGATGCGCTCGAGCTCGCGTTGCGCTGCGTGGGCGCGACGCGCGGGCGCAAGGTGGTCACGGTCGGCAACGCTGGCTTCTACAGCACGATCGCCATCCTTTCCGCCGGCGCCGAACCCCTCTACGCGGACATCGATCCGCTCACGATGCTCGTTTCGACGGCCGCGCTCGCGGAAATCGACTTCACCGGCGTGGCGGCGATCGTCGCCACGCATCTTTACGGACGCCTCGCGCCCGTCGAGGAAATCGTGGCGATCGCGCAGTGCCACGGCATTCCCGTGATCGAGGATTGCGCGCAGGCCCACGGCGCACGCCGCGCCGGCAAGCGCGCCGGCGCCTTCGGCGCCATCGGCTGCTTCAGCTTCTATCCCACCAAGAACCTCGGCGCCCTGGGCGATGGCGGGGCGATCGTCTGCAACGACGCAAGCGTGGCCGCGCGCCTCGCGCAATTGCGCCAATACGGGTGGTCGAAGAAATACTTGGCGACCCTGGCGGGGGGCCGCAACACCCGCCTCGACGAAATGCAGGCCGCTGTGCTACGCGCGAAGCTTCCGCGGCTGGACGCGTGGAACGCGCGGCGGCGCGCGATCGGCGCGCAGTACCTCGCTCGTCTCGACAACCCGGCGGTGGCGATCGAGCGTCCCGTCGACGAGTCGGACGTTTTCCACCTATTTGTCGTGCGCGCGCGCGCGCGCGAAGCGCTTGCGGCGCACCTGCGCCAGAAGGGCGTTGCCACCGACATCCATTATCCGGTACCTGATCCCCTGCAACCCGTGATGAAGGACGCGCGCGCCGGCGACCTCCCCCATACGCGGCGCGCATGTGACGAGGTTCTCACGCTGCCGTGCTTCCCGGAAATGCGCGACGAGGAAGTGGCGGCCGCGGCGGACGCAGTGAACGCATGGCGGCCGTGAAGCACTCGCTGGTCGTCCCGGTCTACAGGAACGAGGCATCGATTCCAGGCCTCGTTGCGGCGGTGAAGTCGATGAGCGCTTCGCTCGGCGGCCTCGAGGCGGTCTTCGTGGTCGATGGCAGCCCCGATCGCTCGTGGGCCCTTCTCGCGCAACTCCTGCCCGCCTCGGGGCTCGGGGCGCGCCTCATCCTGCTGTCGCGCAACTTCGGCTCGTTCGCCGCAATTCGCGTCGGCCTCGAGGCCGCTACGGGGGACAACTTCGCCGTCATGGCCGCGGACCTGCAGGAACCGCCGGAATTGATCGAGCGCATTTTCAACGAGCTGGAAACGCTCGACTGCGACGTCGTGATCGGCACGCGCGAAGCTCGCGGCGATCCGCTGCCCAGCCGCATCTCCTCGCACATTTTCTGGGGACTCTACCGGCGCTTCGTAGTCCCCGAAATGCCATCGGGCGGAGTGGACATATTCGGCTGCAACCGCCGCTTCCGCGACGAGCTCCTCGCCATGCGCGAGTCGCATTCGTCGCTGGTGTCGATGATCTTCTGGCTGGGCTTCCGGCGCAGGGCACTCAGCTACCGCAGAAACAAGCGGCTCCACGGAAAGTCGGCATGGACGCTGCGCAAGAAATTCCGCTACGTTTCCGACAGCATCTTCTCGTTCACCGATCTGCCCAACCGGCTGCTGATCTGGATCGGCGCATTTGGCACCGCCATCTCCGTGATCCTCGGCATCGTGACTGCGCTCGCGCGCCTAACGGGGCTCATCGACGTGCCGGGCTATTCCGCCACAATCGTCGTGATCGCATTCTTCGCGGCGCTCAATCTCTTCGGATTGGGCCTGGTCGGCTCGTATGCGTGGCGCGCGTACGAGAACACCAAGGCGCGCCCGATCGCGGTCGTGCAGCGCAGCGTCACCTTCGGCGGGCAGCGGGAGCCGCACGGATGAGGCCGCTGGCCGGGGAGGGGCTTCGCTTCCTGGCCAGCGGGGCCGTCAACACCATGGCGACCTACGCGATGTATCTCGCGCTTCAATTCCTGATGCCCTATCAGGCAGCGTACGCGGTAGCCTTCGCATTCGGCATCTTCCTCGCCTACCGCATCAACCTCGCATTCGTTTTCCGCGAGCGCCATACGCTCGCAAAGGCGCTGGTCTTCCCGCTCATCTATCTAGTGCAGTACGTCGTGGGCGCGATCGCGCTCGGTGTGCTGGTGGAGGTCATGGGCGTGCCGAAGGAAGTGGCGCCGCTCGCCGTGGTGCTGGTGACGATCCCGGTGACGTTTATCCTCGCGCGCCTGGTGCTGCGCGGCCGTTCTACGCCTTGACCGCGCGCTGGTACTCCTCGTACGTGCGGTAATAGCCTTCCTCGCTGTAGCGCTCGGATGCGAGCACGAGGCACACCGCGCCCGAAGAGAAGTTCTCGAGCTCCCGCCAGATCGCGGGAGGAATGAGGATCGCCTGGTACGCGCGGTTCAGATGGAGCATCTTGCGCGACGAGCCGTCGTCCAGCACCACGTCGAAGCTCCCCGTGATCGCCGAGATCATCTGCCAGCAGGTCTTTAGCGCGTGGCCCGCGCGCGTTTCGCCGCCGGGCACGTCGTAGAGGTAGAACACGCGCCGGATTTCGAAAGGCACATGCCGATTGCCTTCCACGAACGTGAGATTTCCGCGCGGATCCTGGATGCGCGGCAGCTGTATGATCTGGTGCTCATCGAGTGACATTGGAGGGCTCCGAGTCGGCAGGCAGAGGATTCATCGCGCCGGGGGTGCCGGTAAAAATTTTTCATAGCGCTGGCGCACGGCTTCGTAGTCCTCGCGCGTGAAGGCGAACTGGCGGCTCATCTCGTCCTCCCCCGTTTCGCGTGCGCCGAACCGCTTGTGGAACGCCGCCACGCGATCGTTTCCCTTGCGAACCTCGAAGTGGCAGCCGCCGAGACCCAGAGGGCCGAATGCAAACTCGTACACCAGCAGCGCCGATTCCATCGCGACGGCCGGCGCGGTGCCCGGCGCGATCAGCCAGCTTCCCCACGAGAAGGAATCGCCGCGAATGTCGTAAAGGCGCAGCGTCCCCACTGACTGCTTGCCCGCATCCTCGATGATGAAGTAATACTCCTCGCCGTGCTCCTCGCGCTCCTTGTACTGGCGGAGCCATTCGGCCTGCGCGGCAACCTCGGGGCTGATGGCCGAAAGGAAGCGCGTTCGTTCCTGGTCGCTGCGCAACGCGTGGATGAATGCCGCATCGGCCACCGTCGCGAGGCGCAGGCGGATGGTGCGGCCTGCGAGCACGCCATCGCGGAGGTGAACAGGGAAGCGGGTTTCCATCTGCTTTCCTAGTGTCCGGCTGGCGCATCCGCATCGACGACGCGGACATCCTCGATGCGAAACGTGAGCAGGCGAGGATCGCCGTTGTTGGGTGACTGGGGAGGATTCTCGGAATGAAAGTCGATGGTCCAGCGATCCACGCCGGCCGGCAGCGCAAAGCGCAGCCAACGTCCCGTCTCGACTGCGGTGATCGGTGGCTGGGAGCGTCCGTCCAGAGATACCCGCACCGCGCCGCCGAAGCCGGTTGCCACGCCGAACTCGATCGCGTAGCTCTCGGTCGAAGGCGGCCCCGGGCGATAGGGCCGCGCCACCACCAGCGACGCATCCTGCGACGTCGCCCATGTCCACGAATGCGCGCCATTCGTCTCGAGCGACGAGAAGGCGCGATACGTGACCCTGGGGAGGGCGCGCGGAAGCTTCGGTGTCGCGACAGCGGGAAGCCGGTATGCGACCAACTCCGGGCTGTTCGCGATGGGTTCGCCAAGTTGCGCGCGCAGCTTGCCCTCCAAGTCCTGCGCGCGATCGGGATACGCCTTCCGGTTCACGTAGATCGCGGAGAATCCGTACCCGGCCGCGCGCGCCGCGAGCTCGGGAACCGGCAACAGCGCGAGCTCAGCCTGCCAATCGGCGTCGCCGCGTCCCTTCAAGGTCCCGTAGGAAAAGCGCAGCGCCTTCGAATGCAGGTAGGGCCTGAAGTGCTCGTAATCCTCCATTTGATGGATGGGACCGGTCTCCGGAAACTTCTTGATCGGAAGCTGCAGTACCATCGCGCCCTTCGGAAGCGCCGACTCGAGAGCCGCGGTGAAGCGGGCGTCCGCTTCCGCGATCGCGCGGGTCGCCTGCGCCGGGGCGACGAGACCGGGGGGCGGAAGCTGGTCCCACAAGCCGATGCCGATCAGCAGTGCCGCGATCAGGACCGTGCCGCCCGCACGCGTGCGGCACGAGAGGAATTCGCACAGCCATAGCAGTGCGATCGCCAGGAGCACAATCGAAAAGCGATTCGTGGCGCGCAGCATCAGGAAGCCCAGGGCGCCGAGGAAATAGTTGATCCCGCCCACGACGCCCAGCCCGAAGGTGGCGAGCGCCATCCAGAACCACGCCGATACGAGCGGGAATTGCCGCCCCGCGATGCGGATGGTGCTGCTCGCGAACAGCGCGATCAATGATGCGAATCCGATGAGGCCGATATACGCCGTCATGGCTTCGCCGCGACCGCGTCCGCCGGGCGCCACGTTCTGGTACGTCGCGTCGGCCCATTTCTGGAAAGTCTCGGAGCGATGCACGATCGGAAACGCAAGGTCCGGAAGCCGCAATCCCCAGACATCCAGCCCGCCAAAGCTGCGCGTGACGGCCTCGACGTTGCGGCCATGCGCGATGTTCATCCACACCGAGTCGAGGGACTGGATGAGGAAGCTCACGGCGGCGAGGGCCAGGAGCGATGCGGTGGCCCGGGCATTCCTGCGCTCGCGCGCGGCGAGCGAACCGGCAAGCACGCAGGCGGCCAGCCACAGGAAGACCGCGAGGTAGTAAGGATTCAGGAGGCCCGCCGCCACGGCTCCCGCCACCGCGAGATTGCGCTGCGCGCGCGCGCTCCAACCCGTTGGCCTTGATGCGACAACGCCGGCCGCCCACGCGATGCTGAAGAGGGCGAAGGGCACGTGCCAATACGCGGTCAGGGTGAGATGGGGAAGACTCCTCACGAACCCGTACGGCGCGAGTGCGAAGAGGAGCGCGCAGGCGAAAGTCACGGAGCGCCGATAGCTGAGCGCCCTGCCGGTCGCAAAGAACGCGAGAGCGGCGAGGACGTGGAGGCCCATCACGAAAATCGTCGTGCCGGTGAACAGGCCTAAGACCCTCGACACGAGGCCCGCGGCAAAGTAGACGAAGTCCTCGGCGGGATAGTCGGTCCAGTTGGCACCGAACGGCGCGCCAAGGCTCGCAACTTCCTTGGGCAAGAGAGGAACGATCTCGCCCGCAGCGTACGCCTTCGTTTGCGCGAGCACGCCGTACGCGTCGCCGGAGTAGTTGAGCGGGGCCTTCAAGTCCTCGATCGAGGTGCGGCCTGTTCCCTCCATCCAAGCGACCGCGACCGCAACCGCGAGGATGAGATAAGTCGCGATGGAGCGCATCAGCGCGGCGTGCATCATGCCGGGCACTCCGCATCGACCCACGCAACCGCCACCGGGAGGCTGCACACGCCGACACTCATTGGCTGGTCGCCGGGGACGAGCTGAAAAACCAGCGCGCGGTCCCACCAGTCGTAATTCGCGGATACGTGGGATGCCTTGGTATGAAGCGCGGCCGTGAGGCTGAACGTGCCTACCCCCAGCCTGAGCGCGTCGAAGGCGAATTCGATGGCGAGCCGTTGGCCGGGAACGAGCTCGCGCATCGGCGCGTTGCAATGGAATGAGTTGGTCCCGAACACGTCGTTGCCAAGGCGATCGCGGATGAGAATGCCTGCTGTCAATTCGGGCAATCGCCGCTCCACGACGATTTCAATGCGCACGGTCGCGGGCTCCGCGGAACGCAGCGCCCGCACCGGTTGCCCGCCACTCAACATCTCGACGGACTCGATGCGGGCGGCGTTGGAGCCCGACCGCGTCACCACGGGCCCGGTGTCGCGCTCCGTTTGCCGGATCAGCGCATCGGCTTCGTGCACCGCGATGATCGCGTTGTAGTAATCCAGCACGGCGTCGGGCGAGCCATCCCGGATCAGTTGGCCAGTATCGATGAGGAGGGCGCGGTCGCACAGCGTCTTCACCGCGCCGGGATCGTGCGAGACGAAGAGCAGCGTCGTTCCCTGGTCGCGAAACTGGCGGATGCGATCGAAGCTTTTGTGTGAAAAGTACGCATCGCCCACCGAGAGGGCCTCGTCGACGATGAGGACGTCGGGGCGCACGGCGGTCGCGAGGCTGAACGCAAGGCGCATCTGCATGCCGCTCGAGTAGGTCCGCACCGGCTGGTCGAGGTAATCGCCGATCTCGGCGAACGACTCGATGCCGGACATGAGAGAACAGATGAGCTCCGGCGAGTAGCCCTTGATGCTGCCCGCCATGTAGACGTTCTGGCGCCCGGTGAAGTCGGGGTGGAAGCCGATGCCGAGCTCGAGCAGCGCGGAGACGTTGCCGGCGAGCTCCATCGAGCCGGCCGTGGGCTGCGTGGTGCCGGCGATCAGCTTGAGGAGAGTGCTTTTGCCGGCGCCATTGGCGCCCACGATGCCCACGCACTCGCCCGGCTCGACGTCGAATGACACATCGCGAAGCACCCATCGAAGCTCGTGCTGAGACTCCGCGCCCAGCCATTCGAGGAGGCGCCCGCGCTTGCGGGGGTAGCGCTTGTACGCCTTCGCCAGGCCGCGGACTCGGATGTGGTGCATCAAAGCTCGTCCACGAGCTCGCTCGCCAGGCGCTCGAAGGTGAACCGCGCCAGCATAGCGAGGACGAGCGACAGGCTGAGGGGATACGCAAGCGAAATCCAGTTGGGCAAGCGCTGCTCGACGAAGATGTCCTGCATCGCGCGCGCGATGGGCCACATTGGGTTGAATTGCAGGATCGACTTCATTCCCGCGGGCAACGCATCCGCCGGGTAGACGATCGGCGTGATCCAGAACCAGAATTGCAGCGCGAGATTGGTGCCCTGCTCGACGTCGCGATAGAAGACGTTAATGGTGGCGAGCAGAAGCCCGAGGGCCATCGCAAAGAGCGCGGTGATGGCGACGACGGGGATCATCGCGAGCACGGGCCAACCCGGAAAATTTCCCGAGACGATCAGGAACGCGATGAAACACACCAGCAGAATTCCCGCGTTCACGAACGCGGAAATCGAGGCGATCAGGGGCAGAGCGAGCTTGTGCACGCTCACCTTTTTCAAGAGGTTCGCGTTCTGCACGAAGATTCCGACCGAGCGTCCGAGCAACTCCGAGAAGAAGCTCCACGTGATGAACCCCGCGGTGAGGTAAATGCTGTACGCGAAGCGCGATTCGTGCCCCGCGAGCTTGGGCTTCATCACCTCGGCGAAGACCAGCGTGTAGATGAGGATCAGCGCGAGGGGGTGCACGACCGTCCAGAGGATGCCGAGCTGCGTGCCCGTGTAGCGGGCGGCGAATTCGCGTTTGACGCTCGCCAGGACGAATCCGCGGAAGCGCCAGACTCCCCGAAGCAATTCGAGCATCAGCTATCCACCCGACAAAGGCGCAATTTTACGCTGAGCCCCGGTGCCTCGCCCGTCGGCTGCCGCCAACAGTCGCGGCTTGATGCGGCTCACGATCGATTCCCAATCGAACTTGCTTTCCACCAGCTCGCGCGCGGCCAGCGCGCGGGCGCTCGCGGCCTCGCCACCCGCCCCCAGCACGTTCTCGATGGCGGCGGGAAAGTCCGCAAGTGCGCGCACCATGCACTGGGTCTCGGCGGCTAGCGCGAGGCCGCGCGCGCCCCGCTCCGTCGTGATCACCGGAATGCCCGCCGCGAAGAAGTCGAGCATCTTGAGATTCGTGCCCGAGCCTTCCTCGACGGGATTGAGCGCGACGTCGCACGCCTGCAGGCAAAGATCGCGCGTGAGGTCGTCGACCTCGCCCAGCATCAGGACATTCGCAGGAGCGGCACCCACCGGAAAGGCGTAGCAGACGCTTCCCACTACGACGAAAGCGACTTGCGGCAACGCGATCGCGAATTCGAAGATACGTTGCACCGCATTTATGTTCGGCCAGTGCCCGCTGCCCATAAAGAAGGCGAGCGGATCGTCGATACCGAGGTGCGCCTTCAGCTCGGCCCGATCCGCTGATGGCGTGAATGCGATGCGCCTGGAATCGGTTCCATTCGGGGCCTCCACGATGCGCCCGGCATCGGCTCCGTACAGCCTCGCTAAGGCCTGCGCGTCGTCGGGCGAAGCGCACAGGATGAGCTCGGCCGCTTGAATGCACTCTCTCTCCGTCGCCTCGATCGACTTGATCAGCTCCGCAGCGCCCGGTCGCCCGCTGAAGAGCGTCGACTTCAGCGTAATCTCCACATCCTGGGCTTCATACCAGACGGGCAATCCGAGTCTCTTGAGCGCCGGGTAAAGATAGGGATGGCACGCGACCACCGCCGACGCGCCTTGCGACTCGCGCAAGAGCGCCGCGTGCAGTCCTGGGGTCGATGCGTGGAGATCTATCATCGCGACGTCGGTGACCGGCGTTCCCATTTGTTTCGCGAGCCTGCGCTCGCCCGCCTCCTGCTCGAGCGACATGGGGACGCGCACTTCGCGCATGCCCGGGGCGATTACGCCGTCGAAGGCCGGTTCCGTGGAGGGGCATACGGTCACCACGACGGTTTCGAATTCGGGCGCGAGAGCGCCATAGAGGTGGAACACGCGGCTTTGGCCGCCGTGGCGCGGCGGATAGATGGTGAACGTGCACGCGACCACGATCTTCCGGCGATGCTCGGATTTTGCGCGACGCTCGGGAAAGTCGAGGACGGTCCTCGCCACGGCATCCCAGGTGATCGAAGCGGCGCGTTCCTGCCCGCGCTTGCCCATCGAAGCGGCGAGGTCCGCGTCGCCCGCGACCCGCTGCATGGCCACGGCGATAGCACCCGCCGTCGGATCGCAGACGAAGCCCGTGACCCGGTCCTCCACAAGCTCGCAAGGGCCGCCGGCATCGCTCGTCGTGATCACGGCTTTTCCGGACTGCATGGCCTCGACCGTAATCAGCCCATAGTCTTCCATGTACGGAACGAAAGGCACCGCAAGTGCGTCACGATAAAGCTCGCGCATTTGCGCGTCGCTCTGGTAGCCCACCATGCGGATTCTCGAATCGCCTGCGCTGCGCTTGCGCAGACGCGCTTCCTCCGGTCCGGTGCCGGCGATGATCAGGGGAAGATCCGACTTCACCGAGCGCATCGCATCGACGATGAGGTCGATTCGTTTCGGCGCGTCGAGCCGGCTTGCCGTGAAGAAATACCCATAACGCTCACCGGGCGAGACCGCGCGATGCGGCGGCGGATAGGCCACCGCGACTTCCGCGCCCGCCGGAAAGTACTCCTTCCGGTTCGCGACCGTCATCGAGATCGCCGCATGGCGCGCGATCGCATCGCGCGAAAGCGCGATATCGTCCAGCCAGTGGACCAACTCGCGCGCAAGCGGGCCCGGAAACGCGAGCAACCCGAACGGTTTCGCGTGACTTGCCATCAGCTCGTTCCACCGCCCGAAGAACTCCTCGAGCGCTTCGCGGTGGCTGCCGGCCTTGCGCATGAAGTCGCGCAGAGCGGCGACTCCCCGATGGCCGGCAATCTCCGCGGGCACTTCCGCGGTCCCCGGATAAGAGTCGTACAAGCCCCTCAAACGATGCAGCATGTAGCAGGAGTGCAGGGGATGCTCCACCATCCAGGCCGGATACTTCCCCGAGATGACCGCGTCGAACCCGCGCAGGTCGAGCCTCGAAAAATCCTCGTAACTGCGCATGAGCGCCGGCAGGTCGTGTTCCGGCGCCGGCAGCTTCACGATCTCGGCCTGGTGGCTCGTGTTCTCGTTCAAGTGCGACGCGAGTCCCCACCAAAGTTTCTCCGCTCCGCCCACCACGTAAGGAACGGGGCAAGGGGCGACGATCGCGATCCTCATCCTGCGGGACTCATCGGCACGGGACGCCTAGCGCTTCATCCAGGTGCCTGAAGCAAGCGCGGCGGCCTCGATCGCGGACCGATCCTGCAAATGCGCCGGCAGCCGCGCAGCTCGCACCAGCCACGCCGCGAGCGCGCCCACCAAGGGTACGCGGTAGGCGAGCGCGAAAATGAACGCAAGCCCGACACCCGGAATACGCGGAACGCCGCGGCGTCGCGACTCGGGTGAGAAAGCGAGGCGGCCAAGCAGCTCGACGCGCGATATCCTGCCCCGCAACATCATCCGCTGGTAATGCGCGGCGCCCGCCGGGTCCGGATCGCGGCCCAAGGACGCACGGTAGGCCTGGACCATGAACGTATCGAGCGGCAGCGCGAGGTAATCGGCGACATGCTGCGCTTCCGGCTGTTGAATCCCGTGGCTCTCCGCGCGCGTGTCCGCGCCGAGGGCGCCGCCGGAGTAGGCACCAGCGCGCGCCGTGGACCGGCGCGCCCGCGCCTCGGTGCGGATCGCTTCGAGTATGCGGTCGATGTCGGGGAGAGTTACGCGAGCCACGTTAGGAAATGCCGGGGAATTCTTCCATTCTACCTTGCCGTCGAGCGCTACCGCCGCGCAAGCAGCAGGTCGACCAGGTGATCCCAGGAAGTCACCAGAGCGTCATAACGCGCCCAGCCGGCGCGACCCATGCGTGCCGCGCGCGCCGGTTCGGCGAGAAGCCTTTCGATCGCGCTCGCTATTTCCTCCGGCGCGGGAGCCACGATATGCCCGGTTTCTCCGTCGGCCACGAATTCCAACGGTCCGCCCGAATCGCTGCACGTGACCACCGGTTTCGACGAGAGCATCGCCTCGAGGGTCACGTACCCATAATCCTCGTCTAGCGGGGTGAAGATCACCGCGGCCGCGTTGGCATACAGCGCGAGTATTTCGCCATCCGTCACGCGACCCAGGAAGCGCACCCGGTCGCTTACGCCGAGCTGGACAGCGAGCTCGCGCATCGCACCCAGCTGTCCACCTTCGCCCGCAAACACCGCGCTGCCATTGTGCACTTTCGCCATGGCGCGTACGACCAGCTCCTGGCGCTTGGCATGCTCCACCCGGCTCGGGAAGAAAACATACGGCTGGGCGCGTGAGTTGAAGTGCTCGGCCGCGAGCGGCGGAGGGTGATAGATCGGAGTCGAGTCGATCCCGTTGAATTGCTTCATGCGCGCGCTCACGCGATTAGAGATCGTGTAGCGCGGAGCGGCCTCGGGAATGTGCCGCGCATCGAAGCTCGCGACCGCGGCGTTGAGGGCTTGGTTCTCGGCGTCCGCGGCGGCGTCGCTCAGCTCGTATGCGCTTCGATGCTGGTGGCAGAGCCAGAGCGCTTTGTCTGGGTGCTTGAGCCCGTACGCGGGAAACTTGAGGCAGATGACGCGATGCGGCTCGTACAGGTTCAGATGGGTGAGGTCTTCGCTTTCCCAGACGCGCATCGCGCGGCTGATTTCGGCGGCGGGAAAGAAACGGAAGGGCAGGGTCACGATCTCCACCGGATGCCCGCGACGGCCGATGGCAGCCTTGAGGCCGGCCGCAAGCGCCTCCGCCCCGCCAGTCAGATAGGGCACCTGCACGGTTGCGATCGCCACCCTCATCGCGGCTGCGAGTCCGCGCGTGCGTCGCGAGGGCGGTCAGGGGACGTGACGGAGCGAGTGGCGATCATTGTCGGGTAATATGATGTATTGAATACTACACGCGAAGATCCTTTCAGTGAAAGCAGCCGGGACTCAGATCGAGGCCGATTGCGCATGGGCCGCGCGGAAAAACAAACCTTGAACCATTACAAGACGCCGGGCGCGGCACGGACTTCATTTTTCCTGCGGTGAAATCACAGGCCACCCTTCCTCGCACCGGAAACGGATTCGGCACCTCTCGGATTTCAAGCCCGTGACCCCGGCGAATTCGCGGCGGAATTCGCTCCACAGGGATGACGCCCAGGCGGACTCTTCCCTCGCGGCAGTGCGGCGCACCCTGCGTCAGATGCGCGCGTTACTCGATGAAGCGGCACGCCCCGAAGGCATGCACTCTTCGGGAGAGATCGATCCGTTTCGCCACGCGAAGGGCGCCGAGATCATCTCGCTGATCGATCGCCTGCGCGCGGACCTCACTCTGATGAAGATTGGCGCCGGCTCGCTCGACAACTGGAAAAGCGTGCCGCTGCCCGCGCCGAATCGCATAGCGCATCCCTCGACGGGCACCTCGAAAGCGAGCGGCGCGGCCGGTCTTTCCGCAGGCGAATTGCTCGAGTTCGATGACGCGCTGTTCGTCGAGAACGCCTACCGCACGCTGTTGAGGCGCGAGGTTGATCCTGGGGGGCTGGCGCATTTCCTGACGGCACTGCGTAGCGGGAAGATGTCCAAGGAAGTCATTCTCACGACTCTCACGGATTCGGAAGAGGGCGTTCGGACGCGCGCCGTAGTCCCCGGCCTCCACCGGATCGTGAGATGGGACAGATTGCGCAGGAAGCGGGTGACCGGGTACTTCGCCGGGGTCTTCATCGATTTCTTGCGGTTATGGACGCTTCCGGCGCGCTTGCAGCGCCTCGAGAGCTCGCACTTTCGGCGTGGTGCCGACTTGGCGCATAACGCGGACCACCTTCTCGCCGCGACTGCGCGGCTAAATGCGCTGGCGGCGGCCGACGACGAGCGCAAGGAGAATGTTCGGGGGCTCGTGAGAAACCTCACCGAGCTCTCGGAATCACTCGAGTCGGTGCGTGCAGAGCTCGCGACGCGCGCGCGCGCCGCGGACCTGCAGGCGTTCGGATTCGCCGCGCTGTCCGCGCTGAACCAGCTCGAGGCAGTCGCTGGCGTTGAGTCGGAAAAGATCCGCGAGGAGCTCGCGAGGCTCGGCGCGGCGAGTCTCGAGGAACGCGCGCGGGTCGACGAGCTCAGCGCCAGCGCGAACAGGCTGGGTACCGAGGCGCGCGCCCAATTCGGCGAGATCGCGATCGCCCTCCAAAATGCTGGGGCCCAGATCATCGACCTGACCTCGGGCCTGCATGGCTTCGCAGCCGAGGCTCGCGGCAGGATCGGAACGCTCGACGATTCGGCACAGGATCGCGATCGCAAGTTGGCCGGAATCATGGCGAGGCGTCGGATCGATTCGCCCGAGCAGGCCCGCCTGCTCGACGCGATGTACGCGGACTTCGAAGCGCGCTTCCGCGGCAGCCCGGAGGAGATCAAGGAAAGGATGGCGGTCTACCTCCCGTATATCCAGATGTGCCCGGCGGTCACGGCGTCCACGCCTCTGCTCGACATCGGCTGCGGCCGCGGCGAGTGGCTGGAGGTGCTGCGCGATGCCGTCATTCCGGCGCGGGGTGTCGACATGAACTCCGTGACCGCGGACGACTGCAAACGCCGCGGGCTCGAGGTGGTCGAGGCGAATGCGCTGGACCATCTGAGCGTACAAGGAGACTCGACGCTTGGCGCCATCAGCGCGATCCATGTCGTCGAGCACCTTTCTTTCGAGGAATTGCTGGCCCTGCTCGAGCAAGCCTTGCGTGTGCTGCGACCGGGCGGTGTGCTTATCTTCGAGACGCCCAACCCCGAGAACCTCATCGTCGGCGCGTGCGCCTTCTGGACCGATCCCACGCACTTGAGGCCCCTGCCGCCTGAAGCGCTTCGCTTCATCGTGGAGGCCCGCGGTTTTTCCGGCGCCGAGATCACGCGCCTGCATCCGTTCCCGCCCAGCACCCACTTGGCGGGCGGAGAGTCCGCGGCCCAGCTGAACCAGCTCTTGTATGGACCGCGCGACTATGCGGTCATCGGCCGCAAACCGACGTAGGACCGCTGCGCCCAATCCATGAAAGCGCCTCGTCCGGTCACCGTTGTCGTTCTTACGTGGAATGGGCTGCATCACACGCAGCGTTGCCTCGCTTCGTTGCGGCGCGTTACCAACGTCGACAATGTCGAGATCCTGGTGGCGGATAACGGGAGCTCCGACGGAACGCTCGAGTACCTGGGGAGCCTCGACTGGATCACCGTGCTGCCGAACGGCGAGAATCTCGGATTCGTCCGCGGCAACAACGCGGCCCTGCGCGCCATCCCGACGGACCGCGACGTGATCCTCCTCAACAACGACACAGAGATCACCGACCCGCGTTGGGTCGAGAAGCTGCAAGCCACCGCGCATTCGGATGCGCGCATCGGCGTCGTGGGTTGTCGCATCCGCCAGATGGATTCGCCCCTGCTTCAGCATGTCGGCACGTTCATGCCGCAATTCAGCTACTGGGGCCAGCAGCTTTCCGGAGGCGAGGTTGACATCAACCAGTTCGCCGACGATCGGGACGTCGAGGGCGTGGTATTCGCGTGCGTTTACCTCAAGCGGGAAGTCCTCGACACGATCGGATTCCTCGACGAGGACTATTTTTCATACTACGAGGACACGGACTATTGCTTGAAGGCGCTCAAAGCCGGGTTTCGCGTTGTCAATTGCGGCGCGCTCACGATCGTGCATCGCCAGCATGGCTCGACTACGGCGAACAAGGCGAGCTTCAGCGACATGTTCCAGCGTTCGCGCGCGACATTCCTCGGCAAGTGGAAGGAATCGATCGACAACCGCAATGACATGAACGTCACATGGCACTCGACGTTCTCTCGGCCCATCGGGTATGCCATGGCGAGCCGAGCGATCGCGAAGGGGCTGGAGGCTGCGGGCATTGCCGTCGCGTACCGCTACCTTTACGGGGTCGGCACGGTGTTTCCCGTCGATGAGTCGGCGGGAGCGACGGACGACTATCGCATCAACGTCATTCGCCAGCGCACGCCGGTGGCAGACGCGCCCGCGCTCATCTTCGGCCAGGCCGACGCGTTCGACGGCGTTTCTGCTCGCAAGCGAATCGGGTGGACGATGCTCGAGACGACGGGTGTGCCCGCGGAATGGGTTCGCCAGTGCAACCGATTGGACGAGTTGTGGGTGCCGTCGGCCTTCAACGAGTGGACGTTTCGCCGCAGCGGGGTCACGGCACCGATCCGCGTGATGCCGCTCGGAGTCATCGAAACCGGGTATTTCAACACAGCCATTCGCAGGTTCCCGATGAGCGGCGAGTTCACTTTCCTCTCCATCTTCGAATGGGGCGAGAGGAAGGCACCGGAGGTGCTCCTGCGCGCGTTCAACCGGGCGTTTCGAAGGGGCGACCCGGTCGTGCTGGTCTGCAAGTTCTCGAACCATGATCCGGGCGTGTCCCCGCGGCGCGAAATCGAAGCGTTGGGGCTCGATCCGGAGGGCGGAAAGATCGTATTCAGCGAGAACGAGTACCTTCCTTACTACCAGCTCGCGAGCCTCTATCGATCCGCCGATTGCTTCGTGCTTCCGACGCGTGGCGAAGGGTGGGGCATGCCGCTGCTTGAGGCGATGGCGTGCGGCCTGCCCGTGATCGGCAGCTACTGGAGCGCGCAGCAGGCCTTCATGACCGACGCCAACAGCTATCCCCTGCAAGTGGGACTGGTCGCGGCAGAAGCGAAGTGCCCCTACTATGACGGATTCCACTGGGCCGCGCCGAGCGAGGATCACCTGGTGTCTTTGTTGCGGCACGTGGCCGAGAACCGCAACGAGGCGCGGGAGAAGGGCGCGCGCGCGGCAGTCGACGTTATCGCGCTCTGGTCCATGGAGGCGAGCGCGCAGCGCGTGCGGGAAAGGCTCGCCGAAATGCAGCCACAGGAGTCGCGGCGATCAGGCGGGCCGAAGCACGCGGCGGTGCGGGCGATTCCGCGGCGCATGGCGATCGACGTCTCGCGGGCCATCGGACACCAGGTCACCGGGGTGGGCCGGTACGTGACGTCGCTTGTGCGAGGGCTTGCGATGCCGTCGGTGCCGGCGGTCTTCGAGGAGTGCCTGCTCCTTCCGGGGTTCGGGCCTTTCGTTCATCCCGATTACCTGAAACCGCTCGATTTCAAGAACCCGGACGCCGACCGCTTCACGATCTACCGCGGCCCGCTGCCCGCACTTTCCTCCGAAGACACGTGTGTGCCGGGCGTCAATCTCGTGCACTGCACGTCGAACGCGTGGCCCGTGTCGATGAACGTGCCGGGATTGATGGTCGCGTACGATCTCACCTTCATCACACACGCGGCGTACCACACCGAGGAGAACATCCGGCTTTGCAGGGACAATTTCGAGTGCGCCGCGCGGGCGGGCGCGGAGTTCTGCGCAATATCGGAGAGCACACGCCGCGATCTCATCAAGCACTACGGCGTGGATCCGACCAAAGTCACGGTGACCTATTGCGGCATCGACGAGAGGGAATTTTTCCCGCGGCCCCCGGAAGAGATCGCTCGCGTGCGCTCGCGTTACTCGCTTCCCGGTGAATTCCTGCTCTACGTGGGCAGCCTCGAACCCCGTAAGAATCTGCGCACCGCGATCGCCGCGCTCGCTCGCTGTGCTAGGTCGACGCGACTCGTGATCGCGGGTGCGCAGGGATGGGCGAATTCCGATCTGCACGCCCTCATCGCGGCGGCGGGCGACAAGGTGATGTTCCTGGGTTACGTGGAGCAGGCGGACCTTCCCGCGCTCTATTCCGCGGCCACGGCGACCTTGTATCCGTCACTATATGAAGGGTTCGGTTATCCGGTGGTCGAGAGCATGGCATGCGGCACGCCCGTGATCACCTCGGACAACTCGTCGCTCGGCGAGATCGCCCGTGGCGCGGCAATCCTGCTCGAAGATCCGCTCGACCTCGCCGCGATCGCGGCCGCGATCGGCACGATCCAGGACGATTCCTCGAAGCGGGAGGCTCTGCGACACGCCGGCTTGCAGCGCGCGGCGACCTTCACCATTGAGCGCATGGCGCGGGAGACGGCCGCGCTCTATCGGCGCGTCGCGGCAGAAACTCGTTGAAAGCGACCGTTCAGGTTCGTCCGTACGTGTCCGAGAAGCGCACAATGTCGTCCTCGACGGGATTCTCCAAGCGATGCTTCTGCTAGGGACGAATGAAGGTCGACTCGTTGAAGTTAAGCAGAGAGACGTCGTCGCCGTTGGTCGCGCGCGCCGTGCCGCCCTTCGAGCACTGTGTTAGGTTCCCCAGGGACGGTGCACCGTGCGATGCAGCCTGTGCGCGTCGTGGCCCTCGGCCTTGAGCTTCGCGTAGATGTGCTTCACGTCCTGCGCGGAGCCCTTGCTCGCGACAAGCAGAGCGTCCGGCGTATCGATGATGAGGAGATCCTCCACCCCGACCGCGCCGACGACCCTCCCGCAGCTGCGGATGAAACAGCCGGAGACCTCATGAAGAATCGCCTTCCCCTCGATGCGATTTCCATGGCCGTCGGCGGTGGCGAGATTCCCGATCGCGCTCCACGGGCCGACGTCGCTCCAGCCGATCTCGCAGGCGACGACCGCGACGTGGCGAGATTTTTCCATGAGCGCGTAGTCGATCGAGATATCCGGCACCGAATTCGACGAGAGGTCCATGCAAACTTCGACGGCCGAGACAACGTCAGGGCAATGGATCCGCATCTCGGCTAGAACAGTCCCGCGGCGAAGCAGAACATCCCGGCGTTCCAGAGAAAACGTCCCGATTCCACATGCTCGCGCGCCTTTTCCTCGGACGGCCTGCGCGACGGCGTCGGCGAATGCCGCCGAGTCGAGGATGAGGTGATCGGCGGGAAGGATCAACATCACCGCGTCGTCGCCGGGCGCCGTGGCCGTCGCGAGCGCGGCAGAGGCGGCCGCGGCCGCTGTTCCTCTTCCGAACGGCTCGAGCACGAAGGCGGTGGCGAGTTGCGCGTCTCAGAGCTCGCGGAATTCGTCCTTTGTCTTGAAGAAAAGCTCGCGGTTGGTGATCGTGAGGATCTCGGAGGCGCCGGGTAAACGCGCGCCGCGCAAATACGCTTTCTGCAGGAGGCTCTCGCCGTCGGCGAGGCGGATGAAGGGCTTGGGATGCAGCTCGCGTGAAACCGGCCACAAACGCGACCCCGCGACGCCGCAAAGGATGGTCGGGATCAATCGCATCGGGCAATCCAGTCGCGCATTTTTTCCGGTCTCGTCTCGACAGGCGCTTCACGCCTTTCGATGGAGAATTCGGCGCAGCTGGAGGAGCCGTAGGGAGGGCCTGTCGCGGCGAGAATGATACAATATTTTATAAGCTTATCGCCTGCTTCGGTGCCCACCCACTATTCCCGTAACGAGCTGATCTGGTTGCCGGTGGTGGTAGTGGCCCTGCTCGCCATCTACCTTCCCGGCCTCGGCAACAGCCTGGTCTTCGACGACCAATACCTCACCGGGGGCCTGTTCGACGACTACCGCAGCATGCGCGAATTCCGCGCGCGCATGCTCTCGTACGGAAGCTTCGTCGGCCTGCAGGCGCTGGTGGGCGAGGGGTGGTGGAAGCAGCGCCTCGCGAACCTCGCCATCCACATGGGCACCGTGGTCGCCTTGTGGGCGCTCTATCGCGAGATCCTTCGCGCGCTGGTGCCGCCCGCCGAGGAGAGCGCCGCCGCGGGTGCGGCGCCCGTCGCCTATCACCGCTCGCCCGCGCTCGGCATCGCGATCGGATTCTTCGCACTGAATCCCGTCGCGGTGTACGCGGTCGCCTATCTCATCCAGCGCTCCATCCTGATGGCCACGTTCTTCGTCGTGGTCGGCTTGTGGGCCTTCGCGCGCGCCTTGTCGGCGAGGAAGCCGTGGCTCCACGCCGTGGCTCTCGCGTGCTACGTGCTCGCGGTGATGTCGAAGGAGCATGCGATCATGGCGCCGCTCGCCGCAGTGGCGGTTTACATCCTCATTGCTCGGCCGAGCGGGAAACGCATCGCATCGATCTCGGCGGCGGGCGCCGCGGCGATCGCGGCGGCGAGCTTCGTGCTCTGGAGCCGCTACGGCGCGATCATCGGCAAGCCGTTCGACGAGTATTCGTACGTCTACCTCGCGCAACTGAAGGCGATCGATCCCGGCGTCGAGAGGAACGCGTTCGGGCTCAGCATCCTCAACCAGGCGTATCTCTTCTTCCAATACGGCTTGCGCTGGGTCTTTCCCTCGTCGGGATGGATGTCCATCAACTTGCGGCCCGCCTTCCCGGTGGCGTGGATGACCTTCCCGCAGGTGCTTGGGGCCGGCGCGTACTCGGCGTCGGTAGCGGGCGGCTTCTACCTCCTCGTCCGTTACCGCGATTGGCGCGCGCTCCTCGGCATCTCTGTGCTCCTGCCGGCGCTGCTCTTCACGACGGAGTTCGCGACGGTCTGGGTCCAGGATCCGTTCGTCCTCTACCGCAGCTACCTCTGGGCCATCGGCATTCCGGGGCTGATTTTCTTCCTGGTTCACGGCTCCCCGCCGCGCGTGCTGGTCGCGGTGGGCCTCATCGCGGGCTCGCTCCTCACCTGGCAAGCGCTCGATCGCGTGTCCTCGCTCGCCACCGTGGAGGGCGTGTGGACCGACGCGATCGCGAAGCTGCCGAGGGACCCGCGCTCCGTGGGCCGGTGGTTCCCGTACCTCAATCGCGGCGTGGCCTACGTCGACCGCGACGAGTTCGACCTCGCGCTGCGGGACTTCGAGGCCTCGGCCGCCTTGGGCGATCTCGGCATCGGCACGTTCAACAAGGGCGCCGTGCTGCTCAGGACCGGAAAGCCCGCGCAGGCCCTTCCCGCGTTCGATCGCGCGCAGAACCAAGGCTACAGCCTCTACAACCTGCCGTTCCAGCGCGGGCTCGCGCTGATGCAGCTTGGCAGGGTCGCGGAGGCCTACCGGCAATTCGAAGTGACGCGCGCGATGGATCCGCCGTCGCCCACGCGCGAGCTCCTCCTGCTGCAGCTCGCCCGCGCGACGCTGCAGACCGGCAAGAACGACGAGGCCATCGCGAGCCTCGACAAGCTCCTCGCGATCGAGCCGCGCAACAGCGAGGCGAGATACCTGCGCACCATGGCCTACATTTCGAAAGGCGAGCCGGAGCGCGCCCGCGCGCTCGCCGATGAATGGCTCGCCGAAGGCGCCAATGGCCCGGCGCTTTATGTCCGCGCCATGGCCAACTACAGGTTGAAGCGCAAGGCCGATGCGCTCGCCGACATCGATGGCGCGATTCGCATGGGCCTCGACAACCCCAACATTCGCCAGTGGAAGGCGAGGATCCAGGCGATGCCCTGAGCGCCATGCGCATCCTGCACATCGGCAAGTTCTATCCCCCGGTGCCCGGCGGCATGGAGCGCTTCCTCGGCGACCTCGTGGATGCGCAGCGCGCCGCGGGCGACGAGGTCGCCGCGCTGGTGCACTCCGACGGCCGCGTCGATCCGCGCGGCGATGCGCCCTGGCTCATGCGCTGCCCGGTGTGGATGCAGCTCGCGTTCGTGCCGATCGCGCCGCTCTTCGCCGTCTGGCTGCACCGCGCCATCAGGCAATTCAAGCCCGACGTGCTGCACATCCACGTCCCCAACCTGAGCGGGTTCTGGGCGTTGCTGCTGCCTTCGGCGCGCCGGCTTCCGTGGGTCGTCCACTGGCATTCCGACGTCGAGCCGTCCAAGTTCAAGCCGCTGCTGCGCATCGCGTATCCGCACTACCGGATATTCGAGTACGCGCTCCTCGAGCGCTCGGAATGCATCGTCGTCACGTCACCCGTGTACCTGGAGGCGAGCGAGCCGCTGCGGGCATGGCGCGCGAAATGCCACGTGGTGCCGCTCGCGGTGAGCCCGGCGCGGCTTCCCGAGATGGCGCCCGGCGACGTGAGCGACCTATGGCCCGGCAACGGCCTGCGCGTGCTGTCGATCGGGCGCTTTTCCTACTACAAGGGATTCGACACGCTGGTGCGCGCGGTGGTGGACGATCCCGGCAAGCAGCTGGTGATCGTCGGCGACGGCGAGGAACGCGCGCGCCTGGACGGCCTCCTCGCGCAGGCCGGCCATCCGGCCCATGTGCGATTGCCGGGCGTAGCCGACGACCTCACCTGCAACCGCCTGCTTGCGTCCTGCGACGTGTTCTGCCTTCCGTCGCGGGAGCGCACCGAGGCGTTCGGCCTGGTGCTGCTGGAGGCGATGCGCTACGCGAAGCCCCTGCTGGTGAGCGACTTGCCGGGAAGCGGAATCACATGGGTCGCGCGGAACGGCCAGAATGCCGTGCTCGCGCCGCCCGACGACGTCGCCGCATGGAGCGCGGCGCTGGATTCGCTCGCGCAGCATCCCGAGAGGCGCCACATGCTCGGCCACCTCGGCTTCCAACGCTACCTTCGCGACTTCGACATCGCCGGCGTCGCGGGGCGCCTGCGCTGGCTGTGCGTGCAGATGATCAACGCGCGCCGCGAGGAAGAGAAGATGAGGGCGGCGAATTTCGACCCGGTCGAGACGCCGGGGCGGCGAGAGGACCCGGGGTTCATCAGCCAGTTCCGCGAGCGCTTGCTGGTGGTGATCCCGGCGCTGAACGAGGCCGAGTGCATCGGGAGAGTGATCGAGGAGGCGCGTGCCCATGCCCGGGTCGACGTGCTCGTGGTCGACGACGGCAGCGCCGACGACACCGCCGCGATCGCCCTCATCAAAGGCGCGACGGTGCTGCGCGCCCCCCTCTGGCAGGGAGCATGGGGCTCGATCCAGACCGGAATGCGCTACGCCGTGCGCCATGGCTATGCGGGCGTGGTGACGATGGATGGCGATGGCCAGCACGAGCCCGCCTTCCTCGCCGACCTGATGCGGGCCGCCGTGGACGCCGACGTGGTGATCGCTTCCTGCACGAGCCGCGCGAGCCGCACGCGGCGCTGGGCGTGGTCCTACTTCAAGTTCCTCACCGGATTCACGCTGGACGACCTCACCTCGGGATTTCGCTACTACAACGCGCGCGCGTGCCGCCTGCTGGCGAGCGAAGAGGCGACTTTGCTAGACTATCAGGACGTCGGCGTGCTCCTCCTGCTGCGTAGCGCGAGCCTCAGGATCGCCGAGATACCGGTCGCCATGAATCGCCGCAGGAGCGGGTCTTCGCGGGTGTTCTCGTCGTCGTGGACGGTCGCCCGCTACATGGCGGAAACTTCTCTCCTCTGTCTCGCGCGGTGGAATCGATACCGGAAGACCCAACCGTCCTCGGCAATCCCTGAATGAAGAGCTATCACCTCGTGGTCCTGGTCATCGGCATCGGCCTGGCCATCGGCATCCTGCACCTGGTGCGCCGCGACCACATCTACATTCGACAGGCGGTGTTCTGGATCGCGATCGCGTTCGTCTCGTTCCTGTTCGGGATCTGGCCGTTCCTCATCGACACGCTGGGCGTGGCGCTCGGCATCGCGTACCCGCCCACGCTGCTCCTGCTGGTCGCGATCGTGGTCCTCATCGTGAAGGCGCTCCTCGGCGACATTGCGTTCACGCAGGTGCGCCGCGACATGCGCCGCCTCAACCAGCGCATCGCGCTCCTCGAGGGCGAGCACATCGCGGCGCGCGGCGCGCAGGAAATCGAAGTCGACGCCGGTGTCCGCCTGAGTGACGGTCTTCAGGAATAACTGCCGGTACCCGCGACGAGCGGTGCACGATGCCCTTCACGCCGGCGCGCGCGAGCGTCCTGGGCAGATCTCCCCTAGGTTTCGACGATCTCGAGCGAGAGCCCCACGGATTCCCATTGCGAGCGCTCGGCTTCGAGCGCCACCGCGATGAGCGACTGGTCGGCGAGCCACTTCGACTCGATCTCCAGGCGGAACTCGCCGCCCTTGCGGGCGACCCTGAGCTTCGGCAGCTTCATCGACCGGCGGCTGCGGTAGAAGATCACCGCGAGCCGCAGCGCGAAGGCGAGGGTGGCGAGGCGCGGGTCGTCGTCGAACGCGGCCTTCATCTTGGAGAGCTTGCCGCGCTGCGCCAGCACCAGGTTCGAGAGGTAGCCCTGCTCGCTGCGCGAGAATCCCGGCATGTCGGCGAAGGCGAGGATGTAGGCGGAGTGCTTGTGATAGGCCGCCTGGGCGATCGAGATGCCGATCTCGTGCAGCTTCGCTGCCCAGTCGAGGAACATCGCGACGGCGCCAAGCCCCTCCTCCTTGCCATCGAGGCCCTTCATGAGCGTTCGCGCGAGGTTGCCCACGCGCTGCGATTGCGAGCCGTCGACGTGGTAGCGACGCACGAACTGGTCCACGGTGACCTCGCGAATGTCGCGGTGGTGCACGCGCCCGAGGAGGTCCCAGAGCACGCCGTCGCGAAGCGCCCCTTCGGCGACCGTGGCGCGCGCGAGCGAGAGCTCCGCGAAGATGCCCGACATGATGGCGACTCCGCCGGCCACCACCGGCACGCGGTCCTCGCGCAGTCCGGCGAGCGAGACCTTGCGCAGGTCGCCAGCGGCGACGAGCTCGTCGCGAAGCCACGCGAGGCCCGGCGCGGTGATGCCGCTCTCGCCCTGCCCGCCCTTGGCGAGGATCTCCGCGATCGACCGCGCGGTGCCCGAGGAGGCCACGGCCTCGCGCCAGCCCTCCTTCTCGAAGCGCGCGGCGATCGTCTGGATCTGCGCGCGCGCGGCGAGCTCGGCCTGCCTGAACGCCTTCTTCTCGATGCGCCCGTCGGGAAAGTAGCGCGCGGTGAAGCTCACGCATCCCATGTAGAGGCTTTCCATCGCCTTCGCCTTGAGCTTGTTGCCGATGATGAACTCGGTGGAGCCCCCGCCGATGTCGACCACGAGGCGGTTATGGTTGGAAAGCGGCAGCGAATGCACCACGCCCAAGTAGATGAGGCGCGCCTCCTCGCGCCCGGGAATGATCTCGATGGGAAAGCCCAGCGTCGACTCGGCGCGCGTGATGAAGGACCGTGCGTTCTTCGCGACGCGCAGCGCGTTGGTGCCGACCACGCGCACCGTCTCGCGCGGCATCCCGGAAAGGCGCTCGGAGAAGCGCTTGAGCGCCGAGATCGCGCGTTCCTGGGCCGCGGCGTCGAGGTTGCGCTCGGCGTCCAGGCCGCTGCCGAGGCGAACGGTTTCCTTGAGGGAATCGAGCGGATAGAGCTGGTCGTCCACGACGCGCCCGATGGCGAGGTGGAAGCTGTTGGAGCCCAGGTCGACGGCGCCGAGGGTGTTATATTCCATTTGCACTTCTCGCGATGCGAAAGCGCCGCGGGGAGGAGAAGCATATATCTTCATGACCAAAAAGCAGAAGCCTCATTCCGCGAAGATCGCGCGGCTGTCGCACGAGCATTTCCTCAACCGCGAGCTGCAGGCGCTGGAGTTCAACCGGCGGGTGCTCGCGCAGGCCGAGGATCGCGGCGTCCCTCTCCTCGAGCGGCTCCGGTTCCTCTGCATCGTGTCGTCCAACCTGGACGAATTCTTCGAGATCCGCGCCTCGGGCGTGAAGGAGCAGATCAAGCTCGGCGCCGCCGCCGCGGGGCCCGACGGGCTCACGCCGCGCGAGGTGTTCAGGCAGGTCGCGCGCACCGCCCACGAGATCGTCGAGCGCCAGTACCGCCTCCTCAACGACGAGATCCTGCCCGCGCTCGCCAAGGAGAACATCCATTTCTTCCGGCGCAGCGTGTGGACGCCGGCGCAGCAGGCGTGGATCCGCGACTATTTCTTCCGCGAGATGATGCCGGTCCTCACGCCCATCGGCCTGGATCCGTCGCATCCCTTCCCGCGCGTCTTCAATAAGAGCCTCAATTTCGCGGTGGAGCTGGTGGGGCGCGACGCCTTCGGGCGCGACTCGCGCGCCGCGATCGTCCAGGCCCCCCGCGTGCTGCCGCGCGTGATTCGCCTCCCGAAGGAAGTGACGCCCGGCCCCAACGACTTCATCTTCCTCACGTCCATCCTGCACGCGCACGTGGGCGAGCTCTTTGCCGGCATGAACGTGCTCGGCTGCTACCAGTTTCGCGTCACGCGCAACTCCGACCTCTTCGTCGAGGAAGAGGAGGTGAAGGACCTGAGGAAGGCGCTGCAGGGCGAGCTTCCGCAGCGCCACTTCGGCGACGCCGTGCGCCTCGAGGTCGCCGACAACATGTCCGACGCGATGACCGGCTTCCTCCTGTCGCAGTTCGGCCTCGAGACCGAGGACTTCTACAAGGTGGCGGGACCCGTGAACCTCGTTCGCCTCATGAACATCCCCGACCAGGTGCACCGTCCCGACCTCGAGTACGCGCCCTTCACGCCGGGGCTGCCGAAGGCGCTCGCCAAGGGGCGCGACCTCTTCGGCGTGATCCGCAAGTCCGACGTGCTGCTGCACCGTCCGTTCCAGTCGTTCGCGCCGGTGATCGAGTTCATCCGCCAGGCCGCCAAGGACCCGCAGGTGGTCGCGATCAAGCAGACGGTCTACCGCACCGGCACCGACTCCGTGATCATGCAGACCCTCATCGACGCGGCGCGCGCGGGCAAGGAAGTGACGGTGGTGGTGGAGCTCATGGCGCGCTTCGACGAGGAGGCCAACATCAACTGGGCGGCGCGCCTCGAGGAGGTGGGCGCGCACGTGGTCTACGGCGTGGTCGGCCACAAGACGCACGCCAAGATGGCGCTCGTGGTGCGCCGCGAGGAAGGCAGGCTGGTGCGCTACGTGCACCTGGGCACCGGCAACTACCATCCGCGCACCGCGCGCTTCTACACGGACTTCGACCTGCTCACCTGCGACACCGCGGTATGCAACGACGTGAACGAGGTGTTCCAGCAGCTCACGGGGCTGGGCCGGGTCACGAAGCTGAAGCACGTGTGGCAGGCCCCGTTCACGCTCCACCAGAAGGTGATCGAGGCGATCGAGAACGAGGCGCGCATCGCGAAGGCCGGGAACCCCGCGCGCATCGTCGCCAAGATGAACGCGCTCCTCGAGCCGCAGGTGATCGAGGCGCTCTACCGGGCCTCGCAGGCGGGCGTGAAGGTGGACCTCGTGGTGCGCGGGGTATGCGCGCTTCGCCCTGGCGTGCCCGGGCTTTCCGATAACATCCGCGTGCGCTCGATCATCGGGCGCTTCCTCGAGCACACGCGCGCCTTCGAGTTCAAGGGCGGCGGCAAGACCCTCGTCTACCTCTCCAGCGCCGACTGGATGGATCGAAACTTCTTCCGGCGCATCGAGCTTTGCTTCCCGATCCTCGATCCGAAGTTGAAGCGCCGCGTCGTTCGCGAGGGCCTCAAGCCCTACCTCGCGGACAACGTGCAGGCGTGGGACATGCAGCCCGACGGCAGCTTCCGGCGGGCGCGGCGCGGGCGCGGCAAGGCGTTCTGCGCGCAGGCGGTACTCATGAACACCCTCGCGAAGTAGGCGAAGCGCCCGACCTTACTGCCAGAACTTCCACCACGGGCCGGCGCGGTTTTTCCCCGTGTCGCCCATGCGATCGGCGGGGAAATTCTTCGCCAGGACGCGCTTCGCGTCGTCGCGCAGCTCCTTCATCCCCATGCGGTCGTAGGCCTCGATCATGATGTCGAGCGATTCGCGGTGCACCGGCGATTGCGGGAAGCGGACGATCGCATCCTGCGCGCGGTTGGCCGCCGCGAGGTAGGCGCCGCGGTTGAGGTAGTAGCGCGCGACGTTCACCTCGTGGCGCGCGAGGGCCTCGACGAGGTAGGCCATGCGTTCGCGCGAGTCCGGCGCGTAGCGGCTCTCCGGAAAGCGGGTGACCAGGTCCTTGAAGCCCTCGAACGATTCGCGCGCCGCCTTCGGATCGCGTTCGGCGAGGTCCTGCTTCACCAGGCGCGAGAAAGGGCCCAGGTCTTCCTTGAAGTTTGCGAGCGCCCTGAGATAGAGCGCGTAGTCGACGTTCGGGTGGTTCGGGTGCAGCTTCACGAACTTGTCGAGCGCGGTCACGGCCTGCGCCGTCTCGCCCTGCTTGTAGTACGCATAGGCGATCTCGATCTGCGCCTGCTGCGCGAAGCGCCCGAACGGGAACTTGGCCTCGAGCTGCTCGTAGAGCTTGATCGCCGCTTCCCAGCTCTGGTTGTCGAACTGCTCCTTGGCCGCGGCGTAGAACTCCGCCGCCTGCCAGTCCTTCTTCGGGTCGGCCTTGTCGCCGAAGAGCCCGCACCCGCCGAGGCATGCGGCGAGGAGGAGGGCGGCCAATGCCGTTACACTGCGTCTCATGGTGAATCCCGTTTCGCGAAGCGCAAATTATACCGTGCGCGAGGTTCCTTCCCGCGAGCTGCGCCTCACCATTCCGGCGGAGCTCGCCGGCCTGCGCCTGGACCAGGCGCTCGCGCGGCTGCTGCCGGAAGAGTCGAGGAGCCGCCTCGCGCGCCTCATCGAGGAGGGTCACGTGCGCGTGGACGGCGCGAGCGTCGCGGCCAAGCGCAAGCTGAAGAGCGGGGAGGCAGTCGACGTGGCGCTCGCCCCGCGAGTGGAGGAAAGCGCCCATGGGGCCGAGGCGATCGCCCTGGACGTGAAGCACGAGGACGAAGACGTGCTGGTGCTGGACAAGCCCGCCGGCCTCGTGGTGCACCCGGGAAGCGGCAACTGGGCGGGCACGATGCTCAATGCGCTCCTGCACCACGCTCCCGCGCTCGCCGCGCTCGCGCGTGCCGGCATCGTGCACCGCCTCGACAAGGACACGAGCGGGCTTCTCGTGGTCGCGAAGAACGAGCCCGCGCAGATCGCCCTGGTGCGCCAGCTGCAGGCGCGCACCGTGAAGCGGACCTACCTCGCCCTCGTGCGCGGCCGCGTCGCCCGCGCGGGAACGGTGGACGCGCCCATCGGCCGGCATCCGGTGCAGCGCACGCGCATGGCGGTGGTGGGCGGCGGCAAGCCCGCGGTGACGCACTACCGCGTGCTCGAGGCATTTCCCGCGCATACGCTGCTGCAGTGCGACCTCGAGACCGGCCGCACGCACCAGATCCGCGTCCATCTCGCCTCCATCGGCCATCCCATCGAGGGGGACCCGGTGTATGCCGGGCGCGGCGAGAAGCTCCTCCCGCGCCAGGCGCTGCACGCGTGGAAGCTCGCGTTCATCCATCCGCGCACCGAGAAGGCGATGCATTTCGAGGCGCCGATGCCTGCGGATTTCAGCGCGCTCCTCGAATCGCTGCGGGAGACGATTCCATGATCCCCTCCGAGTGGCTCACGCCCGATTGGCCGGCGCCCGCCCGCGTGCATGCGTTCGTCACCACGCGCGCGCTCGGCGTGAGCGAGGGCGAATACGAGTCCATGAACCTCGGCACGAGGAGCGGTGACGACCCCTGGAGCGTGGAGAAGAATCGCTCGATCGTGCGCGGGGAGCTGCCGGCGGACCCGCGCTGGATGGCGCAGGTGCACGGCAACGCGGCCGCCGACCTCGACAAGGTCGCGCCCGATGCCGCGCCCACCGCCGACGCCGCGGTGACCGGCGAGCCGGGCCGCGTCGCGGTGGTGCTCACCGCGGACTGCATGCCGCTCTTCTTCTGCAATGCGCGCGGCGAGCGCGTGGGTGTCGCGCATGCGGGTTGGCGCGGAATGGCTGCGGGCGTGATCGAGAACACGGTGCTCGCGATCGGCGGGCCGCCTGCGGAAGTGCTCGCGTGGATGGGCCCGGCCATCGGCCCCGACGCGTTCGAGGTGGGCCCGGAAGTGCGCGCCGCCTTCGTCGAGGTCGACGAGCGCGCGGCCGCGGCCTTCGCGCCCCACGCGGAAGGCAAGTTCATGGCGGATCTCTACGCGCTCGCGCGCATGCGCCTCGATCGCGCCGGCGTCCGCGCGGTGTTCGGCGGCGGCTTCTGCACGCATCGCGAGCGCGAGCGCTTCTTCTCGTACCGGCGGGTCCAGGCGAGCGGACGCATGGGCGCCTTCATCTGGAGGGAATGATCCGGGGATGACGACGCTCCTCTACATCCTGCTCGCGTGCCTGCTGGGCACGGTCCTGTCGATCGCGCTCGCGGCCGTGGTGGCGTTCCGCGCCAAGGCGCGCTGGATCTCGACGCTGGTGAGCTACGCCGTGGGCGCGCTCCTGGGCGCCGCCTTCCTCGACATCCTTCCGCACCTCTTCGAGGAGACCAAGCATCCGGCGCGCACCGCGGCCTTCATCCTCTTCGGCCTGCTCTTCTTCTTCATGCTCGAGAAGCTGCTCCTCTGGCGCCACCATCACCACCATAGCGAGGAAGAGGAAGCGGAAGCCGAGGAGCAGATGCGCCATTCGGGCCACGACCACGGCCGCAGCGGCTGGATGATCATCTTCGGCGACGCGTTCCACAACTTCACCGACGGCGTGATTATCGCCGGCGCCTTCCTCGCCGACGTGAAGCTCGGCGTGGTGACATCGCTGGCCATCATCGCCCACGAGATCCCGCAGGAGATCGGCGATTTCGTGGTGCTGCTGCACTCGGGCTTCAGCAAGGCGCGAGCGCTCTTCTGGAACCTGGTGTCGGGGATGTCGGCGATGCTGGGTGGCCTCATCGCCTATTTCGCATTGAGCCACGTATCGACGTGGATTCCGGACATACTGGCGTTTGCGGCGGCGAGCATGATCTACGTCGCAGTGGCAGACTTGATCCCCGGCCTTCACAAGAAGACCGCCGTCTCGGACTCGCTCGGGCAGGTCGCCTTCATCGCCCTGGGGATCGCGAGCATCTGGGTGATCCACGCGGTATTATTTCCGGAGGTCTGATCGCCATGTCCAGGAACGCCCCTCCCCCCGACGCCGAACGCTTCGCCGCGCAGCTGCGCGAGGCGCACGACAAGTTCTCCTCCTCCGTTTCCGGCGAAGGGCCCTCGCAGCAGGTGATGAGCGGCTTCGCCGAGGCCTACCGCGCCTGGCTCGAGGCGCTCTCCGCCAAGCCCGAGACGATGCTCGACCTGCAGGGCCGCTACATGCAGGAGCAGATGCGCCTCTGGATGGGCTCGATGCAGCCTCACGTGCACAGCGCGGACGGGCCCGGGGCGAGCGACAAGCGCTTCAGCGGCAAGGAATGGGACGAGCTCCCGGTGTTCCGCTATTTCAGGGACTCGTACCTGCTCACCTCGAAGATGATGATGCAGGCGGTCGAGGAGGCGAGCCTCGACGCGCCCACCAAGCAACGCATGCGCTTCTTCATGCGCCAGTACCTGGACGCGGCGGCGCCCTCGAACTACCTCATGACCAATCCCGAGGCGCTCAAGGCCGCCATGGAAAGCGGCGGCGAGTCGCTCCAGGAAGGCATGAAGAACCTCCTCGCCGACATGGAGAAGGGGCGCATCTCCATGACCGACGAGAGCGCCTTCGAAGTGGGCAAGAACGTCGCGATATCGCCCGGCGCGGTGGTGTGGGAGGACGAGCTGATCCAGCTGATCCAGTACCAGCCCGAGACCGCGAAGGTGTTCGAGCGACCCCTCGTGATGGTGCCGCCCTGCATCAACAAGTTCTACATCATGGACCTGCAACCCGACAATTCGCTGGTGCGCTTCGCGGTGCAGCAGGGCCACACGACTTTCATGTGCTCGTGGCGCAACGTGAACAAGAAGCACTCGAAGGTCACCTGGGACGACTACATCGCTTCCCTCATCGACGCCCTCGAGGAAGCGCGGCGCATCACGAAGGCGCCGAAGATCAACGTGCTCGGCTTCTGCATCGGCGGCACCCTCGTCGCCTCGGCGCTCGCCGTGCTCGAGAAGCGCGGCAAGGACCCGGTGGAGAGCCTCACGCTGCTCACCACGCTGCTGGAATTCTCCGAGGTGGGCGAGATCCGCGTCTACATCGACAAGAACTTCGTCGAGAAACGCGAGAAGCAGCTCGCGCACGGCGGCATCGTGCCGGGCAACGAGCTCGCCAGCGCCTTCTCGAGCCTGCGCGCCAACGACCTCGTGTGGTCGTACGTGGTCAACAACTACCTGAAGGGCAAGCAGCCGCCGGCCTTCGACCTCCTTTACTGGAACGCCGACGCGACGAACCTGCCGGGCCCGATGTACTCGTATTACCTGCGCAACACCTACCAGGACAACAAGCTCTGCCGCCCCGACGCGTTGAAGATGCTGGGTGAGCCCGTGAGCCTGAAGCGCCTGAAGATGCCGACGTTCGTGTTCGCCGCGCGCGAGGACCACATCGTCCCGTGGAAGGGTGGATACGCGAGCGCGCGAACGCTCGGAAGCAAGGCGAGGTTCGTGCTCGGCGCGAGCGGGCACATCGCCGGCACCATCAACCCCGCGTCGAAGAACAAGCGCAGCTACTGGGTGAACGACAAGCTCGGCGCCGACGCGGAGCAGTGGTTCGTCGCGGCGAAGGAAGTGCCGGGAAGCTGGTGGAACGAGTGGTCGAAGTGGTCGAAGCCCTACGGGGGCAAGCTCGTGGCGGCGCCGAAGAGGCTGGGCGACGGCAAAAAGAAGCCGATCGAGCCGGCGCCCGGGCGCTACGCGAAGGAGCGCATCTAGCCTGGGCGATCGGCGATAACAACGGAGGAGTGAAATGGCTCAACGCAACGCGCTGGTGACGGGCGGCATGGGAGGCCTCGGCGAGGCCATCTGCATGAAGCTCGAGAAGATGGGCGTGAAGGTGATCGTCACCTATTCGCCGGGCAACACGAAGCATGCCGAGTGGCTGAAGGAGATGCAGGGCCAGGGCCACAAGTTCCACGCGTACCCGTGCGACGTCTCCGACTTCGACTCCTGCGCGACAGCGGTCGAGGCGATCACGAAGGAGCACGGGCCGATCGACATCCTCATCAACAACGCCGGCATCACCCGCGACATGACCTTCAAGAAGATGACCAAGGTGGATTGGGACGCGGTGATGAAGACCAACCTCGACAGCGTCTTCAACGTGACCAAGCCCGTGGTGGACGGCATGGTGGAGCGCGGCTGGGGCCGCGTCATCAACGTGTCCAGCGTGAACGGCCAGAAAGGCGCCTTCGGGCAGACCAACTACTCCGCCGCGAAGGCGGGGATGCACGGCTTCACCAAGGCGCTCGCGCTCGAGGTCGCGAGGAAGGGCGTCACCGTGAACACGATTTCGCCGGGATACATCGGGACCAAGATGGTGCTCGCGATCCCCAAGGACGTGCTCGACTCGAAGATCATCCCGCAGATCCCGATCGGCCGGCTCGGCAAGCCCGAGGAGGTGGCGGGGCTGTGCGCCTATCTCGCGTCGGACGAGGCGGCATTCCTTACGGGCGCCAACATCGCGATCAACGGCGGGCAGCACATGCAGTAAGGGGCTAGGGGCTCTTCGCCCTCAGCTTCGCGCTCTCGCGCGCGATCGCAACGCGCTGCTTCGCCACGTAGGCGAGATGGTCGACGACGGCCGTGTCGTCGAGGGTGTCGCGTGCGAGGGCGGCGTCCTCGAGAATTTCGGCGGCCCGGCGCAGCTCCGCGGCGGCGAGCTGGGCGACTTCGGGATCGGCGGCGGCATCCCTGAGCTCGCGCTGCGCCTCCTCGAGCCGAAGGTTGCGCTGCGGCACGAACGCGCACGAAGAGGCGAAGAGCACCGCAAGCGCGAACGCGGCGTTCGCGCGCCGCCTCAACGCCGCGCCGATGCGATCTCGCGACGCGCCGCGCGCGCCACCACCGATTTCAAGGCGGCGAGCTCCGCGTCCACCTGGGCCTGCTCGGCGAGCCAGCGCGCGGGCGCGGGATCCCGCGCGGCGATCCAGCGGCGCGTGAGCGCGATCTTCTCCTCGGCGAGCGCGAGCTCGCGCGGGGACCAGTGGGCCGCGCCCGCGCGCTGCGCCAGCGCGACGGCATGCTCGGCCGCGGCGACGTCGCTCGCGGGCTGTGATGCGCAACCCGCGAGCGCCAGGATCGTCGCGAAAAGGGGGCGATTGGCATTCATTGGCCCAGTATGGTCCGCCAGCAGGCTTCCGACCCTACGCGCGCAGGTGGGGCCGGCGGCCGGCGCGAGCCGTAAGATCGGGGAATGCCCATCGCAAGGGTGTTGCAAAGAGCGCGGGAAGTCTCGCCCGGCCATGTCGGCTATTGGGCCGCCGCATTGGTCATTCTCATCGTCGGCTGGACGCTCTATGGGGCGACTCGCCAGGCGCAGGACGCCGAGCAGCTCATCAACCACACGCTCGAAGCGCTGCAGGGCATCGGGCGCATCGACGCGTCCATGGCGCGCGCGGAAGCGGGCCAGCGCGGCTTCATGCTCGCCGCCGAGCCGCGCTTCACGGCGGAGCGCGACCGGGCGCTGGCGCAGCTCTCGCTCGAGCTCTCGGCGCTGCGCGCCCTCACCGGCGACAATTCGCGGCAGCAGGCACGCATCGAGGCGCTCGACGCTCTCGTCGCGCAGCGGGTCGCGATCATGCGCGAAAGCGTCGAGGTGCGCGCCCTGGGCGCCGCACCCCCGGGACAACGCAGCGGGCGTGGCCAGGCCGCGAGCGAGCGCATCTACGCGCTCACCGGGGAGCTGAAGCGCGAGGAGCTGCGCCTGCTGGAGGCGCGCCGCGCCGATGCGCGCAAGCAATTCGACGAGGTGTGGCTCATCCTCGTCGCGGCGGGGCTCGTCTCCGCGCTGGTGATGGTGCCCGGATACATCGGCTACATCCTGGAATCGCGCCGGCGCGAGCGCGCCGAGAGGCAGCTGCGCGACCTTGCCGACAGCATTCCCGGTGCGACCTACCAGATGCGCACGAGCCCCGATGGGCGCCACCGGTTCGAGTTCCTGAGCCCGGCTGTGGAGTCGCTGCTCGACGTGTCGCGCGAAGCGGCGTTGCGGGACTTCTCCGTGATGTGGGAGACCGTCGCCGAGGAGGATCGCCCGGCCATGGCCGAGACGCTGACGCGCGCCGTGCGCGACCTCATGCCGGTGCAATACGACTTCCGCGTGAAGCAGGACAGCGGCGAGGTGCGCTGGCTGCGCGCCTCGGCATCGCTGAGGCAGGAGCCCGATGGCAGCGTGCTCTGGAACGGCTACTGGAGCGACATCACGCGCCAGCGGCAGCTGGAGGCGGAACTACACGACGCGCGCGAAGCCGCCGACAGCGCCAACCGCGCCAAGAGCACCTTTCTCGCCACCATGAGCCACGAGATCCGCACGCCCATGAACGGCGTGCTCGGCATGCTCGAGATCCTCGCGCTCGGCAAGCTGGACGGCGAGCAGCGCACCACGCTCGGCATCGTGCGCGAGTCGGGCCGGTCGCTGCTGCGCATCATCGACGACATCCTCGACTTCTCCAAGATCGAGGCCGGCAAGCTCGAGCTGCGCCCGGAGCCCGCGTCGATTCCCGATCTCGTCGCGCGCGTCTGCAATATCTACACGGGCAACGCGAGCAGCAAGGGACTGCTGCTCAAGTCGTACGTCGATCCGCGCGTGAGCCCGGCGGTGATCGTCGATGCGCTGCGACTGCAGCAGATCCTCAACAACCTCGTGAGCAACGCGATCAAGTTCACCTCCCAGGGCGAGGTCTCGATCCGCGTCGACCTTGCCGAGCGCCGGGCGCAAGCCGACGTGCTGCGCTTCCGGGTCGACGATACCGGCATCGGCATCTCGGACGAGGAGAGGGCGCGCCTCTTCACGCCCTTCGCGCAGGCGCGCAACGACACGGCCCTGCGCTTCGGCGGCACGGGCCTGGGCCTCGCGATCTGCAGGCGCCTGGCCGGGCTCATGGGTGCGACCATCGACATCGAGAGCGCCGCAGGGCTGGGCACGTCCGCCTCGATGGTGATCACGCTGCCTGTGGCCGACGCGCCCGTGCCCGCGGCACCCGATACCGAGCGCGACGCGGGCGGCGTCGCGATGCGGCGCGTGGCGCCCAGCCTGGCGCACGCCGCGCGCGAGGGCACGCTCGTGCTGGTGGTGGACGACCATCCGATCAACCGCATGGTGCTGGTGAGGCAGGTGAACGCCCTGGGCTACGCGGCGCAGGTCGCGCATGACGGCGTCGAGGCCGTCGAGAAATGGAATGCGGGGACTTTCGGGGCGGTGCTCACCGACTGCAACATGCCGGGGATGAACGGCTACCAGCTCGCGCGCCACATCCGCTCCTGCGAGGAGAAGAACGGGCATCCTCGCGTGCCCATCATCGCGTGCACCGCGAATGCGCTGGGCGGCGAGGCGCAGAACTGCTACGCCGCGGGAATGGACGACTACCTCGCCAAGCCGATCGAGCTCGGAGCGCTCGCGCGCAAGCTCGATCAGTGGCTGCCGATCTCCGGCGCCCCGCGCCGCTCGGAGGCGAGCGTGCTCGATCCGGCGGTGCTCGAGCTCGCCGCCGGCGGCGACGGCGAGCTCGAGCGCGAGATCCTGAGGCGCTTCCGCGCGTGCAGCGTCGAGGACGCGCGCGAGCTCGAGTCCGCCGTGCGCGCAGCGGACCTGGGCGAGGCGACCCACGCGGCGCACCGCATCAAGGGCGCGAGCCTCGCCGTCGGCGCGACGGCGCTCGCCGGCGTGTGCGAGCGCATCGAGCGCGCCGCACGGGCGGCGAACCATGCCGCGGTCGCCGAGGAGATGCGTCTCTTCAAGGAAGAGCTGGCGCGCCTCGAGGCGCACCTCGCCGCATCGGAGCCCGCCGCGCGATGACCGGCATCGCCTCCCTTCGCTTCCTCATCGTCGAGGACCATGGCTTCCAGCGCTGGATGGCGAGCAACATCGTGCAGGGCATGGGGGCGGCCGCCGTCTACTCGGCCGCCGACGGGCGCGAGGCGCTCGACATGCTCGCGACCATCGATCCGCCCATCGACATCGTCGTGAGCGACCTGGACATGCCGGGCATGGACGGCATGGAGTTCATCCGCCATCTGGGCGAGCGCGGCACCGGCGTCTCGCTCGTCCTCGTGAGCAGCCTCGCTCCCTCGCTGGTGGCGACGGTGGAGGGCATGGCGCGCGCATACGGCGTGCGCCTGCTGGGCTCGATCGAGAAGCCCGCGAACGCGAAGAAGCTCGAGGCGGTGATCGGACGGCACGCCCTCGAGCGCCCGACGCCGCGTGCCGTGGAAGCCTTCACGGCGGAGGAAGTGGCGCAGGGCCTCCGCGCGAACCAGTTCGAAGCCTATTTCCAGCCCAAGGTCGATCCCAGGACGCGCGAGATGAAGGGCGCGGAGGCGATCGCGCGCTGGCGCCATCCCGTGAAGGGCGTCCTCTTGCCGCACTCCTTCATCCCGGCCCTCGAGGCGAGCGGCGGCGTGGACGACCTCGCTTATGCGGTGGCGGCGCAGGCGGCGCGCAACGCCCGGCTATGGCGCGCGAGCGTGGACGCGACGGTCTCCGTGAACCTCTCGATCGTGTCGCTCGCGGACGTGAACCTCGCCGAGCGCATGGTCGAGGTGGTCGAGGCCGAGGGGCTCGAGCCGCGCCACATGATCTTCGAGGTGACCGAGTCGGCGGCCGTGGGCGACATGGGCAGGACGCTCGAGAACCTCTCGCGCCTGCGCATGAAGGGTTTCGGACTGTCCATCGACGATTACGGCACCGGCTACTCGTCGATGGCGCGCCTCTCGCGCATTCCCTTCACGGAGCTCAAGGTGGACCAGGTCTTCGTGAAGAGCGCTTCGCACAATCCCGCGAGCCGCGCGATCCTCGAGTCGAGCCTGGAGATGGCGGTGAAGCTCGGCATCGACGCCGTGGCCGAGGGCGTGGAGACGCATGTCGAGTGGGAGCTCGTGCGCAGCCTCGATTGCCCGCTCGCGCAGGGCTTCTACATCGCGAGGCCCATGGAGGGCGTCGAATTCGCCGAGTGGATCCGCACGAGCCGCCAGGCGAGCGCGTGAGGCCATGAGGATCCCCGGCCTCCATGCGGCTTTCGCGGTGATCCTCCCGGTCTCGCTGGGGCTGGGCCTGCTCTACCTCACCATCGTGGGCCGCATCGACGCCGGCGCCGCGGTGGTCTCCACACTTGGCGTCGCGGCGTTCATCGGAGCGCTCGTGTTCCTCCGCGATTTCGCCGCGAGCCAGGACCTGGACGACCGGCGCGACTAGCCGCGCCTCACGAGTACATGTGCAGGCCGCCGTTCACCGCGAGGTTGGTGCCGGTGATGTAGGCCGCGTTCTCGGAGGCGAGGAACGCGACGGCGTCGGCCACTTCCTCGGGGCGGGCGAGCCGGCCCGCGGGGATCTCGGCCACGATCTTCTGGCGCACGTCCTCGCGGATCGCCATCACCATGTCGGTCTGCACGTAGCCCGGCGAGACCGCGTTCACCGTGACGCCTTTCCTCACGACTTCCTGGGCGAGGGACTTGGTGAACCCGAGGATGCCGGCCTTGGCGGCGGCGTAGTTGGTCTGGCCGAACTGGCCGCGCACCGCGTTCACAGAGGAGATGTTGACGATGCGGCCCCAGCCGCCCTCCACCATGCCGTCGATCACGTGGCGCGTCACGTTGAATACGCTGTCCAGGTTCGTGGAGAGCACGGAGCTCCACTGCTCGGGCGTCATCTTGCGGAAGGTCGAGTCGCGCGTGATGCCGGCGCAGTTCACCAGGACCGAGACGGGGCCGTGGTCGGCCTCGATCTTCCTCACCATCTCCCCCATCGCGGCGAAATCGGTCACGTCGCCGAAGGCGAGCGCGCAATGCGAGCCGTCCAGGCCGGCGGCGGCCATCGCGGCCATCCACTTGTCCTGGCTGCCGGGAATGGCGTAGTTGGCGACGACGAGGAGGCCGTCGGCGGCGAGCCTCTTGCAGATCGCGGTGCCGATGCCGCCGACCCCGCCCGTCACGAGAGCAACTTTTTTCATTGTGTGGGTCCTTGTGGTTCCGGCCGCGCCAAAAAAAACCCCAGGTTATAGCCTGGGGTTAGAACCTTTATCCAAATCTTTGGAATTTGCGATAAAGGAGGAGGAGCCTTGAATGGGATGGGCCGCGTCGCTACTACCCGCGGGCGACGGCGTGGCCGGCGATCTCGGCGAGCGGGGTGGCATTGGTGGTCATGACTCGATCCTCAAGCGGTGGGGGTGTGCCGATGCTGCCGACACATCCGATGGTGCGCCGCAACAAATTCATTCTAGGAAGCGGAAGTCGCTGTGTCAAGGAAATTTTGGTGCGTTGCACCAAGAGGTTCCGGGCGCAGTGCAATAAAATACCAAAATGTAATAAAATGAAGTACTTGTGCAGGTGCCACCGTGCCACCCGGCAGCCGTGCACAATCCCGAATTGATGTAGCGCAGCATCCACAGGAAAATCCCCATGGCCTCGCCCCGCATCATCAAGAAGTATCCCAACCGGCGTCTCTACGACACCGAGACCTCGACCTACATCACGCTCGCCGAGGTGAAGGACCTGGTGCTGGGCTACAAGGACTTCCAGGTGAAGGACGCGAAGAGCGGCGATGACCTCACGCGCTCGATCCTGCTGCAGATCATCCTCGAGGAAGAGTCCGGCGGCGTGCCGATGTTCTCGAGCGACATGCTCGCCAACATCATCCGTTACTACGGGCACGCGATGCAGGGAATGATGGGCTCGTATCTCGAGCGCTCGATCTCCACCTTCCACGAGGCGCAGAAGCGCTTCCAGGCGCAGGCGCAGACGCTCTACGGCGAGCTGCCGAAGATCCCCGCGGAAACCTGGTCGCAGTTCGGCGCCGCGGGCCAGCCCATTCCCAACGTGATGGGCGGCTACCTCGAGAAGGGCGCCAAGGCGGTGATCGACATGCAGGAGGAGCTGCGCAACCAGGCATTGAAGCTCTTCTCCGGATTTCCCTACCCCAATGCCCAGGGCGAAGCGGCGCCCGCGGAAGAAAAGCCGCGTGCCAGGGCGGCCAAGGCCGCGCGCAAGCCGCGTACCCGGAAGTGAAGGCGGTTCCACGCGTGGGATTCGTGTCCCTGGGCTGCCCGAAGGCCCTGGTGGAC
>JBBRTF010000038.1:0-49483 GCA_038244725.1 Burkholderiales bacterium
TATGACCTCGGCGGGGGCACCTTCGACATCTCGATCATCGAGATCGCGAACGTCGAGGGCGAGCACCAGTTCGAGGTGCTCTCCACCAACGGCGACACGTTCCTCGGCGGCGAGGACTTCGACCAGCGCCTGATCGAGTACATCGTCACCGAGTTCAAGAAGGACTCGGGCGTCGACCTCTCGAAGGACGTGCTCGCGCTGCAGCGCCTCAAGGAAAGCGCCGAGAAGGCCAAGATCGAGCTGTCCAGCTCGCAGGCCACCGCCATCAACCTGCCCTACAACCCGGCCGACGCGTCCGGGCCGAAGCACCTCGCGATGAAGATCACGCGCGCCAAGTTCGAGGCGCTCGTGGACGACTTGATCGAGAAGACCATCGCCCCGTGCCGCACCGCGATCAAGGATTCCGGCGTGAACGTGGCCGACATCAGCGACGTGATCCTGGTGGGCGGCATGACGCGCATGCCGAAGGTGCAGGACAAGGTGAAGGAGTTCTTCGGCAAGGAGCCGCGCAAGGACGTGAACCCCGATGAAGCCGTCGCGGTCGGCGCGGCGATCCAGGGCGGCGTGCTGAAAGGCGACGTGAAGGACGTGCTCCTCCTGGACGTGACGCCCCTTTCGCTCGGCATCGAGACCCTCGGCGGCGTGATGACCAAGCTCATCAAGAAGAACACGACGATCCCGACCAAGGCGCAGCAGGTGTTCTCCACCGCCGACGACAACCAGTCGGCCGTGACCATCCACGTGCTGCAGGGCGAGCGCGACGTGGCCTCGGGCAACAAGAGCCTGGGCCAGTTCAACCTCGAGGGCATCCCGCCCTCCGCGCGCGGCATGCCGCAGATCGAGGTCGCCTTCGACATCGACGCGAACGGCATCCTGCACGTGCACGCCAAGGACAAGGCGACGGGCAAGGAGAACAAGATCACGATCAAGGCGAGCACGGGCTTGAGCGAGGAGGAGATCCAGGCCATGGTGAAGGACGCCGAGACCCACGCCGACGAGGACAAGAAAGCCCTCGAGCTCGTCACCGCGAGGAACCAGGCCGAAGCCCTCGCCCACTCGGTGAAGAAGTCCCTCGCGGAGTACGGCGACAAGATCGACGCCGCCGAGAAGGAGAAGATCGAGAGCGCGCTGAAGGAGCTCGAGGTCGTGGTGAAGAGCGACGACAAGGCCGAGATCGACGAGAAGACCCAGGCGCTCGTGACCGCCTCGCAGAAGCTCGGCGAGAAGATCTACGCCGACGCGCAGGCGAAGGGCGCCCAGGGCGCTCCCCAGCCCGAGGCCGCGGCAGGGGCTTCCGAGGCGCCCAATGAGGAAGGCAACGTCGTGGACGCGGAGTACACGGAAGTGAAGGACAAGAAGTCGGCTTAAGTTAGAGGCGCGAGGCACGAGGCGCGAAGCATGAGAAAAAGCGAATTTTCTCGTGCCTCGCGCCTCGTGCCTTGTCTACTTGAGGACTGACCTGAGAGCCCAATGGCTACCAAGAAGCGTGATTACTACGAAGTCCTCGGTCTTAACCGGGATGCCTCCGAGGAAGAGATCAAGAAGGCGTACCGCAAGCTCGCCATGAAGCACCACCCCGACCGCAACCCCGACAGCAAGGATGCCGAGGAGCGGTTCAAGGAAGCGAAGGAAGCCTACGAGGTCCTCACCGAGGCGGACAAGCGCCGTGCCTACGATGCTTACGGGCACGCCGGCGTGAACCCGCAGATGGGCATGGGCGGCGGTCCGCAGGAGGGCTTCGGCGGATTCGCGGAAGCCTTCGGCGACATCTTCAGCGACATCTTCGGCGGCGCACAGGGCGCGCGCGGTCGCGCATCGGTCTTCCGCGGCGCGGACCTGCGCTACAACCTCGAGGTCTCGCTCGAGCAGGCGGCGCGCGGAACCGAGACCAAGATCCGCATTCCGACCATGGAGAGCTGCGAAGTCTGCAAGGGCTCCGGCGCGAAGCCCGGGACCCATCCCAAGACCTGCGAGACCTGCCACGGCTCCGGGACGGTGCGCATCTCGCAGGGCTTCTTCTCCATCCAGCAGACCTGCCCCACCTGCCACGGCACCGGCAAGATGGTGAGCGATCCCTGCTCCGCCTGCCGCGGCGCCGGCCGGTTGAAGAAGCACAAGACACTCGCCGTGAAGATTCCCGCCGGCGTCGACGAGGGCGATCGCATCCGCCTCTCGGGCGAAGGCGAGGCCGGCGTGAACGGCGGGCCTCCCGGCGACCTCTACGTCGTGATCCACCTGAAGGCGCATTCGGTCTTCCAGCGCGACGGCGACGACCTGCATTGCGAGATGCCCATCAGCTTCTCGCAGGCCGCCCTCGGCGGCGAGATCGAGATCCCGACCCTCGACGGCACGGCCAAGATCAAGGTGCCGCCCGAGACCCAGTCGGGCCAGGTGTTCCGCCTGCGCGGCAAGGGCATCAAGGGCGTGCGCGCGAGCTACCCCGGCGACCTCATGTGCGAGGTGGTGGTGGAGACGCCGGTGCGCCTCACCGAGCGCCAGAAAGAGCTCCTGCGCGAGCTGGAGGACATCAACCGCAAGGATTCGACCCGCCATAACCCCCGCGCCAAGGGCTTCATGGACAAGGTGCGGGAATTCTTCGCGGGCTGATCGGCATCGCGCGGCCTGCGAAAATACCTCCCGGCGGCGGTATCATGGCCGCATACCCCGCAAAGGGATGAGGAGGAGAAATGGTTCGCTTGTTCTTGGCGCTCGCTCTCGCGGCCGCCGGTGTTGCCGGGGCCCAGGGGGTCACGGATTCGCAGGTCGTCCTCGGGCAGTCGGTCGCGCTCACCGGCCCGGCTCAGCAGCTGGGGATCGACATGCGGTTCGGCGCCAACCTGTACTTCAACCAAGTGAACGCGCATGGCGGTGTGAACGGCCGGCGCATCGTCCTGAAGACGCTCGACGACGGCTACGAGGCCAATCGCGCCGCGGAAAACACGAAGAAGCTCATCAACGACGAGAAGGTGTTCGCGCTCTTCGGCTACGTGGGCACCCCGACCTCGGCGGCATCGCTGCCGATCTTCACCGAGGCGCGCGTTCCCTTCGTCGGTCCCTTCACCGGGGCGGAGCTGCTGAGGAACCCCGTCAACCCGTACATCTTCAACGTGCGCGCGAGCTATTTCGACGAGACCGAGGCCATCGTGCAGCACTTGACCGCGATGAGCGTGAACCGGATCGCGGTCTTCTACCAGAACGACGCGTACGGCCAGGCGGGGCTCGCCGGCGTGGAGCGCGCGCTCAAGAAGCGCGGGCTGGAGGTGGTCGCCAAGGGGACCGTCGAGCGCAACACCGTGGAGGTGAAGAAGGCGATCGACGAGATCAGGAAGGCGAATCCGCAGGCTGTCGTGATGATCAGCGCCTACAAGAGCTGCGCCGCGTTCATCCGCGACATGAAGAAGGCGGGCTCGAACCCGACCTTCTGGAACGTCTCCTTCGTCGGCAGCAAGGCGCTCGCCAAGGAGCTGGGGCCCGACGGGCGCGGCGTGCAGATCTCGCAGGTGATGCCTTTCCCCTGGGACAGCTCCGTGCCCGTGGTGAAGGAATACCAGAAGCTCCTCGTCGCCGAAAAGGCCGAGCCGGGATTCGGCTCGCTCGAGGGGTTCGTCGCCGCCAAGGTGATGGTCGAGGGACTTCGCCGCGCCGGCAAGAGCCTCACCCGCGAGAGCTTCGTGAAGGCGATGGAGACCATGGGCGACTACGACGCCGGCGGCTTCAAGGTGAGCTTCGGTCCGGGGCGCCACAGCGGCTCGCAGTACGTGGACCTCACGATCATCTCGAGGGACCAGAAGTTCGTGAGGTAGGGCAAGACCGGCGCGAGGCACGAGAACGCCTCGCGCCTATTTCTTCCTCCACTCCGTGATGCCCCCGGGCTTGTCTTCCAGGACGATGCCCATGGCCTCGAGCTGATTGCGGATCTCGTCGGCGCGCGTGTAGTTCTTCGCCTTCTTGGCCGCGTTGCGCTCGTCGATGAGCGACTGGACGTCGAGGTTCATGCCGGCCTTGAGGAAATTCGCGGCGTCCTGCTGCAGCAGGCCGATGGTGCCGCCGAGCGCCTTCATGAGGCCCGACAGCGCCGCCGAGCGGGTGCGGTTCACCTCGCCGCGCAGCTCGTGCAGCACGGCGAGCGCCACGGGCACGTCGAAATCGTCGTTCATCGCGTCGCGGAAGCGCGCCGCGTAGGGATTGCCCCAGTCCACCTTCGCCGCCGCCGGAGGCACTTCCCGCAGCGTCGTGTAGAAGCTGCCCAGCGTGTTGCCCGCGTCCTGCAGCGCTTCCCATGTGTAGTTCACGCTGCTTCGATAGTGCGCGCGCAGGAGGAAGAAGCGCAGCTGCTCGCCGCCCTGCACCGGATCGAGCTTGTCCAGCACGTCGCGCGTCGTGAAGAAATTGCCCAGCGACTTCGACATCTTCTCCGAGTCGAAATTGAGGAACGCGGAGTGCATCCAGTAGTTCACGAAGCGCGTGCCGTATGCGCCTTCGCTTTGCGCGATCTCGTTCTCGTGATGGGGAAACTGCAGGTCCCAGCCGCCGCCGTGGATGTCGACGGGGACTCCGAGCTCGCGGCAGGACATGGCCGAGCATTCGATGTGCCATCCGGGCCTGCCTTCGCCGAACACCGAGGGCCACTTCGGCTCGCCGGGCTTGGCCGCCTTCCAGAGCACGAAGTCCAGCGGATCGCGCTTGGCCGCCTCGACCGCGACGCGTTCGCCCGCGCGCAGCTCGTCCAGGTTGCGATGCGAGAGCTTGCCGTAGTCGGGGAAGCTGCGCACCGCGAAGTACACGTCGCCGTTGGCGCCCCGATACGCGAGGCCTTTCTCCTCGAGGGTCTCGATCATCTCGAGCATCGGGCCCACGTAGCGCGTGGCGCGCGGCTGGATGTCGGGCACGACGAGATTCAGTCGCGCCGTATCCGCGGCGAACGCGGCCACCATGCGCTCGGTGAGCGCTTCGATCGGCTCGCCGTTGGCGCGCGCGCGCTCCATGATCTTGTCGTCGATGTCAGTGATGTTGCGCACATAGGTCACTTCGTAGCCCGTTGCGCGAAGCCAGCGCACGACGAGGTCGAACACCGTGAACGTGCGGGCATTTCCAATGTGAAAATAGTCGTATACGGTGGGGCCGCAGACGTAGACCGCCGCCTTGCCCGGTTCGCGGGGAACGAAGGGCTCTTTCCGGCGGCTGAGGGTGTTATGGATTTGGAGCGCGGACATGGCGGTCGCGGGCCGGAGAAAGAGCCCGCGCGCGGGCGGCGGAAGATTGTTATGGCTCGCGAAGGCGGGTAGAATATTGTTTCTTATTAAATTCAACAAATTATAACACGATGTTGCACTGCATTCCGATCAGGACCCGGCTGGCCGCGGCGCTCTTCGCCGCCACGCTTGGCGCGGGCGCGTGCGCCTGGGCGGCGCCCGCGGACGAACTGCGCGAGGCGCAGAAGCTCTACGGCCAGCAGAAGCTCCAGCCCGCCCTCGACAAGGTCGAGGCTTTCCTCAAGACGACGCCCCGGGACCCGCAGGGGCGCTTCCTGAAGGGCCTCGTGCTCACCGAGCAGAAGCGCATCCCCGAGGCGATCCAGGTCTTCACCGCGCTCACCGAGGATTTCCCCGAGCTTCCCGAGCCCTACAACAACCTCGCGGTGCTCTACGCTTCCCAGGGCAACTACGACAAGGCCAAGTCGGCGCTCGAGCTCGCGATCCACACGCATCCGAGCTATGCCACCGCGCACGAGAACCTCGGCGACATCTACGCGCAGCTCGCGAGCCGCGCCTACGATCGCGCGCTGCAACTGGACAAGAGCAACACCACCGCGCAGTTGAAGCTCGCGATGGTGAAGGAGCTCTTCGGCCCGAAGGCGAGCCCGGGCGCCGTAGGGCGCACCGAGGCCCCCAAGGTTGCGATGCCCTCGGCCAAGGCGGAGATGCCCAAGGCGGAGCCGCGCAAGCCGGAAGTGGTCGCGAAGGCCGAGCCTCCCAAGGCGGCGCCCGCGCCTGAGGTGAAGCCCGTGCCGGCGCCCCCGCCCGCCCCCGAGGTTGCCGCCGCGAGCGACGCGAATGCGCAAGCCATCGCCGCCGTGGAGAGCTGGGCCAAGGCCTGGAGCGCCAAGGACGTGAAGGGCTACCTCGGCCACTACGCGGCGGACTTCGACCTGCCCGGCGGCATGTCGCGCCCGGCGTGGGAGAAGGAGCGCACCGAGCGCATCCAGCATCCCAAGACGATCGACGTGAGCGTGAAGGTGCTGAGCGTGAAGGCGAGCGACAACGAGGCGAGCGTCACTTTCCGCCAGTCGTACAAGTCCGACACGCTGAAGAGCAACAACACCAAGACCCTGAAGCTCGTGCGATCCGGCGATCGCTGGCTCATCAAGCAGGAGCGGTTGGGCGGGTGACCGGGAGAATTCCCTTCCGCAGCAGCGTTCGCCTCACGCAACGCCTCGCCGTCGTCGCCTTCGCGATAGGCGCCTCCGCGCTCGCCGACGGCAGCGGCGGCGGGACGCTCGCGATTCGCCCCATGGCCTACAGCAACGAGGCGGAGGCGGCGCTGGTGCGCGTGATCATGGGGCTGCGCGAGCACGGGCTGAAGAGCGCGATGCTCGAGGTGGACAAGCTTCTCGCGCGCAACCCCAACTACAAGCTCGGCCACCTCCTCAAGGGCGACCTACTCATGGCGAGCGCCGGCCAGCCGATCGCCTTCGCCTCCCCCGCGGCGAGCGCCGCGAACGTGGCACCGCTGCAGGACGAGGCGCGGGCGCGCCTCAAGCGCTATACCGACGCCCCGCCCGTGGACTCCATGCCCTCGGCGCTGCTGCAGCTCGCGCCGCGGCAGACGCACGCGTTGCTCATCGACACCTCGCGCTCGCGGCTCTTCGTCTACGCGAACGACCTGGGCCGGCCGCGCTACGTGACCGACTTCTACATCAGCCTGGGCAAGAACGGCGTCGACAAGGCGCGCGAAGGCGACCAGAAGACGCCGATCGGCATCTACAACATCCTCGCGCTGAAGAACAAGTTGCCGGATTTCTACGGCCCCGGCGCCTATCCCCTGAGCTACCCGAACGACTGGGATCGCATCAACGGACGCAACGGCCACGGCATCTGGCTGCACGGCACACCGTCGGAGACGTACTCGCGCGCGCCGTGGGCCACGGACGGCTGCGTGGTGCTCACCAACGAGGACCTCGCGCGCCTGTCGCACTACGTGGACATCGAGCGCACGCCGGTGGTGATCGGCCAGGCGATCGAATGGCGCGCGCCGGCGCAGTGGGAGGCCGAGCGCGAGCAGTTCCTCTCCGCCTTCCGCAGCTGGAAGGGCGACTGGGAAAGCCTCGACACCAACCGCTATCTCTCCCATTACTCGCGCAACTTCCGCTCCGAGCAACGCGACTTCGCCACCTGGAGCGCGCGCAAGCGCCAGGTGAATACCGGCAAGACCTGGATCAAGGTCGGCGTGAGCGACGTGAGCCTTTTCGAGTATCCCGGATCGCGCGACCTCATGATGATCAGCTTCGTGCAGGACTATCGCTCGAACAACCTCTCCAACCGCACCTCGAAGCGCCAGTACTGGAGCCGCGAGGGCGGCGTCTGGCGCATCGTCCACGAGGCGGTCGTCACTTCCTGATCTTCAACTCGCTGCAACGGAAAATCGCCATGCACTCCATGCGCCGCACGCTCATCGCTTCGCTCGTCATCGCCTCGGCCCTGCCGCTCGCCGCGCTCGGCCAGGCTCCCGCCGCGGGCAGCTGCACCCCGAAAGGAAACGCACCGATGAAAGTGAAACTCACGACCTCCCTGGGCCCCATCGTCATCCAGCTGGACAAGGAGAAGGCCCCGATCTCCACGGAGAATTTCGTGAAGTACGTCGAGTCGGGGCACTACAACGGCACCATCTTCCACCGCGTGATCGACGGCTTCATGGTGCAGGGCGGCGGCTTCACCAAGGACATGCGCCAGAAGCCCACGCAGCCGCCGATCAAGAACGAGTCGACCAACGGCCTTAAGAACGATAACTACACGGTCGCCATGGCGCGCACCAACGTGCGCGACTCGGCCACCAGCCAGTTCTTCATCAGCGTGAAGGACAACGACTTCCTCAACTACACCGGCGACGCGAATCCGGGCTACGCGGTGTTCGGCAAGGTGGTCGAGGGCAAGGAGACGGTGGACAAGATGAAGAAGGTCGCGACCGGCAACGCCGCCGGCATGCAGAACGTTCCCAACGAGCCCGTCGTCATCGAAAAGGCCGAGTGCGTCTGACGCGCACCCTCTTCATCTCCGACCTTCACCTGGACCCGGCGCGGCCGCACATCACCGCGCAATTCGAGCGCTTCCTCGAGGAAGTCGCGCCCGGGTCGCAGGCGCTCTACATCCTCGGCGACCTCTTCGAGTACTGGGTGGGGGACGACGGCCTCGCCCTCGAATTCCCCGCGCGCGTCGCGCGCGCCATGAAGCCGCTGGCGGCGCGCGTGCCGATTCGCTTCATGCACGGCAATCGCGATTTCCTCGCCGCGCAGGGCTTCGCGGAAGCTACTGGCGCCGCGATCATCGCCGATCCGACCGTGATCGACCTCTACGGAAGCTCCACGCTGCTCGTGCACGGCGACACGCTCTGCACGGAAGACGCCGCGTACCAGGCGTTTCGCGCGCAGGTCCGCGACCCTGCGTGGCAGAAGGCCGCCCTCGCGCGCCCGATCGCCGAGCGCCTCGCGCTGGCGCGCGACATGAGAAGCGACAGCGAAGGCGCCAAGCAGGGCAAGCCCGCGGAGATCATGGACGTCTCGCGCGCGGCCGTGGAGCGGGCCTTCGAGGAGTCGGGCTGCGACACCATGATCCACGGCCACACGCACCGGCCCGGATGCCGCGAGCACGTGGTGGCGGGCCGCGCGCGCGTGCGCTGGGTCCTTCCCGACTGGTACGAGCGCGGCGGCTACCTCGAGGCTTCGCCCGCGGGGATCCGGGCCATCGGCGCGTTCTGAGGCGCTGTCGAGGCCACGCGAGCGAGCGCCGCCCGGATCGCCGGCAGCTTCTCGCGCGCCGCGCGCTCCGCGATGGCGATCACGTTGCGGCGATAGGGCTCCGTGTGTCCCGCGTAGTAGCCGATGTTGGGATGGATGAGGACATCGGCTTCACGTGCCTCGGCAGCCACCTGGCGCGCGCGGCGCTGGTCCTTCTCCACCCACTCGGGCGGCACGCCCGGCGGCGTGTCCTCGGCGAAAGCCGACACGTCCACCGCGATCACGACTTTCGCGCCGAGCATTCGCGCGGCGTGGATGGGCACGGGACTCGCCTCGTCGCCGTCCACGTAGAGCTCGCCGCCGATGCGCACCGGCTCGAACTGTCCGGGGCTCGCGCCCGAGGCGCGCACCGCGAGGCCCGTGTCGCCGCGATTGAAGAGGGCGAGGCTGCCGTCGGAAACGCGCGTGGCCGCGGCGGCGAATGGCGTCTTCAGCTGCTGGATCGTGCGCCCGCCCACCTTGTCGTCGACGTAGTTCTGGATCGCGGCGCCCGTGGCAAGCCCGCCAGTGAGCGCGCGGAATTCGAAGAACTGCAGGACATTGATCTCGTAGGCCAGGCGCTCCAGCTCGCGCGCGCTCATTCCCGCCGCGTAGAGCGCGCCCACCATGGAGCCCACGCTCGAGCCGATCACGATATCGGGCCGGATGCCGGCGTCGTCGAGCGCCTTCAGCACGCCGATGTGGGCGAAGCCGCGCGGCCCGCCGGAGCCCAGCACGAGCGCCACGCGCGGCGCGGGGCCCGCGGGCGGCGCGAAGCGCGGCTCGTTTTCCTTCGCGACATGTCCGGTGATGTTGCAGCCGGCGAGCGCGAGCGCGAGGGCCCACGCAGCCGCACGCGACACGCCCTTCATCAGTCGCAATACTTGTGGACGTTCGCCTGCCAGCCGTCGATCTCGCGCTGGCGCTCCTTCTCGTCGAGATAGATCTTCTCGCCCTTCTCGTTCACGGTGAAGAGCGGCCGCGGCGCCTGCGCGATGGAGAGCTGGCGCTGCGATTCCAGGCAGCTGCGCTTCTTCGCGGAGAGCACGGCCTCCTCCTGCGTCTTCTGGTTCTGCTCCTGCTGCTCCTTCTGGATGCGCGTCTGGCGCGCATCGATCTCCTTCTGCTTCCAGTCGACGCCGGGCGCGCTCGCCGGGCCCGGCGAAGTCTTGATGTCGAGCTTGATGGCCTTGCCATCGGGCGGCGGGGTTTCCGAGTAGACGGTCCTGCCCTTCTCGTCGACCCACTTGTACATCTCGGCGCCCGCGGCGAGCGGCAGCAGGGCGGCGCACAGCAGCGCGATTCGGATCATGGCTCGTCCAGTCTCAGCGTGAGGCATTTGGCGGATCCGCCCGCCTTCATGAATTCGGAGAGCGGCGTTTGCACGACCTGGAAACCCTGGCGTGCGAGGGTCTTCACGAACGCGGGCGTGGCGCGGTTCACGACCACGGTCGCGTCGATGTTCACCGCGTTGCAGGCGAACGCGAGCGCGTCTTCCTCGGCGAGCGCGATGCGCCGCGCGGCGGGGATGCGGCTTTCGATGAGGGCGCGCGATTGGTCGTCGAACGCGGGCGGGTAGTACATGACGTGGCCGCCCTCGAGGGGGCAGAAGCAGGTGTCGAGATGGTAGAAGCGCTGGTCGACGAGCCGCAGCACCGCCACGTCGATGCCGAGGCGCTCGGCAAGCACCCCGCGGGCGGCCGGAATCGAGCGGTGGCCGTGCGCCATCCACAGGCGGCCGGCGTCGCGGTCGAAGAGCGCGTCGCCCGCGCCCTCGAAGGGCACGTCGCGCGGCATGAGGGAGACGTCGTAGCCGCGGTCCATGAACCAGTCGGCGAAGTAAGGCTCCTCGTACTGGCGCTCGGGATAGCGGAAGCGCGACGCGATGAAGCGCTTGCCCTTCACGAGCCCCGCGTTGGCGGTGAACACCATGTCCGGCGAGCCCGGCTGCGGCAGCACCAGGCGAACCGTCGCGAGGTCGGTGAGGACGTCGTAGAGGGAGCGCCACTGCTGCCTCGCCACCGCGTTGTCGATCCGGCGCAGGTTCCCGTGCATCCACGGATTGATGATGTACGCGACCGTGAAGAACTCCGGCGGGCACATGAGGAAGACGCGCGCGCTTCGCGCCACCGTCAGCCTCCCAGCCCGCGCTCGAGGTCGGCGCGCACGTCCGACACATCCTCCAGGCCCACGCCCAGGCGCACCAGGCCCTCGACGATCCCCGAGGCCTCGCGCTCCGCGGCGGGAATGCGCCCGTGCGTCGTGGTGGCCGGGTGGCAGATCGTCGACTTCACGTCGCCGAAGTTGGCGGTATTGGAGATCATCTTCACGGCGTCGATGACGCGCCATGCCGCCTCGCGCCCGCCCTTCACGACGAAGGAAAGGAGCGCGCCTCCCGCCGATTGCTGGCGCATCGCGAGCGCATGCTGCGGGTGGGACTCGAGCCCCGGATAATGCACGCGCTCCACCGCGCGGTGGCTCTCGAGCCAGCGCGCAAGCTCGAGCGCGTTGGCCGATTGCGCGTTCATCCTGAGGCGCAGCGTCTCCATGCCCTTCAGGCAGATCCACGCGTTGAAAGGCGAGATCGCCGGGCCCGCGGTGCGCACGAACGTGAGAAGCGCTCCGGAGACCAGGTCGGCGCGGCCGGCGACGGCGCCCGCGAGGACGCGTCCCTGCCCGTCCAGGTACTTGGTCGCGGAATGGATCACCAGGTCGGCGCCGAGCTCGATGGGACGCTGCAGCGCCGGCGAGCACATGCAGTTGTCCACCGCGAGCACGGCGCGTGCGTCGCGCGCAATCTGCGCGAGGGCCGCGATGTCGGCGATCTCGCACACCGGGTTCGAGGGCGTCTCCAGGAAGAGAAGGCGCGTCGCCGGCCGTACCGCCTTTTTCCACGCGTCGAGGTCGGTGGGATCCACCCACGTGGTGGCGACGCCGAATCGCGCCAGGATCTGGTCGAAGAGCGGCACGACCGTGCCGAACACGCCGCGTGCGGCGAGGATGTGGTCGCCGGCCTTCAGCAGCCCGAACGCGGTGGTCGCGACCGCGGCCATGCCCGTGGCCGTCGCGACGCAGGCCTCGGCGCCCTCGAGGGCGGCGAGGCGATCCTGGAACATCTTCACCGTGGGATTGGTGAAGCGCGAATAGATGTTGCCCGGCTCCTCGTTGGCGAACTTGCGCGCGGCCTCGGCGGCGCTCGCGTAGACGAAGCTCGTGGTGAGCGCGAGCGCTTCCGAGTGCTCCTGGAAATCGCTGCGCAGCTGGCCGGCACGCACCCCGAGGGTGCCGGGCTTCGATTCGTTGGACATGGAAATGCGGCTAGTCGACCCGGGAAAGGCCCAGGTCGAGCTGGTAGCTCGACAGGCGCGTGTCGGTCGACTCGCCGTCGCGCCGGCCCATCTCGATCCCGTCGAGATACTCCTGCGAGACGTCGCCGGTCACGTAGACGCCGTCGAAGCACGAGCAGTCGAAGCGCTCGATCGACGGGTTCAGGCGCTTCACGTCGTCGATCAGCGCGGCGAGGTCCTGGTAGATCACCGCGTCGGCGCCGATCGCTTCGGCGATCTCGGGCTCGGTGCGCCCGGTGGCGATCAGCTCGCCGCGCGTGGGCATGTCGATGCCGTAGACGTTGGGAAAGCGCACGGGCGGCGCGGCGGAGGCGAAGAACACCTTGTTCGCCCCGCTTTCGCGCGCCATCTGCACGATCTCACGGCTGGTGGTGCCGCGCACGATGGAATCGTCCACCAGCAGCACGTTCTTGCCGCGGAACTCGTTCGCCATGGCGTTCAGCTTCTGGCGCACGCTCTTACGGCGCATCTCCTGCCCGGGCATGATGAAGGTGCGCCCGATGTAGCGGTTCTTGATGAAGCCTTCGCGATAGGGCTTGCCGAGCTTGGTGGCGACTTCCAGCGCGCTCGGGCGGCTGGAATCCGGGATCGGGATCACCACGTCGATCTGGTCCTTCAGGCCGAGGGACTCGATCTTGTCGGCGAGGCTCATGCCCATGTTGCGCCGGCTCTCGTGCACCGAGATGCCGTCGATCACGGAGTCGGGACGCGCGAGGTAGACGAACTCGAAGATGCACGGGTTCAGGTGCGGATCCTGTGCGCATTGGCGGCTGTGGAAGTTGCCGCTCTCGTCGATGAGGATCGCCTCCCCCGGGGCCACGTCGCGCATCACCTTGAAGCCGAGCGTGTCGATGCTCACGCTCTCCGAGGCCACCAGGAATTCGACCCCCTTCTCGGTGTCGGCGCGCCCGATGATGAGGGGGCGGATGCCGTGCGGATCGCGGAAGGCGAGCATGCCGTGGCCCGCGACCATGGCGACCACGGCGTAGGCGCCCTTCACGCGGCGATGCACTCCGGCCACCGCCGCGAAGATGATGTCGGGATTCAGGCGCTCGCGTCCCGCGCTCGCGTCGTGGATCTCGTGGGCCAGCACGTTCAGCAGGATCTCGGAGTCCGAGTTGGTGTTGACGTGGCGCCGGTCGGCGACGAAGAGATCGCGGCGCAGCTCCTCCGCGTTGATGAGGTTGCCGTTGTGGCCGAGCACGATGCCGTACGGGGAATTCACGTAGAAGGGCTGCGCCTCGGCCTCCGAGGCCGCGGAACCCGCGGTGGGGTAGCGGCAGTGCGCGATCCCCATGTGGCCGACGAGGTTCCTCATGTCGCGCGTGCGGAACACGTCGCGCACCAGGCCCTTGCCCTTGTGCATGTGGAAGCTGTGGCCCTCCGCCGTGACGATGCCCGCGGCGTCCTGGCCGCGATGCTGCAGCACCGTCATCCCGTCATAGAGAAGCTGGTTCACGGGACTGCGTGCCACGACCCCCACGATTCCGCACATCGCTTCAGGATTCCTTTTTCGGGCGTGAGCCCGCGCATAGTGTATGCGAACGCATTACATGAGGGTGCGCCCCCGCGATTCCAACCGTCATGGGAGCGCCACCACCTGGCCCTCGAGGGAGGCGCCCTTCACCGCGGCGAGCCCCTTCTCGGCGGCTTCCCGCGTCGGGTACGGCCCCGCCCTCAGGCGCGTGAGGCTGCCCGCTTGCGTGTCGATGCGCTCGATGAAATGGGCGATGCGGGCCGCGGCGAGCTTGTCGCGCGCCTGCTGCAATGTCGCCTCGTCCTTGAACGCGCCCACCTGGACGGCGAACCCCTCGAGCTTCGCAGCGGCCGCCTTCGAGGGTGCGGGAGAAGCGGATTTCGCCGGCTCGGGGACGGCGGCAGGCTGCGCCTTCGCGGCATGGTCCGGCGCGCGCGCGGGCGGCGGCGGGGGCAATGCGGGAGCGTTCCGCTTCGCGGGGATGTCGAGCACGGGCGTGGTGCGCGCGGGGCGGGGCTCGGAATCGAGGATCATCGGCACAAAGACCACGAGCAGCACCGCGATCGCGATGGCTCCGATCAGTCTTTGCCGGCCGCGTCGCCGGATGTCGCTCGCTTCGGGGGACGCAGAAGACGCCATGTGAGCCTAGCTGGCGGACCGCAGCGCCTCCGCCACGGTGTGGAACGAACCGAATACGACAATTCTATCATTCGGCCCCGCTTCCCGACGCGCCGCGGCAAGCGCGCTCTCCACCGAGGCGAAGGTGCGCGTCACGCCGGCCAGTCCGCGGCGCTCGAGGAGCTCTGCCACTTCACGCGCGGGCGCGGCGCGATCCGCGACGGCCGCGGCGACGAACCAGCGATCGATGCGCTCGCGCATCGCGTCGATCACGCCGCCGATGTCCTTGTCCCCCAGCATCGCGAATACCGCGAAGGTGTTCTCGTGGAAGCCCATGTCGCCGAGCCCGTCCGCGAGGGCGCGCGCGGCGTGCGGATTGTGCGCCACGTCCATGACCACCGTGGGCCGCCCCGGAAGGACCTGCAGTCGCCCGGGAAGGCGCACGAGCGTGAGGCCGCGCTTCACTTCGCCGAGCGAGACCGGCAGGCGCTCGGCGAGCGCGTCCAGCGCCGCGAGCGCGGCCGATGCGTTCTTCAGCTGCCAGCGGCCGCGCAGCGCCGGGATGGGAAGCGCGCGGCGCGCGCCCTTGCGCCCGAAGAAATCCCACTGGCCCTCGAGCGCCTCGTAGCGGAAGTCGCGCCCGAGGAGCATGAGGTCGGCGCCGATCGCCCGGGCGTGCTCGACGAGGCTCGCCGGCGGCTCGCGATCGCCGAAGATCGCGGGGCGCCCGGCGCGGAAAATGCCCGCCTTCTCGAAGCCGATCGCCTCGCGGTCGTTGCCGAGCCAGGACTGATGATCGAGGTCGACGCTCACCACCGCCGCCACATCGGCGTCGACGATATTCACCGCGTCCAGCCGCCCGCCGAGCCCCACCTCGAGGATCGCGGCGTCGAGCTTCGCATCGGCGAAGACCTGCAGCGCGGCGAGCGTGCCGAACTCGAAATACGTGAGCGGCGTCCCCCCGCGCGCGGCCTCGACGCGCTCGAAGGCGCGCGCGAGCGTTTCGTCGCCGGCCTCCTCGCCCTGCAGGCGGACGCGCTCGTTGTAGCGAAGGAGGTGCGGCGAGGTGTAGAGCCCCACGCGATAACCGGCCTCGATGAGAATGCGTTCGAGGAAGGCACATGTCGAGCCCTTGCCGTTGGTGCCGCCGACGGTGATTGTCACGAATTGGGCCCCGGCCTTCCCCGGGGCGACATGCAGGCCCATGCGAAGCGCCACTTCGCGCACGCGATCCAGCCCGAGCGCGATGGTCGCCGGATGCTGCGCGGAGACGTACGCGAGCCAGTCGTCGAGCGTGCGGCTCAAGCTTCGGGAGCGGGCTCGCGCTTCAGCAGGGTCGCCAGGCGCGCCACCTTGTCGCGCAGCTGGCGCCGGTCGACGATCATGTCGATGGCGCCCTTCTCCAGCAGGAACTCGGATCGCTGGAAGCCTTCGGGAAGGGTCTCGCGCACCGTCTGCTCGATGACGCGCGGGCCCGCGAAGCCGATGAGCGCTCCCGGCTCTGCGATCACCACGTCGCCGATGAAGGCGAAGCTCGCCGAGACCCCGCCCATGGTGGGATCGGTGAGGATCGAGATGAACGGCTGGCGCGCCGCCGAGAGCTGGTGCAGCGCCGCGGTGGTCTTCGCCATCTGCATGAGCGACAGGAGCCCTTCCTGCATGCGCGCGCCGCCCGTGGCGGTGAAGCAGAGGAAGGGAAGCCCCTCGTCGCACGAAGCCTGCACGGCGCGCACGAAGCGCTCGCCCACCACGGAGCCCATGGAGCCGCCGAGGAAGCCGAACTCGAAGGCCGCCGCGACGACCGGGACGTTCTTCACCGCGCCCTGCATCACCACCAGCGCATCGGTCTCGCCGGTCTCCTTCTCCGCTTCCACGAGGCGCTCGCTGTACTTGCGGCTGTCCTTGAACTTGAGCGGATCCAGGGGCGTGACCTCGTAGGCGAGCTCGGCGCGGCCCTCGGGATCGAGGAAGAGGTCGAGGCGCTGGCGCGCGGAGAGCCGATTGTGGAACCCGCACTTCGGGCAGACGTGCAGGTTGTTCTCGAGGTCGGTGAAGTAGAGGACGGCCTCGCACGAGGGGCACTTGCTCCACAAGCCCTCGGGGACGGCCTTCTTCTGCTGCGTGCCCTCGCGCTTGATCTTCGGCGGGAGGAGCTTGCGGAACCAGCTCAAGCCAGGGCCTCCGCGGCATCCATCGCGCCGCGCAATTCACGCGCCACCGCTTCGGCGCGCGCGGGCGCGCCCTCCGGGGCGTCGACCATCTCCTGCACGATGCGGCTGCCGATCACCACCGCGTCGGCGATGCGCGCCACGCGGCGTGCCGTGGCGCCGTCGCGGATACCGAATCCAACGCCCACCGGGACCGTGGTGCGCGCGCGGATCTTCGCGATCATGGTTTCGACTTCGCGCATGTCGATGTTCGCCGCGCCGGTCACTCCCTTCAGCGAAACGTAGTAGATGTAGCCCTTCGCCACCTTGGCGACGAGGTCGATGCGCGCGTCGCTGGACGTGGGCGAGAGGAGGAAGATCGCCTCGATGCCGGAGCCCTCGAGCGTCGCGAGCCACTCGGCGCTCTCCTCGGGCGGGTAGTCGACGATGAGGACGCCATCGACGCCCGCGGCCTTCGCCGAGGCAACGAAGGCGGCGAGGCCCATGCGTTCGATCGGGTTCGCGTAACCCATCAGCACCACGGGCGTCGTCGCGTCGCCATGCCGAAAACCGGCCACGGCCGCGAGCACGTCGCGCAATCCCACGCCGTGCTTGAGCGCGCGCTCCGAGGAGCGTTGGATCACCGGCCCATCGGCCATGGGATCGGAGAACGGCATGCCCAGCTCGATCACGTCGGCCCCGCCCTTCACCAGCGCGTGCATCACGGGCACGGTCTCGCGCGGGCTCGGGTCGCCGGCGGTCACGAAGGCGATGAGGGCCGAGCGCCCTTCGGAGCGCAGCCGGTCGAACGTGGCGCGGATGCGGCTCACGGTCGGCTTCAGAACTGCATCCCCGAGGCCTTGCCCACCGTATGCATGTCCTTGTCGCCGCGTCCCGAGAGGTTCACGAGGAGGATCTGGTCGGGACGCATCGACGGCGCCATCTTCATCGCATAGGCGAGCGCGTGGCTCGATTCGAGTGCCGGGATGATGCCTTCGGTGCGGCAAAGCGCGTGGAAGGCGGCGAGCGCCTCGTCGTCGGTGACGGACACGTACTGAGCGCGGCCGGTGTCCTTGAGCCACGCGTGCTCGGGACCCACGCCGGGGTAATCGAGGCCCGCGGAGATCGAATGCGTCTCCTGGATCTGCCCGTCGGCATCCTGCATGAGGTAGGTGCGATTGCCGTGCAGCACGCCGGGGCTTCCCGCGGAAAGGGACGCCGCGTGCTTGCCCGTCTCGAGGCCCAGGCCGCCCGCCTCCACGCCGATCAGCTTCACTTCCCCGTGCGCAATGTACGGATGGAAGATGCCCATCGCGTTGGAGCCTCCGCCCACGCAGGCGAGGATCGCGTCCGGCTGGCGTCCCGCCATCGCGGGCATCTGCACGATGCACTCCTTGCCGACCACCGAATTGAAGTCGCGCACCATCATCGGGTAGGGATGCGGGCCGGCTACGGTGCCGATGATGTAGAACGTGTTCTCTACGTTGGTGACCCAGTCGCGCATCGCCTCGTTCAGCGCGTCCTTGAGCGTCTTCGATCCACTCTCCACCGGCACCACGGTCGCGCCGAGGAGCTTCATGCGGTAGACGTTCTGCGCCTGGCGCTGCACGTCCTCGGAGCCCATGTACACGACGCACTCCATGCCGTAGCGCGCGGCCACCGTCGCGGTCGCGACACCGTGCTGCCCGGCGCCGGTCTCGGCGATCACGCGCGGCTTGCCCATCTTTCGCGCGACCATGGCCTGGCCCACCGTGTTGTTCACCTTGTGCGCGCCCGTATGGTTCAGGTCCTCGCGCTTGAGGTAGATCTGCGCGCCGCCCGCCTGCTGCGACAGCCGGCTCGCATGGTAGATGGGGCTCGGGCGGCCCACGTAGTGCTCGAGGTCCCACGCGAGCTCCTTCTGGAATTCGGGATCCTCGCGGCACTGGCTGTACGCGAGCGTGAGCTCGTCGAGCGCCTGGCGCAGGGTCTCGGCGACGAACACGCCGCCATACGGGCCGAAGTGCCCGCGTGCATCCGGCAGCGCGTATCGCGCCCAGTCAGGTGGGTTGCCCTGCATCTTCACGTCGCACGCTCCGAATGAATTCAACGATCTTCGCGGGATCCTTGACCCCGCGGCTCGCTTCCACGCCGCTCGACACGTCCACGGCCCAGGGCCGCACCTCGCGGACCGCGCGGCCCACGTTCTGCGACGTGAGGCCGCCGGAAAGAATGAGGGGAATCGGAGAATCGCGCGGTATGCCCGCCCAATCGAAAACCTGTCCGGTCCCGCCCCGTTGACCCGGCACGTGCGCGTCCAGCAGGAGCGCCTTCGCCCGGGAGAAACGACCTGCGTATTCTAGCAAATCGGTCCCCGGCTCCATGCGCACCGCACGGATGTGGGGCCGCGCGAACTGCGCGCAGAACGGCGCGCTCTCGTCGCCCTGGAACTGCAGCAGGTCGAGCGGCACCTCTTCCAGGATGCGGCGAATCGACTCGGCGGGCTCGTTCACGAAGAGTCCCACCGCCATCACGAACGGCGGCAGCGAGGCGGCGATCGAGGCCGCGGCCGGGGGCGCGATGTAGCGCGGGCTCTCGCGGTAGAACACGAGCCCGATGGCGTCGGCTCCCGCGTCGGCGGCAACGCGCGCGTGCGCGGGGTCCCGGATGCCGCAGATCTTCACCCGCGTGCGTTCGCGGCTCATGGCGATTGCGTCTCGAGGAGCGTGTGTGTGCGCGGGGAAGGAAGGCCGAACGCCGGATCATACTCGACCCCCGCGAGGTAGAGCCCGTCGGGCGCGAAGGTCGGCGCGGCAAGCCTGCGGTCGCGCTGGACGAGGAGCTGCGCGATCCACGTGTCGGGTTGCTTGCCCGCGCCCACGTACACCATCGCACCCACGATATTGCGGATCATGTGATGCAGGAATGCGTTCGCGCGGAAAGTGAAGACGATGAGGCCGCGCTCTCGCGCGACCTGGGCCGAGAGAAGATGGCGCACCGGCGACTTCGCCTGGCACTGCGCGTCGCGAAACGCGCTGAAATCGTGCGCGCCGACCAGAGCCGCGAGTCCGCGCGCCATGAGCTCCACGTCGAGCGCGCGATGGTGCCAACCCACGCGCCCTCGCAGGATCGCGGGGGCCACCGGCGCATCGAGGAGGAGATAGCGATAGGTGCGCGAGCGGGCGCTGTAGCGGGCGTGGAAATCCGCCGCCACCTCGCGCGCCCATGTGACGCGCGCGCCTTCGTGCAGGTTGGAGTTGGTGCCGCGCACCCACGAGATCTCCTCGCGCCGCGCCTCGGTGTCGAAATGGACGACCTGCGCTGTCGCGTGCACGCCCGTATCGGTGCGACCCGCCGCGGTGACCTCGACGCTCGCGTCGGCCAGGCGCGAGAGCGCTTGCTGGACATGATCCTGCACGCCGCACCCGCCGGGCTGCGTCTGCCAGCCGCAAAACGCCGAGCCGTCGTACTCGAGGCCAAGGGCGATGCGCATGGAGGGATTCCTGGAGCGAATTTGGCGGGGCAGAGCCCCGCCAAACGGGATTTACCGCGCCGGCTAGAGCGATGCGATCAGCCTGCTCGCTTCTTCTTTCTGGGCCGACGAGCCTTCCTTCGCGACTTCCTGCAGGATCTCGCGCGCACCGTCCTTGTCGCCGATCTCCAGGTAGGCCTTTGCGAGCTCGAGCTTGGTGCCCACACCCTCCCCGCCTCCACCGCCCTCGGCGCGCGGCGAATCGAGGCTCAGGTCCGCGAGGTCGAAGGATCCGCCGCCCGATGAAGCCGAGGGCGGCGCGGGAGCCGCCGCGGGCTTGGACGACGGGAAGTCGAGGCCCGACAGGTCGAAGTCGAACGCGGGCTTCTCCTCTTTCGGTGCTTCGGTGGGGATATCCACCGCGCGGCCTGCGGGCGCGGACGGAGCGAGGTCGAAGTCGATGGAAGGCGCGGCCTCCACCGGCAGGTCGGGTGCGGCGTGCGCCTCAGCCTTCTTGCCGCCGTCGAGGTCCAGGTCGAAGTCAGGCGCCGGCGCTGAAGCATGCGCCTCGCTCTCCGAGACGTTGGATCCGCCGTCCAGGTCGAAGTCGAGGTTGGGCTTGGCGGGCGCCTGCGCCGCAGCGGCCGGAGACATCGCGGTGAACGTGGCCGTGCCACCCGCGGCTGCCGCGTAGAGCGGGTTGGCCGGATCGATCTGGGCCCCCATCGCCGCGGCCTTCTGCCACAGCGGGCTGGTCTCGCCGACCGCGGAGCGCAGCTCCTTGGCGACGGTCTCGAAGGCGGTCGAGCTCTTCCTCGCGTGATAGATCTCGAGGAGCTTCAGCGCGATCTCGTGGCGACCCTTGTCGCGCGCCATCGCTTCCTTGAGGATTTCCTCGGCCTGCGCGTCGCGTCCGTAGGCGATATAGACCTCGGCCTCGGCCACCGGGTCCACCTCGTCGGTGTCGATGGTGCCGGGACCGGTCTTGTCGAAGTCCGTGAGGAACGAGCTATTGCCGGTGTCCACCAGGCCACCGCCGCTCTTCCCCGTTCCGGTGTTCGGCTTGAGGTCGGAGGGGAAGGCGCTCGTCATCGAGCTCGTGGGCCCCGCCTCAGCCGCGTTCTTTCGTCGCCGGATGAAGAGGAATGCGCCGATGGCGATGCCGAGGATGCCTGCGCCTCCGAGGGCGAGATAGATCGGGTCGATCTCCTCGTACCATTCCTTGGGCGGCGGCGCTTTCTTGGGTGCGGCCTTGGGAGGCGGCGGCCTGGTGGGGTCGACCTTCTTCACCGGCTCGGTCTTGGGCGCTTCGGCGACCTTCGCAGGCTCGGGCGTCGGCGCCGGCTCGGCGGGCTTGGGAGGCTCGGTCTTCACTTCGGCGACCTTGGGCGCCTCGGCGGGCTTGGCGGGCTCCACCTTGGTCGGCGCCGGCGGCACCACGGCCACCTTGGGTTCAGCGCCCTTCGCGGCCGCGCCGCCCTTCAGGTCCAGCAGGCGCTGCATGTCGCGAATCTGTTTCTCGAGGTCGGCAACGCGGGACTGGGCCTCGCGCAGCGCCTTGTCCTTCGCCGTCACCTCTTCCTGCAACGCGTTGGCGCGATCCTGCGCGCCCGAGCCGCCCTTCGCGGCGCCTGCCTTGCCCGCATCCGAACGGGAGAGCTTCAGCACGTCCTTGCCCTCGCTCGACGAGGGCGCGGGCGGCGTGATCGCGGCCGATGAGACGCGGCCCGAGGCGGCGTTGGAAGTCTCGGGGCGAGTCGGCAGCGAGGCGACCCCGGAGGCGAGCGATTCGCGATAGCTCTTCCAATCGGCGACCTGCGCGCGGATCACCTTGTTGGCCTCCTTGGGCTCGACCTGGGCGATTTCCTCGGCCGACGGCACCTTGAGGATCTGCCCGGTCTTCAGCCGATTCATGTTGTTGCCGGCGAAGGCGGCCTTGTTCTCGCGATAAAGCGAGACCAGCATCTGCTCCATGCTCACCGTGGACGGCTTCACCTGCTCGGCGATCTTGTGAAGCGTCTCGCCCCTCTGGATCGGGCCGTAGGTGTCGGTTCCGGCGGTGGTTCCCGCGGAGGTAGCGGTGCCCGCCGGCATTTCGGCGCTCGCCGAAGGGGCACCTGTGCCCGCGGTGGCGGAAGGAGCGGACTCAGAAGGCGCCGCCGCCGGCGCTGCGGCCGGCGGCGTTTCAGCGGATCGCGGCACCGGCGCCGCGGTCACCGTGGGCGGTGCGATCTTTCCCTGGGCGTAGCCGGGCGGATCGAGAAGGATGGGATATTCGCGCTGCACGCGCCCGGCGGGCCAAGTGACTTCGATCAGCGCATCGACGAACGGCTCGTTCACCGGTGCGGCGCTGGACACCTTGAGATAGGGCTGGCCGTTCGCGCGCTTCTCGACCGAGACGCGCAACAGGCGAAGCGCGGGTGAATACTCGATGCGCGCGTCGCGGAAGGCTTCCGGAGAGGCCACGCGCGCGGAGAGCGAGTCGAGCTCTCCGGGCTGGAGCGAAACCAGGTCGATTTCCGCGTTGAGAATCTGCCCGAGCGCGGAATTGACCGTTAGCTTGCCGAGGCCGGCGGCCTGCGCCACCGTTGCGCCGATGAAAAGCGCGACGGCTGCTGCGCTTCTGAGTGTCCTCGCCATTTTTTTGCCCATCCCCGCGCGGAAGATCGGTGAAAAGGTTATTTGCATCAAGCGCTTATTGTTTCAATCTCACCCGGATTTTCACATTATCTCTTAAGTGGGACATTTTTCAACCACTTTTTCCTAATGGAACCGGGGTTTACGCCGTGGCGCCTACAGCGACACGGGCCTTGAGGAGGATGCCGAGCATGCGCCGCAGGGGCTCGGCCGCACCCCACAGGAGCTGATCGCCCACGGTGAAAGCGGAAACATACTCGCCTCCCATTCGCAGCTTGCGAATGCGCCCGATGGGCACCTCCAGCGTGCCCGTGACCGCGACGGGCGTGAGCTGCTTCAGCGTTTCCTCGCGGCGATTGGGAACGACGCGCACCCACGCGTTGGCCTTCGCGAGGATCGACTCGATCTCGGCCGCCGGCAAGTCGCGCTTCAACTTGAGCGTGAGGCCCTGGCTATGGCAGCGCATGGCGCCCACGCGAACACAGAGGCCATCGACCGCGACCGGACGCGCTTCACGCCCGAGGATCTTGTTGGTCTCCGCGTGGCCCTTCCATTCTTCGCGGCTCTGGCCGTTGCCCAGGTCGGTGTCGATCCAGGGCAGCAGGCTTCCCGCCAGCGGCACGCCGAAGTGCTCGATGGGGAAGCTCTCGTCGCGCAGGATCCCGGCCACCTCGCGATCGATGTCGAGGATCGCCGACGCCGGATCCGAGAGCAGGCTCTTCGCCGCGAAGTGCACTTCACCCATCTGCTGCAGGAGCTCGCGCATGTTCTGCGCGCCCGCGCCGGACGCCGCCTGGTAGGTCATCGCGCTCACCCACTCGACGAGGTCCGCCTTCAGCAGCCCGTCGATCGCCATCAGCATGAGGCTCACGGTGCAGTTGCCGCCGATGAAGTCCTTCACGCCGTCTTCGAGCGCGCGGTCGATCACCGGGCGATTCACCGGGTCGAGGATGATGACGGCGTCCTTCTCCATGCGCAGCGCCGAGGCCGCGTCGATCCAGTAGCCCTGCCATCCGGCCGCGCGCAGCTTCGGATGGATACCCTTGGTGTAGTCGCCGCCCTGGCAGCTCACGATGACATCGAGCTTCGAGAGCTCGCGCACGTCGTTCGCATCCTTCAACGCGGCGACCGGCTTGCCGATGGCCGGGCCCGCGCCGCCCACGTTGGAGGTGGTGAAGAAGACGGGGTCGATCGCGTCGAAGTCGCGCTCGTCGCGCATGCGCTCCATCAATACGGAGCCCACCATGCCGCGCCAGCCGATGAATCCTACGGTTCTCATGATTTCTCTCTCTCCTGGACTGGACCCCCGCCTTCGCGGGGGTGACAACTCGGTACCGGTGACAACTCGGTACCGGTGACAACAGGGTGTCTAGAGCGCCTTGACCACCGCCGAGCCCATCTCGGCAGTGGTCACCGGTTTCGACTTGCCCGCGGCGATGTCCGCGGTGCGAAGGCCGGCGGCGAGCGTGGCGCGCACGGCTTTCTCGATGCGCGCGGCGATGTCGGCCTTGCCGAACGTGTAGCGGAACATCATCGCCATGGACAGGATCATGGCGAGCGGATTGGCGAGCCCCTTGCCCGCGATGTCGGGTGCGGAGCCGTGGATCGGCTCGTATAGCCCCTTGCCGTTCGCGTCGAGCGACGCCGAGGGCAGCATGCCGATCGAGCCGGTGAGCATGGAAGCCTCATCGGAAAGGATATCGCCGAACAGGTTGCCGGTCACGATCACGTCGAATTGCCTCGGGTTCCTCACGAGCTGCATGGCGCAATTATCGACGAGCATGTGCGAAAGCGCCACCTCCGGGTATTCCGCGGCGATCTCGATGGCGAGGTCGCGCCAGAGCTGGGAAGTCTCGAGGACGTTCATCTTGTCCACCGAGCACAGGCGCTTGCCGCGCGCCCTCGCCGTCTTGAAGCCGGAGTGCAGGATGCGGCGGATCTGCGCCTCGGTGTAATGCATGGTGTTGATGCCGACGCGCTCGCCCTTCGCGCCCGTGACGCTCCTCGGCTCGCCGAAGTAGATGTCCCCGGTGAGCTCGCGCACGATCATGATGTCGAGGCCGCTCACCACTTCCGGCTTAAGCGTCGACGCGTCGGCGAGCTCCGGGAAAACGGTCGCGGGCCGCAGGTTGGCGAAGAAATCGCATTCGCTTCGCAATCCCAGGATCGCCTTCTCGGGACGCTTGTCGCGCGGGAGCGTGTCGTATTGCGGGCCGCCCACCGCGCCGAAGAGCACGGCGTCGGATGCCTTCACGAGATCGAGGGTCGCCTTCGGAAGCGGCTCGCCGTGCGCGTCGTAGGCCGCGCCGCCCACCAGCGCCTCCTCGGTCTCGATCGTCATGCCCTCGCCGCGCAGCACTTCGAGGACGCGCTTGGCTTCGGTGAGGATCTCCGGGCCGATGCCGTCGCCCGCGAGCAACGCGATCTTCACTGGAAGATCCAGGGCTCGGTCTTCTTGCGCTTCTCCTCATACGCCTTGATCTCGTCGGCGTGCTTGAGCGTGAGGCCGATGTCATCCCAGCCGTTGAGCAGATTGGCCCTGCGCGTGGAGTCCACATCGAAGTGATACGACTTCCCCGACGGCGCGGTCACGGTCTGCGCCGCGAGATCGATGGTGAGCTTGTAGCTGCCCTTCGCCGCGGCCTCCCCGCGGAAGAGATCGGCCACTTCCTCTTCCTTCAACGCAATCGGCAGGAAGCCGTTCTTGAACGAGTTGTTGAAGAAGATATCGGCGAACGACGGCGCGATGACGGCCTTGAAGCCGCCCTGCTGCAGCGCCCACGGCGCGTGTTCCCGCGAGGAGCCGCAGCCGAAATTCTTGCGCGCGATGAGGATCGAGGCGCCCTGGTACTCGGGCTTGTTCAGCACGAAGCCCGGGTTCAGCTTGCGCTTCGAGTTGTCCATGCCAGGCTCGCCGATGTCGAGATAGCGCCACGCGTCGAAGAGGTTCGGACCGAAGCCCGTCTTCTTGATGGACTTCAGGAACTGCTTCGGGATGATCGCGTCGGTGTCGACGTTCTCGCGGTCGAGCGGCGCGACGAGGCCCGTGTGTGTCGTGAACTTTTCCATGGCGATGCGGCGGCGGAATAAACCTCAATTATAAAGGGATGGCGAGTCGGCGGTCGCGCGGCCTTGGCGTTAGAGGGGTATGACACCCCCAAAGGCCCGTTTGCATTCGGCTGATCCTCTGGATCACTTGGCTGATCCACTGGATCACTCGAATGCAAACACCGGAATCGACATCGCCCACCTCGACGATGAGCAGCTCGGCGCGGCTCTTCGCGCGCAATTGCTGCAAGCGCGGACCCTCGAGCATTCGTCGCCCGAGCCACTGGATGTCCGTGAGCTACGCGAGCGCATGAGACTCACACAGCGCGAATTCGCCGGGTGGTTCGGCTTTGCGGTCGCGACACTTCGTCATTGGGAGCGCGGCGATCGGAAGCCCGCGGGAGCCGCTCTCGTTCTTCTGCACGTGATCCGCGACAACCCCCGCCCGGTATTTCAGGCTGTGCGCAAGGCGCGCCTGCGAGATCGCGAGTGCCTGTCATCGATCCAGCCCAGCAAGTCTTATCGCGCGCCGCAGGGGTACGGGGAACGCTGCTAGACGCTTCGAATATCCACGAAGTGCCCCGCGATCGCCGCCGCGGCCGCCATCTCCGGGCTCACCAGGTGCGTGCGGCCGCCCGCGCCCTGCCGGCCCTCGAAGTTGCGGTTCGAAGTCGACGCGCAGCGCTCGCCCGCCGCGAGCTTGTCGTCGTTCATGCCCAGGCACATGGAGCAGCCAGCGTCGCGCCACTCGAAGCCCGAGTCCTTGAACACGCGGTCGAGGCCTTCCTTCTCGGCTTGCGCCTTCACCAGCCCCGAGCCCGGCACCACGAGCGCGAGCTTCACGTTCTTCGCGACGTGCTTGCCGCGAACGACCTTGGCCGCGGCGCGAAGGTCCTCGATGCGCGAGTTGGTGCACGAGCCGATGAAGATCTTGTCGACCGCGATCTCGGTGATGGGCGTATTCGCGGTGAGGCCCATGTAGGCGAGCGCGCGTTCGATGGCGCCGCGCTTCACCGGATCCTTCTCGGCGGCGGGATCGGGCACGCGGTCCTCGATGGAGCCCACCATCTCGGGCGACGTTCCCCAGGTGACCTGCGGCTTCAGCTTCGTCGCGTCGATCTCCACCACTTTGTCGAACTTCGCATCCGGTTCTGAGACAAGCGTCTTCCAGTACGCGGCGGCCTTGTCGAACATCTCGCCCTGCGGCGCGAAGGGCCTGCCGCGCAGGTAGTCGATGGTCTTCGCGTCCACGGCCACCATGCCGGCGCGCGCGCCCGCCTCGATCGCCATGTTGCACACCGTCATGCGGCCTTCCATGGAGAGCGAGCGCACCGTCGAGCCGCCGAACTCGATGGCGTGGCCCGTGCCGCCCGCGGTGCCGATCCTGCCGATGATGGCGAGCACCAAGTCCTTGGCCGTGACGCCCGGGGGAAGCTCCCCCTCGCAGCGCACGAGCATGGTCTTCGCCTTCTTCTGCACCAGGCAGCCGGTGGCGAGAACGTGCTCGACCTCGCTCGTGCCGATGCCGAATGCGAGCGCACCGAATGCACCGTGCGTGCTGGTATGGCTGTCGCCGCAGACGACCGTCATGCCGGGGAGGGTCGCGCCCTGCTCCGGCCCGATGACGTGCACGATGCCCTGGCGATGGTCGTTCATGCCGAAATAGGTGTTCACGTGGAACTTGACCACGTTCTGGTCGAGCGTCTCCACCTGCAGGCGCGAGATGGGATCGGCGATGCCTTCGTCGCGATGCGCGGTGGGGACGTTGTGGTCGGCGGTGGCCACGATCGAACCGATTCGCCACACCGGGCGGCCCGCGACCTCCAGGCCTTCGAACGCCTGCGGGCTCGTCACCTCATGGACCAGGTGCCGGTCGATATAGATGAGGGCCGTGCCGTCGGGTTCCTGGCGGACGAGGTGGGAGGACCAGAGTTTTTCGTAGAGGGTAAGGGGCATTGGTGAATTATAGAGTCATCCCGGCCGTCGGGCGCCATAGTGCACACGCGGCGCCGCCGCCTTCGGCGCCGTCACAGCGGCGCGCCGAACGGTCAGCTTTAAACCCGCGGCGCGAAGTATGGCGTGCAGGGTATCGAATCGGGGATTGCCTTCGGCCGAAAGAGCTCGATAGAGACTTTCCCGCGGCACCCCAGCGGCGATTGCCACGTTCGCCATGCCCTGGGACTCGGCCACGTTGCGCAGTGCCGCCAGGTAGGTGCGGGGATCTTGGTCCTCTGCGGCCGCATTCAGGTATTCCACAGCCAGCTTCGGATCGCCGCGCAACTCCTCCAAAAGGCGCGCGCGATGGGAAACGGTCAGCGCCTTGCGTTCCGTTCTTCGTTTCGACGATTTGTGTACTCTCGCCACAGATCAATGGCCCTTTCGATGTCCGAGTCTTGCCTTCGCTTGTCCCCCGCGCAAAGGAGAATCACGGCGACACTTCCGTCCCGGCCAAAGTAGACGCGATAGCCGGGTCCAAAGTCGATCCGCAATTCCCACACTCTGTCGCGAAGCGCTTTCGCGTCGCCGAAGTTGCCGTGGGCTAGACGTTCAATCCGCGCGAGAATTCGCGCCCGCGCCTTCCGATCCAATTGCTCGAGGCATTCGGTGACCGGCTCACGCCCGTCCCGCGTGCGGTAACGACGAACGACGACTTCCAAGATTGTAACCTATACGTCACAGCGTGAACGAACGAGCCGGCTTCGACCGCCTCGGGTTCGGGGGCGTTGGCCGCGAGCTCGCCCGAGTCACTCCCATGCGATGGACTGCCATTTGACCGCCGATTTCGGCCCGCACCGAGGGCAGACGTACCAGGTGCCGTCCTGCCCGGCCACGGCGGCTCGCAACTCCAGGCTCACGCTGCGAAGGTGCTCTTCCACCTCCCTACGCGTTGCCGGCCGCACCTTTCCATAGCAGAAGATGCACTCGTCGATTCCGGGGAAGGTGTCCAGGGATGCCATGACAGATCAACGCGCGCATGACGGCGTGGTTTACGACGATGGCACGTGAGGTCACCAAATCCTCACGCGTGCCACCGGCGCCAGGTACAGCCGATCCCCACCGCGTCCGGGAGCGCCGCGTTGGGTTTCCCGCTAGCGAACGTCGAAAGCGTCCACCACGACGTACGACCCATCCGTGTTCACCACCTTGACCTGCAGCGTGTGCGGCCCATTGGTCAACCCATCGGCCCTGAACACGGTCATTTGGTAGCCCTCGACCGGGTAGCTCTGGTTGAGCTTCACCTGCTGCACGAAGACGCCATCGATGGAGACGTCGGCGACACCGCCCGCGCTGCCCTTCTCGCAACCGATCCAGCTCACCGACGCCCCCGTGAAGCGGAAGGTCGCGGTCGCGCCCGGCACGTTGGAGGTCGCCGTCGTGCCTTCGCTCCACACGCGGGCCTGGTTATCCGGGGTCCAAAAGGTGCCCGGTGGTGTCGCATAGGTGATCGCCTGCTCGTATTCCTCGTAGCGCCGTCCGGGGGTGATCACGTCGATCGCATCGACCACGACCCTGGCCGCGCTCGAAGCCGCGTTCTTCCGCCCGGTCGAGGTGATCGTCAACGTGTGGTTCGCATCGGCGAGCGCCAGGGCCCTGAACACGATCGGCTGGAATGTGGCGATGGGCGCGTACATGTCGATCTCGCTCACCGCGCCGCCGTCGATTCGCACCTGGGCAATGCCGGCATCGGGCCCGCGATAACCGATCCAGCTCATCCCAGTACCGCGAAATGGGAGCGTGAGCGTTTCGCCGGCCGCCTGCGTTTCATGCGCGGTGCCCGGCAGCTCGGGGAGGTTCGAGACGCCGCTGCCGCTCCACGGAAAGTTGTTGCTCGACTTGGTCCAGCTGCCGCTGAATCGCATGTCGGGGTTCGTGTCCTGCCAATGCGACACGGTGGTGCCCGGCTGGACATCGAACGCATCCACCACCACCACGTTCGAGGACGCCTGGCCGTCCTTGCGCCCCGTCACGGTGATCGTGAGCGTGTGCTGTCCGGGGCTGAGATCGTTGATCGTGACGATCGGCGTGTGGATCTCGTCGGTCGGATGGGCGAAGAGATTCACTTCCCTCACCATCACTCCGTCCACGCTCACATTCGCGATGCCCATGCCGCGGCCGCGGGCGCCGATCCATCGCACCGAGGTACCGGTGAAGGTGATCGATGCAGTGGCTCCAGCCGTGGTCGACTGCATCGCCGAGCCTCCACTCCATCCCCAGCTCGAATCGGATCGCGTCCACGCGCCGCTGAACGAGACCCCGGCGCCGGATTCCTCCACGCGCTTGGGATCGGTTTGCAACGACGCCGTGCTCGCGCCTCCGAACGGTTGGCGCGTGATCGTCTTCGTCTGCGTCACGCCATTGACCGTGGACGTGAAAGTCCCCGTATCGCCGGTGAAGCGCAATGTCGCGGATCCGACCGCAGTGGTGTGGACTTGCGCTGGATCGAAGGTCGCGGCGGTGTACGACGGTCCTGTCGTCGTATAGAGCGTCCCGGTGAAGGAATCCGCTGACGTCATCGTCACGCCAGGCATCACGATGAATAGCGGATGTCCCGATGGGGCGTAGGTGAACCAGGCGCCGAAGACGTCGTTGCCGTGCTGCGCGAGCGTGAGCCCCCATCCGGACTCCGCGGGATTCCACCAGAGGTCGGTGCGGTCGATGGGCCAGTTGGCCGCCGCATTGCCGAAGGGCAACCGCTGGATCTGCTTGGTGCGGGCCGTCGATCCAACGGTGTAGCTGAAGCTCGCCGAGCCCTGCGCCCCGCCCGTGGGCGCGAAGTCGAACGAAGCGGTACCGACCTTGGTCGCGGTGACCGCGTTCGGATCGAAGGGGCCCGCATACGAAGGGCCGGTGGTGCGATAGACATCGCCGGTGAAGAAGGTGCGATTGGCGTTGAACGTCCCGCCCGGCACGGTGAACCACACCGGAGAGCCGTCGGTGTCGTAGGTGTACCAGACCGCGAAGAGCTGCGTCTCGTGATCGGCGATCGTGACGCCCCACCCCGATTCGCTCGGAGTCCACCACATGTCGGAGTAGTTTTCCGCGCGGCACAGGGCTGGGAAGAGGATCGCGATGGCCAGAAGCCACGATGAAAAGCGTTTGAGTGCGTGCATATGGCACTTTGGACGGCCGGCCGGGGGAATCAGTTCATCTGAAGCCGGTTATTCCGTCATCCCGCGAGCTGCAATCGCAACTTATCGTCATCCCGCCGCCGTGGTTGCGGCATTGGGCCGGGATCCATCTAACGATGCTTCGCCTTCACCTACGCGCTCTCACCAACGCGGCCTACAAAAGGTCATCGAAGATCTATTGGCGCTGCGGGAATGCCCGTGATATCAGAACTTGTCGAGAAATCTTGACTTCAACAGGACGCTGTCGCGGTGAAAGCTAAGGTAACGACGTTGACCTTCGCTGAAACTCCCCACGTTTAGCGACTTCTTTGCATCAACTCCTAGCTTCAAGAGCGAGGCCGCATGGGCTACTGGTGACACCAAGACATCCCCGTTGTTTTCGAAGCCAATGAAGCCTCGGTCGAAAAGATGGTCAGCATTCGGCGTAAGCAAAAGACCATTTTCGCCGTCCAGTCGCTCGTCGTTGTTCGAGTCTCGCCAAGGCTTGCAATGACTCGCACGCAGGTGTTCTTCACGCGTGACGCCTGTTAGCCGACAGGCGCGTTCGATTTGCATGACATTCGCCTTAAACCTGCCCTGGCCTCGCCTGGCAAGCACTATGGCCTCTCGTTCCGTCTCGGGAATGAGCCTGTCATTCCGGACCTCTTGCATCTCGTGCTCCTCCCATTCGACGAGGCCCACGGCTGGTATCGATCCGGCCTCGAGCATGACATAGCCGCTGATGATGTCGCGGGCCTCTACCCCAATGAGATCAATGAGAGTCGCGGCCAGCGTCTCCGGAAGACGCGTAAGGTAGACGCTCTGCATTCCCGCGCCTGCCGACCGGAGTGGCGCGTAGCGGGAAGGTAATAACGGCGCAAGAACGTCCATGTAATCCGCGGGGCGAATCGGACGCCGAAGCTCGATAAATCCCACGTCCACGCGCCAACCGATCTGGTCCCAGTAGGCGCCGGTTTGACCGAACTCGAGCGGCTTTGGAGCTTCATAAGCATTCGAACGAGCGATGCCTACAGCCTTCAAACGCGTATCGGCAAAGGAAAGTACGACATCGCCTGGTGCCACCTCGCGCATAAAGTCGTAGAACGCATTTGCCTGACCATTCGACTTTCGTTTGGGGGACCAAAGATATCCACACGGCACCTCGTGACGGTACGTCTGATTCTGATTGACCCACCAGTAGCGCACCATCAGGCGACGAATTTCTCACGGTAGTGCCAGCGTAGGAAGTCCGCGCCGGGATGATTTGCCGCGTCCGTAGGCAATGCAGCGAGCGGCTGATTGTCGAAGCGGTAGTACTCGCGCCCGTTTTTAAACTCCTCGCGAATTCGTGGGCTCACTAGAATCCGATGGTCCTCGGAGACGGTGACATAGCCCTCGTCGAAGAGCTTGTGAAGGTCCGCTCGGAGAAGAATGCCATTGGAAATCTGATGTGGTCCCAGCTCGGCATACGGACGAATGTGAGCTGCCTCGAGAACCGGCAACGTCCTCTCGCCGGTTACCGCGCATCGCCTCCCATAGGCGTCGGTAACCAACACTCGAAATGACCCTTGTCCCAGCCTCGCGCGCGTTAAGAATGGCGTGCCATAGCGTTCGGCTTCGGATTCCTCGACTGTTTGCGTCTGTTGAACATTCAGCCGCGAGCGCACTTCCAGCCAGAGATCCTGGCCATCACGTTCTGCGGTGTCGTAGGTCTTTCCGCGAACGATGTTCGCGGCCCACGATTTCGGTGCTGCAATCCAAGCCGAACGTTCAAAGAAGAAAGGCTCGCAAAGTAGATTGCAGCCAATTTCCGGATCGCCTCGCACGGCACCCCGAAAGCTCTCGACCCGTGAGCGCAACGATTCATAGTCCGCGGTGCCGTTCTTGGTTCCAAACGCCTCCCACGCTAGTCGAGCCGGCAAAGCGCTGAATCGAACGAAGAAGCCTCCTCCGACAATGAAATTGTCCGGGTAGTGCAGTTTGAATAGAAAGGGCACTCCGGGTTGAAGAAAGCCCGCCGGCGCCGTAGGGGTCGGTTGCCAAAAGTTGACCTCGTCCGGCTTCTGCGCCTGAAGTTGCAGGAACCAGCTCTTATCCGTAACGCCCACCCAGAATCGCATTGTGATTACCGAGCATTCATGCGCAATGGCCTCTCGATAGTATCTCCACTCCTCATGTTGAACCGCCAAACCGACTCGCCCTTGCGCAAAGTAGCTCGCGCAATGAGGTATTTACTCCAGACAATCGCGGCCCTTCACCTTGGAACGAAGCTTGCCATCCCTGGTTCGAGCGCCTCACCAGTTCCCGCCAGACGCTACGAAGCAATGCCTCATCTCCTCGTCGAAGGCGAGGGAATGGCAGCCACCTTGGTGGCTATTGCTTGCGCTGCGGAAATCAGGTCGGCAACGATCCGCTCGTCGATGTCGAAGTCGCCCTCGTACTCGCCGACGTTGCGGATGTCGTGGCACTTCGCGAGGACGCGCCACACCTCCGGGCCGAGGCCCAGCGTGTGCGGCAGCACTTGGAACACGATATAGCGATGGTTGGCCCGAAAGCCATGCCATCGCAGGGCGGCAAGGCAGAGCGCGTGCGCCGCGTTGTATCCGAGATCGAATCGTCCTTCGAGGGAGATCGTCGGGTTCGCCGCATCCTTCAGCCGCGCGAGCGCGGACTTCCTGAGCTTCTCGAACTCGTCCTTGTCGGCCGGCTCCTCGGTGAGCGGCTTGACCGACCCCGAAAGCCTCTCAAGCGGCGAGGTCATCTTCCGACCCGTACAGCCAGATCTTCGGCTGCTGCCGCACCCTCACGACGAAGGAGTTCTTCTCCTTCACCCGCTTCGTCCACTCTTTGGTCGAGTACACCGTCGGATTGATCGGCCGCCCAAGCGTGCCGACCAGCGGCTCGACCGCGGAATATACGTCCGCGTACGTCGCGGAATCGCTCACGATCATGAGGTCGATGTCGCTCGACGCCGTGTCGCGACGTTTGGCGAGCGAGCCGAATACGAAGGCTGCGATGATCTTGGGGGCGATCCGCTTCAGGGCACGTCGGAGGGGCTCTGCAATTCCAACCGTCTTCTGCGCGATGCTGCATAACTCGTTGAAGAGCGGCGACTCGGGATTGGCCTGATAGTGCTTTTGGGTGCCGATGCGGCTTACGGTCGCAAGGCCGCTCGCCTCCAGGCGGGCAAGCTCGCGCTGCACCGCCCCCGACCCCGCACCGACCCGCCCGATCACCTCGGTGGCGAAGAAGCTCTTGTCGGGCTGGCCGAACAGGAGGCCGAGGACCGACTGCCGGGTTTGCGAGAACAACGCGTCCGCGAGGCTGACCACGCCGTCCGCCTTCTTGGCCGATTTCTTGATACCCATTTTGGGCATGTTACTACCCAACTTGGGTATCCGCAACTTGCCGAAGGCGATTGGAGTTCCTTTCTCCGTCATTGACGTATACTGAATGCTCCCGATTATGCCGAGAATGAAGCCGAAAACATCGCCCCGCACATCCTCCGCGCGCTTAAAGGGGAAATCGATGGCTAAGCCCAAACGCGATATCGGCCACGAGATCCTCGAGGGGATTCGCGAGCTCAAGCGCGGAGAGCACGGGCGCGTGTCGAACGTGCCTTCCGTCACCCACATTCGGGAGCGCACCGGCCTTTCCCAGACCCAGTTCGCGCGGCTGCTCGGTGTGTCCGTCCGCACCCTGCAGGAATGGGAGCAGGGCCGGCGCGCGCCTTCCGGGGCGGCTCGCACGCTACTCTTGATCGCAAGCCGTGATCCGAAGGCGCTGCTCGACGTAGCTTGAGACCTGCGGCGGTGCCTCGCCGAATTCGCAGTCGATGGATTACGCCTTCGAGCGACCCTTGAGGGACATTTTCAGCTCGCGCCCCACCGCGTTCGCCGCCTTGATGAGGGTATCGAGCTGGACCGCCGTGCACGTGGGGTCGAGCACCCGATCAAGCTGCGAGCGGCTGGTGCTCATGCGGCGGGCCACTTCCGCCTTGGAAAGGTTCGCCTTCGCCATGCCCTCCTCGACAGCTTCCGCCAAGGCGCGCTTGATCGCGGCGGCCTGGACCTCGTCGAAACTCCCTTCCTTTCGAAGGAAGCTGTCGAAACTCGAACCTCGGTGCTTTCGGGACCTAATCATTCAACCACTCCTTCCAACGCGCCAACGCCAGTGCAAGGTCTTGCGGAGATGTCTTCCGAGTCTTCTTGATGAATCCGTGCAGGAGCACCACCTCATCCTCGGCTACTGCGAAGAGCACCCTGGCGATCCTGCCGGGCAGCCCGCACCGCACTTCCCACACGGCGCCGCGCAGATGATCGACGCGAGGCTTGCCGATCGGCCATTTGTATTGGACGTAGGCGATGGCGGTGCCGATGATCTTGCGTTCGTCCCGGGGCAGGGACAGTAGCCATTCACGGACCGGCTCCTTGCCCGCCTCTGTACGGAAAAACGTGGCGCGAAGCCTGGGAAGCACGGGCGATCCTCGAAGCGTACCGTATACGGTACACACGCGTCAATGATCGGCGAATGATCCAATGGATTGGCTTCTCAACCACTGATTTGCGATTCCAAAGAACGGGGGGTTTCCAGAGATCCAAAGGTGCTCCTCGACGTAGCGTGAGACCGGCGGGCGGTGAGCTGGCGCCTTCAACCCCGGCCTCGCACACCGGATCCAGCGCTATGCCCGACCGCGATGGGGATCGGTCAACGTCGCATCCATCGTGGCGTTATTCTGGAGTCAGCCGCCTGACATCGCTAGCCATACCTGCGTATGGCCTTTTCACCATACGCAAGGTAAGCTATCGATGGACGAGCTTCTTCGTTTCGAGTGGGATCCCGACAAGGATCCCGAGAATTTCGCCAAGCACGGAGTCTCCTTTGTGCAGGCGCAAGCGGCGTTCGCGGACGAGCGATGTGTGATTGCCTATGACGCGGCCCACAGCCTGGGGGAGACGCGCTACTTCTGTTTCGGCCGCATTGAGAATGGCATCCTCACCGTACGATTCACGCGACGACTGGGCGTCATCCGGATCATCGGTGCGGGCTTCTGGAGAAAGGGAAAGGCGATCTATGAAAGAGAAAACTCGCTACACCGATGAGCCGATGCAGGTCGGGCGCATCCTCTCCAATTTTCTCCCGCCCCCGGATCGCCTCGTCTTCAAGGAAGACTCGGTCAAGGTCACCATCAGCTTGAGCTCGAAAAGCGTTCGCTTCTTCAAGGCCGAGGCGGACAAGCGTGGCGTGCAGTACCAGCGAATGATTCGCCGGCTTCTCGATGCTTATGTCGAGGCATTCGAGCCTGGCAGCCCCTCGCAGGAAGGGAATCGCGTCGAGCAGGCAAGGGGCGCTTATCGAGCGACGGGAAAGAAGCGCCGAGGGTAGTTGCACCCGAGATCAACGCGCTTGGCGAAGAGCCGTCAGGCTGCCTTCGCAATGACGCGGAGCTTGACCCGCGTCGTTCGCTGCAGCGCGCTCACGATGTCGAAGAAGTTTTCGATGTTCGGGTTGCCGTGAGGCGCCAGCATGCGGTGCAGGCTCTTGCTCGGCTTATTGACCTCCGCCGCCAGGCCTTCGAACCCAATCGTGGCATTGACCAGATCGCGCAGCACCGACTTTCCAGCCGTTGTGTCGCCGGATAGGTATGCGTTGATCGCTTCGGTGAAGAGTGCTTCACGGAAACGCGGATCGCGCTGGACGCGGGCCCGGATCGTCTCGCGAAAGTCCTTGGTAAGGGCCATGGGTAACCTTAGTTCTTGATCCTATTGCCGTTCATGACGAAATCAGGTCAACCGCTTTGCCAGCTCCGCCGGGGCAAGGATCTGGACACCTGCAATTGTCGTCCCGTAAAGCGGCCCGAAATGCGACCGGTCGCCCGTCACCAGGAAGTTGCAGCGATGTTCGATCGCGGCGGCGAGCACGGGTCGATCTTTCTCGGGCAATGCGGAAATCCCGGCAGCGCGCGAGCCGATGGTTGCAATGGGAGCGAGCGTCACGTTGCGAAGCACGATCTCCAGCGCGTGGAGCTCCTCCGGCGCCTTGGCGGCAAGGTTCCTGCGCGCCTCTTCGACGACGTATCCATCCGCAACGAGCTCATGGCGAGACCGAGTCAAGGCACCTAGCAGCTGCCTGATGGCGCCATCGCTCTTCGCCGCCGAAAAGAGGATGTTCGCGTCCAGGAAAATGCGCATAGGCCGCCGGATATCAGCGAGCGCGCTTGGTCTTCCTCGCCGCCACCCGGGCCAAGTCCGCCTCCGCGTCATCGAACTCCTTGATGCGCTTGGCCGAGTACATCTCTACGGGCAGCGTGACTGTGGGGCGCAGGAGGATCCCATCCGCGGTCGTTTCCGCGATGAGGAGGTCGTCCGCCTTGAGGCCCATGGCCTCGCGCAGCTTGGCGGGCAATGTGATGACACCCCTGTTCGTGATGGTGACGGTGGCTTTCATGAATTGCAGTATAGCAGTAAATCTGTTTTCCGCTAAGCCTCCAGCGGATCCGGATCCTCCAGCCTCGCGCCCTCGGCCCGCTGCTTCGCCGCAAACGGAATCGATCCAACCGCTTCTTTCACGTCCGCGTTCTGCGCGCGATGCCGCAACGCATGATCGATTAGCACCAGCGCGAGGAACGCCTCAGCAATAGGGGTAGCCCGAATCCCCACACAAGGATCATGTCTCCCATGCGTCTCGATCGTCGTGGGATTTCCTTCCACATCGATCGTCTTCCGCGGCAGCCTGATCGATGAAGTGGGTTTGATGGCGATCGACACCACGACATCCTGCCCCGTCGAGATGCCGCCAAGGATTCCGCCGGCGTTGTTCGACAAAAATCCCTCGGGCGTCATCTCGTCGCCGTGCTCCGTGCCGAGCTGCTCGACGCTCCTGAATCCTGCACCGATCTCCACGCCCTTCACGGCGTTGATGCCCATCATCACCTTCGCGATGTCGGCGTCGAGGCGGTCGTAGATCGGCTCGCCCCAGCCGACGGGCACACCGGTCGCAACCACCGTCAGCCGCGCGCCGACCGACTCGCCGGACTTGCGCAGCTTGTCCATGTACGTCTCGAGCTCGGGCACGCGCGAGCGGTCGGCGACGAAGAACACATTGCCCTCCGCATGCACGTCGTCCCACGATTTGAAGTCCACGCGATTCGGCCCGAGCTGCGAGAGATAGCCGCGCACCTCCACGCCGTGCTTCTCGCGCAGCCACTTCTTCGCGACCGCGCCCGCCGCAACCGCAGGCGCCGTGAGCCGCGCGGAAGATCGCCCACCGCCCCGGGGATCGCGAATGCCGTACTTGCGCAGGTACGTGTAGTCCGCATGCCCGGGCCGGAACGACGTGGCGATCTTCGCGTAGTCCTTCGGCTTCTGGTCCACGTTGCGGATGAGGAGCGCGATCGGCGTGCCGGTGGTCTTGCCCTCGTACACGCCCGAGAGGATCTCCACCCGATCGTCCTCGCGGCGCTGCGTCACGTGGCGCGAGGTGCCGGGCTTGCGGCGATCGAGGTCGGGCTGGATGTCCGCTTCGCTCAACGCCATGCCGGGCGGGCAGCCGTCGATCACGCACCCGATCGCAGGGCCGTGGGATTCACCGAAGGTCGTGACGGTGAAGAGGGTGCCGAGGGTCGAGCCGGACATGGTGATGCGAGTTTACTGCATCGCAAGTTCCGGATGGAGATCAAGGGGTTGCCAACTTGAGGTTCCAAATTGGGATCTCAAGATCGAGCGTGAGGCTCGCGTCATGAGCCTGCGAGGTCGGAAGATGCACATGGAGCATCACAACCATGACCACACCGGCCCTGCCCACCCAATCTGTCGAGAACCGGATTCTCCTGCTCAGGGGGCCACAGGGTGCTGCTCGACGGCGACTTGGCGGAGTTGTACGGCGTAGAAACCCGCATCCTCAACCGAAATGTAAAGCGGAATATCGACCGTTTCCCGGGCGACTTCATGTTCCAGCTGACCGCTAACGAGGCTGAATCTTTGAGATGCCAATTTGGCACCTCAAACTTGAAATCCCAAAATGGGATCTCAAAGCATGGCGGCCGGCGCTACCACCCGCATGCCTTACCGCGATCCGCGGGCTCATGACGCCCCCAGCCAGTCCCAAGCGACCGATCGGATTTGTGCCTTGAGACCAGGGTCCGGCGTTCGAACCCTTGATTCGCGTTCGATTGATCCAGGGGATCAGACAACTAATCCACGGGATCAGATAGCTGATCCAGAGGATCAGGTGAATGCAAAAGCCGATTTGCGGCACCCCATGACGCGCGCCCTCGGCCAAGATGCGAGGCGGGACCCTACCACCAGGCCCAGTTGGCGCCATGACGGTGGCGAGCGACGAATACAGGGTCATAGGCAGGATCATCGACCCACTGACGAAGCTGCCTCGCATTCAGCGTGCGAAGGCGATGATCGAAGATGCGCCGGTACCAGCACGGTGCGGTGCTTCTCATTGTCCGATAAGCGTCCGAGTGAAAGCGGGCGATCGCGCGCCGGCCCTCCTTCGCGCGCGCTTCAATGAGGAACGGGACCAGGGCGCCATTGATCCTGCTTCTTCGGCCTCACGGAAGGCTGGTGGCTGCGGCTACAGGCAGACCACGACACGCGCAAGGCCAAAGTCGAGCTGGCGAAGGAACTGGCTCGTATCAAGCCGCTGAAGGAGAGCTCCTGATCACTTCCCCGCCTGCGGCGCACCCTGCATCTGCCGCGATAGCCGCCACGCCATCCCCGCGAGCACCATCACCGCCAGCAACAGGATCGCCCACAGCGTCACCTTGCGCGGATTGGCGTCCCCGATCACCGAGCGCCACGCGGATTCCTCCACCGCGTTCGCGCGCACATCGCCCACGCGCGCCTCGGCAAGCTTCATCTCCGCTTGCGGCTCGTAGCCGGGAATGAGCTCGTTCACGGAGAGGATCGAGCGCGCGGCCTGGCGATTTCCGAACGCGAGGCGATAAGGCCCCGCACCGCGCGCGACGAACACGAGCTGCGCGGGACGCCACTGCACTTCCAGGCCGGGCGCAGCGCCCAATGCGGGGCTGCGCGCGTCGAGCTGCGCCTTCACGTAGCGCGCCGGCGTGCGCGCCACCTCGACGGCGGGCGACTCGACGGTCACGCCCTCGCGCGCGAGGTTGTAGAACGTCTCGGCGGTGAGCGTGCGCCACGGCTCCCTCTCGTCGTCGCGCACCGAGAGCGTGATGGGCGCCACGGAATTGCCCGCGAGCGTCATGCGCACGGCCTCGATGGGCAGCCGCGCGCCGAGGTCGAACGTGTACTCGCCCGTCTTCGCGCCGAGCTGCGCCACCGCCGTGCGCGTGGATCGCGGCACGCGCGTGACGACCTCGTCGGAGACGGCGCCCACGCCGGTGAGCGTGAAGGCCGCGGGCTCGCCGGTGATGCGCAGGTACTTCGCGCGCGCGCCGCCCAGCTCAACGCGCGGCTGCTCGATCTTCGCCCCGCCCTGCTCGAGGCGCATGAGGGGCGCATGGGACGCGACAACGCGCCACGCCTTCAGGTCGTCGCTCGCCTCGACGTTCACCTTCACCACCTCGGTGCCGGCATGCACGTCCCACGCGAGCGTGAGAGACCCCAGCGGCGACTTGAACGCGCTCGCATCGACGAGCCACGCGGCGGTGCGCGCCGGCGCCGCGCGTCCCGCGGGCCGCCCGTGCACGGAGACGATGGTGCCATTCGCATCGCTTCGCACCGTGACGTCGAGCGCGCCCTGCCCCGCGGCGCGCGCCTCCTCGCCGGAGATCGGGAAGATCGGCAGCGCGACGGCCTTGGGCTCCTCGCGAACCGCCGCGGGCTCGCCGGCGAAGGCGATGGGCAGCGCCTCGCCCTGCGCGTTGAAGAGCCGCAGGTCCGCGAAGTCCGGCCGCGCATCGCGATAGGCCTCGAAGGGCAGCGTGAGGCGGTTCAGCGCATCGCTGCCCGAAGCGGTCACAGGCGCATCGAAGCGGAACTCGCCTGGCGACTGCGCCATCGCGGGCAGCGCCGCGGCCAGCGCCAATGCATGCAGCATCTTCATGAAGCCTCCTGGGCCGCGCGCGGCGGAACGGGCGAGAAGTATCCGATGACGAGCATCAGCACGCCCACGCCGATGAACGAGACGATGCGCTCGAGGCCTCCCAGCCGCGAGAGGTCCACCAGCACGAGCTTCACCACCACCACGCCCATGAGCGCCGCGCCCACGAGCCACAGGCTCCGCCGCGCGGTGCGCGTGGCGAAGAGCATGAGGGTCAATGCGAGTGTGGCCCAAAAGATCGAGAGCGCCGCCTGCACCGCCACCGAGGCGAGCAATGCGTGGGACTCGTATGCCACCCCGGTCCAGTGATGCATGGTGCGTAGCAGGATCGCGTTCAGCCAGATGAAGACCACCGCCGCCGCGATGCTCTTGCCCGGCGGCCCGGCGAGCGCCGCCGGCAGCTCGATGGCGCTCCTCGAAAGCGAGAACCACCACGCGGCAATCGCGAAGATCGCGAGAATGTGCCCCAGATCGATCGCATTCACGATCGGCAGGTACGGCAGTGGATCGCTTCCGCCGGCGTGCGCAAAGTTGATGTGCAGCGACCAGGCGACCATCGCCACCACCAGCGGCAGCCCGGCGCCCCATCGATACGCGCGCGGGTTCGTCGCGACGGGCCAGCGCCGATCGGCCATGTGGCTTGCGATCGCCAGCAGCACCAACGCCGGCGCAACGATGCGCGCCGAGAGCGCCCACGCTGTGCCGCGCGCGGTGTATTCGGTGGCGAGCCACTCGAGCTCCATGGCGCCCAGCATCGCGATCACGACCGCGCCGATCCCATGCGGCCACGGCACCCATTCCTCGGGCATCGTGTCCTCGTCGGCGCGCAACATCGCGAAATGCGCGACAAGCGCGATGGGCCACGCGATCCATCCCAGGTTCGCGAACGGATGCGCATGCGGCTCGAAGCCCGCCACCGCGAAGAGGAAGAGCACCGGCGCGAACGCCCATTCGGGCCAGCGCGCGTGTTCCCAGTGCGGGCGGCGCGCAATCATCGCGAAGCCGACCGTGGACGCGGTCGCGAAGAGGAGCGCGGCGAAGAGCTGGTGATCGCGGTCGACGAACGTGTGGATCTCGTTCGCGCCGGCCGCGGCCCACCATGCGAGCCCCCACAGGAACGCGAGCGTCGCGACGCCACGCTCCGCCGAGTCGGGCTTCGTCGATCCCATGACGAGCCGGTGCGTGAAGAGCCCCGCGAGCGAGATGAGCGCCATGCCGACGAACGCGGCGTCGATCAACGGCGTTCCGCCCGGGAGCGACGGATACGCGCGGACGAACGCGCCGGCCGCTCCCACTTGAAGCAACACGCCGAAGGCTCGCGCCAAAGGCCGCGACTGCCGCACGCCCGCCCAGAAGATCGCCGCGCCCTCGAGCGCCCACGCGGCGCTGGTCCAGCGCGCGTCGAGGGCGAGCGGGATCGCCAGCGAAGCGAACACCACGCCCATGGCGAGGAACGATTCGGCGAGGAGCGCCCAGCGCTCGCGGCTTGCGCGCGCGAGCGCCGTCGCGAGCACGAGGTAGAGCGCGGCGGCGGCGAGGCTCGAATACGCGAGCCCGAATTCCGAGCCGCGCATGAGCGCCGCCTGGATCCCGAAGGCGGCGACCGGGTTGCCGAAGACGATGGTGGCGTCGATGTAGTTGCGATGCGCCGCGTCCTGCCTGCGCGTGAAGAGGATGCCAATCGCCACATACATGAGGAAGAACGCGGCGAGGAACGCTTCCACGCTCTCGAAATGCTCGGGCCGATACGAGCGCAACCCCCATGCGAGCCCGATGACGAATGTGAAGACGAAGCCGACCAGGTTCAGCACGCGCCACGACTTGAACCATGCGATCGCGACGATGCCGGCGTTCAGCAGCAGGAAATAGCTGAACAGCACCACGTGGCTGCCGTGGCCCGTGGAGGCGAGCACCGGCGCGAGGAAGCCGCCCGCCGCGCCGAAGACCGCGAGCGCGAGCGAATCCTGCGCGATGGCGAGGAATGCGGAGAGCGCCGCGATCGCTGCCAGCATCACGAACGCCATGCCCGCGGGGATCAACCCATAGAGCCGCAGCGCGCCGAAGATCGTGAGGTAGAGGACGGCGACCCCCGCGCCCTGCAGGCTCAACGCGTAGCCCGCGCGGTGCGAGCGAAGCCTCCAGCCGATCACCAGCAGCACGAGGCCCGCCGCCGCGACCCCCGCCACGCGCAGCTCCACCGGCACCATCTGGTGCTCGACGCCGTACTTGATGAGGAATGCGAGGCCCACGAAGAGGATCACGAGGCCCACGCGCACGATGGTGTTGCCGCCGGTGAACCATTCGACGATGGGATTGGGGCGCACAGCCTTGACGGGCGCGGGCTTGTCTTCGGCGAACGCGGGCTCGGGCTCGGGAGGGGCCGCCTCGATCGCCGGCTCGACCACCGGCTTCACGATCGCGAGCCGCGTCTCGATCACGGAGAGCCGGCGTTCCAGCGCGGCGAAGCGCGCGTCCATCTCCTGCGGTGCCGGTACTGTGGCGCTCTTCGTCGACTTCACGACGACGCCGAGGAGCAAGCCGAGAATTCCGAAGGCGAGTGCGCCCGCGAATCCCCAGCCCGCCGCGCCCACGATCACTCCGATCACCAGGAAAAGCCACACCATGTTCGTCGCCCCTTTTCTTATCTCCAGTCGCCGCGCATCGACTGCACGATCGCCTGCAGCGAATCCCGCGTCGCCGCGGCCGGGGCCACCGCGGCGCCCGCCCGTAACGCGATCTTCCGGAAGATCCCGAGGAGGCGCCGCGGATTCGACATCGCCGGCCCGCCCTTCCTGCTGAAGAAGCTGCCCCACAGTCCCTGCAGCGCGATCGGGATCACCGGCACGGGGTCGCGCGCCACGATGCGCTCGATGCCGCCGCGGAAGGGAAAGAGCTCGCCCGTGTCGGTGATGCGCCCCTCGGGAAAGATCGCCACCAGCTCGCCCGCGCGCAACGCCTCCGAGACCTGCTCGTACGCCGCATCGAGGAGCCTCTCGTCTTCCTTCGCCGGGGCGATGGGAATCGCCTTGCCGGTGCGGAACACGAACGAGACGATGGGCGTGGCGAAGATGCGGTGGTCCATCACGAAGCGGATCGGGCGCGGGCTCGCCGCGAGGATCACCAGCGGATCGACGAAGCTCACGTGGTTGCACACCAGCACCGCGGCGCCTTCGGCGGGAATGTTGGCGAGGCCGCTCTTCTCCACGCGATAGAACGTGTGCACCAGGAGCCAGCAGATGAAGCGCATCAGGAATTCCGGCACCAGCGTGTAGATGTACGCGGCCACCGCGGCGTTCATGAGCCCCACGACGAGGAAGAGCTGCGGGAAGGTGAGGCCCGCATCCAGCAGCGCCTTCGCCATGAGGGAAGCCACGATCATGAAGAGCGCGTTGAGGATGTTGTTGGCGGCGATGATGCGTGCGCGGTGGCTGGGCTCGGCGCGCATCTGGATCAACGCGTAGAGCGGCACCGAGAAGAGCCCGCCGAAGAAGGCGAGGAAGAAAAGATCCGCCATCACCCGCCAGTTCTCGACGCGGGTGAGGAAGGATTGGATCCCGGACCATTGCTGCGTTGCAGCGCCCGGGATGACGAGGCCCCGGCTCGCGAGCCACAGGTCCACCGCGAAGAGCGTCATTCCGATGGAGCCGAACGGCACGAGGCCGATCTCCACTTTTCGCCCCGACAGCCGCTCGCAGGCGAGCGCTCCACCGCCGATGCCGATCGAGAAGACCGCGAGCAGGAGCGTCACCACGTTCTCGTCGCCGCCCAGCACCAGGCGCGCGAACGGCGTGAACGACGTGAGGAAGATCGATCCGAAGAACCACAGCCACGAGATGCCCAGCAGCGAATTGAATACCGCGGGCTGGCGCGCCGCGATGCGAAGGTTGCGCCACGTCTCGGAGAACGGGTTCCAGTTGATGGCGAGCCCGGGATCGGGCGCGGGCGAGTGCGGGATGAAATGCGCGGCGGCGCGCCCGGCGATGGCGACCGCCACGCAGGCGAATGCGATAGGCGTGGCGCCGCCGGGCGAAGCCTTCACGAGGATCCCGCCCGCCATGGTGCCGGCGAGGATGGCGACGAAGGTCCCCATCTCCACCAGGCCATTGCCCCCGGTGAGCTCGCTCTCGTCGAGGTGCTGCGGAAGGTAGGCGTACTTCACCGGCCCGAAGAGCGTCGAGTGCAGGCCCATGAGGAACACCGCGAGATAGAGCGCCGCGGCGCTGGTGGTGGCGAATCCGAAGGCGGCGATCGCCATCACCGCGATCTCGAAGCTCTTCACGAAGCGCATGAGGCGCCCCTTCTCGATCTTGTCGGCGAGCTGGCCCGAGGTCGCCGAGAAAAGCACGAACGGCGTGATGAAGAGCGCGCCGATCACGAAGCCCACGGTCGCCGCATCGACTCCTCCCCACAGCGCGGCATGGTAGGTGGCGAGCAGCGTGAAGGAGAACTTGAAGAGGTTGTCGTTGGCGGCGCCGAGGAACTGCGTCCAGAAGAGCGGGCCGAAGCGCCGTTCGCCGAGAAGGCGCAGCTGGCCGCCGACGGCCATCTCAGTGGTGCTCGCGGATGAAGGCGAGCACGGCGCCGAGGGAATCGGCGAGGAATTCGCGGTTCACCCAGAAGAAGACTTCCTTGCCGACCTTCTCGGATTCCAGCACGCCCGCCTCCCTCAGCAGCTTCAGGTGATGCGACACCGCCGAGCGCGACAGCGTCGACACCGCCGCGATCTGCCCCACGTTCAGTCGCTCGCCCTTCTCGAAGGTGAGGAGGATGCGCTGGCGGTGCTCGTCGCCCAACGCCGTGAACGCGCGGGAGATGGTTCGCCATTCGCGCGGAATCGCCCGCAGGTAGTGCCGGTTCATAACCATATTCTTGGTTATATCGTTATGTTTCGTCAAGCCCTCGCCGTGATACACTCGAATGCACTAAAAAGAGGTTCTAGCTCAACCAGTTAGCCATGCTCGACGACATCCGCAAAGCGGCGCTCGAATACCATCGGCTCCCGGTTCCCGGGAAGATCGAGGTCACTGCCACCAAGTCATTGATCACGCAGCGCGACCTCGCGCTCGCCTATACCCCGGGCGTCGCCGCCGCCTGCGAGGTGATCGTCGAGGAGCCGCGCCAGGCGCGCGAGCTCACTGCCCGCGGCAACCTGGTGGCGGTCGTCACCAACGGCACCGCCGTGCTGGGCCTGGGCAACATCGGTCCCCTCGCCTCCAAGCCGGTGATGGAAGGTCAAGCCGTCCTCTTCAAGAAATTCGCCGGCATCAACGTCTTCGACATCGAGCTCGCCGAGAACGACCCGGACAAGCTGGTGGACATCATCGCCGCCCTCGAGCCCACCTTCGGCGGCATCAACCTCGAGGACATCAAGGCGCCCGAGTGCTTCTACATCGAGAAGCAGCTGCGCAGCCGCATGAAGATCCCGGTGTTCCACGACGACCAGCACGGCACCGCCATCATCGTCGGCGCCGCGGTGAGGAACGGACTCGCCGTGGTCGGCAAGGACATCGGCAAGGTGAAGCTCGTGGTCTCGGGCGCCGGCGCCGCCGCGCTCGCCTGCCTCGACATGCTGGTGGCCCTCGGCATGAAGATGGAGAACATCTGGGTCACCGACATCAAGGGCGTCGTCTACGCGGGCCGCAAGGAGGAGATGGACGACAACAAGGCGCGCTACGCCCGCGACACGAAGGCGCGCAAGTTGGCCGACGTGATCGAGGGGGCCGACGTCTTCCTCGGACTTTCCGCGGGCGGCGTCCTCAAGCAGGAGATGGTGAAGAAGATGGCGGCCAATCCCCTCATCCTCGCCCTCGCCAATCCCGAGCCGGAGATCCTTCCGGAGCAGATCAAGGCGGTGCGCGACGACGCGGTGATCGCCACCGGGCGATCGGATTATCCCAACCAGGTAAACAACGTCCTTTGCTTCCCGTTCATCTTCCGCGGCGCGCTCGACGTGGGCGCCACCACCATCAACGAGCCCATGAAGCTCGCCGCGGTGAACGCGATCGCCGACCTCGCCATGGCCGAACAGTCCGACATCGTCGCGCAGGCCTACGGCAGCGAGCAGCTCTCCTTCGGTCGCGACTACCTCATCCCGCGCCCCTTCGACCCGCGCCTCATCGTGAAGATCGCTCCCGCCGTGGCGAAGGCGGCGATGGAGAGCGGCGTGGCCACCGATCCCATCCGCGACTTCGACGCCTACGTGCAGAAGCTGAACGAGTTCGTCTACCACTCCGGGCTCATCATGAAGCCCATCTTCGCGGCGGCCAAGGAATCGCCGCGGCGCGTCGTGTTCGCCGAGGGCGAGGACGAGCGCATCCTGCGGGCGACGCAAGTGGTGGTGGACGAAGGCCTCGCGAGGCCCATCCTCGTGGGGCGCCCGGCGATCCTCGAGCGGCGCATCGAGCGCTTCGGCCTGCGCATCAAGCCCGGCGTGCACTTCGACGTGGTGAATCCCGAGAACGACCCGCGCTATCGCGAGTACTACCTGGCCTACCACGCCCTTACCGAGCGCCGCGGCGTGTCGTTGCCGTACGCCAAGATCGAGATGCGCCGGCGCCACACCCTCATCGGCGCGATGATGATCCATCGCGGCGACGCCGACACGATGATCTGCGGCACGTTCGGCACCCACGACCTTCACCTGCACTACATCGACCAGGTGATCGGCAAGCGCGCGGGCGTGCACGACTACTACGCGATGAACCTGCTGATGCTCGCCAAGCGCACGGTGTTCGTCTGCGACACCTACGTGAACGTGGATCCCACGACGGAGCAGGTCGTCGAGATGACGCTCCTCGCCGCCGAGGAGATCCGCCGCTTCGGCCTCGCGCCGAAGGTGGCGCTCGTCTCGCACTCGAGCTTCGGCACCAGCGACGCGCCGACGGCCCGCAAGATGCGCGCGGCCCTCGAGATGATCCGCGCCCAGCGCCCCGAGCTCGAGGTCGAGGGCGAGATGCATGGCGACGCCGCGCTCTCGGAAGAGGTGCGCCAGAAGGCCTTCCCGAACTCGCGCCTGAAGGGCGACGCGAACCTCCTCATCATGCCCACGCTCGACGCGGCCAACATCTCGTTCAACCTGCTGAAGGTGATCGGCGGCGCCGGCATCACGGTGGGCCCGATCCTCCTGGGCGCGGGGAAGCCCGTGCACATCCTCACGCCGACGGCGACCGTGCGGCGCATCATCAACATGACCGCGCTCGCCGTGGTCGACGCGCAGGAGCAGGAGAAGCAGGCCGCGGGGCGCGCGCCATGAGCGACCGGTTCCACCACCTCTTCATCCGTCCGACGGATTTCGAGGCCTCGCTTGGGTTCTATCGCGACGTGCTCGGCTGGGCGGTCACCGAAACCTGGGGCGGCAACGGCTCGGAGCGCGGCGCCGTCCTTTCCGGCGGAGGCATGAAGGTCGTGCTGGGCGAGCGCCCCGCCGAGGCGAAGGATGGCGGCCTCGCCCGCCCGGACGTGCATCTCGACATCCACGACATCGACCAGCGCTTCCGCGAGATGCCCAAGGGCGCGCACGTGGTGGTCGAGCCCGAGTCGACCCACTGGGGCACGCGCTGGTTCGTGGTGCGCGATCCCGACGGAAATCTCATCGCGTTCGAGGACCTGCACGGTGGCACCTGAAACCCTTCGCACGGCGCTCGCGCCCGCGCGCGCCCACGGCCCGCGCCTGCCGCGCGCGCTTCCGGAGCCCACCACCATCGGCGTTTGCGCGCTCTCCGGACGCGTGGACGAGGCCGCGCTCGCGCGCTCCATCGACTATCTGAACGACCTGGGCCACCGCGTGATCGTCCCGGAAGAGACGCTGCACGCGTGGCGCTATTTCGCAGGCACCGACGACGAGCGGCTCGCGGGGTTTCATGCGCTCGTGGATGACCCGGCGGTGGATCTCGTGATCTCCGCGCGCGGCGGCTACGGCCTCACGCGGCTGCTGCACCGCATCGACTGGAACCGGGTCGCCTCGAGCGGCAAGGCGTTCGTGGGCTTCAGCGACTTCACGGCGTTCAACATGGCCGCCTACGCGTGCGCGAACCTCGTCACCTTCCACGGTCCGCTCCTCGCGGTGGATTTCGGCAACAGCGATCCGAGCAGCTTCGCGCAGCAGCATTTCTGGATGGCGCTTTCGCGCTCGAGCCACCGCATCGACCAGTTCGACTGCGAGCACGGCTACGATCCGCGCCGCGTCGAGGGCACGCTCTGGGGCGGCAACCTCTCGCTCCTCGCGAGCCTCATGGGCACGCCGTACTTTCCCGCCATCGACGACGGCATCTTCTACGTGGAGGAGATCGGCGAGGAGCCGTACGCCGTGGAGCGGATGTTCCTGCAGCTCTACCACGGCGGCGTCCTCGGCCGGCAGCGCGCGCTGGTGCTCGGCGACTTCTCCGACTGCAAGCCCACCAACACGCAGCGCTATCCCTACTCGATGGACGAGGTGGTCGAGACCCTGCGCTCGATCCTTCCCTATCCCGTGGTGACGGGGCTCCCCTTCGGCCACCTCTCGCGCAAGGTGACGCTGCCCTTCGGCGCGCCGGGCTCGCTCGCCATCGGCATCGGCGGCTGCGCCCTTCGCTTCTCCGGCCACATCCAACCCTGAAAAATATGTCGTGTCAGGTACGACATAAAAAGTCGTACCTGA
>JBBRTF010000039.1:0-43786 GCA_038244725.1 Burkholderiales bacterium
CGTACCTGACACGACTTATTGGGCGGCACTGTAAAATCCCGGCATGTCCTCCCCCGATCTGTCGAAGCTCGCCATCGACCGCGAGTCGAAGTCGTTCGCGCCCAAGCGCAAGCGGCGCTGGATCAACAAGTGGACGATCGGGCTCGCGGTGATTGCGATCGCCGCCGCCGCGCTCGCGATGCGATCGGCGAACGCCCCGGCCACGGTGGAATCGGCGACGGTCACCACGGCGTATCCCACTGCGGCGATCACCGTCCTCAACGCGACCGGCCGCGTCTCGGCGTGGCGCAAGGCCGCGGTCTCCACCAAGGCCACCGGACGCCTCGAATGGCTCGGCGTGCAGGAAGGCTCGAAGGTAAAGGAGGGGCAGGTGATCGCGCGCCTCGAGAACAGGGACGTCGCCGCCGCGCACGATTCCGCCCTCGCCAGCGCCAACGCCGCGCGCGCCAACCTCGAGCAGGGCCAGGCGGAGATGCGCGACGCGCAATCCAACTACAAGCGCTCGCAGGAGCTCTTCGCGAAGAAGTTCATCTCGGAGGCCACGCTCGACACGGCGCGCGCCCGCGAGGAGAAGGCGAAGGCCTCGGTGTCGTCGCTGCGGGCGGCCATCGGCGTGGCGGAAGCCAACGCGCGCCAGGCGGGCGTGGCCGTCGAGCAGACCCTCATCCGCGCGCCCTTCGATGGCGTGGTCCTCACCAAGAACGCGAACATGGGCGACATCATCACGCCCTTCTCGTCGGCAACCGACTCCAAGGGCGCGGTGGTGAACATGGCGGACATGGAGACGCTCGAGGTGGAGGCCGACGTCTCCGAGGCGTCGCTGTCGAAAGTGAAGGTCGGCATGCCCACCGAGATCCAGCTCGACGCCTACCCGGACGCGCGCCTGCTGGGAGAAGTCTCGCGCGTGGTGCCGACGGTGGACCGCACCAAGGCCACTCTCCTCGTGAAGGTGAAGTTCGTCGAGAAGGATGCGCGCGTGCTCCCCGACATGAGCGCGAAGGTGGCGTTCCTCTCGCGCGAGCCCAAGCCCGACGAGAGGAAGCCCGTCACCGCGGTGCGCCGCGAGGCGGTGGTGAAGCGCGACGGCAAGGACGTGGTCTTCGTCATCGGCGACAAGGACGTGGTGAAAGAGGTCGCGGTGGGCCACGCGGAAAAGCTCGGCGACCTCATGCAGGTCTCCGGCGTGAAGGCGGGCGACAAGGTGGTGCTGGGCCCGCCGGAGCGCCTGAAGGACGGCGCGCGCGTGGCACTCGCCAAGAAGTGATCCCATGGCCGACCGGCCGATCGTCGCCATCACGCATCTCAGCAAAGGCTACCGGCGCGGCGACCAGGTGGTCGAGGTGCTGCGCGACATCACGCTCACGATCCCGAAGGGCGACTTCATCGCGTTGATGGGCCCGTCGGGCTCGGGCAAGTCGACGCTCCTCAACCTCATCGCCGGCATCGACAAGCCCGACGCGGGCGAGCTCCTGGTGGACGGCGAGGACATCACGCGCCTGGGCGAAGCGGACCTCGCCGACTGGCGCGCCTCCCACGTGGGCTTCGTCTTCCAGTTCTACAACCTGATGCCGGTGCTGAACGCCTTCGAGAACGTGGAGCTGCCGTTGCTGCTCACGTCCCTCGGCCGGCGCGACCGGCGCGAGCGGGTGGAGACGGCGTTGGCCCTCGTCGGATTGTCCGACCGCATGGACCACTATCCCAACGAGCTCTCCGGCGGCCAGCAGCAACGCGTGGCCATCGCGCGCGCCTTCATCACCGATCCCACCATCATCGTCGCCGATGAACCCACCGGCGACCTGGACCGCAAGAGCGCCGAGGAGATTCTCGGCCTCCTGCGCCGTCTCAATAGCGAGATGGGCAAGACCATCATCATGGTGTCTCACGACGGCAATGCGGTGCAGTCCGCGAAGCACGTGACGCACCTGGAGAAGGGGGAGCTCCTCCCGGAGATAACCGGGGACAGACCTCAGTTACCGGGTTCAGTCTTGCCCCGGCCAACCGCCGGTTAACTGAGGTCTGTCCCCGGTTATCCCATGTACTACCTCAAGCTCATCTTCAAGAACATCTTCCGCCACCGGCTGCGCAGCCTCCTCACCATCGTGGGGCTCGTGGTCGCGATCCTCGCGTTCGGGCTGCTGCAGACCGTGGTGCACGCGTGGTACGCGGGCGCGGACATGGCGTCGGCCAATCGCCTCATCACCCGCAACGCGACCTCCCTCGTCTTCTCCCTGCCGGCCTACTACCGCGAGCGCATCAAGGCGGTGGACGGCGTGACCGCGGTGTCCATCTCCAACTGGTTCGGCGGCATCTACAAGGACCAGTCGTTCGCCAACTTCTTCGCCACCTTCGCCGTCGACCACGACAACTTCTTCGACCTCTATCCCGAGTTCAAGGTGAAGCCCGACGAGCTCCTCGTCTTCAAGAAGGACCGGCGCGGCGCCGTGGTGGGCCGCCTCATCGCCGACCAGCACCATTTCAAGGTGGGCGACGTGATCCCGATGACGAGCCCCATCTACGGCGGCGGCACCTGGGAATTCACCGTGCGCGGCATCTACGAGCCCAAGGACGAGACCACGGTCACGCGCCAGCTCTACTTCCACTGGGACTACCTCAACGAGCAGATGAAGAAGCGCTTCCCCAGGAGAGCCGAGTTCGCCGGCGTCTTCGTCGTGCAGATCGCCGACGGCTCGCGCGCCGCGGAGGTGAGCCAGGCGATCGACAAGGAATTCAAGAACTCGCTCGCCGAGACGCTGACCGAGACGGAGAAGGCGTTCTCGCTGGGATTCGTCGCGCAGACCGAGGCGATCGTGACCGCCGTGCGCATCGTCTCCTTCGTGGTGATCGTCATCATCTTCGCGGTGGTGGCGAACACGATGGCCATGACCGCGCGCGAGCGCATGGCCGAGTACGCGACGCTGAAGGCGCTCGGCTTCCCGCCCGTCTTCGTGGTGGCGCTCATCGTCGGCGAGTCCATCATGCTCTCGGCGCTGGGCGGCGCCATCGGCATCGCGCTCACCTTCCCCGTGGCCGCGGGATTCAAGTCGGCCATGGGATCGATGTTCCCGGTGTTCTACGTGACGCGCGAGACGGTTCTGATGCAGGTGATCGCCTCGGCCTCGGTGGGAATCCTCGCGGGGATCCTTCCCTCGATCCGCGCGGCGCGGGTGAAGATCGTGGACGGGCTGAGGTTCGCGGGATGACGGCGTGAAGATCCCCTTCTCCTACATCTTCCGCAACCTGTGGACGCGCAAGCTCACGACGCTCCTCACCGCGGGCGGCATGGCGCTGGTGGTGTTCGTCTTCGCCGCGGTGCTGATGCTCGACGCCGGGTTGAAGAAGACGCTCGTCTCCACCGGGAGCCTCGACAACGCGATCCTGCTGCGGCAATCGGCCCAGACCGAGATCCAGAGCTCGGTCTACCGCGACCAGGCTTCCCTCATCGAGACGCTGCCCGAGGTGGCGCACGGCGTGCACGGCGAGCCGCTCGTCTCCAAGGAGACGCTCGTCCTCACGCAGATCCCCAAGCGCGGCAGCGACCGCCCGCAGAATGTCGTCGTGCGCGGCCTTTCTTCCATGGGGGTCGCGCTGCGCCCGCAAGTGAAGATCGTCGACGGGCGCATGTTCCGCCCCGGGACCTCGGAGGTGATCGTGGGAAGGAGCATCGCCGACGGCTTCGAGGGCGTGGGCATCGGCGAGAAGCAGCGCTTCGCCGGGCGCGAGTGGACCGTAGTGGGCACCTTCGACGGGGGAAAATCCGGCTTCGACTCCGAGATGTGGGGCGATGTCGAGCAGATGATGCAGGCCTTCCGGCGCACCACGTACTCTGCGGTGATCGTGCGGCTGCGCGAGCGCGGCGCGCTGGAGGCGTTGAAGAAAGCGATCGAGGCGGACCAGCGCCTCACGCTCGACGTGAAGAGCGAGCCCGCCTTCTACGAGGAGCAGTCGAAGACGCTCTCGCTCTTCATCAGCTACCTGGGCATGACGCTCTCGGTGATCTTCTCCATCGGCGCCATGATCGGCGCGATGATCACCATGTACGCCGCGGTCGCCAACCGCACCGGGGAGATCGGCACGCTGCGCGCGCTGGGATTCCGGCGCTCGTCGATCCTCGCCGCCTTCCTCATCGAGTCGATCCTGCTCTCGCTCGTCGGCGGCGCCATGGGCCTCACGCTCGCCTCCTTCCTGCAGGCCTTCACCATCACCACCATGAACTGGCAATCCTTCAGCCAGCTCGCCTTCGGCTTCCACCTCACCGCCTCCATCGTCGCCGCCACGTTCGCCTTCTCCGTGTTCATGGGGCTCGCCGGCGGCTTCCTCCCCAGCGTGCGCGCCGCGCGCCTCGAGATCGTCGACTCGCTGAGGGCCGCCTAATAAATGGTGTCAGGTACACATTTTTAAGTCGTACCTGACACCACTTTCCAAGTCATTGAATATGGACAGAATTCTCGCCACGTATCGAATCACTGCCTCGGAGTCGGAGAGCCGCGTGCGCGCCGAGGCGCTGGCGGCGGAGCAGAGCGTCGAGATGCCCATCGCGGCGATCGGCGACGATCATGTGCTGAAGGAAGTCGTCGCGACGGTGGAGTCGATCCGGCCGCACGCGGGCTTCTTCGACGTGGTGCTCGGCATCGCGACCGCCACCACCGGCAACGAGGCGTCGCAGCTCGTGAACATGCTGTTCGGCAACTGCTCGCTGCAGCCCGAGGTGGAGCTGATCGACGTGGAATTTCCGGCGGGATTGGAGAAAGCGTTCCCGGGACCGCGATTCGGCATCGATGGGATTCGAACCCTCACGGGTGTCGAGGGCCGCGCGCTCACGTGCACGGCGTTGAAGCCGCAGGGCTCCTCGGTGGAATACCTCGCGCATCTCGCGCGCACATTCGCGCTCGCCGGCATCGACATCATCAAGGACGACCACGGCATCGCCAACCAGGCGAGCCACCCGTTCGACGCACGCGTGCCCGCGGTGCAGAAGGCGATCGCGGAGGCCAATCGCGAGACGGGCGGCAACACGATCTATGCACCGACCTTCTCCGGCGGCGGACGATCGCTCGCGGGCCAGGCGGCTGTCGCGCGCGACCATGCGGTGAAGTTGGGCCTCGTCGCCCCGATGCTGGTGGGATTGCCGACCTTCGTCGAGATGCAGGTGGACATCGACATCCCGTTGATCGCGCATCCGGCGATGGCGGGCGCCGCGCGGATCGCCCCACCGGTGCTCCTCGGCAAGCTCTTCCGCCTTTTCGGCGCCGACGCCACCATCTTTCCCAACCACGGCGGGCGCTTCAGCTACAGCCGCGAGACGTGCATGGCGATCACGAAGGCCGCGCGCGCGCCTTGGCACGGCCTGCGTCCCACGCTGCCCGTCCCCGCCGGCGGCATGACGGTCGATCGCGTCGACGAGATGCTGCGCGGCTACGGCCCCGACACGATGCTCCTCATCGGCGGCGGCCTCCTCGCCGCGCGCGAGCGCCTGCTCGAGAAGAGCCGCGACTTCGTCGCCTCCGTGAAAAAATAACCGGGGACAGACCTCGGTTATCACCAGAATAATTGAGGTCTGTCCCCGGTTATCGGGTTCGCCGGTAAGATTGATCGATGAGCGACGAAGCCCCCCTGGTTCGCAAGCACGCCGGCGACTTCCACTGGCAAGGCGTCGACGTCCTCGCGTACAAGCAGGACGCGGACGCGCCCTTCAAGGACGTCACGCGCCAGGTTCTGTTCGAAGGCGGCGGCGTGCCCGCGCAGCTGCGCTACTTCGAGGTCGCGCCCGGCGGCTACACCACGCTCGAGCGCCACGAGCACGTTCACGCCGTGATGGTGATCCGCGGCAAGGGCCGCTGCCTGGTGGGCGACAAGGCCTACGAGATCGGCACGCACGACCTGGTGAACGTGCCGCCGATGACCTGGCACCAGTTCCACGCGGCGAAGGACGAGCCGATGGGGTTCCTGTGCCTCGTCGCATCCGAGCGCGATCGCCCCCAGCTTCCGGACGCCCACGAGGCCGAGGGCATCACGCGAGCGCTGAAGAAGTAGCTTCAGCCGGCGCGAAGCCGTTTCGTCATGCCGATCCCGGCGATCTCGTAGCCGTGCTTCTCGTAGAGGGCGCGCGCGACGGCGTTGTGCCCCATCACGTTGAGGCCGATGCGCGTCGCGCCCATCTTTTCCACGGTGCGGTCGACGTTCGCGAGCGTCTGCGCGCCATAGCCCTTGCCGCGCTGCTCCTCGCGGATCACGAAATCGTAGATGAAAGCGGACTTCTTCCCGCGCCGCTCGCGCACCGCGAACCAGATCATCCCCACGCGCGCGCCGCTCGCCTCGTCGAAGATGGAGTGCAGGAAGTTCTCGCGCGTCGCGAGCCCCTCGGGTAGCAGCGTCGCGTAATCGGCCTGCGCGAGCTCGAGCGCCTCCGCGGCGTCGCAATCGCCCGCGTGGATGTGGGCCTGCGCATAGAGCTCGATCGCCGTGTCGAGGTATTCGTCGAATTCGGCTTGCGTCATGGGGGCGAGTCTCACCATGGCCGCAAGCATAGTCGAATCGGGCGACGGGCCGCAGTGCGATAGCATGGCGCCGTGACGCAGCGCCAAACGGCCATCGACATCACCCTCGTCATCGCCGCGATCGTGGCGGGCTGGGCAGTCACGCGCCTCGCGCTCTACCCCGCGCTCGGCATTCCGGAGAATTTCCCCGCGATCCTGAAGCCCATCCTCGGCTTCCTCGCGGCGACCGCGGTCCTGTACCAGAGGGGATCGCGCTGGGAATGCGCAAGCCCGCGAACGTGTGGATCGCGATCGCCGGCGCGGTGGCGCTCTACGCGGTGAACTACGCGCTCTCGCGCTGGGCAGTGCCCCTCATCGCGCAGGTCGTGGAGCCCGTGCCGCAGCTCATCACTGGGGCTCGCCATCGGCGTCGTCGCGCAGGCGGTGCTCTTCGGCGCCCTGCACCTCTACGCGGGCGCCTTCGCCTTCATCTTCGCCACGACCCTCGCGCTCGCGAGCGGCATCTTCTACTTGCTGCTGGGACGCAATCTCTGGCCGCTCATGGCCATGCACGGCGCCTGGAACACGGTGCAGATCTGGGGCATCTACTCGAGCTGAGGCGCTACTGCGTGGCGACGAGCTTGGTGAGCGCCGTGACGACTTCCTTCACGCCCGGGAGCCCCTCCGGCCCCGGCGCGTCGGCGAGCGTCATCATGTCGCTCTTCAGCTTCTCGCCATCGAGCTGGCGGCTGATGGCGATGAGCATGATGGCGACCACTTGCGCCATCGCGTCGTTGTCGAGCTGGGCCATGGCATCTCCTTAGCTGCGTTTGATGTTGGGGGCCGCGAGGCCCTCGATCATGATGTTGAGGCACGCCGGCAGGCGCGACGCGTGCGCGCGCTTCGCGGCGGCGAGCACCTCGCCCGCGTCGGTGACGCGCTCGCCATATCCGCCGAAAGCGGCCGCCACCTGGTCGTAGCGCGTGGGCAACAGCTCGCATCCTTTGGCGCGATCGCGGCCGTACTCGCGCACCTGGATCTGGTACTCCGCATTCCAGCGCGCATCGTTGCCCACGACGAGGACGAAGGCGAGGCCGTAGCGCACCGCGGTGTCGATCTCCGCGGGATGGAAGCCGAAGGTGCCGTCGCCCATCACCGCGACGATGGGTGCTTCGGGCTGCGCGCAACGCGCCGCGACGGCGAAGGGCAGCGCCGCGCCGATGGAGCCCGCGACGCCGTTCACCACGCGCTGCGGCGCGGAAAGGCACGCCTGCGCCCACTGGCCGATCTCGCCGCCGTCGGAGATGAAGACGGAATCGGGATGGGAATCGAGGATCGCCTGCAACGGGCGCAGCGCCTGCACGGGATGCAGACGCCCGGGTTCGCTCGACGCTGCGCTGTCCCACGCGGCCGGGCGGTAGGCCAAGGCGGCGCGCGCTTCCTGCAGCCACTCGCCGTGCGATGGGCGTTGCGCTTCGCGCGCGATCGCTCCCGCCGCGTCGAACACGGTGGCGATCGCCGAGCCCGTGAGCCGCGATCCCACGGCGCGGCGCGTGCGCTCGATCTCGGCGGCTTCCGCGTCGATCTGAAGGAACTCGCACTTCGCGTCGAACGCGGGTGAGCGGCCGAACTTGAGCGTGAAGTCCAGGCGCTTGCCGAGCAGCAGCACGACATCGGCCTTGGCGAGAATCTCCGCGAAGGCGCCCAGGCTCGGGTCGGCGATACCGCGCGGGCTCTCCATGCCGATCACCGGAATGCCGGTGGCGGCCTCCAGCCTCGCCATGCGCGCACGGCCCGATCGCGTCATTGTCGCGGGACCGGCGAGGATCAACGGACGCTTCGCGCGCCGCAGCGCATCGACGAAGGGACGCGCGTCGATGGCCGCAGGTGAGTCGTCGGCGTGTGCCGCGGAATCGCGCTTCGCCGCATCGCCCTCGAGGCAATCGCTGGGCAGGCTCACGTGAACCGGCCCCGGCCGCCCGCCCGATGCGATGGCCGCGGCGCGCTGCATGTCGTCCGCGATCGCGTCGGCGCTTTGCGTGGTCCACGATGCCTTCACGAGCGGCGCCGCAATGTCGGCCTGCTTCATTTCCTGGAACGCGCCCATGCCCAGCTCGGCGAGCGGCGCGTGCCCCGAGAGAAGCACGACGGGAGATTCGGCCATGGCCGCGGTATAGAGCGCGCCCACCGCGTTCGCGTGCCCCGGCCCGCCGGTGACCATCGCGATGCCCGGCTCGCCCGTGAGCCGCGCCCAGGCGTCGGCCATGTGCACCGCGGCGCCCTCGTGGCGCGCGTGGACGAGCTCGATGCCCGCATCGAGCGCGGCGTCGAAGATCGGCATGATGTGGTTGCCCGACAGCGTGAAGACGCGGCGCACGCCGAGCGCACGCAGTGACTGCACGAGGGCGTGCGCACCCCGGAAAGTGGAAGCCTTCATGGAAGGCGATACTTTACCGGAGCCCCGATAACCGGGGACAGACCTCGGTTATCGAATAGTGATAACCGAGGTCTGTCCCCGGTTATTTTTTCAGGAGCCCTGCAGGCGATTGATGAGGACGTCGATCAGGTCCTTGCCGTCGGGCGACTTCACGCGATGCTCGCGGAGCAGGATCGCGAGCTGCGGCTTGTCGATGGACTTGCGGTCGGAGCGGATGAAGACTTCGGCGATGGCGCGCTGCACGCCGAGCGAGCGCGTGGAGGCGAAGGCGCGCGCCAGCTCGTCGAGGATCTCGCGGTCGGAGATGGAGTGGCGCCCGAGCGTGTCGAAGGCGCGCAGCTGGGCGCGCGACTCGGGCATGCGCGTCACGTCGGCGGTCACCTGCCGAAGCTCCGTCGTGCTGAGCGGTCGATTGCGCAGATACGCCTGCGCGACCTGCACCTCGCGGTCGTCGGGACTGTCCACCGCCGCGATCACCTGCTCACGTGCCGGCGCGCTGCCCAGGCACGCGAGCGCCGCCGCCTGCGCGACCTTCACCGGACGCATGCGTAAAAGCGGCGAATGGTTGAATTCCGGCGTGAGCTCCCCGCCCGCGTTGATGGCGCAGATGAGGTTCACCTCGGCGAAGCCCACGGCGTTGTGCGCCATGAGGTCGGAGACCATGGTCATCTGCTCGGCGCGAAGCTGCGCGGGCGTGAGCCAGCCCAGCTCGGAGGCGACGAGGAGCATGCGCGAGCGGATGTCCGGCGGCGCGGCCTCGTGCGAGTACGCGACGAAGCGATCGCGCGCCACCCGGTCCCTCGTGATCTCGCCCATCGCCGCGATATACGAAGGCGACTGGCGATCGAGGTCGTCGACGCTCGCCAGCATCTTCTCGATGCGCTCGAAGAAGACGCGCACCTGCCCCGCGTCGCGGCGCAGCACTCCGTGGATGAACTGCAGCTTCTCGGCGGCCTCGCGGCGCTCATCGTAGAACTCGCACACGTCGCGGCGATGCTGCATGCCCGCGTCGCCCTCGCGCACGCCTGAGACGTAGGTCATGCGGTTCTGCGAGAACTTCGCGAGGAGGCGCGAGCTGGGGCGTCCGCTCGCGATCTCGCTGCGGCCGCCGGAGGCGAAGTAGCGCGACAAGATCGCGCCCGCCGTGGCGCCCACCGGCGCCGCGCCGGAAAAGCCGTAGATCACCGGCACGCCCGCGAAGAGCCGGCGCATGCGCTCGCGCCCACCCTCGCCATAGGCCGACTGGTATTTGGTCGCGTCGGGATTCAAGCTCTCGCAACCGAAGAGGTAGACCTCCTTCAGCTTCGAGAAGAGCCCGGGGCACGAGTTGCTGCACGAGGCGCGCTCGAGCTCGTCCACCTTGAGGAAATCGCCGTTCTCGACCTTGTCGGAATAGAACGTCTCGCCGGCGTTGAAGTGGCCCGAGATCACGAGCACATCGCACTGCACATGCTTCTGGCACGAGCTCGCGAGCCAGTCGTCGCGGCCCTTCTCCACCAGCTCCACGAACTGGTAGTCGTCCTTCGGCAGGAACTTGCGGAACGCCTCCTTCTCGTCGGACGAATTCACCGTGATGGTGCACACGGTCTTCCTCTCGGCATGCGCCGGCACCGCGAGGGCGCAGAGCGCCGCGCCAGCGATGAGGAACGGCGTGAAAACGCGCCTTTCGAAGGGGATGCCCATGGAGAGGAATTCTCGTCGAGATTCCTTCGGGGCGATGCCAGTGCGCGTCACAGGTTCGCGTCAGCCACGTCTTACATTCATGTTGTTTTCGGGCCCTGTCACAATAGCATCAATGAAAACCCCCAAGCGGCTCCTTCCCCTCATCGAGGACGGCGTAATCGACGCGGTCGTGCGCCAGCTCATGAGCGGCAAGGAAGCGATGGTTTTCGTGGTGCGCTGCGGCTCCGAGGTGCGCTGCGCCAAGGTGTACAAGGAGGCGGACAAGCGAAGCTTCCGCCAGGCGGTGGACTACACCGAGAACCGCAAGACCAAGAATTCGCGCCAGGCACGCGCCATGGCGAAGGGCACGCGCTTCGGGCGCGAGGCGCAGGAGCGCGCGTGGCAGAGCGCCGAGGTGGACGCCCTCTACCGGCTCGCCGCCGCGGGCGTGCGCGTGCCCAAGCCCTACAACTTCCACGAGGGCGTGCTGCTGATGGAGCTCGTGACCGACGCGCACGGCGACGCGGCGCCGCGCCTGAACGACGTGGAGTTCACGCCGGAAGAAGCGCTCGCCCATCACCATTCGCTCGCGATGGAAGTGGTGCGCATGCTCTGCGCGGGCGTGATCCACGGCGATCTCAGCGAATACAACATCCTCCTGGGTACCGACGGGCCGGTGATCATCGACCTGCCGCAGGCCGTGGACGCCGCGGGCAACAACCACGCCTTCGACATGCTCGAGCGCGACGTGGGCAACCTGCGCAACTTCTTCGGCCGCTTCGCGCCCGACCTCCTCGCCACCGACTACGGCCGCGAGATCTGGGCGCTCTACGAAGCGAGCGCTCTCACCCCCGAGGCGAAGCTCACCGGCCACTTCGAGCGCGTCGACAAAGCGGTGGACCTCGACGGCGTCGTGCGCGAGATCGGCGACGCCATCGCGGACGAGCGCGCACGCCAGCTCGGGCGCCTGGAGGCCACGGAGTAGCGATGCGTTCGCTGCGCTTCGACAACGCGTTCGTGCGCGATCTACCCGCGGATCCCGACACCGATCCGCGCCGGCGCCAGGTGCACGGCGCGCTCTTCTCGAACGTGAATCCCACGCCCGTGGCGCAACCGCGCGTGATCGCGTGGTCGCGCGAGATGGCAGATACCCTCGGCATCAGCGCGGAGGAAATCACCTCGCCCGAATTCGCGCAGGTGTTCGGCGGCAACGCGCTGGCGGAGGGCATGCAACCCTACGCGGCGAATTACGGCGGCCACCAGTTCGGCAACTGGGCGGGCCAGCTGGGCGACGGGCGCGCCATCACGCTGGGCGAGACCGTGAACGCCGCGGGAGAGCGCTGGGAGCTGCAGCTGAAAGGCGCGGGGCCGACGCCCTACTCGCGCACCGCCGACGGGCGCGCGGTGCTGCGCTCGTCGATCCGCGAGTTCCTCTGCAGCGAGGCGATGCATCATCTCGGAGTGCCCACCACGCGCGCCCTGTGCCTGGTCACGACCGGCGAAGAGGTCGAACGCGACATGTTCTACGACGGCCGCCCGAAGATGGAGCCCGGGGCGATCGTGTGCCGCGTCGCGCCCTCCTTCATCCGCTTCGGCAACTTCGAGCTCCCCACCTCGCGCGGCGACAACGCGCTCGTCCTGAAGCTCATCGAGTTCACCATCCGCCGCGATTTCCCCGAGCTCCTACGCGACGCGAAGGCGATCGACGAGGCCGTGCGCGCCGAATGGTTCGCCCAGGTGTGCGAGCGCACCGCGCGCATGATCGCGCACTGGATGCGCGTGGGCTTCGTGCACGGCGTGATGAACACCGACAACATGTCGATCCTCGGCCTCACCATCGACTACGGCCCGTACGGCTGGATCGACAATTTCGACCTCGACTGGACGCCCAACACCACCGACGCGGCCGGGCGGCGCTACCGCTTCGGCCACCAGCCGCACGTCGCGCACTGGAACCTCGCGCGGCTCGCGAGCGCCCTCGTGCCCGCGTTCGCAACCCACGATCCGCTCTACGCGGGCCTCGAGCGCTACGAGGCCGCCTTCAACGCCGCCGACCGCGCAAACGTCGCCGCCAAGCTGGGCCTCGAGGAGTGCACGGACGAAGACCTCGGCGAGGTGCAGGAGCTCTACGGATTGCTGCAGGCGGCGGAAGTGGACATGACGATCTTCTTCCGCGCGCTCGCCGCCGTCGACGTGAGCCTGCCCTCACTCGCGCCCTTCGACGACGCGTTCTACGACGAGGGAAAGCGCGCCGCGCACGAGGGCGCGTTCAATGCCTGGCTCACGCGCTACGCGGTGCGCGTTCGCAACGACCCGCTCGCCCCGGAAGCGCGGCGCGCGCGCATGAACGCCGCGAATCCTCGCTACGTGCTGCGCAACTACCTCGCGCAGCAGGCCATCGACCGCGCCGAGGCGGGCGACGCATCCGGCATCTCCGAGCTCCTCGAGGTGCTGCGCCGTCCCTATGACGCGCAGCCGGGCCGCGAGGCGTTCGCCGCACGCCGCCCCGACTGGGCGCGCGACCGTGCCGGCTGCTCCATGCTCTCGTGCAGCTCCTGAACTCGGCCCCGGCGCGGCTGTCCTCACGAGGGACCCATCTTCCCGAGGAGGATCCCATGTCCAGGCCCTTTCCCGCCCGAACCGCGCTGTCCGCGGCGCTCGCCGCGCTCGTCATTTCCCTGGGCGCCCGCGCCGCCATGCCTCTGCCTCACGGCGACGCGAAATTTATCCAGCAGGCCGCCGCCGGCAGCCTCGCCGAGATCGACTTGGGCAAGCTCGCGCAGCAGAAGGCGCTGCGCGAGGAAGTGCATGAGTTCGCCACGCGCATGGTCGAGGACCATTCGAAGGCCTACGACGAGATGAAGAAGATCGCGCAGGCCCACGGCATCGAGATCGCCACGATGCCCGGCCACGAAGTCCAGGAGGAGCACGCGAAGCTCGACAAGCTCCTGGGCGGCGACTTCGACCGCGCGTACATGAAGCACATGGTCTCCGACCATCGCCATGACGTGGACGAGTTCAAGGAGGAAGCGCGCGCGCGCAAGGACAGCGACGCGAAGACCTTCGCCGCGAAGACGCTGCCCACGCTGCGCACGCACCTCGCCATGGCGATCGCCACCAACGACATCGCGCAGGATCCGAAGCGCTCCGGCGACCGGCGGACCGGGTCGAAGAAGGACTGATGCGCGCGCGCCGCGCCGCCCTGGGCATCGCGGCGGTTGCGGCCATCGCGCTGGTGGCGGGGGCGATCGCGCTGCCGCGCCTCGTCGATCCGGAACGCGTGAAGCACCTCGCGCGCGAGAAGGCCGCCGCGAACCTGGGGCGCGAGCTTTCCATCGGCGCGCTCACGCTCGAGCTCTTCCCGGTTCCGATCCTGCATGCGAGCGAAGTGGCGCTCGCCAATCCGCCGTGGGCCAAGGCGCGTAATCTCGCCACCGCCCAAAGCGTGCAGGCGCGCCTCGCGCTGCTTCCGCTTCTCTTCGGCAAGACCCGCGTGACGGCGCTGGACCTGGACGGCGTGCGCATCAACCTCGAGACCGGCGCCGACGGCGCGCGCAGCTGGGACCTCGGGCGCCCCGGCTCCGTGAGCGCGAAGGACGCGGGCGTCGACGGCGGCCCCATCGACCTCACCGCGCTCACGATTCGCAACGCGGACGTGATCCGGCGCGGCAAGGGCTCGGCCATCTCGGTGCTGCATATCGACGAGGCCCAGGCCGAGGCGCACGCGGGCCTTCGCGGCGTGCGCGTCGAGGCGACGGTGCAGCGCCATCGCAAGCCCCTCGCGGTGAAGGCCTCGTTCGACGATCTTTCCGGCCTCGGCAAGGACGGCGCGACGACCGCGGGCCATGTCGATCTCGATTGGGGCAAGACGCAGCTTGCCATCGACGGGCGGCTGCCCATCGCGCCGGGCATGAAGGGCTTCGCGCTCAAGGCCGACCTCAAGGCCTCGTCGATCCAGGACATGCTCGCGTGGCTCGGCGAGACGCACCTCGCCACGGCGCCGGTCGTGGCGCATCTCGCCGCGCGCGAGGCCGACGGCAAGATCGAGCTCGAGGAGATTTCCGCGAGATTCGGCAAGACCGAGGCCACCGGTGCCCTGGCGTTCACGCGGGACGGCGCGAAGACTCGCGTAGGCGGTCGAATCGAGTTCTCGCGCGTGATGTGGGAGAAAGCGCTCGCGGACCTGGGCTTCCCGCCATTGCCGGTCCTGTCGCCGGAAGAGCTCTTCCACGACAACCCGCTCGCCTGGCCGCTCCTCGTGGGGCTCGACGGGACCGAGGGCGCGATCGACCTGAAGATCGCCTCGCTCGTGCTGCGCAACGGCGTGGAGATGAAGAACGTGAAGGCGCACACGGTGATCGCGGGCGACCGGCTCGACCTCGACCCCTTCGCCATCGAGACGCTCGGCGGATCGGCCACGGGCACGCTCGCGTTCGAAGGACGCAGGAAGGCCGTGCGCGTGAAATTCGAGGGCGAGCACCTGATGCTCGAGCGCTGGTTCCGCGAGCGCGGCGCGAAGATCCCGTTCAACGGCGGACCGATGAAGGTGAAGGCGACGCTCACCACGTCCGGCGACTCGATGAAGGCGCTGGCGGGGGCCATCACCGGCCCGGTCACGATCCGCGCGGGTCCAGGCGTGTGGGCCTCCGAGAAGGCCGGGCATGCCGAGGACGTCATGGCGAGCGCCTTTTCATCGAGGAGCTCCTCCTCGATCGACTTCGAATGCATCGGCGCGCGGCTGCCTTTCGTCGCGGGGCGGGCCAGCGCGAAGTCGCTCGTCGGCGCGCGCAGCACCGTGAGCAACCTCCTCACCTCGGGCTTCGTGGACCTGCGCGACGAGACCTTCGAGCTGCGTGGGCGCGTGAAGCCGCGCTCCGGGCACGTGGGCCTCGCGGCGATCGCGGGCGACATCGAGATCAGCGGCAAGCTGCGCGAGCCCAAGGCGCACCTCGATCCCGTCGGCACCCCCGCCGCCATCGCGCGCGGGGCCGCGGCGATCCTCACCCTGGGTCTCAGCGCCGCCGGCACTGCCGCCGCCGAAGCCGACGAGGCGCGCAAGAGCGATCCCTGCGAGCTCGTCTTCCACTAAAAGGGGTCAGATTACTTTTCGGGGCGAAAAGCAATCTGACCCCTTTTCACTCTTTTCACTCGGCGAGCGGGGCGAGGAGGGCCGACGACATGTCGGAGACGGCCCAGTGCTCCATGCCGCCGCGCGTCCAATGCATCACCGCGTAGCCCTTGCGCGTGGCGGTGACCGGGGCGGCGTCGGGTGCGGCGGACGGCCAGACGAACACGTTCACCACGTGCAGCCGATTGCGATAGGTGAGCGCCGCCACCGCGCGTCCGTTCACGTAGTCGAGGCGTCCGCCGGCGAGAGCGAAGCCGGTGTGGGCGAGATCGGGCACGGGCGGCGCGAAGTCGAGCCTGCCGTTGAACCACGGCTTCACGGTGTGCTGGTCGGAAGACGCGACGTCGTTGAGATGGCCCTCGCCCATGAGCGATCGCACGTGCGAGTTCACCACGTCGCGCGCCACCAGCTCCTCGCGCGGCGCCGCGGCCTGGAAGATCGCGACGTTCCACGTGATGAGCGCCACCGCCGCAAACGCCACCGCCAGTCCGAACGCCCGCCGCAGCGACGGCCCGCGCTCCTCGCCGGCCGCCTTCGCGAGCGATGCGCGCACGCTCTCGCGCAGCGCGTCCGGCGCGCGGTAGTAGCTCGCGTCGCGCGCCGGCATCGGCTCGGCCGCGGGATCGTTCTTCGCCGCCATCAGGACGCCTTCCTCATGCGGATCTCGATCAGGCGCCGCAGCATCTCGCGTCCGCGCGCGAGCCGCGACATCACGGTGCCGATCGGAATGCCCGCGATCGACGCGATCTCCTTGTAGCTCAGGTCCTCGATCTCGCGCATCACCAGCACCTCGCGATAGCCCACGGGCAGCTCCTCCAACGCGAGGTTCACGAGCTTCCTGTTGGCGCTCTGCAGCAGGATGACTTCCGGGTTCGACTCGGCGGGCGCCTCGTGGCCGGCGGTCTCTACGTCGCTCGGGACGAGCCCCGCGTCGTCCAGGGCCACCACGTCGCCGGGGCGGTTCTTCTCCAGCCACGAGTAGCCGGCGTTGCGCACGATGGCGAGGAGCCACGGGCGCGCGTCGGTGCCCTGCAGGCCATCGTAGAAGCGCAGCGCGCGCAGGAATGCCTCCTGCACGACGTCCTGCGCGTCGTGGTCGTTACGCGTGAGCCACCGCGCCAGGTTGTATGCGGCATCCAGGTGCGGCAGGACGCTCTTCTCGAAGCGTGCCAGGCGAGTCATTGGGAGTCCCTGGGAGATGACCGCCGCCGGGTCGCGTTTATTCCCGGCGAATTCGCATTATGCGAGGAATATCGCCGCCCCTCGCGCGGTATTGCAGGCACACCCCCCAACGAGGAGCCCACATGACCATCGATCGCAGGCAGTTCCTGAAACTCGGCGCCCTCGGCGGCGGCGCGGTCCTCGCCTCGAGCCTTCCCGGCTGCGCGAGCCTCGCCGAGGGCGCGGGCCACGAGGACTTCTACTTCGTGCAGCTTTCCGACACGCACTGGGGCTTCAACGGCCCGGCGGTGAATCCCGATGCGCGCGGCACGCTCCCCAAGGCGATCGCGGCGGTGAACGCGCTCGAGGTGCAGCCCGACTTCATCGTCTTCACGGGCGACCTCACCCACACCACCGACGACGGCGCCGAGCGGCGCAGGCGGCTCGCGGAATTCAGGGACATCGCCTCCGGCCTGAAGAACCGCGACGTCCACTTCATGGCGGGCGAGCACGACGCCGCCCTCGATAACGGCGCCGCGTGGAAGGAATTCTTCGGGCCGACGCACTACACCTTCGACCACAAGGGCGTTCACTTCATCGCGATCGACAACGTGACCGATCCCGCGGCGCGCATCGGCGAGGAACAACTCGCGTGGCTCGCGGCGGACCTCGCGAAGCAGCCGAAGGACGCGCGCATCGTGGTGCTCACCCATCGGCCGCTCTTCGACCTGGCGCCCGCGTGGGACTGGGCGACGCGCGATGGCTCGCAGGCGATCGATCTCCTCATGCCCTACCCGAACGTGACGGTCTTCTACGGCCACATCCACCAGGAGAACCACCACATGACCGGGCACATCGCGCATCACTCGGCGAAGTCGCTCATCTTTCCCCTGCCCGCGCCGGGCTCGCAGCCCAAGCGCGATCCCATCAAGTGGGATGCTTCGCAGCCATACCGCGGACTCGGCTTCCGCGAGGTGGAGGCCGAGGCGAAGGGCGCGAAGTACGACATCCGGGAAATGCCGGTGGTGAGGAGCTAGGCGATGGACTCGTCGAGACGCAGGCTATTGGCGTTGGGCGGGGGCTTGCTGGGCGGCTGCGCGGTGGGCGCGCTCGTGCAGGGCGCGCTCGCGCAAGGCGCCGAGCGCGTGGTGAAGGTGACTGCGCGCAAGTTCGTCTTCACGCCTTCGGAGGTCGCGCTGAGGAAGGGCGAGCCGGTGGTGATCGAGATCGCGACCGAGGACGTGTTCATGGGCTTCAACGTGCCCGGCCTCAAGGTGAGGAGCGACATCGTCCCCGGCAAGGTGATGCGCCTTCGCCTCACGCCCGCCGAGGCTGGCACCTTTCCCTTCCTCTGTGACGTCTTCTGCGGCGACGGCCACGAGACCATGTCGGGGAAGATCGTCGTCACCTGAAAAAGATAACCGGGGACAGACCTCGGTTATTTATCGTCGGGCGACAAATAACCGAGGTCTGTCCCCGGTTATTTCAGGTACTTCGCCTCGAGCTCGCGCATCGCGGCATCGTCCTGCAGCTCGATGATCTCCGCCACCGACGGCAAAGTGGCATCGACCGCGGCGATGCCGCCGTCGCGTCGGATCTGCGCGAAGACGCGCTGCATGGCGCCCACGCAGGCGCGGATGGCGTGGTTGCCGTAGATGACCAGGCCCACGTTGCCCAGCGCGCCGCGATGTCGCGCTCGGTGAGCTGCGGATACGCGGTGGGCACCAGCACCAGGGGGACCGCGCCGCGCCACGCGCGAACGAATTCGAGGATCTCGTCCGGCGTCTTCTGCTTGGAGTGGATGAGGATCGCGTCGGCGCCCGCCTCCACATAGGCCGAAGCGCGCCGCGAAGCCTCCGCCTGGCCGAGCCCCGCGATCAACGCCTCCACCCGCGCGATCACCACGAAATCGGGATCGCGGCGCGCGGCGCAGGCGGCGGCGACTTTCCCCTGGAACTCCTCCACCCGCACCAGCTCCTGGCGCGCCCCGGATCGCAGGCTCGTGTCCTTCGGAAACGTCTTGTGCTCCATCACCACGGCCGAAGCCCCCGCGGCCTCGAACTGCGGCACGACGTGGCTCACGTTCACCGCGTTGCCGAAGCCGGTATCGATGTCGGCGATAAGCGGGATCGAGATGGCGCCTGCGATCGCCCGCATCGTCTCGAGGTGCACGGACATCGACAGCAGGCTCGCATCGGGCACGCCGTAGCTCGCCGAAAGCTCGAAGCCGCTTCCCCAGATCGCGTCGAAGCCGGCGCGTTCGGCCAGCCGCGCCGAGAGCGGGTTGTGCGCCGCCATCGCGTGCGCGAGCCCCGGGGACGAGAGCTTCGCGCGGAACGAAGCGTTGCGCGTCACAACGCGATGTCCAGCGTCCTGTAGCCCACGCGCACGCTGCCCACCTTCACCTTGAGCGTGCCCTTGCCCGAGACGACCAGCGTCACGAATTTCTCGTGCACGTTGCCGCGCGTCCAGGGGAAGAAGACGTTGGCGCCGTTGTAGAGGCCCTGCCCCCAGCCGTCGAGGTGCCCGATCTCCAGCACCGACTCCGCGGGCGCCACCACGGTCACGCTCGCGCCCTCCGCGGTGAGGCGCATCGGCTCCGACAATGGCAGCTTCTTCGCCGAGTTGAGCCCGTAGGTGCCGAGGTAGCCGCGGTTCACGATGCGAAGCTCGATCGCGGTGTGCGCGCCCAGCTTCTCCTGCTTCAACACCTGGATGTCCACGCGCGGGATGAGCGCCGCCACGCGCAGGAAAGCCCGGCTCTGCGAGGCGCACACTTCCGCGATCTTCTCGTACGGGGGGTTGGAGATTCCCACGAGCGTATCGAGCCCGCCCACCTCCACCTCGCCCAGCTGCGGATGCAATACCCGCCGCCACTGGCCGAAGACGCGGCCCTTGTTCACCTCGCGGTCCCACTTCGCGAGCGCGACGAAGTCCTTGCGGTCGAGGTGCGAGTACACGTCGACGAAGGGCTTCTTCCTCTCGATGCCGATCTGCGTGAAGAGGTCCCACAGCTCGATCACGTAGGCGAGCGCTCCGCGCTGGTGGTATGCGTAGTCGGTGAGGTCGCCCTTCAGCGGGCGCTCCGGCTGGTAGAGGAACTCGTGGAAGCCGCTCACCGTGGGGTAGCCCGTGAACTCGGTCATCCACGCCTCGACCTGGCGATAGATCGCGAGGTCCTGCTGGTCCATCTTGTCGTCGGGCTTGTCGCCCAGCGGGCGGATCAGCACGCCGCCAAACGTGTGCAGGTTGAGCCAGCACATGATCTGCGGGTGCGCGCTCACGAAGTCCAGGATCGCGCGCGTCTCGGGGGCGCTGCCGGGATAGTGGCCCGCGCCTTCCTGCTCGTGGTCCGGGGCCCAGCTGTACGGGAAGTTGCGGTTGAAGTCGTACTGGTTGTCGGACAGGAAATGCGGATCGGGCACGCGCCGCCCGTCGTAGTTCACGATGCGCCCCTCGGGATAGAGCTTGTAGTACGGCGGCGCGTCCTCGGGCGCGCGCGGCACCATCACGCCGGGAAAATCGGCGAGCTCCACCAGCTCTCCGTCGTCGCACGCCTGGCGCATGAAGCCGATGGTGCCGTCGCCATCGAAGTCGTGCGACTCCCAATACGCATGCCCCTTGTGCAGGCGCGCGTCGATGGGGCTCGAGCGCACGTAGCGCCCGCTCTTCAGCACCGCCTCCGCGCCGTCGGGGGAGATGCGCGGCACCACGTAGAAGAGCGACTCCTTGATCGCCTCGGCCATGTGCGCCGGCAGATCGTCGTTGCCGTGCTTGCGCTCTGCCGTGTGGATGCCGATCACGTCCTCGGCGATGGCGAGCGCGACGCTCGAGCCGCAGACTTCGCTCGCGTGCATGTTGCCGTCGACCCAGACCGAGGGCCGCGCCCGGTCGGGGTCGCGCCCGATGGTGAGGATCGGGATGTCGCGCCCCTCGGGCGTCTTGCCGAGCGAGGAAAGGTGGGCGAGGCCGGGATGGGCGTGGGTCCAGTCAACCAGTTGGGCATGCAGCTCGTTGTAGTCCAGATACTTCGTCCGGAACATGGGCGGGAGTAGTTCTTTTGGAGGAGTCGCGACTATACCGTCCGCGGGGAATTTCGAGTTGTAACATCTCTTGCGGGGGTGCGGAAAAGCCGGTAAATATCATTCACGTTCCATGCAAGGAGTCACCATGAAGAAGCCCCTGCTCACCGCCGCGTTCGTCGGCACGATGGCCCTGGCGGCCGTTCCCGCCTTCGCGTGCGATCCCATTCCCGGCGCCCTCATCGGCGGCGGCATCGGCGCGGCGATCGGCAACGCGCCCGGCGCCGCGGTCGGAGCGCTGCTGGGGTCCGCCATCACCGGCAGCGCCCCGTGCTACGCCTATGGCGAGCGCGCCTACGCCGAGCCCCGCGCCTACTACGATCGCGGCGGCTACTACGATCGCGGCGGCTACTACGACCGCGGCGGCTACTACGAGCGCCCGCGCGCCTACGCCGGGCGCAGCTACGAGGCGCCGCGCGAATACGCCGAGCGCAGCTACGAGGCGCCGCGCGAATACGCCGAGCGCAACTATGAGGCGCCGCGCGAATACGTGGATCGCCGTTACGAAGAGGCGCCGCAGTACCAGTACGCGGAGCGCGCGTACTATGCCCCCCCGCCGTCCCGCGTCTATTACGAGCCCGCGCCGGTGTACTACGCGCCGCCGCCTTCGTACTACTACGGCCCCGCGCTCGCCGCGGTGGCGATCGGCGCGCTCACCTATCCGCGCTGGCACTCCGGACGCTCGCACTATCGGCGCTGGAGATAATGCCGAGGCCGCACCTAAAAAGCCCCGCGCCGCGGGGCTTTTTTCATGGCAACTCGGGTCAACAAAAGCTGTCCTACATGCGTTGATACCAACTACAAGACTCCACAGGAGGAACGCAATGCGAAGCGCAGTGATCGGACTGTTGATGGCCCTCACAACGGCAACCGCCGCCGTGGCCCAGGTGAGCTTGAGCATCGGGATCAACATCCCGACCTATCCTCGCCTCGTAGCGGTGCCCGGGTACCCGGTCTACTACGCCCCCGGCATCGATGCGAACTACTTCTTCTACGACGGCCTGTACTGGGTCTTCGACGGCGACCAATGGCTCTCCAGCTCCTGGTACAACGGCCCGTGGCGCGCGGTGGGACCTAATTTCGTCCCCGCGTACCTGTGGCAGGTCCCGGTGCGCTACTACCGCCGGCCGCCCACGTATTTCCATTCGTGGCGTCGCGATGCCGCGCCGCGCTGGGGTGAGCATTGGGGCCGCGATTGGGCCGACAGCCACCGGGGCTGGGATCGCCGCGACAATCGACGCTACGCGCCCGCGCCGCTACCCACCTACCAGCGCCAGTACTCGGGCAACCGCTATCCGAACGCCGAGCAGCAGTCGCAGCTGCATTCGCGCAACTACCGCTACCAGCCGCGCGAGCAGGCCGTGCGCGAGCAGTACCAGCAGCAGGGCATCCACCAGGAGCAGCGGCAGGAGCAGCGCCAGGAGCGCGGCAACGCCGATCGCGGCAAGGACCAGGGCCATGACGGCGGCAACCGCGGCCAGCACGAAGGGCGCGGGCACGATCGATAGCGCACCATAACCGGGGACAGACCTCAGTTATTTATCGTCAGGCGATAAATAACTGAGGTCTGTCCCCGGTTATTTTTTCAGGGCTTGAGGTGCTCGGAGAAGAACTTCTCCATGGCGGCGTAGAACTCGAACTGGTTGTCCTCGCCGCGGAAGCCGTGGCCCTCGTCGTCCTTCACCATGTACTGGACCTCGACGCCGCGCTTGCGGAGCGCCTCGACCACCTGGTCGCTCTCCGCCCTGTTCACGCGCGGGTCGCGCGCGCCCTGCGCGATGAAGAGCGGCGTCCTGATGCGCTCGGCGTGGAGCACGGGAGACGTCGCGGCGAGGCGCTCCTTGTCGCGCTCGGGGTGGCCCACCATGTCCTGGAATTTCGGCGGGAAGGGCTTCCAGTACGGCGGGATCGTGTTCATGAACGTGAAGAGGTTCGCGACACCCACGTAGTCGACCGCGGCGGCATAGAGGTCGCGGGCGTGAAGACCACGCCCGCGAGCGTCGCGTAGCCGCCGTAGATGCCGAGGCGTTTCGGGTCCGCGATACCCTGCGCGATCAACCAATTCGCGCCGTCGGTGATGTCATCCTGCATCTTCAGGCCCCATTGCCCGAAGCTCGCCTCCCAGAACCTGCGCCCGTAGCCCGTGGAGCCGCGGAAATTCATCTGCAGGATGCAGAAACCGCGATTGGCGAGGAACTGCGTCTCCGCGTTGTAGCCCCAGAAGTCGCGCGCCCACGGGCCGCCGTGCGGATTCACGATGCAGGCGAGGTTCCTCGGCTCGCGCCCCACGGGAAGCGTGAGGTAGCCGTGAATGGTGAGGCCGTCGCGGCTTTGGTACTGGATCGGCCTCACCGGCGCCATGGAGGCGGCGGGGATCTTCGGGTTGATCTCGCCCAGCTTCGAGAGCGTGTCGACCTTCACGTCGTGGATGTAGCGCGCGCCGGGCGTGCGGTCGTTGGAGGCGGCGACGATGAACTTGTCCTCGGCCTTCGTGGAATTCTGCAGGTTGAACTCCATCCCCGGCAGCTGCGCCGCGAGGCGCGCGAAGACGTGCTCCATGTACGGGTCGAAGAACCTGCGCTGGGTCTTGTCCTTCACGTACGTCGCCATGGTGAGGCGCTTCCTCGCGAGCGACCAGTCGGCGCCGGCCGTGTCCACGTCGGGATCCAAGAAGAGGACCTCCTCGGCGTCGGGGCGCGCGGGATCCACCAGCACCAGCGCCTTCTTGTCGCGCCCGCGGTTGCTGATCATGTAGACCTTAGCGTCCGCCGTGTCGAAGAAGGCCGGGTCCACCGAAGTCCTGTAGTCGGTGGTGATGATGGGCTTCCACTCGCTCTTCTCGTCGGGGCGATAGAGCGTGATGGTGTTCAGCCCCTGCGAGCGGCTCGCCATGCGCACGCGTCCCGCGTGGTCGGTCTGCCAGCCGACGATGTCGCCGGGGTTCTGCGCCACCAGCTCTTCCCTGCCCGCGGCGAGGTCGTAGCAGTAGACGTCGAACACCTGGGGATCGCGCCGGTTGTGCTGCACGAGGATATGCGTCGGGTCGTCGGGAAGGTCGTCCAGGATGCCGGCGCGCAGCTTGCCGGGCGTGAGGTCGGTGATGCGAGCGCTCTTCAAGTCCACAGCGACCACGTGGAAGTTCTCGTCGCCGCCGAAGTCCTTCTCGTAGAGGATGGTGTCGCTTCCCTTCCAGTAGTAGATGCTGATGTCGCGCGCGCTCTCGGCGGTGAGGCGGCGCGGCTCGCCCACGGGCCTCGCGCCGTCCAGCGGCTGCACGTAGACGTTGAGGCGCCGCTTGGCGCCGTCGATGGACACCGGCTCCATGAATCCGAGCGTCCTGCCGTCCTCGCTCAGGCGGAAGTACGCGCGCTCCGGATGGGCGAAGAAGTCCCGCAGCGGGAATTGCGCGGGGATGGCGGCGGTTGTCTGCACCACGGGCGCGGTGGTGCACGCGCAGAGGGCGAGCGCGGTTGCGGCGACGGCAAGGCGGATCGTGTTCATGGGAATTCCTGGAGGGCGATGTCGGTTGGATGCGGCGCGCGAGGAATCTGGATTCCTACTTGATGAGGCCCTCTTCCCTCATGGCGGCCTGCACGGCGGGGCGGGCCGCCATGCGCTTCTGGAACGCCACCAGGTTCGGGAAACCCGAGAGGTCGAGCTTCACGTGGTGCGCCCAGTTGGTGACCGTGAAGAGATACGCGTCCGCCACGCCGAAGCTCTTGCCGAAGAGGTAGTCGCGTCCGGCGAGCTGCTTCTCGACGAGGGCGTAGCGCCTGGCGAGGTACTCGAGCCTCTCGGCGCGAGCCTCCGGCGGGGTCTTGTCATTGAAGAGCGGCGAGTAGGACTTGTGGATCTCGGAGTTGATGTAGCCCAGCATCTCCTGCACGCGCGAGCGCTCGAGCGTGCCGCACGCGGGAAGGAGGCCCGCGCCCGGCTTCTGGTCCGCCAGGTACTGCACGATCGCGGGCCCCTCGGTGAGGACTTCCCCGTTGTCGAGGCCGAGGGCGGGAACGTAGCCCTTGGGGTTCACGTCGTAGAAGTCGTTCTCGGCGTTGATGCCGTGCGTCTTGGTGGACACCTTGACGAGCTCGACGGGAATGCCGGCTTCGTTGGCGACGATGTGGGGGGAGAGCGAGCAGGCGCCGGGCGAGTAGTAGAGTTTCATGGTTTCTCCAAGGCGAATCTTGCAGGTTAATATATTCCCGTGCAGCGCATCACCTGGAAGACCGCGGGCCTCCTCACGCTACCGCCGCTCCTCTGGGCCGGCAACGCTGTGGTCGGATCGCTCGTGGTGGGCAACGTGCCGCCGCTCACGCTCAATGCGATGCGTTGGATCCTCGCGCTCGCGATCCTCCTGCCGTTCGGCTGGCGCGTGTTCCGCGAGCCGCGCGAGATCCTCGAACGCTGGCGCCACCTCGCGATGCTGGGCCTCCTGGGAATCGGCTGCTACAACGCGTTCCAGTACCTCGCGCTGCAGACTTCCTCGCCCATCAACGTGACGCTCATCGCGGCAAGCTCGGCGATCTTCATGGTGCTGATCGGATTCGTGGGATATCGCGTTCGGCCCGGCGCGCGGCAGCTCGCGGGCGCGGTGCTCTCGATCGCGGGCGTGGCGCTGGTGCTCTCGCGCGGGAGCGTCGAGACGCTCCTCGCGCTGCGCTTCGTGCCGGGCGATCTCTTCATGCTGGGCGCGGCGCTCACGTGGGCGATGTACAGCTGGATGCTCGCGCGCCCGCCCGCGCACATGAAGGGCGAGGCGCGGCCGCGCTGGAACTGGGCGCAATTCCTCACGGCGCAGCTCGTGTTCGGCGCGGCCTGGGCGTCGATCGGCGCGGGCGTCGAGCAGACGTATGTGACGAGCAGCATCCGCTGGTCGCCGTGGGTGATCGCGGCGCTCCTGTATGTGGCGGTGGGCCCCGCGATCCTCGCCTATTACGCGTGGGGGGCGGGTGTAGCGCGAGTGGGTCCGACCATCGCGGCGCTCTTCTCGAATCTCACGCCGCTCTTCGCCGCGCTCTTCTCGCTCGCGGTGTTAGGAGAGGTTCCGCATTGGTATCACGGCGCGGCCTTCGTGCTGATCGCGGCGGGGATCGTGATCTCGACTCGTCAGAGGTCGTACACCGCTCCCTCGATGCCGGGCGTCACACGGTAAGCGGGATTCGTTTCCTCGACCGCCTTCGCGATCATCCGGTCGAGCTCGCCGTCCGTGTGGCCGGGGTCGTGGTGGAACGGCACGAGCTGCTTCACCTCGGTGAGCTTGCCGAAATCGATCGCGTGGTTGAGCGAGCTGTGCCCCCAGCCGCAATGGCACGCATACTCCGCGGAGCTGTACTGGCCGTCGTGGATGAGGAGGTCTGCGTCGTGCGCGAGCGTTCCCCCCGAGGTCCACTCGCGCGGCAGCGTCGGAAAGCGCAGCGCCGCGAGCGCCGGCTCGTGATCGGGCAGGTAGGTGAGCACTTTCTTCTCGGGCGACGTGATGCGGTATCCGACGGTGGGACCCGGATGGCATACGAGCGCCGAGCACACGCGGAACTCCCCGATGTCGCACTCTCCCGTGGGCACTTCGTGGAACGTGAGCGTGCACGGGAGCTCGTTCAGGTTCACCGGAAAGAGCGGCGCGGAAAGGTAGCGCCGCAGCCGCGCCTGCAATCCCAGCGTGGCGCTTCCCGGCCCCCAGAGATGCACTTCGAAGCCGGGGCGGTAGAGGGGCGCGAAGAATCCGAGTCCCTGGATGTGATCCATGTGCAGGTGCGTGAGGAGGATGTCCACGCGCCGGACGGTCTCGGGGATCGAGGCGGCAAGGCGGCGGATGCCGGTGCCGGCGTCGAGCACCAGCATCGTTCCCTGGCGCCCGTAGACACCCACGCACGAGGTGTTCCCGCCGTAGCGCGCCATGTCCGGGTCCGGTGTGGCGAGCGAGCCGCGCGTGCCCCACAACGTGACGCGCATCTCTAGACTTCCCAGAAGATCATCTTCGCGCCGAGGAACTGGCGCGTCTCGCCGATCAACGGGAACGCGGTGATGTTCACGTTCTTCCACTCGCGATTGCCGCATCGCATCCAGACCGTCCGCGAGAAGGGCTTCCTCTCGGAAAGCGCGCGCATGGTGGGGCGGTCTTCCTGCGCGATGGGCTTGCGGTCCTCGTCCTCCATGGCGAAGAGCGTGCTCCACGTGTCCGCCGCGATCTCGCCCGTCTCCTCGAAACGCTGGCCGAGGATCGCCTCCGCGGGCTCGTTGTAGAAGATCAACGTGCCCTCGGTGTCGACGATGAGGATGGGCGTGGCGAGGCTCGCCGCGAATTGACGGGCGAGGATGATCTGGATGGGCTTGGGCGAGGCGATGAACCTACTTCTTGTAGTGCTCGCGGACCTTCGCGCTGATCTGGTGGTCGGTCATCTTGCCGGTCGTCTCGACCGCCACCACGCGCGCGCCGAGGCCCTGGCCCGCGAGCCGCTTCTCGAGCTCGCCTTTCGCCTCGCCGGGACCGAAGAGGAGGATCGACTTCGCGTCGCGGACGTGTGCGATCACTTCGTCGTAGTACGTGCCCAGGTGCGCCGCGAACTGGCGCTCGCGCTGGTCGTCGGCGGCGGCGTGCTCGCCCCTGCTGGTGAAGCGAACGTGCGCTTCGGCGCCCTCGTCGACGAACACGACGAAAGCTTCCTTGTGGTCGATCCAGATGCCGGCTTCGCGATCCATGGCCTTCTCCTCGGTGAACCGGTGAGGATGGGCGAAAAGCGAAAAGCCGTCTGTACGGTGACGAACCGATCCTAGGGGCGCAGGTAAGACCAGCCCTGCTGCTGCCGGCGCATGATCTCCACCACGCCCGCTTCCACGTAACGCACGCCCGGCAGGATCTCCGCACGCGAGACCTTCTGCGCCTTCATGGTGTTCTCGCAGGCGACGACGTTCATTCCGCCCAGCACCGCCTCGTCGATGCGGTTGGAGACGGCCGAGCCGCTCTTCACCATGTTGAGGCCGGGGCCGTAGGCGACGATCTCGATCTCGACGTTGGCGGCGCCCAGGTCCGTGATCACATTCTTCGCGTTGTTGAGCGCGAGGTTCCACTTGGCGGGATCGTTGTCGCTCACCTGGATCACGAGGCGGTTCTTCGCCGCGGGCGCGGGGTCCATCGTGGCGCACGCGGCGAGGATGACAGCGACCAAGGCGAGAAGGACGTGCGAGCGCAGGGATCTCATGGAAGGCACCTCGTCGAAAGAGCCAAGAATACAGCAACGGCCGACGTCATTGCCTCGGTGGGGTAGCAGACAGACGGATTGGGCCATTCAGCCTACTCTCGCAGTCCCAACCCAAGGAATCACAATGAAAAGCATCGCCATCAGCACCCTCGCCGCCGCCGTGAGCCTGTCGTTCGGGGCCGTGTCCGCCGCCGAGATCATGTCGAAACCCCAATACCAATCCGGCAAGAAGTCCATCGAAGCCGACTACAAGAACGCCAAGGCCTCGTGCAAGTCCCTCGCCGGCAATGCCAAGGACATCTGCATGGCCGATGCCAAGGGCCACGAGAAGGTCTCGCTCGCCGAGCTCGAAGCCTCCTACGCCCCGTCGCACAAGACCGACTATGACGTGCGCATCGCCAAGGCGAACGCCACGTACGCCGTCGCGAACGAGAAGTGCGACGACGCGTCCGGCAACGTGAAGGACGTCTGCCGCAAGGAAGCCCAGGCCGCGCGCACCACCGCCCGCGCCGATGCCGAAACGTCGCTGAAGACCACGGACGCGCGTGGCAAGGCCGAGAAGAAGGTCGCCGTCGCCCGCAAGGACGCCGTCGAGGACAAGATGGACGCCGAGTACGCCGTCGCCAAGGAGAAGTGCGACGCGCTGGCCGGCACCGCAAAGGACCAATGCATGAGCGGCGCGAAGGCTCGCTTCGGCAAGTCCTAGCCCTCCCAGGTTGTATTGAGCGCGCGCCACGGCGCCTCCATCAATGTGGGGGAGTGCCATTTCGCGATTTCAGGATTTTTGAGCCATTGGATCAGTCATGATCCAATGGCTCGATTTTCAAAAGTCAAAATGGCTACCTCCACCTAACGGCGGTCGGCCGGTCGCGATGACGCGGTGGCGTCGCAAACCATGTGTGTGCGCTAACAGACAGACCCTGCGGGGCCGCCGTGGGAAGCTGAGGCTCAACGAAGGAGCCCCCACCATGCTCTACACCATCGTCATCATCCTGCTTATCCTGTGGGCCGTCGGCCTCGTGTCCTCCTACACCATGGGCGGCCTGATCCACATCCTGCTCGTGGTCGCGATCATCGTCCTCATCGTGAATTTCGTCAGCGGACGAAAGTCGCTCTAGCCTTCACAGCCAGTAGGCCCAGGCACGCGCCGAGAGCTCGCGCACGCGGTCGGCGATCGAGCGCTGCGTCCAGCTCTCGACGGTGATCGGGTTGGAGGCCGCCAGGTCCGCGTTGAACATCGCCTGCATCTGCGTGCCGAACTCCGGCCCGAGGATCACCGCGTTGATCTCCTGGTTGTGCAGGAAGCTGCGCCGGTCGAGGTTGGCCGAGCCCACGGTGGACCAGGCGCCGTCGATGAGCGCGGTCTTGGCGTGCAGCAACGGGCCGCGGCGCTCGTAGATCTTCACGCCGTGCCGCAGCAGGTGCGCGTAGTGCGCGCGCCCCGCGTTGAACACCAGCCAGTTGTCGCTGTTGCCGGGGAGGATGAGGCGCACGTCCACGCCGCGATCCGCCGCTTCGGTGAGCGACGAAAGAAGCTGCGGATCGGGAACGAAATAGGCGTTGGTGATGCGCACGGTCTTCTCGGCGCTGTCGATCGCGGAGATGAGCGTCGCGTAGATGAGGCTGTACTTGTCGTCCGGCGAGCTGCCCACGGAGCGCACGGTCTCCGGCCCGTTTCTCGCGAGAGTGGGATAGAACACGCGCGGCGCCATCGCGGCGCCCTTCTGCGCCTCCCACGTGCCCATGAAGAGCTTCTGGAAATCGGCGACCACGGGCCCCTGCACCTGGAGGTGCGTATCGCGCCAGGGCTTCGCGTCGGGCGCCACGGGTTTCGACGACCCCGAGGAGCCCGACGTGTAAACGCTGCTGATGTTCACGCCGCCCATGAAGGCGGTCTTGCCGTCGACGATGAGGAGCTTGCGGTGGTCGCGATTGAGGACCTGGTAGAGGGTGGCCTTGCCCGCGAGCGGGCTCACCGGGTTGAATTCCAGGACCTGCACGCCGGCGTCGCTCAGGCGCTTGAAGAACTCCTTCGGCACGCCGCTCGATCCGATGCCGTCGTAGATGAGCGTCACCTGCACGCCCTGGGCCTGTTTCGCAAGAAGCGCGTCGGCGAATTCCCGGCCGACCTCGTCGTCCTCGAAGATGTAGCTCTCCATGTTGATGTGGTCGCGCGCGCCGGCGATCGCGGCAAGCATCGCGCGGTAGGTCGCGGTGCCGTTCTGGAGGAGGACCACCCGGTTGCCCGACTTCATGGCGGTGCCGGCCACGAGGACATCGACATCGACCCTGCCATCCTCGACCTTGGGGAGCGTATTGCAGCCCACAAGGGCCACCATCGCCAATGCGGTGAAGATTCGTTGAACGAAGTTCAAGTCCGTGCCTCGATTTCCGATTTCGATGCCGGAGGGTACGCAAGATATGCGCTTCAGTCTGTTCGTTGTCGTACCATAGCCTCCATGACGACCCCCACCGACACCAAGAGCATGGCCGTCTTCTGCGACTTCGAGAACGTCGCCCTCGGCGTGCGCGAGGCGAAGTACGCGCAGTTCGACATCAGCAAGGTGCTCGAGCGCCTGCTCTTGAAGGGCAGCATCGTCGTGAAGAAGGCCTACTGCGACTGGGACCGCTACAAGGAATTCAAGGCGCCGATGCACCAGGCGTCCTTCGAGCTGATCGAGATCCCGCACGTGCGCATGTCGGGCAAGAACTCCGCCGACATCCGCATGGTGGTCGATGCCCTGGACCTCTGCTACACGAAGGCGCACGTGGACACCTTCGTCATCGTGAGCGGCGACTCGGACTTCTCGCCGCTGGTGAGCAAGCTGCGCGAGAACGACAAGACCGTGATCGGCGTGGGCGTGAAGAAATCCACCTCCGACCTCCTCGTGGCCGCGTGCGACGAGTTCATCTACTACGACGACCTGGTGCGCGAGCAGAAGGCGCGCAAGCCCCCGGCGCGCAAGGCCGAGTCGAAGAAGTCCTCCGCCGCGCCCGCGGCCGCCGCCGCCCCGAAGCACGACGAAGAGAAGGAGCAGGAAGCGCTCGACCTCGTCCTGGACACGCTCGAGGCCCTCGTCGACGAGCGCGGCGAGGACGAGACCATCTGGGGCTCCATGGTGAAGCAAGCGCTGAAGCGCCAGAAGCCCGGCTTCAACGAGAGCTACTACGGATTCCGCTCATTCAACCAGCTGCTGGAGCGGGCCGAATCGCTGGGCCTGCTGGAGCTCGAGCGCGACGTGAAGTCGGGCGGATACGCGGTGCGCGAAGTGGCGCAGGACTGACTTCCGCCCTAGGACCTGCCGGCGAACTCGCGGCGCTTCATCGCGAGGTACTCGCCTTCCTCCATCTCGTGCAGCTGGCGCGGATAGCGCTCGGCGCCCGCGTACCAGCCGCGCAGGCTCTTCTCCAGGCGCCCCTCGCGCGGCGCCGAGAGCGAGTCGAGGTACGCCTGCACCGCGAGGAAATAGCGCATGGTGTTGCGCTCCACTACGCCGCGCACGCCGCCGATGTAGCGCGTGGACCCGTCGGCCTCGGTGGCGATCGGCGTGAATCCCACCTTGCCGCGCCCGAAGGTCGCGAAATAGGCCTGCAAGGCGAGCCTCGCGAGCGGGCCATAGGAATACGAGTACGACATGCGGATGAAGGTCTTGCCCTCGTCGGCCGGCATCGCCTCGAGGAGGATGCGGTAGCCGCTCGTGCCGAGCGGGCCGTGCTCGGCATCGAGGACGAGGCGCATGAAGCCCGGCGTGTCCTCGAGCACGCGGTAGCCGAAGCTCGCATGGAAAGCCGAGGATGCGGGCTGGTCGTAGTGCGTAACCACGCCCACCTCCACCACCGCCGCGCCCCCCTCGTGGGTCACCGCGCACTCCTTCGTGTCGAGGTGCAGCAGCAGGATCTGGCACCAGTGGGAAGGATCCTTCAACGCCGCCACCGTCATCGAGAATGGATGATCGACGACCGCGTGGATGTCGCCCGCGATGGATCCGGGCTTCATCTCGCTCGATTCGATCTGGAGCAGGGGCGTGCGTTGCGCCTTGAGCAGGGCCAGGCGCGACTGCAGCACGAAGGCCGCGGAATCCTGCGGAGCGGCCCAAGCCGCGCCCGCGCCCAGCAGCGCCGCGAACGCGAGCGAGCGTGAGATCTTCAAAACCGGTGAACCCAGGCGCACACGCTCATTTCAGTAAGATGATACGCGCGGGGGCTAGTTCCCGGCGCGACGTCAACGAAAGGCAATGCAGCGCGTTCCCCAGGACAAGACGACACAACGGAGCTCCCTCGATGAAACGATTCGCCCTGGCCATCCTCCTCTTCGCGGCGGCGGCATTTCCCGCCGCGGCGCAGACGTACTACGACGTCGATGTCGACCTTTCCGCGTATCCCGAGATGGAGCCGGTGCCGGATTCGCCGGTCTACTACGCGCCGGGCGTCGACTCCAACTATTTCTTCTACGACGGCCTGTACTGGGATTTCTTCAACGACGGCTGGTACTCGAGCGCCTGGTACAACGGGCCGTGGACCTTCGTCGATCCCGTCTACGTGCCCACCTACGTGCTGTGGGTGCCGATCCACTACTACCACCGCCCGCCCGCGTACTTCCGCGCGTGGAACGCGGGCCGCCCGCCGCGATGGGGCGAGCACTGGGGACGCGATTGGCAGAGCCGGCACAACGCCGTCTACGGCGGGCGCGGCGGCGTCACGCCCAGGCGCGCGCCGCTGCCTCAATACCAGCGCCAGTTCACCCGCCAGAACTATCCGCGCGCCGCGCAGCAGCAGTCGACGCTGCACGCGCAGAATTACCGCTACCAGCCGCGCGAGGGCGTCGCCCGGCAGCATTACGAAAGCCGCGGAATGGGAACGGGGGCGCCGCGCGAGCGCGAGCGCCGCTGAAGAAAAGCGGACACCTTAAGTCTGGCTTAATCGAGAAGGTATAGGCTAGGGGTGCGATCTCGAAAAAAAGGAGATTGACCATGAAACGCCTCTCACGAGTCGCGCTCCTCGCCGTCCCCGCGGCGATCTACGCCGCGATCCTCCCCGCGGCAGCCATGCCCGGTCATTACCTTCCCTCCGAACGCACCCAGGGCAGCGTCGAATACCTCACCGGCGGCATCGGATCCGACGAAGCCAAGGCGATGCGCAAGGCCGAGTCCCGATACCCGCTCTCGCTCGAATTCGTGCAGCGCGCCAGGCCGCGCGACGAATTCCTCGCGGCCGTTCCCGTGACCATCATGGGGGCGCACGGCAAGGTGGCCCTCGAGACGGTCTCCGAGGGCCCCTACCTCTTCGCACAGCTTCCCGACGGCAAGTACACGGTGCGCGCAGAGCATCGCGGAATCACGCAGAGCCGCCAGGTGATCGTCACCGACGGGAAACCGCAGCACCTGGTGTTCGAATGGTCCGGCAACAAGCGCGCGGCCTAGCCCGGCGCCTCGCCGCCTCGTACGCCGCGGCGTTCGGATGGGCGCTCGTCGCGTCCACCGGCCATGCGGCGGAGACGACGATCTACAAGTCGATGGCGCCCGACGGCAGCGTCACCTATTCGTCGCAGGCTCCCGCGCCCGGTGCGAAGGACACCACCGAGATCGAGGTCACGACGCTCTCGCCGGAGCAGCGGCGCGCGGCGCTGCTCCTGCGCGCGCACGAGAAGAAGGCGAACCGTGAGGTGCTCGACGCCGCGGCCCGCGACGAGCAGCTGCGCTGGAGCCGCGCCGACAGCGAAGTGCGCAACGCGACCGCGGCGCTGACGCGCGCCGAAACCACGCTCCAGACCGAGCGCATACCGCGCGCGGGCGAGCGCCTCGGCAACGTGGGCGGCGGCACGCGGCTCACGCAAGCGTACTTCGAGCGCCTCGCAAAGCTCGAGGCGGGGGTGAACCAGGCGAAGGCGCGGCTCGACCGCGCCTACGAGGCGCGCGGCGCGCTCAAGTAGTTACGCAAGAGAGGGAAGGTCGATGATCGAGTTCATGAGCGGCTACCCCGACAACGTCCTCGCCGTGAGCGCCACGGGCCGCATCAGCGCCGACGATTACCGCAAGACGCTGGTCCCCGAGGCGCAGCGCCGCATCCTTCGCGAAGGCTCGCTGCGGCTCATCTACCACTTGGGTCAGCGCTTCGAGGGCATGACGCCCGGGGCGATGTGGGCCGACGCCACGCTGGGCCTGCGCCACTGGGGCGACTTCGGGCGCATCGCCGTCGTGACCGACGCCGCCTGGATCACCAATGCCGTGCGCCTCTTCGCGCCGCTCTTCCACCACCCGGTGAGGGTGTTCACGGAGGCGGAGTTCGAGGACGCACGGCGCTGGATCCTGCAGGCCAATCCGGAGCCCGCGGTTACCTGATCGTTGCGTCCCGCGGCGCTCAGGAGCGCGAGCGTAACCCCGCGAGGTTGGCGATCGCGACCACCAGCTCGAACGGCTCCACCGGCTTTGGCAGGTGCAGCTGGAACCCGGCGGTGAGCGCGCGCAGGCGATCGGCGTTGCGCGTGCGGGCGCTGAGCGCGATGGCGGGAGTGCGCGCCCCCGAGGCCTGCTCGATCTCGCGGATACGCCGGATCAGCGCGTAGCCGTCGCCGCCTTCCATCTCGATGTCGCTCACCAGCACGTGCGGGCGATGCGCCTGGAATTGCATGAGGGCCTCGGCGACGCTCGCGGCGGTGCGCACCGCGCCTCCGGCGCCCCCGAGCAGCGCACGCAGCAGCTCGCGCGCCTCCTCCTCGTTGTCGACGACGAGGATGTCGAGGCCCTCGAGGCTGGGCGGGGCCTGCGCGGCCAGCCCCTGGGTCTCGCCGCGGGCGGGCGCGGGGGGCTGCTCATTGCCGTGCGCCACCATGAGCGGCAGTCGAACCGTGAACGTGGCCCCGCGCCCTTGGCCGGCGCTCGCCGCGCGAATGGTCCCGCCGTGCAACTCGAGCAGCTGGCTCGCGATCGACATGCCGAGCCCGAGCCCGCCCTCGCGGTCGGCCGCGCCCTCCTCCTGGCGGAAGCGGTCGAAGACATGGGGCAGGAATTCCGGCGCGATGCCCTTTCCCGTGTCGCTCACGCTCACTTCGACGCTCGAGTTCACGCGCTCCAGGCGCACCTGCACCTTTCCGCCGTGGGGCGTGAACTTCACCGCGTTGGTGAGCATGTTCCAGAGAACCTGCTGCAGCCGATCGGCGTCTCCGGACACGGTCGCCGGGCGCGTGTCGAGGATCCTGTCGATGCGGATCGACTTGGCCTGCGCGGCCGGCGCGACGCCTTCGAGCACCTCCTCGACGATGGGCGCGAGCTCGATCGGCGAAACCTCGAGGCGCAGCTTGCCAGAAGCCATGCGACCCAGATCGAGGATGTCGTCGACGAGCTTCGCCTGCTGGCGCACGTTGCGCTCGATCGCGGCGAGCGCCCGCGCGCTCTCGGCCGCGTCCAGCCCGCCCCTGGCAAGGAGGTGCGTCCAGCCGCTGATGGCGCCCAACGGCGAGCGCAGCTCGTGGGAGACCACGGCGAGGAACTCGTCCTTGGACCGCACCGCGGCCTCGGCGGTCTTGCGCGCCTTGAGGATCTCGTTCTCGTATTGGTTCCTCTGGCGCATTGGCACCACGACCCAGTCGCTCACGAAGCGCTCGCCCCGCGGCCTGCGCGCGGCGTTGAGGAGCACCGGCACGTCCTCATCATCGGCGTCGCGAAGCGACACATAGACCTCGTGCACTGTGCCTTGGAGCTTGAGCGTCGGGAAGACGTGGGTCTGGTAGAAGATCCGGCTCGCGGGCGCGAAGAGCCTGTCGACGTGGCTCCCGGCGATCGCGGCCGGCGCGCGGCGCAGCATTGCCCCAAGCGTCGCATTCGCCTCGATCACGTATCCGTCGTCGGCGACCGAGAGGAAGCCGCAGGGCGCGGTGTCGAGAATGGGATCCACCGGCGCGCCTAGGCCGAGGTTGCCGCGAGGTACTCCTTCATGAGCTCGATGGTCTCGGCGGGGTGGCTCATGTGCGGGCAATGCCCGGTCGCTTTCATCAGCTTGAAGTCGCTGCCACGAAGCGCGCGATGCATCCAGTCGCCGACCGCGTCGGGCGCGATCGCATCGTCGGTGCATTGCAGGATGAGCGAGGGGACCCGCACCTTCGCCATGCTCGCGCGATGATCGGAGAGGAACGTGGCCTTGGCGAACTCGCGGGTCACGCGCGGGTCGGTGGCGCAGAAGCTTTCCTGCAGCTCCTGCACGAGCTCGGGGCTGCCGGGATTCTTCATCACCACCGGCGCGAGGAACGCGGCCCAGCCGATGTAGTTCTTGTCCATGAGGTCCAGCAGGCCCTCGATGTCGCTGCGCTCGAAGCCGCCCGCATAGCCGGCGTCGTTCACATAGCACGGCGAGGGGCCCACGAGGATCGCGCGCTCGAAGCGCTCCGGCGCCTCGAGCGAGGCGAGCAGGCCCACCACGGAGCTCACCGAGTGGCCGACGAAGATCACGTCGCGCAGGTCGAATGCCTCGACGATGTCCAGCACGTCGCGCGCGTAGCCTTCGAGCGTGCCGTAGCGCTCGGCGCTGTATGCCGACCAGTCGGACTTGCCGCAGCCCACGTAGTCGAAGAGGACGACCTGGTAGTCCTCCTCGAAGGCGGGCGCCACGTAGCGCCACATGCTCTGGTCGCAGCCGAAGCCATGGGCGAACAGCATGGTTTGCCGTCCGCGCCCGCTGATACGGACGTTATTGCGGCCACGGATGAAATCACGGGAAAGCAGGCGTGCGGAGGTCATCCGCGATTTTACTATCCCGCGGCATCCTCAGGACTTGATGCCGGCGGCCTTGATGATGGGGACCCACTTCTCCGTCTCGGCCTTGTGGTAGGCGCGTAGCGCCTCGGGCGACTGCTGCTCTACCGCGGGGATTTCCTGGCCCAGCTCCTGCAGGCGCTTGCGGATCGCGGGATCCGCGAGAGCCTCGCGCGCGGCGCCGTTCAACTTCATCACGATCTCGTGTGGCGTGCCCTTCGGCACCCAGAGCGCGTGCCAGATCGACATGTAGAAGCCCGGCAGTCCCGCCTCGTCGACGGTGGGAATGTCCGGCGCCGAGGCGAGGCGGTGCGGCGCGGTGACAGCGTAGGCGCGCACGCGCCCGGCCTTCACCTGCACCAACGCGGTGGCGGCCTGGTCGAAGGTGAGGTTCACGTGGCCGGCGATCACGTCCTGCAGCGCGGGCCCGGAACCCTTGTAGTGGACGATGTTGAGCTGGGAGCCCACGCGCGCGCCGAAATCCACCGCCATCACGTGCGAGGGCGTGCCGGGGCCGCCGGTGCCGTAGCTCACCGCGCCGGGATGCGCTTTCACGTAAGCGACGAGCTCCTTCAGGTCCTTCGCGGGGACCGAGGGATTGGAGACGATCACCTGCGCGTTGGAGGCGATCATCGCGACCGGCTCGAACTCGTTCAAGTAGTTCACCTCGATGCCCTGCACCGCGGGCGCCAGCACGTGCGTGCCGACGTGGCCGATGGCGACGGTGTATCCGTCGGGCGGCGCGCGCATCACCTTGTTGTTGGCGATGACGCCGCCGGCGCCGGCCACGTTCTCCACCACGATCGTGCCGCCGAGTGACTTCGACATGCGCTCGGCGAAGAGGCGCGCGAGCGTATCCGTGGGGCCGCCGGCGGCGAACGGCACGATGAGGGTGATCGGGCGGTCCGGATATTCGGCGAAGGCGTCGAGCGCGGAGATTGCGGAAACTGCGGCGAACAATGCTGCGATGCGGCGAAGCGTGCGGGTCATCGTGGGTTCCTCCTGGGAAGCGAGGAGGTTATATGGCGCGATAACGGGAAGCAACAGGGCCCGTCCCGCAACCCGGTACAATGGCGGCTCAAGATCGTCAAGCAGTGAACCTTGAGTACCCTCCAGCCCGCCCAACCCGCGGAGTTCGAAGCGGCAGTCAATTTCCTTCCTTGATCGTTCGTGACCCGTTCCGGCGCGGGTTTTTCGTCCGGCCCATCGAGAAAAAGGAAAACGTAATGGCTCAAGGTACCGTCAAGTGGTTCAACGACGCGAAAGGCTTCGGCTTCATCACCCCGGACGATGGCGGCAAGGATCTCTTTGCCCACCATTCTGAAATCCAGGGAAGCGGCTTCAAATCCCTCAAGGAAGGCCAGAAGGTGGAATACGAGCCGACCCAGGGACAGAAGGGGCCGGCCGCGAGCAAGATCCGGCCGCTCTAGAGCATCCCAAGGCCGCGCTAGCCTGGAATAGCGCGGCCCGCTTCCCTCGGGCGCGCCGTGTTCGCGGCGCCGAGGCCCAGCCACTCCACGATCGACTGCACCGTCTCCGGCCGCAGAAAATAGTTGGTGTGGTAGACGGCGGCGTTCGTGCCGAAATCCCGCACGCCCTTCACGTAGTCGCCGGCGGCCGCGTCGATCGAGATCATGGACTTCACGTCGACGACGAGGTCGTTCTTCGCCTTCTTCATGAGCGTATCGACGAAGCCGTTGGCCAGCATCAACGCGAGCCGCGGCGGGAATTCGCGCGGCTCGTGCTCGCCGCCAGCCACCGAAACCTGGAAGTCCGACTCGATCGCGTAGTAGTGCGCGTCGGCGGCCTTCGGCTCGCCCGCGAGCGTCCTGTTGATGGCGGCCACGAACGGCCCGTCGGGATTCATGGCGGCGAGGCCCGGCGCGGCGCCGTCCTCGAACGCCGCCTCGATGAGATAACCCACGAAGTCCCCGATCCACTCGACCACCTCGCCCGCGGCGAGCGCGGCTTCGTTCGCGCCGAGCTCCCCCAGCACCGTGTGCCGCACCATCGCGAGGTTGGTGAAGAGGTCGATGAGCGACTTCCAGTTCGCGGGCCGCGCGAGCTGCGTGCCGGCGTTGGTCGCCGCGGTGAAGACGACGCGCCCGATCGCCGGCGCCCAATTGGCTTGCGGCAGGATCGTCTCGATCAGGCTCCGCGCGACGAGCCCGCCGCGGCTATGGCACACGATGTCGATCACCGGCGGGCGCGGGAGATCCATGGCGCGCAGCTTCTTGTAGAGCTCGCGCGCGTTGATGTCCGGCGCGAGCGAGAGCGTGCGGTGGTCCCAGCCGAAGACGGCGTCGTAATGCTCCCGTGCTTTCTCGAGGAGCGACTGGCCTTCCGGCGTCGCGCAGAGATCGGCGAAGGCGCCGGCGGTGCTGGAGAACGTGCCGTGCACGAAGAGGAGGAGCTTCGCGGGACGATCGCGCGGCACGCCCTCGACAGGAAATTCGGCGGGCTTCTCCCACGCGGTGGGATCGGTCGACGAGCTGATCACCACCGGCCCCGTGCGCTTGTCGCGCTCCAGCCGCTCGACCACGATGCCCGCGGCGTTGCCCGCGACGAACTTGAGGACCACCGCCTTCACGTTGCCCCAATGCAGGCCCACGAAGGCGCGGCGCTGCCCGGTGTGCGCGGCGGCGAGCCCCGGCGTCCTCACGGTGAAGAGCGCGTGCGACGACGCCTCGACGGCGTCGGGAAACTGCCACGCGACCACGCCTTCCGATTCCACCAGCAGCGCCGCCACTTCGCCGTGGGCGAGTGCGACGTGAAGCTGCGGCGCGCGCGTGGCATCGAGCGCCTGCACCTGCGCGGCGGCCTTCGCATGCAGCGTGGCCGTAACGTGGGAGCGCGCCTTGCCGGAAGATTCCAGTCGCCGCACGAGCCAATCGACCGGGGTCTGGTGCGCCGCCGCGAGGCGCAGGTCGCCCACCGGCACTTCCCAGTGATCGACGTCGTAGGTGAGCGTGACGCCGCCGGCGAGATCGCGTTTCTCGTTCATGCGGCGCATCGTGCCCTAGCGCCCCGGGGCCGTCCAGACTTGCGAGCTCGATCCTACCTGCGGTAACGGGGTTTCACCGTGCCGCCGGCCACGAGGGGCGGGCAGGAGGACCCCTTCAGGCCGTCAGCCACCTCGCGAACGTCATCCACGCCGCCGTCTGCGAGAGCGGGAGCCGTCCGAGCTGGCCCACGATCACGATCGCCAGGCCCGCCATGAACGCGGGATGCAAGCGGCGATTCTTCACCGTGTCGAAGACGATGCATCCGAGGATCACCAGGTCCGTGAGGGCGAAGAACACGGGAGGCCCGCCGGCGCTCACGAAGTCGAACGGCAGGCGCGCCGTGGCGGGCGTGAGCATCGCGATCGAGGCGAGGAGCATCAGGCGCTTGTGCCACGGCCCGACCTTGCGCATCGCGATGGCGGCGCTGAAGAGCACGACGAAGATCGCGAGCTCGCCGACGGGCATCACCAGGAAGACGAGCGGGGGAATGCTGGGCAGCGGCGTCGCGCCCGCGCGAGCGGAAGCGATCGCGGTCAGCATCCCGAGGGTGACGACCAGCACCGCCAGCATCGCGCCGAAGACGCCGAGCCTGCGATGTATGAGCACGTTGCCCGTCGCGACGAGGCGCACCTGCACCAGGAAGAACGTGAACCATGCGGTCATCACCACGCCGTGGATGTGCTTGATCGCGGGGAGGTCGGGCGCGCCGTACACGCCCTTCAGGTAGTAGGTGCGCGCGAAGCCCGCGAACACCGCGATCACCGCGATCACCGCCGCCCAGGTGTAGACACGGCGTTCGAGCCCGAGGCGGGCGATGGGCATTTCGAGGCGGTTGGCGGCCATACGGTGCTTTCGGGTCCTTTGGGGTGGTCGCAGTCTACGCTGCCGTCATGGCATACACGGAATCCATCATTCGCGACCAGCAGGCCCATCGCACGCGAGCCCCTTCGACAACCGCGGAATACCTTGTCCCGGCACAATATGCGGACCATGAGAAAAACCGCCCTCCTCCTCACCCTCGCCCTCTCCACCGCCGCGCACGCCGCGACGTTCAGGTGGGCCTCCATCGCCGACCATTCCAGCGCCGATCCCCACGCGCAGAACCAGATCGTCAACAACGCGATCAACCTGCAGGTGTACGAGCAGCTCGTGAAGCGCGGCAAGAAGCTCGAGATCATCCCGGGCCTCGCCGAGAGCTGGAAGCAGGTCTCGCCCACGGTGTGGCGCTTCAACCTGCGCAAAGGCGTGAAGTGGCACGACGGCAGCGCGTTCACCGCCGACGACGTGGTGTTCTCGATCAAGCGCGTGCAGGGCGACACGTCGACCTTTCGAATCTACGGCCGCGCCGTGGGCGAGCCGCGCAAGGTGGACGCAGGCACAGTGGAATTCACTACAGCCGCGCCCAACCCCGTGATGCTCGAGACCCTGGCGCTGCTGGCGATCATGAGCAAGCCGTGGTGCGAGGCGCATGGCGTGGCGCGCGCGCAGGACTTCGGCAGGGGCGAGGACACCTACGCCTCGAGGAACGCCATGGGGACTGGGCCCTACATGCTCACGTCGCGCGAGCCCGACGTGCGGAGCACGTTCAAACGGAATCCCCACTGGTGGGGGACGTTCGAGGGCAACGTCGACGAGATCGTCTACACGACGATCAAGTCCGACGCCACGCGCATGGCGGCGCTCGCGGCCGGGGACATCGACTTCGTGCTCGACCCGCCGAGCCAGGACATCGAGCGCCTGTCGCGCGACCCGAAGATCCGCATCTACCGCGCGCCCGAGAACCTCGTCTTCATGCTCGGCATGAACCAGTCACGCGCCGGCTCGCCCTTCAAGGACATCCGCGTGCGGCGCGCCATCTACCAGGCGATCGACACGGAGGCGATCAACCGCGTGGTGATGCGCGGGCTCGCAGTGGCTGCCGGGATTCCGCTACCGAATCCCGAGGCGGCGGGTGTGGATCCCGCGCTCAACACGCGCGTGGTGCCTTACGACCTCGCCGCTTCGCGGAAGCTCCTCGCGGAGGCCGGGTACAAGGACGGATTCTCGACGGAGCTCGACTGCCAGAACGTGCGCGACTTCGTCTGCATCGCGGTGGCCGGGATGCTCGCGCGCGTGGACGTCAAGGTGAAGGTGAATTCGCTGGCGAACGCCCGCTACTTCGCCAAGGGCCAGGCGCGCGAGATGAATTTCTTCATGATCGGCTGGGGCGGGCCGAACAACGACGCCATCTTCACCTTGCAGCCGCTGCTGCATGGGCGCAACGCCAAGGGCGACGGCGACTTCAACTGGGGCGACTACCGCGACGAGAAAATGGACGCGCTCATCGATCTTGCCAAGGTCGAGATGGATGGCGCGAAGAGGAAGAAGCTGATCGACGAGGCTTTTGCCATCGAGAGGCAGAACGTCTACAACATACCGCTACATCGGCGGATGGCGCCTTGGGCTTCGAGGGCGAACGTGGAGGTGGTGCATCGGCCGGATAGTTGGGTGGAGGTGCGGTGGGTGATAGTGCGGTGATTGCGGAAGTTCGCGGGCCTCAGCCCGGATTGCCCGCCATCTGCGGAACGTTCTCCTCGATGTAGACCCAGGGCTGCTTTTCAGCACACCAGATGTGAGCGTTGGGTTTCAGCCAGGAAGGATCATCGAGCGTCCCGCCCTTGATGAAGACTATGCCCGGATAGGCCTCGCCGCTTCCCGAGATGGGTGATCCGCAACGCGAGCAGAACGTTCGATAGAACACCTTTCCGCTCGCGCCGCCGCGGTCTTCATAGGTCGCCAAACTATCGCCCTTGATGGCGACCGAGCCCTTCGGCATGCCGAGATTCAGAGAGAAAGCCGAACCCGTGTTCTTTTGGCAGGCTGAGCAATGGCACGCGGCCACCATCGCAGGTTGGACCTCCGATTCGTAACGGATAGCGCCGCAAAGGCAACCCCCGGAAATTCTGGGCATGGCAATCCTTTCGGTGAACAGTGCTCTGCGGCAGAATGAACCGAAAGCGCAGGGAAATCAATCGGGAGCTGGCGCTCGAAGGCGGCGAGGAACGCGTCGCGGTTCACCGAGAAACGCTATCTTGGCCAGTGCCCGGAAAAATCGAATGACAGCTGGCGGTGGTGCTTGATCGACAGCAGCACGAGCGACGTACCGCGCACCAGGTACAGGACGACGTAATCGCCATCGATGAGTTGACGCACTTCCGCGCCTGGACCCGCCAGCTTGACGAGTCGCTCGAAGAGCACCTGGCCCTCCATCGAAAAGGGCGCCCGGGCCGTGAAATCCGCACCGATTTTCGGGAACTGCTCGAGGCTCGGGATCACTTCAGTCGACAAGTGCTCGATCAGCGCGTCGAAGGCCGCCTGCGCATCGCCCGACGCGAGGAATTCCCGGATCCCGGCGAGGCTACGCTCGAAGCTCGCCGAGATGAGGACGGTGATGCGGGCCTGCCTCACCGCTTGCGCTTGACCTTGTATCGGGCAAGGAGCTGGCGCGCGGCAGTGACCCGGCCGTCGCGCACATCCTCGAGGCCGCTCACGGCCTCCTGGAGCAGGGCGAGGTGGATGTGCTCCCTTTCAAGCCGGTGATAGTGGTCGAGGCGGCGCGCATCGACGAGCGCGACGTAGCCCTCGCCATTGCGGGTGATGATCTTTTCCGCGCCCGCGCGCACTTCCTCCGCCAGCTCGGTGAAGCGGGCGCGAACCTGGTTGAGCGGGACGATGTCTTCGGATTTGATGGACATGAATGAATTCCTTAACGTTGCCATTACTGAGGAGGCCGGCAAATAGTGCGTGAGTTGGTCACGCGGCATAACGAACATGCTTTTCCTGAAACAGATTGCGGATCACATGAGGTTGTTTCTGCCGACGATGCAGATGGCTACGTACGCCGGCTATCATTTCGGCC
>JBBRTF010000040.1:0-42824 GCA_038244725.1 Burkholderiales bacterium
GGGCTTGATGCACCTGGCACGTGGGTTACGGCAGATGCGGCGTCTCGCGTTGTTGGACGCCTTGCGAAGGTTGTCGACATTCGCCGCGCCGTCCGCCTAGCAGCCATCCGCATCTGCCGTAACGCACATCCCCGGGAATAATTCAGACCTTCCCTAGGTGTGAAGTTGCAAGAGGTTGTTTCGGGACGTGGCCAGACGGCTGATCGGAGCGTGGCCGCCGATCCCGTGATGCGGCCGATGCCAGTTGTAGTGGTGAATCCAGCGCTTGAGCATAGCGGTGCGTTCCGAAGAATGATTGTAGGGAATACCGTACGCCCACTCGCGAAGGGCCGATTGAATGAATCGTTCGGCCTTGCCGTTGGTTTGAGGACGATAGGGGCGCGTGAACGAGTGGCGAATGGCCAAGCGCCGGCAGGCGTTGCGGAATCGCTTGGACCTGAAGGCAGCTCCGTTGTCTGTGAGCACGCGGCGCACTGTCACCCCGAGCGAAGCGAAGTAGGCCGCGGCCGCACGCAGGAAGGCGGCGGCGTTATAGCCGCGTTCTCGAGGATGCATCTGAGTAAAGCCAATTCGAGCATGATCATCGACACCGACGAACAGGAACTCCCAGCCGGCTCCATCGGTTGTGTCGCGTGGATTGCCGGTAATGCGGTGTCCCAAGCTGCTCGATGCGCCCGAGCTTCTTGATGTCGATGTGCAGCAGGTCGCCGGGAGTCGCGTGCTCATAGCGAACGATCGGCTCCGAGGGCATCAACTGCGAGAACTGCGAGATGCCCGCACGCTTGAGAATCCTGCTGACCGTGGCCACCGATACCCCGACGCTCTTCGCAATCCGGGCTTGAATCAACCACCGGCGCCGCAGCTCGACGATCAAAAGCGCCTTCTCCGGGCCGATCGAGCGGGGACTGCGACGAGGACGGCTGGAACGGTCCATCAGCCCGGCCTCACCTTCGGCCAGGAACCGGCCGAGCCACTTGCGAGCGGTGGGCACGCTTACGCCTTGCCGGGCGGCGGCGCTGTCCAGATCCAAGTGTTGATCCACGAGGCTTCGAACGAGTTGCATTCGACGTGCAAAGGTCAGTCGGGCATTCTTGTGGGTGTTCATTCGGCTGAGCTCCTGAGAGGTTTGGGTTGGGTCGCACCTCCCAGTCTCTCAGCCTCAGCCCGAATGAACAAAAACAACCTATTGCAACATCACAGCTAGGGCGCCTCGCCCTTGAAGTACGCGTAGAGGGTGCGGTGCATCGCGGCGAGGAACTGCGCGGTCTTTTCCCCGTGCTCCTTCGCCGTGCCGCTGGTCCCGCCCGGCGGGATGTCCTGGTGCTCGATGAACAGCGCGAGCATGTCGGTGGCGAGCTTGAATGCTTCGGTATCGTCCATCCTCGCATGATGCCCAATCGCCGGGAACGTGGCGAGCGCGGTTTTCATCTAATGTGGTGAGACCGCCATGAACCCCGCCGCCGCCCTTTCACTCCCGCTCCTCGCCGATGTCGAGCTTGCCCAACGGGTGGCCGCGGGCGACGAGGCGGCCCTTCGCCACCTGATGCGCCGCCACAACCAGGCGCTCTTCCGCGCCGCGCGCAGCATCCTTCGCGACGACGCGGAGGCCGAGGACGCGGTGCAGGAAGGCTACCTGCGCGCATATCGCGCGATGGGAACCTTCCGCGGCGACGCGAAGCTTTCCACCTGGCTCATGCGCATCGTCGTGAACGAGGCGATCGAGCGCTCGCGCAAGGCGAAGCGCGGCGCGCAAGTGATCGCCATCGACTCAGGCGCCGAAGCCCACGCCGCCGAGGCGACCGTGAGCGCCAACCCCGACAACGAGCCCGAGCGCCTCGTCGCGCGCGCCCAGACGCGGCGCCTGCTCGAGGCGAAGATCGACGCGCTCCCCGACCTCTTCCGCGCGGTGTTCGTGCTGCGCGCGGTCGAGGAGATGAGCGTGGAGGAAGTCGCGCAGTCCCTCGAGATCCCCGAGGCGACCGTGCGCACGCGCTTCTTCCGCGCGCGCGCGATGCTGCGCGAAGCGATGTCGCGCGACGTGGATCTCGCCATGGAAGAAGCTTTTTCGTTCGCGGGCGAGCGCTGCGATCGCATCACCGAGCGCGTGCTTGCCCGTGTCGCCGCAATGCGCGAAAAGCGCACCTGAGACAACCCCGACAACACAGGAGATTCGCCATGTCCTTCTTCGCTTTTTCCAGCGACGACCCGTCGCGCCCCGCGCGCCGCACTTTCCTCGGCCAGTCCGGCCTCGTCCTCACCGGCACGGCCATCGCCCTTCTCGCCGGCAAGGAAGCGCTCGCCAAGACCGGCGGCGGCGCCACCGAGAACGACGTGCGCATCCTCAATACCGCGCTCGGCGCCGAGCTCGAGGCGATCGCCGCCTACCAGGTGGGCGCCGAGAGCGGCCTGCTGCACAAGCCCGTGCTCGACCTCGCCGTCTCGTTCCAGGGGCACCACAAGGAGCACGCCGACGTCCTCGCAAAGACCATCGCGAAGCTCGGCGGCAAGCCGGTCGTGGCGAAGGCGAAGTACACCTTCCCCGTGGACAAGCTCAAGTCCCAGGAGGACGTGCTGCGCTTCGCCGCCTCGCTCGAGAAGGGCGCGGTGAGCGCCTACCTGGGCGCGGTGCCGCTCTTCGGCGACCGCGATCTCGCCAAGGCCGCCGCGAGCATCCTCGGCGACGAGGCGATGCATTGGGCGGTGCTTCGCAACGCGGTGGGCGAGGCGCCCGTGCCTTCGGCCTTCGTCTCGTGATGCGCGCGGCGAGCGCCGTCGCCGCCGCGGCGCTGGCGCTCGCCGCGCCCTGCGCGCGTGCGGCGGACGTGAAGAACGGCGAAGAGGTCTATTCGCGGTGCCTCGCCTGCCACGCGCTCGAGTCCGATCGCGTGGGTCCCCGCCATTGCGGCGTGGTGGGGCGCCGCGCGGGAAGCGTTCCAGGCTTCGAGTACTCGAAGGCGATGAAGGCCTCGAAGCTCGTGTGGAACGCGAAGACCCTCGAGCGCTTCCTCGCCGACCCGATGAAAGCCGTCCCGGGAACGACGATGACCTATGCGGGCGTGAAGGATGCGAAGGAGCGCGCGGACCTGATCGCTTGGCTCGACGCGGCGGGGAGATCGGCGGCGTGCGCTAGCGGGCCAGCATCGTCGCGCCGCTAGCGAGGTACGCCGAACCGACCGTCACTCCGGTCCAGCGCGTCCAGCGACGGAACGGGCGAGGACGAGGACCGACAGGGCGAAAATTGTCCCGGCGGACGCGGGCGCGGTGTGGACACAAAACCCGCAATTCAGACAGCGCCTTGCCAGTGGCCGAAAATGCGGGAATTCTGTCGCCATCGCGGGCGCGAGCCCCGCTACCCTCTGGAGGACCATGACCCCGGATCCATCATCGCAGGCCCTCGCCCTCGCCCTCGCCCTCGCCCTCGCCCTCGCCCAGGCTCGGGCGCGCCTCGTTGCGCGGCTGACCGAGCTGAATGCGGAAATTCGCGGCTACCCCCAGCCGATCGCGCGCTGCGACGCTCAGCTGGGCGGCCTGGTGGAGGAGCGCGCGCGCCTGAACGCCGAGCTCGCGCGCCTTGGCGCCGCCGACGGCTGAGAGCGCAAAGGCGATGCGCACCGCCATCGTCTTCTTCGACGATTCCCAGATCCTGGACATCGCGGGGCCGATGGAGATCCTGAGCGGCGCGACGATCACGCTGCGCGACAGGTCGCCGGCCGCCGCGGCTGCTCGGGGGTCTCGCCATTCGTGGGGCCCTCGTCCCAGGTGAAGAGGATTTTCCCGCCGGCGATGCGGTCGGACGTGAGGTCATCGGGCATGGCGGCCTCCGTGGCCAAAGAAATTTCGACTCCGTCGCGCGAAGGAGATTCCATGCGCTACATCCTCTACTACTGGCCCGGCGTCCAGGGGCGCGGCGAGTACGTGCGCCTCGCGCTGGAGGAAGCGGGCGTCGACTACGTCGATATCGCCTGTGCCCCGGAGGCGAAGGGCGGGGGCGAGCAAGCGATCGTGGCTTTTCTACAGGACAAGGACGCCGCGCGCCCGCCCTTCGCTCCGCCTTTCCTCAAAGCGGGGCGGCAGGTGATCGGCCAGACCGCGAACATCCTCTTTTTCCTCGGCGGCCGCCACGGCCTCGCGCCACGCGACGAGGGCGGACGACTCTGGGTGAACCAGCTGCAGCTCACCATCGCCGATTTCGTCGCCGAGGCACACGACACCCATCATCCGGCGGGCTCGAGCCTCTACTACGAGGAGCAGAAGAAGGAAGCGAAGCGCAAGGCGAAAGATTTTCGCGTCAACCGCATCCCGAAATTCCTCGGCTACTTCGAGCGCGTGATCGAGCGCAATCCCGGCCAGGGGCCCTGGATGGCCGGCGCGAAGCCCACCTACGCCGACCTCTCGATGGCGCAGGTGGTCGCGGGCCTGCGCTACGCGTTTCCGGACACCACGCGCCAGGCGCTGCGGTCGCGCCCGCGACTTCGCGAGCTGCACGACGCCGTGTTCGCGCGCCCGCGCATCGAGCGCTACGTGAAATCGGGGCGCCGCCTCGCCTTCAACAACGACGGCATCTTCCGGCATTACCCCGAGCTCGGCGGCTGATTTGGGAGAGCGCCGCAGTCCATAGCGGCTATGCGACGACCCGTCCTCCCAGAGCCAGAATGCCAACATGACGCTCGGCCAGAATTTCCAGGACAAGCACGGCATCGCTGTCGATGGCAACGCGACCGCCGGTGGCGAAGGCGAAGAAGACAAAGAAGGTCGCGCAGTCGCAGTAAGTCCCGCCGCGCCGATGGCACAATCCATTTTCCCAAAAGCGGAAGGACAAGCAATGCCCATCGTGCACATCGAGCTCTACAGCGGCCGCACCCCCGAACAGAAGATCGCCTGCGCGCGCGACGTCGTCGACGCGATCGTGAAGCACATGAACACGACGCCCGAGGCGACGCAGGTCGTGTTCGTCGACATCGACAAGTCGAACTGGCTCCTCGGCGGCAAGATGCCCGCGGCGGGTGCGAAGAAGGAATGATCAACCTGCGCCAGGTCGAGGTGTTCTACGCCGTGATGCGCGCGGGATCGATCACTGGCGCGGCGCGCGTGTTGAACGTGACGCAGCCCGCGGTGAGCGTGGCGTTGAAGCAGCTCGAAGGGCGCCTCAGGATGAAGCTCTTCGATCGCGCCGGCGGGCGCCTCCAGCCCACGCCGGAGGCGAAGGCGCTGCTCCCCGACGTGGCGGAGATCTTCGGGCGGCTCGGCGCCGTCGAGCGCTTCAGCCAGGATCTCGCGGGCGGCGCGCGCGGCGTCTTGTCCATCGCGGCGACCTCGCCGCTTTGCGACGGCTTCGTCGCGAAGGCGGTGGCGACCTTCGTCGCGAAGCGCCCGGGCGTGAAGGTGAGCCTCCAGGCGCTCGCATCCCCGATCGTGCTCGACCGCGTCATCAACCGCGAGGTGGACGTGGGCGTCGTCTACGAGCCGGTGGTCGGCTCCGCGGTGCACACCGAGGAGATCATGCGCGCGGCGATCGGCTGCATCATGCCGGCGAGGCATCCGCTCGCCAGGCGCGCGACGATCCGGGTGCGTGACCTCACGCCGTACCCGATCGTCACCTACCTTCCGCAAGCGTTGTTGCGGCCCCTGATCGACCGCGCGCTGAGCGAGAAGGGCGAGGCGCCGGCGATCTCTGTGGAGACCGGCACCTCGGCCACCGCGATCATGCTCGCGGTGCACGGCGCCGGCATCGCGCTCGTGGAGACGGCGCTCTTCGCGGCGCGCCCCGTGCCGGGCTTCGTGATGCGCCCGCTCGAGCCGAGGATCGAGCTGAAGGGCCTGCTGCTGCGCCCGCGGCAGGCGGCGGCTTCGCGGGTGCTCGACGATTTCATCGAGCACCTGCGCCAGACCTTCCCATAACGCACGATTATGGCGCACGTCGATCTTGTGATTGGCGGGTTATGACGCGGATCCGCTATTCTCGGGGTAATTTCCCCCGAAAGCGATTCGCGATGACCGTGAGCGCCGAAGCCCGGCAGATCCTCGAGGATTGCATCGTCATCGACACGCTCGGAGGCGCGGTGGTGCACCCCACCCCGCACGTGGCGGAGGGCACCTACGAGGAGCGGATGGTGGGGCAGGGCTGGAACATCCTGCACGCGTGCCTCGTCTCCGAGCCGTCGTACTCGCCCACCTTCGAGCAGCTCCTCGCAGCGGTCTACGAGAACCTCCTCAATTTCGAGATGAGCCCGAAGGTGCGCCACGTCGAGAAGGTGGACGACATCCTCGCGGCGAAGAAGAACGGGCAGCTCGGCGTGATCTTCGGCGTGCAGAATACGAGCTGGGTGGGCTCCGAGCGCGAGCGCATCCGCCTGCTCTACAAGCTGGGCCTCAGATCGTTGCAGCTGACCTACATGGAGAGGAACCTCGTCGGCGACGGCTGCCTCGAGCCCGAGAACAAGGGCCTCACCAACTTCGGCATGCAGGTCGTGCGCGAATGCAACCGCCTCGGCATCCTCATCGACTGCTCGCACGTGGGGCAACGCACGAGCCTCGACGCGGCGCGCCTGTCGCAGAAGCCGATCGTGATCTCGCACACCGCGGTGCGCGCCATCGTCGAGAACCCGCGTTGCGTGACCGACGAGCAGATGAAGGCCGTGGCGGAGAAGGGCGGCACCATCGGCATCACGACATTCTCGCCCTTCATCCGTACCGAGAGGCAGCCGACGCTCGAGGATTACCTCGACCATTTCGACTACGCGATCAAGCTGATCGGCGAGGACCACGTGACTTTCGCCACCGACTGGTTCGACGGCAAGACCAAGGCCAACTGGGCGACCCCGTGGTACTACCCGGAAGTCACGCAGGGCAAGAAGTACGGCGGCCTCGGCCTCGTGGGCTTCAGCCAGCGCTCGGAGCTCGTGAACGTCGTGGGCGGAATGCTGAAGCGCAAGTACAGCGCCGAGCGCATCCGGAAAATCGTGGGCGGCAACTTCATCCGCGTACTGAAGGAGGTCTGGAAATGAAGATGAGGCATTTCGTGATGGGCGCGGTGATCCTCGCGGTGTCGATCGCCTCGGCGCTCGCCCAAGCGCAGCCCTGGCCCTCCAAGCCGCTCAAGGTGATCGTGCCGTTCACCGCGGGCGGCTCGACCGACACCGTGGCGCGCATCGTCGCCGAGAAGCTCTCGACGCGCCTGGGGCAACCCGTGATCGTCGACAATCGCGCGGGTGCCGGCGGCGCCGTGGGCAGCGACGTCGCGGCGAAGTCGCCGCCCGATGGCTACACGATGCTGGTCGGTACGAGCAGCACCATGGCGATCGCGCCGCACGTCTACACGAAGCTCCCGTACGAGCCCACGCGGGATTTCGCGCCGGTGATCCTCCTCGGCACCGCGGACATCATGATCGTGGTGAACTCGCAGGTGCCGGTGCGCAGCGTGCGCGAGCTCATCGCGTATGCAAAGGCGAACCCCGGCAAGCTCACCTTCGCCTCCGGCGGCAACGGCTCGATCTCGCACCTCCTCGGCGAATACTTCAAGTCGATGGCGGGCGTCGACATGCTGCACGTTCCGTACAAGGGCGATGCGCAGATGGTGACGGACCTCCTCGGCGGCCAGGTGGACCTGGCGTTCGGCACCGCGGTCGCGTTCCTGCCGCACGTGAAAAGCGGCAAGGTCGTGGCGCTCGCGGTCACCAACCCGAAGCGCTCGACCACGCAGACGCAGCTTCCCACCGTCTCCGAAAGCGGCGTGCCGGGATACGACGCGGTGCAATGGTTCGGCATTGCGGTCCCCACCGGGACGCCGCGGGAGATCATCAACCGGTTGAACGAGGAGATCCGCGGCATTCTCGCGATGCCCGAGGTGCGCGCGCGCTTCACCGAGCTCGGCTTCGACGTGGTCGGCGACAAGCCCGAGGAGTTCGCCGCGTTCCTGCGCGCCGAGAACGCGAAGTGGAAGAAGATCGCGGAGATCGCCGGCACAAAGCTCGACTAGTGGGGCAGCGGGTCGCCGTCATCGGCGCGGGGGTGGTGGGGCTCGCGTGCGCGAGCTACCTGCAGATGCGCGGGCATTCGGTCACCGTGATCGACCCGCGGCCGCCGGGAGAATACTGCTCGCTCGGAAACGCGGGCTGCTTCAGCCGGGCCTCCTGTGTGCCCCTCGGATTGCCGGGCGCCTGGAAGAAAGTGCCCGGCTGGCTCCTCGATCGCGAAGGCCCCCTCGTCATCGCGCCGCGCTACGCCTTGAAGATCGCGCCGTGGCTCTGGCGTTTCCAGCGATCGACCACGATGGAGCGCGTGAATGCCATCGCCGATGCGTTGCATCCACTCCTCGACGCGACCCTCGACAAGTGGCGGCCTCTCGCGGAGAGGGCGGGCGTCCCGGAGCTGATCCGCCAGGATGGGTACGCATGGGTGTACGGGAGCGAAGCGGCGTTCCTCGGAGACGCGCTCGGACGCACGCTGCGCGAGGCGCGCGAGGTAAAGCTCGAGGTCCTCACCGGCGGCGCGATCCGGGAATTCGACCCGGCGCTGTCGCGCCGCCTCACCCACATGGTGCTGATGCCGGAGCAGGGACATTGCCCGAATCCGCTGCGCCTCTCGCGGGCGCTCGCCCAACGCCTGACATTTGCGGGCGCGCTGCTCGTGAGCGCGCGTGCGCAGGGGTTCGACCTGGGAGAGGGGAGAATCAAACGCATCCTCACCGACCGCGGGCCGATAGAGGCCGACGCGGTGGTGATCGCCGCCGGCGCGCATTCGAAGGAGCTCGCCGCGCGCATCGGATCCACCGTCCCGCTCGAGACCGAGCGCGGCTATCACGCGATGGTGGAGACCCCGAGCATCGTGCCGCGGATCCCGATCTGCTCCGGCGAGGGCAAGTATTTCGCCACACCGATGGAGGAGGGGCTGCGCATCGCCGGGACCGTGGAGCTCGCGGGCCTCGATGCGCCCCCGAACTATTCGCGCGCCGATTCGCTGCTCGCCGACGCGAAGGACCTTTTCCCCGGCCTCGAGCACGGCAAGGTGGAGCGATGGATGGGCCACCGGCCGTCGCTTCCCGATTCCAAGCCGGTGATCGGCCGCTCGCCGTTCGTGGCGAATGCATTCTTCGCATTCGGCCATGGGCACGTCGGGCTCACGGCCGCCGCGCCCACGGGCGAGATCATCGCGGACCTGGTGGATGCGCGCACCCCATTCAGGGGCGTGCGAGCCTTCTCCGCCGATCGCTTCTGAAGGGCGGTCGCGTCCGCGGGCACGTGCACGTCCTCGCATGCGGCGGGTTGGGCGAATGCCGTGGCGGATCCGCGGGGGAGGTTCTGGTACACGACGCTCACGTCTTCGTTCAAGTAGTCAACTTTTTCCTTGACACCCGCGTATACGCTGGCACATTCGCAAACTCGTTTTTCCACGCAGCACTTTTTCTGGACTGGAGATGAAGCGACTTTCCTACCTGAGCAATGACGAGCAGGGAGCGACGGCGCTCGTGCCCGGCCTCGGGCCATGCATGTTTGCCGACGCGCGGGATCGTTTCGCCTCCGGGAGCGTGACGACGGGATAACCCCACCGCCATTCGTGGATTCCACGAAGCCCGGAGACTCGCGAGAGCTCCCGGCTTTTTTGTTTTCGGCAGCACCAGCAGCACCGCTCTTTACACAATTCGGGATGTGGCTTTGTTGTATTGGCTCCCGCCGCGCTTGGCGGCGGGAGCGGGTGCGGGAGAGATGCGCCCGCAAACTTTTCAACTGTGGTCAACTCGGAGAGGAGGGAACGATGATGAAAGAGCATTACGAAAAAATGCTTCCGGGCGCCCGCCTCTGGACGGGTGGGCTTGAAATGGAAGCCGATGCCATCGAGCAGATCCGTAACGTGACCCACCTGCCGATCCTGGCGGGGCCGGTGGCGGTGATGCCGGACGTGCACCTCGGGAAAGGTGCGACCGTGGGAACCGTGATTGCGACGCGCGCGGCCATCGTGCCGGCGGCGGTGGGCGTGGACATCGGCTGTGGAATGCTCGCGGTGAAGACGGACCTGGTGGCGAGCGACCTGCCGGCGAACCTGAACAAGGTGCGCGCGCAGATCGAGCGCGATGTGCCGGTGGGCTTCAGCTTCCACAAGGAGACGCCGGAGGCCGCGGGAGCTCTTGCGGATCGCATGGAGGATCTCGGCGAGCGCTTCCCGAAGCTTCGCATCATGGAAACCGTCGGGCCGCGTAACGAGGGCCGCGTGTGGCGCCAGCTGGGCTCGCTGGGAGGTGGAAACCACTTCGTGGAAATCTGCCTCGATGCGGACCATCACGCCTGGATCATGCTGCACTCGGGGTCGCGCGGCATCGGCAACGCGATCGGTGAAGCGGCGATCGGCATGGCGAAGGAAGTGGCGCAGCGCGTCGATCGTGCGCTGCCGCATCGTGATCTCGCCTGGCTGGACGAAGGAACGCCGGAGTTCGAGTCGTATGTGGAGGGCCTGGGCTGGGCACAGGAGTACGCGTCGCTCAACCGCGACCTCATGCTGCAGCTCGTGCACAAGGCGCTCGCGAAGGCGCTCGGCCGCGAGGTGAAGCTCGTGGGCGAAGTGACCAACTGCCATCACAACTACGCTCGCGTCGAGGAGCACTTCGGCGAGAACGTGTGGGTGACGCGCAAGGGTGCGGTGAGCGCGCGGCTGGGCGAGCTCGGGATCATCCCGGGCTCCATGGGCGCGAAGAGCTTCATCGTCCGCGGCAAGGGGAACGAGGCGGCCTATTGCTCGTGCTCGCACGGCGCGGGCCGCACCATGAGCCGCAGCCGCGCGCGCAAGCTCTTCACGCGCGAAGACCTCGCCGTGCAGACCGCCGGCGTGGAGTGCCGCAAGGACGAAGGCGTGATCGACGAGATCCCGTCGGCGTACAAGGACATCGACGCCGTGATGGCCGCGCAGGCGGACCTGGTCGATGTAGTGACCACCCTCAAGCAGATCCTCTGCGTGAAGGGGTAGAGGCTCAGTGAGCCGCGGCGAGCTCTGGAGCGAGCGCGACTTCCGCGGCTTCGTCCACGTCCTTGATCCACTTGAACGTGAGCTGCGCGCGCGCGTCCGCGGGGATCTCCTCCAGGTCGCGGCGATTCCTCTCCGGCAGCATCACGGTCTTGATGCCGGCACGAAGTGCAGCGAGCACCTTCTCCTTCACGCCGCCGATGGGCATCACCAGGCCGCGCAGGCTGATCTCGCCCGTCATCGCGACGTCGCTTCGCACCGGCCGGTCCGTGAGGAGCGAGGTGAGCGCGAGGAACATCGCAACACCTGCGCTCGGCCCGTCCTTGGGCGTCGCGCCCGCCGGCACGTGCACGTGGATGTCCGACTTGTCGAGCAAGTCCTGCGCGATGCCCAGCTGCGACGAGCGCGCCTTCACCAGCGAGAGCGCCGCCTGCGCGCTTTCCTTCATCACGTCGCCCAGCTGCCCGGTGAGGATCAGCTTGCCGCTGCCGGGCATGCGCGCCGCCTCGATGAAGAGGATGTCGCCGCCCACCGGCGTCCAAGCGAGGCCCGTGGCCACGCCCGGGACCGGCGCTCGCATCGCCACTTCCGCCTCGAATCGCAGCGGGCCGAGGATGGCCGCGAGGTCGCCGGCGTCCACCTTCACGCTCGCGACCGTGCCTTCCGCGATGCGCACCGCGGCATGGCGAAGCACGTTGCCGATCTCGCGCTCGAGGTTGCGAACGCCGGCTTCCCGCGTGTAGTCGGTGACGATCGCCATCAGCGCCTCGTCGGCGATCTCGAACTGCTCGGCGGTAAGCCCGGCGGACTCGAGCTGGCGCGCGACGAGATAACGGCGCGCGATCTGCAGCTTCTCCTGCGCCGTGTAGCCCGGCAGCGCGATCACTTCCATGCGGTCGCGGAGCGCCCCCGGGATCGTGTCGAGCACGTTCGCCGTCGCGATGAACATGACGCTCGAGAGGTCGAACGGCACCGCGAGGTAGTTGTCGCGGAAGGTCGAGTTCTGCTCCGGGTCCAGCACCTCGAGCATCGCCGAGGCGGGGTCGCCGTGGAAGCCGCCCGCGCCGAGCTTGTCGATCTCGTCCAGCATCATCACGGAATTGCGCGATCCGGTCTTGCGCAGCGACTGGATGATGTTGCCCGGCAACGCGCCGATGTACGTGCGCCGGTGTCCGCGGATCTCCGCCTCGTCGTGCACGCCGCCCAGGCTCACGCGCGCGAACTTGCGCCCGGTGGCCTTCGCGATGCTCTGGCCGAGCGAGGTCTTGCCCACGCCGGGGGGGCCGACGAAGCACAGGATCGGGCTCTTCCCCTTCGGGTTGAGCTTCCTCACCGCGAGGTACTCGAGGATGCGCCGCTTCACCTTCTCGAGGCCGTAGTGGTCCTCGTCGAGGATGCGGCGCGCCTCCGCGATCTCGGTCGCGGCGCGCGGCTCGTCCTTCCACGGCAGCTCCACCAGCCACTCGAGGTAGCTGCGGATCATGGAATTCTCGGGCGAGGCGTCGGGCGTGCGCTCGAGGCGCTTCAGCTCCTTGCGCGCGTGCTTCTCCACTTCCTCCGGCATTTTCGCTTCCGCGATCGCCTTGGCGAGGTCTTCGGTCTCGCCGGCGCCCTCGTCGTCCTCGCCGAGCTCCTTCTGGATCGTGCGCATCTGCTCGCGCAGGAGGTGCTTTCGGTTGGCGTCGCCGATGGACTCACGCGTGCGCTCGTCCACCTCGCGCGAGACCTTGAGGACCTCGATGCGATGGCTGAGGAGCTCGAGCATCTTGTCGAGCCGCGCCTTCAGCTCGAAGGTCTCGAGGAGCGACTGCTTCTCCTCGGGCGTGATGTCCATCATGCCGGCGATGAAGTCGGCGAGCGCGCCCGCGCCCTCGACGGCCTCGAACGCGGTGACGATCTCGGCGGGCACTTGCGGGAGCATCTGCAGCACCTGCGTCGCGCGCTCGCGCAGCGCCCGCGCGCGGCCCTCGACCTGCGGGTCCGGGAGCGCGGGCTCCTCGATGATCTGCACGCGCGCGACGGTGTACGGAAAACCCTCGAGGAACTGCATCACGCGGAAGCGCTGCATGCCCTTCACAATGGCGTGGTGCGCGCCGTCGGTGGTGATGTAGCGAAGCACGGTCGCGGTGGTGCCGACCCAGTGCAGGTCGTCGGGACCGGGCTCGTCGGTCTCGGGCTTCGTCTGCAGCAGGATGCCCAGGGGGCGCTGCAGGCGCACGGCCTCCTGGACCGCGGCGCGCGAGCGCTCGCGACCGACGGTGAGCGGCGACACGATGCCGGGGAAGAGGACCACGTTCCTCACCGGGAGCAGGATCATCGCGTCGTCGGGAAGCGCATGCGAGGGCGCCGCGCCTTTCGGGCGCGAGCTTCCGGCAGGCGCGTCCATCTGGAACGTGCCGTCGGCGGAAGTGGGGATCGTGTCGGGGTTCGTCTCGTTCATGTTTCTCTAGCCCGCCTTTCGTAGACGCAGGATCAAGCAGCCGTGGGTGAGCTCGCGCGAAGTCCCTTCCAGCCGGTGGGATGGGTTCTCTGGGGCATAAGGTGCAAATAGGGGCTGCAAGGGGGGATTCAAGATCCGCTCCCCTTGCCCAGGAGCCCGCGCGAGGGCGGAGCAGCTACAGCGCGGCCAGGGCCGCCTGGTATGCGGGCGCCGATTCCTCGGCCTTGCTCACGGCCGTGGTGAGCGCGTGCAGGAGGCCGTCCTTCAGGCCGTACACCCAGCCGTGCACCGCGAGGTACTGCCCGCGCTCCCACGCGTCGCGCACCACGGTGGTCTGGCAGACGTTGGCCACCTGCTCGATCACGTTCAGCTCGCACAGGCGGTCGATGCGATGGGCGAGGTCCGATTGTCCGGCCACCGACGGCTCGTGCTTCGCGTGCACGTCCTGCACGTGCCGCAGCCAGTTGTCGGCGAGGCCCACGCGTTCGCCCTGCACCACGGCCGCGACCCCGCTGCAGCCGTAATGCCCGACCACGATGATGTGCTCGACCTTCAGCACGTCCACTGCAAATTGCATCACCGAGAGGCAATTCAAGTCGCTGTGCACGACCACGTTGGCGATGTTGCGATGGACGAAGAGCTCCCCCGGGGCGAGGTCGACGATCTCGTTGGCGGGGACGCGGCTGTCGGAGCAGCCGATCCAGAGGTATCGGGGCCGCTGCTGGCCCGACAGGCCCGGGAAGAACGCCGGATCGTCGCGGCGGATGCGCTCGGACCAGGCGCGGTTTTTCTCGAACAGGTGGGAGAGCGAGCGCATGCGCGGTATTTTAGCCGTTTGGCATAAACTCCCCTCGTGCCCGACAAGAAAGCCGTTCACCCCGAGACGCTCGCCGCGCAAGGCCTGGGGCGCGTCACCGAGACCTATCGCGAGATCGTCCCGCCGATCCACATGGCGACGACCTACGAGCGCGCGGCCGACGGCTCGTATCCCGGCGGACGCGTCTACTCGCGCGCCGACAATCCGGGCTACGACCAGGCCGAGGCGCTCGTCGCCGCGCTCGAGCACGCAAGAGCGGCGATGCTCTTTTCGTCGGGACAGGCCGCCTCGTCGGCCGTGTTCCAGGCGCTGATGCCGGGTGACTACGCGTTGGTGCCGCGCAACATGTACTGGGCGTTTCGCAGGTGGCTGCTGGAATTCGCCGCGCCGCGCGGGCTGGGCGTGGAGCTCTACGAGAACTCCTCTCTCGACGACCTCGCGGCCCGGGCGCGCAGCCGCAAGCCCAAGCTCATCTGGGTGGAGACGCCGGCCAATCCCACGTGGGACGTCACGGACATCGCCGCGGCGGCCGCGATCGCGCGCGAGGTGGGCGCGGCGCTCGCGGTGGACTCGACCGCGGCCACGCCGATGCTCACGCGCCCCCTGGATCTCGGCGCGGATCTCGTCATGCACTCGGCGACCAAGTATCTCAACGGACATTCCGACGTGATCGCGGGCGCGCTCGCCGCGAAGAATGACGGCGAGCTGTGGCAACGCATCCGCTATGTGCGCGGTGGCGGCGGCGCGGTGCTCGGGCCTTTCGAGGCTTGGCTGCTGCTGCGCGGCATGCGCACGCTGCACCTTCGCGTCGCCGCCGCGTGCGCCAACGCGATGGCGATCGCGCGCAAGTTCGAGGGGCATGCGAAGTTGTCGCATGTGCTCTATCCGGGACTCGCATCGCATCCGGGCCACGAAGTCGCGAAGGGGCAGATGACCGGCGGCTTCGGCGGGATGATCTCGCTTCGGGTGAAGGCAGGCGAGCAGGCGTCGAAGGATTTCACCGCGCGGCTGCGCGTCTTCAAGCGCGCGACGTCGCTGGGATCGGTGGAAAGCCTCGCGGAGCATCGCGCGAGCGTGGAAGGCCCCGGCACGCTCTGTCCTGCCGACCTCGTGCGCCTCTCGGTGGGCATCGAGCACGCGGACGACCTGATCGGCGATATCGAAGAGGCGCTGGGCTAGTCAGCTCGCTCCAAGGCGCTCGACGATCGCCTCGACGATCGCTTCCGGCGGCGCATCGATGGAGACGACGATGGCGTTTTCCGCGGCGCTAGGCGCCTCGAGGGTCTCGAACTGGCTGCGCAGCAGGGTGGACGGCATGTAGTCGTGGGTGCGCGCCGCCACGCGCCGCGCAATGAGCTCGTAGCTGCCCTCGAGGTAGACGAGGCGCACATCCTCGCGAGCGCCGACGATCACATCGCGGAAGCGCCGCTTGAGGGCGGAGCAGGTGACCACGCCGGGCCTCGCCGTGGCGCTCGCATCGTCGATCCATTGCGCGATCGCCGCGAGCCATGGCCACCGGTCCTCGTCGGTGAGCGGCGTCCCGCCGCGCATCTTCGCGACGCTGGCCGCCGAGTGGAACTCGTCGGCCTCGGCGAAGCGCCATCCCAGCCGCTCGGCCAGTTGCCTCGCCACGGTCGTCTTCCCGCTCCCGGACACGCCCATGACGACAATGACGGCAGGCTTCATCGAACCGATTATCACAGAGCTACGCCTTGCGCCTTAAGGGGGGCTTAAGGAGACGGGGGTCGATCGGCGCAAGCGCATGCGCAAATGAGGGTGAACTCCCCCGGCCGGCGGCTTTCGAACTTGTACGTGACACCAGCAACATGAACAGGAGAACACCATGCGCAAATCAATATTGTGGATCGCTGCGATTCCCGTGGCGCTGAGCGGCGCCGGCGCTTTCGCCGATACGCCCCGGGACTACGCGGCCCGCCAGAACCAGCTGCAGGAGCGGCGCAACCATGAGCCGCTCGCCGACGCCAACGAGCAGATCTCGGAAGCGACGAAGGTCGTCGCGCAGATGCGGAGCGATCCCGCCATTCAGTCCCTGCTGAAGACCGCGAAGGGCGTGCTGATCCTTCCGGATTACGGGCGCGGCGCGCTCATCGTCGGCGGCAGCGGCGGCAGCGGCGTGCTGATGGCGCGCAACAACGGGGCCTGGACGGGCCCGGCGCTGTACAACGTGGGCACGGTGAGCATTGGCGCGCAAGCGGGCGCCTCGGGCGGCTCCGCCGCGATGCTGCTCATGACCGACAAGGTGATCAATCGATTCGAGCGCGACAACAGCTTCTCGCTCAACGCCGACGCGGGCCTCACCATCGTCCATTACACGAAGCACGCCAACAAGCCGCTTACCGGCGGCGACGTGATCCTCTGGACCAACACCACGGGCGCATATGCCGGCGCATCGATCGGCCTCACCAACGTGAACTTCGACGAGAAGGAGACCGGCGCCTACTACGGCCACGCCGTGACGGCGCGCAGCATCCTCTCCGGCACCGAGAGAAACGCGCAGGCCGACATGTTGATGAAGGCCCTCCCAGGCTGACGCACGGCCAGACCCGAAGCCCGGCTGCTCCCGAGAGCGCCGGGCTTTTTTTTGCTTCCTCCGCGGAAGGCCTTAGGATGGAGCCCCATCGAGCCCACCACGCGAGGACCGGGAATGCAAAGGCGCCACTTCGAGACCCACTCCATGGAAAACATCGGCTGGCTGCGCGCCGCGGTGCTCGGCGCCAACGACGGCATCGTGTCGACGGCGAGCCTCATCCTCGGCGTCGCCGCCGCCAACGCGAGCCACGGCAGCATCCTGGTGGCCGGCATCGCGGGGCTCGTGGCGGGCGCGATGTCGATGGCCGCGGGCGAATACGTCTCGGTGCATTCGCAGGCCGACAGCGAGAAGGCGGAGATCGACCGCGAGCGCGAGGAGCTTGCCGCCGACTCCGAAGGCGAGCACCGCGAGCTCGCGACGATCTACGAGCGCCGCGGCCTGGAGCCCGCGCTCGCGAGGAAGGTCGCCGAGCAGCTCATGGCGAAGGATGCGCTGGCCGCGCATGCGCGAGACGAGCTGGGCCTCACAAGGAGCATGCGCGCGCGCCCGATCCAGGCGGCGCTCGCCTCGGCCGCGAGCTTCTCGGTGGGCGCCGGGCTGCCGCTCGTGGTGGCGGCGGTCGGGCCGGCGTCGATGCTGATCCCGCTCGTCTCCGGGGGCTCGCTCGTCTTCCTCGCGGCGCTCGGCGCCGTTGCCGCGCGCACCGCGGGCGCGCCGATCATCGCGGGAACATGGCGCGTCACGTTCTGGGGCGCGCTCGCGATGGCGGTCACCGCGGGGATCGGGATGATCTTCGCGACGCCCGCCTGAACCGGGAATCCGACCTCGCGCGATGGGACCGGGCGGCGCTGGAACGCTAGCGCCCGCGCGATCCCGGCATGCTCAGCCGCCGGGCACTTTCGCCGCGAGCACGTCCACCTGCTCGATCTCCGGCGGTTTCGCGAGGAGCTCGCCCGCCTTCGCCATCAACGCCGCCGCGATCGGGCCGTTCAGGTGCGCGCGGTGCCCCGTATCGTCGGCAAACGCGTCGAAGATGCCGAACGTCGACGCCCCGTACTGGAGCGCGAACCAGACGGTGGTGCCCGCTTCCTGGTTGGCCAGGGCGAGCCCGCTCTTCAGGAAGGCCGCGACTTCGGCTTCCTTGCCCGGCTTTGCATGCAGCTTCACTGCCAATCCCACGCGGACCATGGCGCTCTCCTCGGGTAGTCGATTCGCGCTCTTGCGCGCCGGGCGCGAAATCGGCCAGCGCATGCGGTACATTCCGTCGATGGAAATCGATATGGAATATTTCCGATGAGCGCCTCCTGGTGGCGAGACGTGAACGCCGCCACCCTGCGCGCCGACCTGGTGGCGAGCCTCCTGGGCGCGATCCTCGTCCTTCCGCAGGGCATCGCCTTCGCGACGCTGGCGGGGCTGCCGCCGCAGTACGGCATCTACACCGCCGTCGTTCCGTGCATCGTGGCCGCGCTCTTCGGCTCGAGCCGGCACGTGGCCTCGGGTCCTACCAACGCCAATTCGCTCGCGCTCTTCGCGATGCTCTCGCCGCTCGCCGTGGTGGCGTCGCCGGAATACATCCAGCTCGCGCTCGCCGTGACGCTTCTCGTGGGCCTGATGCAGCTCGCGCTCGGCGTGCTGCGCCTGGGCGTGGTCGCGAGCTTCATCTCGCCCACGGTGCTCCTCGGGTTCACGTCGGGCGCGGCGGCGTTGATCGCGATCCACGCGCTGAAGGAATTGCTCGGCCTCGCGATCCCGCCGGGCGCGAGCGCCTTCGCGGTGCTGCGCGCGGCTTTCGCCGCGATCGCCGCGGGCAAGGTCGACGCGCTCGCGCTCGCCGTCGGCGCGGTGACGCTCGCCGTCGCCATCGCGGCGCGCCGGGTGAACCGCAGGCTTCCGTACATGTTGCTGGGATTGGCGGCGGGCACCTTCGCCGCATGGGCCGCGACGTCCGAGGCATTTCGCGCGATCGTGCCGGAGGCGATGCGCCGCGGCACGCCTACCGTGGGCCTGATCCCGAGCGCCATCCCGCCGCTCTCGCTGCCGCTCATCGCGTGGAGCCGCCTTCCGGATCTCCTCGGCATCGCGGGCGCGCTCACCATCGTGGCGCTCGGCCAGGCGATCTCCATCGCCAAGGCGATCGCGCAGCGCTCCGGCCAGCGCATCGACGCGAACCGCGAATTCGTCGGGCAGGGCCTGTCGAACATCGCCGGCTCCTTCTTCTCGTCGTACATCTCGTGCGGATCGCTCAACCGGTCGCTGCCCAACTACGAGGCGGGCGCGCAGACGCCGCTCGCGGCGGTGTTCGCATCGCTCCTGCTGGTGGCGCTGGTCGCGTTCAGCGCGCCGCTCCTCGCGATGATCCCGCTCGCGGCCGTGGCGGCCTCGCTGCTCTACGTCGCCTGGGGCCTCTTCGATTTCAAGCGCTATCCCGCGCTCGCGCGCCTGTCGCATAGCGAGCTCGCCATCGCGCTCGCCACGCTCGCCGCCACGCTCGTGGTGCACCTCGAGCTCGCCATCGTCTTCGGCGCGCTGCTGTCGCTGGTGGTCTATCTCTACCGCACGTCGCGCCCGACGATGCGCGTGCTGCTTCCGGATCCGCGCACGCCCGGGCGGCGCTTCACGCCCATCGAGGAGCTCGAGCCGCCGGCGCAGGAATGCCCGCAGTTGAAGCTGGTGCGAATGGAGGGCTCGGTGTACTTCGCCGCCGCGCAGCACGTGAGCGACCGCCTCACGGAGTTCCGCCGCGCAAATCCGGGGCAGAAGTACCTCCTCGTCCCGGCGAAGAGCATGAACTTCATCGACATGGCGGGCGCCGAAGTCTGGGAGGCGGAGATGCGCGAGCGCCACGCCATGGGCGGCGACCTCTTCTTCCACCGGCCGCGAGCCCCGGTGATGGAGTTCTGGCGCCAGTCGGGCTTCATCGAGCGCCTGGGCGCGGACCATATCTTCGACACCAAGCACGCCGCGATCGCGGCGGTCTACGCGCGCATCGATCCGGAATTCTGCAAACACTGCACGGTGCGCGTGTTCAGGGAGTGCGCCGAGCGCGCGGACGGCAAGCCTTGAGCGCGAAGATCATCGACGGCGTGGCCATCGCCGCGAGCGTGCGCGCCGAATGGAAAGAGCGCGTGGCCGGGCTCGCGGCGCGCGGCGCGGTCCCGGGGCTCGCGGTGGTGATCGTCGGCGACGACCCCGCGTCGCACATCTACGTGGGCCGCAAGACGAAGGCGTGCGCCGACATGGGGATCCATTCGGAGAAGCACGTGTTCGCGGCCGATGCCGCCGAGCGCGACATGCTCGCGCGCATCCACGCGCTCAACCGCGACGCCGCCATCCACGGCATCCTCGTGCAGCTGCCGCTGCCCGCGCACTTCGACACGCGCCGGATGCTGGAGGCCATCGCGAGCGAGAAGGACGTCGACGGCTTCAACCTCTACAACGTGGGCTCGCTCGTCTTCGGCGACACGGTGTTCCCGCCCTGCACGCCGTACGGGGTGATGTGCATGCTGGAGAAGAGCGGCATCGCCATCACCGGGCAGAACGTCGTGGTGGTGGGCGCGAGCAACATCGTCGGCAAGCCCATGGCGATGATGCTGATGAAGCGCGAGGCGACGGTGAGCATCTGCCACGTGAAGACGCGCGACCTAGCGCAGTTCACGATCCTCGCCGACATCCTCGTGGTCGCGGCCGGGGTCCCCAACCTCATCACCGCGCCCATGGTGCGCACCGGCGCCGCGGTGATCGACGTGGGCATCAACCGGCTTGCCGACGGCAGGCTCGTGGGCGACGTGGACTTCGAGGCGGTGCGCAGGAAGGCTTCCTTCATCACGCCCGTGCCCGGCGGCGTGGGGCCGATGACGGTGACGATGCTCCTCGTGAACACCATCAAGGCGGCGATGCGCGCCTCCGGAATGGAAGTCCCCGAATGAAGTGGGCGGGCACGCGCATCGTGCTCCTCATGTCGCTGGTGCTCGCCGCCTTCGCCGGAAACTCGATCCTCTGCCGCCTCGCGCTGAAGGAAACCGCGATCGACGCGAGCACCTTCACCTCGATCCGGCTCGCGGCGGGCGCCCTCACGCTGGCGGCGATCGTGCGCATGCGCGGTGGCAGCAGTGCGGGCGCGGGCGACTGGACCTCGGCCGCGGCGCTCTTCGCCTACGCGATCGCATTCTCGTTCGCGTACGTGGCGCTGCCCGCGGGCACCGGCGCGCTCCTCCTCTTCGGGGCGGTGCAGGCGACGATGATCGGCTACGGAATCGCGAAGGGCGAGCGGTTCTCGGCGCTGCAGCTCTTCGGCCTCGCGCTCGCCTTCGGCGGGCTGGTGGGATTGCTCCTGCCGGGGCTGTCGGCGCCGCCGCCCTTCAACGCCGCGCTGATGATCGCGGCGGGAATCGCCTGGGGCGTCTATTCGCTTCGCGGGAGGGGCGCGGGCGACGCGCTTCGCGTCACCGCCGGCAATTTCGCGCGCGCCGTGCCGCTCGCGCTCGCCATGAGCGCGGCGACGTTTGCATGGGCACGCATCGACGCGACGGGGCTCGCCTATGCCGTCGCCTCGGGCGCGCTCGCTTCCGGCATCGGATACGCGATCTGGTACACGGCGCTTCCGCACCTTTCCGCCATCAGCGCGGCGACGCTGCAGCTCGCCGTGCCGGTGATCGCCGCGGCCGGCGGCGTCGCGTTTCTCGGCGAGGCGGTGACGCTGCGCCTCGTGCTCGCGTCCGCGGCGGTGCTCGGCGGCATCGCGCTCGTGATCCTCATGAAGCGGCGCGCGCGCTAGCGCCGCGGATTGTGCGAGCATGGGATCCATGAAAGCCGACAGGCCCAGTTCCGAGCGCAAGGCGCAGGTCGACGCCGTGCTCCTCAAGATCCCCGGCGTCGTCGCGAAGAAGCTGAGCGGACTGGACGCCTATTTCGTGAACGACCGCATGTTCGCCTGCATCAGCGGCACGGGCGTGGGGCTGCGCCTTCCCGTCGCCACCGCGCGCGAGCTCCAGTTTTCGCGCGAGAACGTGGTCGCCTTCTCGCCCGGTGGCGTGACGAGCACCAAGGAGTGGATCCAGATCGATCGTGGGGATGCCGCCGACTACGAGAAGGACCTGGAGCTTTTCCAGGCCTCGGTGGATTTCGTGAAGGGCGGGCGCTAGGCGCGCTAGCGTGGCCGACGCGAAGTCTCCCTATCCCACCGTCGCCGCCATCGTCCGCGAGAAGACCGGCGTCGCCTGGTCGCGCGCACGCAACTTGTGCGCCGAAGGGCGCGTCACCGTGAACGGCGAGCGCTGTCTCGATCCGGCGGCGCGCTTTCCCGCGGATGCGGTCGTGGCTGTCGACGAGCATGCGCCCAAGGTCGACAAGGGCCCGCTCCAGAAGAGCGCCATCGTCTTCGCCGACGCCGATATCGTGGTCGTCGACAAGCCCGTGGGCATGCTGAGCGTCGCGGACGAGGAGGGCAACAAGCACACGCTCGTCGACTACACGCGCACGCTGCTGCGCCGGCTCGGGCGCGGCGCGGACGCGCCCCTCGGCGTCGTCCATCGGCTGGACAAGGACACGAGCGGGCTCATGGTGTTCGCGCGCTCGGCGCAGGCGAAGAAGAAGCTCACCGACCTCTTCCGCATCCACGAGGTCGATCGCGTCTATCACGCCATCGCGCACGGCGAGGTGGACGAGCGTCGCGTCGAGACGCACCTCCTCCTCGATCGCGGCGACGGCATGCGCGGCTCGCACGGGCACTTCCGCCGCGCGAAGGGCGAGCCGCCGGCGGAGGCGAGGCGCGCCCTCACCTTCATCCGGCCCCTCGAGGCGCTCGCCGGCGCGACGCTCGTCGAGTGCCGCCTGGAGACGGGCCGACAGCACCAGATCCGCATCCACCTATCGGAGCTCGGCCATCCGCTGCTGGGCGAGCGCGTGTACATCCGCGACTTCGCGGACGCGAAGATCGAGGCGCCTCGCACGATGCTGCACGCGCGCACGCTCGGCTTCGCCCACCCGCGCGGCGGCGAGCGCGTCGCCTTCGAGCGCGATCCGCCGGACGATTTCCGCGCCATGGTGGCGTCGCTGCGGCGCTGAGGCTTCGCCGCGCTTCGTTGGAACTGTGGGCGCGGGATCGCGTCGAACGGCGTCAGCCACGAATTCCCGAGGAGACGAATGATGCTCAAAGGCGTGATTGCAGGGATTGCCGCGACGCTCGCCGTCGCCTTCCTCGTGGGTTACGCCCTCGTGCGCAGCGGGATGATCCCCGCCAACGCCGATGCCACTCCGGGGCCGATCGAGAAATGGATGGCCAAGACGTCGCTCCACGCGACGCTCGACCGCGTGGCGCCGCGGGAGGCCAATCCCGTCGCGCTCACCGACGAGAACCTCCTAGAGGGCGTGCGGCTCTTCGCGCGCAACTGCGCGGTTTGCCACGGGTCCGCCAAGGGCGATGCCGCCGCGTCCCCCATCGCGAAGGGCCTCTACCAGAAGCCGCCGCAGCTCGCGACCGAGGGCGTGGAGGACGACCCCGAAGGCGAATCCTTCTGGAAGGTGAAGCATGGCATCCGCCTCACCGGAATGCCGTCGTTCGCCGCGACGTTGAGCGACCGCGAGATCTGGACGATCGCGCTCTTCCTCAAGCACATGGACAAGTTGCCGCCTCCGGTGCAGCAAGCGTGGGAAGGCGTGCAGAACTGGCCCCCGAAGTAACGCCCCCGCGTCCTTGATGCCTTGGTGCGGTGCCGAACGATGTGCGCGGCGCGCTGTCGAATCGTGGCCTGGAAGTCCAATGCACCGCAGCCGGAGACGACGATGAGATCGACAACAACAATGGCCGTGGGATTGATCCTGGTCGCGGCGGCGTCAACGGCGCTCGCGCAGGGTCCCGGGCGCAACGACGGCTATCGTTCGGGCGACGTCGAGCGTGAATGCTGGAACTCCGGCGCCGGCCACTACGAGCGCGTGCGTCCAGGAGAGCGGCAGGGCGATCTCGACTTCAACCGCTGCCGCTACATCGGCGAAGTCCCGCGCGGCGCGGGATGGTCCACCGGCGCCCAGGAATGCTGGAATCCGCGCGCACGGCATTTCGAAGGCGTGCGCCGCGGCGAGAGCCAGAACGACCTCGATTTCTCGCGCTGCCGCAACGTGAACACCGTCTCGCGCGACGAGGGCTGGAATTCCGGGAAGCAGGAGTGCTGGAATCCGGGCGCGCGCCACTTCGAGGCGGTGCGCACCGGCGAGCGCCAGAACGACCTGGACTTCGCGCGTTGCCGCTACGTGGGCGAGGCGCAGCGCGACGAGCGCTGGAACTCCGGCGGGCAGGAATGCTGGAATCCGCGTGCGCGCCACTTCGAGGCGGTGCGCCAGGGCGAACAGCAGAACGACCTCGACTTCTCCCGCTGCCGATCGCGATAGGAGAATCGTCGCGCTCGAGGACGGCGCCCTTCGCGGCGCCGTTTTCTTTGGGACAGCGCGAATGGCGCTACGATAGGCCAACTCCACCCGGCGAGAACCCCCATGTACGAAGACCTTTCCCTCTACATCAACGGCCACTTCCTGAAGGGCGGCGGGCGCCGCGAGCAGGACATCGTGAACCCCGCCACCGACGAGGTGATCGGCAAGCTCCCGCACGCGGGCATGGCGGATCTGGACCTCGCGCTCGCGAGCGCGCAGACGGCATTCGAATCGTGGCGCAAGTCCTCGCCCATGGAACGAAGCCGCGTGCTGCGCAAGGTGGCCGAGCTCGCGCGCGCGCGCGCCAACGACATCGGCCGCAACATCACCATGGACCAGGGCAAGCCGCTCGCGGAAGCGATTGGCGAAGTGAATGTGTGCGCGGAGCATGCGGAGTGGGCCGCGGAGGAATGCCGCCGCATCTATGGGCGCGTGATCCAGCCGCGCAGCGAGGGCGTGCGCCAGTTCGTGCTGAAGGAGCCCATCGGCGTGTGCGCCGCGTTCTCGCCGTGGAATTTTCCGTTCAACCAGGCGATCCGCAAGATGGTCTCGTCGCTGGGCGCCGGCTGCACGCTCATCATCAAGGGCCCGGAGGATTCGCCCAGCGCGGCGGTCGCCCTCGCGCGGCTCTTCCACGACGCGGGGCTGCCCCCGGGGTGCCTCAACCTCGTGTGGGGCGTGCCGAGCGAGGTGTCGACGTATCTCATCAACTCGCCCATCGTGCGCAAGATCTCGTTCACGGGCTCGGTGCCGGTGGGCAAGCAGCTCGCCGCGATGGCGGGCGCGCTGATGAAGCCGTGCACCATGGAGCTGGGCGGCCATTCGCTGGTGATCGTCATGGACGACGCCGACGTCGAGGGCGCCGCGGACATGTTGGCCGCGGCCAAATTCCGCAACGCCGGGCAGGTGTGCGTCTCGCCTACGCGCTTCTACGTGCAGGAGAAGGCGTACGACAAGTTCGTCGCGCGCTTCCTCGACAAGGTCTCCAAGCTGAAGGTGGGCCCGGGCCTGGACGCGGATACGAAGATGGGGCCGCTTGCGCATCGTCGTCGCGTGCCCGCCATCGCCGGCTTCGTCGAGGATGCGGACGCGCGCGGCGCGAAGATCCTCGCCGGCGGCCACAGGCTGGGCGATCGCGGCAACTTCTTCGAGCCCACCGTCGTCGCCGAGGCGCCGGACGACTCGAAGCTCATGACGCAGGAGCCCTTCGGCCCGATCATGGGCGTGAAGCCGTTCAAGACTCTCGACGAGGCGATCGAGCGCGCGAACTCCCTTCCCTTCGGCCTCGCCGCGTACGCCTTCACCAACTCGACGAAGAGCGCGACCAAGCTCGGCGATTCACTCGAGTCGGGGATGGTGACGATCAACCACCTGGGCCTCGCGCTCTCCGAGACGCCCTTCGGCGGCGTGAAGGACAGCGGCTACGGCAGCGAGGGCGGCTCGGAGACTTTCGACGGATATCTCGTCACGAAATTCGTGACTCAGAAGAACTGACGCACAGGATCAACCTCGCGCTTCACGAAGCGCGCGGCAGGCCGGATGGGCTGGCGGGCAATTGCGCTGCTGCGTCTTCGCGTTACGCCTTCGTCCCGCAGGTATTGATGCCCATCCATGCGTACGGCGGGCAATAGCCGATGGCTCCGGTGAGGATCGGCGCGATCCCGATGAGGCCGAACCACCGGGCATTGCTGTCGAGGATGAAGACGAGGCTCAGGATCGCGAATCCTGCCACCACGCGGATGATGCGCTCTGTCGTGCCAACATTGATTGTCATGAGCCCCGCTCCTGTGGATATGGGAGCCCATGATGCGCCGATCCGGGGAAGGGCATCTTGCCGCGCGTCAATTGTCCCGTCGCGCGAGGGATACCGCACGATGCTTGATTACGCAGGCATCGCGGCGGGCGAGCCGACGTGCTCGCGCGGCGGGCGCTCGTCCATCAGCCACTGCAGCGTGAACGCCGTGAGCCCGATCACGACCAGCACGCCCCAGGCGAGGTTGTAGTTGCCGGTGCGATCCACCACCACGCCGCCCATCCACGCGCCGAAGAACGAGCCCAGCTGGTGGCTCAGGAACACCACGCCGTAGAGCGTATTGAAATGCGTGAGGCCGAAGACGCGGCCGATGATGCCGGTCACGAGCGGCGCCACGCCCAGCCAGAGGAAACCCATGGCGGCGGCGAAGACGAGCGTCGAGACGGCGCTGATGGGCGCGGCGAGGAAGATCACGATGAAGAGCGTGCGCAGGAGGTAGATCATCGCGAGCAGGTGCTTCTGGCTGTAGCGCGCGCCGAGGAGGCCGAACGTGTACGTGCCCATCGCGTTGAAGAGGCCGATCAACGCCAACGCGCTCGCGCCGACGCCGGGCGCCACGCCGCAGATGGCGAGGTACGCCGGCAGGTGCGTCGCGATGAAGACGAGCTGGAAGCCGCAGGCGAAGAAGGCGAGCGTCATGAAGAGGTAGCCGCGGTGGGATAGCGCGCGGCGCACCGCGTCGCCCACCCCCTCGCTCGACTTCTTCTCGACCGACTTGCCTTCGCTCAGCTTCGCGATCGGGAGCGAGAGGAGCGCCATGGATCCCGCGATCGCCGCGAACACGACGAGCGCGATGTGCCAGCCGAAGCCGTCGATGAGGCCTTGCCCCAGTGGCGCGATCACCAGCGTGCCGAGCGAGCCCAGCGCCGCGACGAGTCCCACGGTCTGGCTGCGTTTCTCAGGCAGCGTCGCGCGCGACACGACGCCGATGAGGATCCCGAAGCCGGTCCCCGCCGTGCCGATGCCCGCGAGGATACCCCCGACCTGCAGCGCGCCCGGGATGCTCTTCGACACGATCATGAGCAGCAAGCCCGCGGCGTATGCGAGCGCGGTGGCGATGAGGATCGGCCGCGGCCCGTGCTTGTCGGCGAGCGCGCCGACGAAGGGCTGCGAGATTCCCCAGACGATGTTCTGCAGCGCGATGGTGAGGCCGAAGGCGGTGGCCGAGATGCCGAGGTCGCGGGTCATGGGCTGCATGAAGAGGCCGAGGCTTTGCCTGAGCCCCATGCATAACGAAATGATGAGGCCGCTGAGGACGATCAGCCAGAGCATCGAACGGCGCGAAGTCATGGTGCGGATTATGGCGCGGCCGATGGGGGCCGAAAAACGATCTTTCGGCATGGATTGCATGCACGTGGGGAATGGTTCCGGGATCGGCGAGCCAAATCCCCCTGGGTGGATCATGGCGCGATAGTACAATCGATTGCTTGAGAGTTCGTTCCCCGGGCTCAACCCCTCGAAATTCCGCTGGGATCCATCGTGAGCAGGAAGCGCCTGGCAGGCATCGTGATGGCTTGCCTCCTCGCCCTCGCGGCGATTTGGTATTGGAGTGCCTCGAAGGGCGCGACCGCCGTCAAACCGAAGTCATCCGACGGGGTACCGGTCCGTGTCGTGCGCGCGGAAGCCCGTGACGTGCCCCGTTATCTCACCGGCATCGGCACGGTGCAGGCGTTCAACACCGTCCTGGTGCGCCCGCGCGTCGATGGCGAGATCAGCCGCGTCGCATTCCGCGAGGGCCAGACGGTCCACCGCGGCGATGTGCTGGTGGAGCTCGACCGTCGCCCGTTCGAGGCGCAGATGCGATCGGCCATGGCGCAAAGGGACAAGGACCAGTCGCTGCTCGACAACGCCAAGGTCGACCTCGGGCGCTACGAGGTCCTGCTGGAGACGGATTCGGCACCGCGGCAAGTCCTCGACACGACGCGAGCCCTCGTTCACCAACTCGAGGCCGCCGTGGCCATCGACGTCGCGCAGATCGACGCCGCCCGGCTCCAGGTGGACTATGCGACGATTCGCGCGCCGATCGACGCGCGCACCGGTGCGCGGTTGGTCGACGTCGGAAACATGGTCCACGCGAGCGATGCCAATGGGCTCGTGACGCTCACCCAGATCCAGCCGGTATCGGTGAGCTTCTCCCTGCCCCAGGAGATCCTTCCCGCGTTGCGTGCGCGGCAGTCCCAGGCCGGTATGGCCGTGAAGGCGCTCGCGCAGGACGGCGCGCAATCCCTTGGCGACGGCGAGCTCACGCTCATCGACAACCAGATCGACGCGACGACCGGGACGATCCATTGCAAGGCCACCTTCCCCAATCCGACGCAAGCGCTGTGGCCGGGCCAGTTCGTCACGGTGCAGCTCCTTCTCGAGACGCTGCGCAATGTCGTGGCGCTGCCGACGGCGGCGATCCAGACGGGCCCCGACGGTGCGTACGTGTACGTCGTCGAGAACGGCGTCGCGAAGATGAAGCGCGTCGTGACGGGTCCGATCGCCGATGGAGCGGTCGCGGTGGCGAAGGGCGTGGCGCCGGGTGACAGCGTCGTGATCGAGGGGCAGTTCCAGCTCGAGCCCGACGCTCGGGTCAGCGTGAAGTGAAGGCCGCGCGTTGAACGTCTCGGCCTGGTTCATCGGGCGTCCTGTAGCGACTTTCCTTCTCATGATGGGATTGCTGTTCCTGGGCATCACCGCGTACACGCAGCTGCCGATTGCCGGCGTCCCGCAAGTCGACATCCCCGCGATCTCCATCACGACGACCCTCCCCGGCGCGAGCGCCGAGACCGTCGCCGCATCGGTCACCTCCCCGCTCGAGAGGGCGCTCGCGATCCTGCCGGGCGTGGTGTCGATCTCCTCCACGAGCTCTCTGGGCCAGAGCTCCATCAGCGTGGAATTCGACCTCTCGCGAAGCGTGGATTCCGCCGCGGTGGACGTGCAGACCGCCATCAACTCCGCGGTCGCGGACCTGCCGAAGAACCTCCCGCATCCTCCGACGTTCGAGAAGAAGAACCCGGCCGACGCCCTCCTCATGACGGTGGCGGTCTATTCCGATTCGCTGCCGATCGCGGCGGTGGACGACTACGTCGAGAATTTCCTCACGCCCGAGATCTCGCGCGTGACGGGCGTGGGCCTCGTGGATTACCACGGGCGACAGAAGCCCGCGGTGCGCATTCAGGTCGATCCGGGGAAGATCGCCGCCCTCGGCCTCAACCTCGAGGACGTGCGCCAGCGGATCGGCGAGCTCACGGTGAACGGCCCCAAGGGCACCTTGAGCAACTCGCGCCAGACGGTCACGCTCGACGCGAACGACCAGCTCACCGAGGCCTCGGAATTCAGCGCGATCACGCTCGGCACGCGCAACGGCTCCGTGGTGCGGATCGGCGACGTCGGCAATGTCGTGAAGAGCGTCGAGGACGTGAAGCAGGGCGCGTGGGTCCGGCATCACCAGGCCGTGATGATCGACGTGCACAAGCAGGTGGGATTCAACCTGAACGAGACGGTGGCGAGGGTGCGCGCGCTCCTGCCCACGCTGCAGAAGGACCTTCCCGCGTCGGTCCACCTGATCCTCCTCGGCGACCGGACCCAGGCGATCCGCGCTTCGGTGAAGGACGTGTTCCGTACGCTCCTCATCTCGTGCCTGCTGGTGGTGATCGTGACGTTCGTGTTCCTGCGCAACCTCCAAGCGACCTTTATCCCCGCAATCGCCATCCCGCTCTCGTTGCTCGGGACGATGGCCGCGATGTACGCGATCGGATACACGCTGGACAACGTTTCCCTCATGGCGCTCACCGTGTCGGTCGGGTTCGTGGTGGACGACGCGATCGTGATGCTCGAGAACATCACCCGCCACGTCGAGAACGGCGAGGAGGCGACCACGGCCGCGCTCCTCGGCTCGAAGGAGATCGGGTTCACGATCGTCTCGATGACGATCTCGCTCGTCGCGGTCTTCATTCCGCTCATCTTCATGGGCGGAGTCGTCGGGCGCCTCTTCCACGAGTTCGCGAATACCGCCGCCATCGCGATCCTCCTGTCCGGCGTCGTGTCCCTCACGCTCACGCCGGTCTTGTGCGCGAAGCTGCTGAAGCCCCATCCGGAGCGGGAGCAGGGCAAGCTCGAAAGGCGCGCGGGCGCATGGTTCGAGAAGGTGCACCAGCGCTATGGAAAGGGCCTGCGCTGGGTGATCGGCCACCAGTTCCTCATGCTCCTCGTGATGCTCGCGACCCTCGTGGTGACGGTGATCCTCTACGTCCTCATCCCCAAGGGGTTCTTTCCCCAGCAGGACAACGGGCTCATCGCGGGCGTGGCCGAAGCCTCGCCGGACATCTCGTACCCCGCGATGGCCGAGCGCATGCACACCATCGCCGACCTCGTCGCCAGGGACGACGACATCGAGAACGTCTACTACTGGATCGAAGGCGACCCCTCGATCAACGTCGGGCGCGTGCTGATCGACCTAAGGCCGTTCGAGGTGCGCAAATCGTCGGTCTATGCGGTGATGGACCGCATCAAGCAACGCGCGAAGGGCGTCCCGGAGATCACGCTGCGAATGCAGGCTCGGCAGGACTTGCGGGTCGGCACTCGCGTGGGGAAGACGCAGTTCCAGTACACGCTGCGCGATTCCAACCTCGCCGAGCTGGACGAGTGGACCCCGAAGATGATCCAGGCGCTGCAGGCCGTTCCCGAGCTGCGCGACGTGGCGGGCGACGTCCAGCCCACCGCGCCGCGCCTGCGGATCGTCATGGACCGCAGCGCCATGGGCCGGCTCGGCGTGACGGCGCAGAGCGTGGACGACACGCTCTACGACGCGTTCGGGCAACGCCAGGTGGCGAGCTATTACACGCAGGTCAATGTGTATCGCGTGATCCTGGAGGTCGATCCCCGCTTCCAGCTCGACGAGACCGCGCTCGACCGGCTCTATGTTGCCTCGAAGACGGGCCTGCCGGTTCCGTTGCGCGCCTTCACAAGCCTCGAGCGGACCTCGGCTCCGCTCACGGTGAATCACGACGGCCAATTCCCGGCGGCGACGATCTCCTTCAACCTCGCGCCGGGAACATCGCTCGGGCAGGCCGTGGCGGCGATCAGGAACAAGGAGCGCGCGGCGGGAGCGCCGCCCGGCCTCACGACGACCTTCACCGGCAGCGCCAAGGCCTTCCAGGATTCGCTCGCGACGCAGCCCTTCCTCATCGCCGCCGCGTTGCTCGCGATCTTCATCGTGCTGGGCGTGCTCTACGAAAGCTTCATCCACCCGCTCACCATCATGTCGACGCTGCCGTCGGCGGGAATCGGCGGGCTCCTCGCGCTCATGCTCTTCGGCTACGATTTTTCTTTGATCGCGCTGATCGGCATCATCCTGCTCATCGGCATCGTGAAGAAGAACGGCATCATGATGGTGGACGTGTCGATCCACCTTCGTGCCAAGGGCCTTGCCCCGGAAGAGGCGATCTACGAGGCCGCGCTGCTGCGCTTCCGCCCGATCATGATGACCACGCTCGCGGCGCTCCTCGGGGCGCTGCCGCTCGCGCTGGGGTGGGGCGCGGGGTCGGAGCTTCGCCGGCCGCTGGGCGTGGCGATGGTGGGCGGGCTGCTCCTTTCGCAGATGCTGACGCTCTTCACCACGCCCGTGGTCTACCTGTACATGGATCGATTGGCCGGCCGGTTCAAGAGTAAGACATCGACCGCCTGATGGCCGAATCCGCCTCGCTCTGGCGCAATCGCGACTACATGCTCCTCTGGAGCGGCCAGGTCGCCTCCACGCTGGGCTCCACCGCGTCGTCGGTGGTCATTCCGCTCCTCATCCTCGCGTTGACGGGCTCGCCGGAAGCCGCGGGCATCGCGGGCGCGTTGCGCGCGTTGCCCTACCTCGTCTTCAGCCTGCCGGTGGGCGCGCTCATCGATCGCTGGGATCGCAAGGCGGTGATGATCCGCTGCGACGTCGGGCGCGCGATCGCGGTGGCGAGCATTCCCGTGGCCATCGCGTTCGACGCGCTCACGCTGTGGCAGGTCTACGTGGTGTCGCTCGTCGAGGGAAGCCTGTGGGTGTTCTTCAACATCGCGGAGGTCGCCGCGCTCCCCCGGGTCGTCTCGCAGGCGCAGCTGCCGCAGGCGGCCGCGCAGAACGAGGCGGGGTTCGGCGTCGCGAACATCGTGGGCCCGCCATTCGGGACGGTGCTCTACCAGGCATTCGGGCGCGCTGTGCCCTTCGTCGCCGACGCCGTGACGTACTTGATCTCCGTCGCATCGCTCATGAAGATCCAGGCGCCTTTCCACACCGAGCGCGCGCCATCGACCCGCAACCTGCGCGAAGAGGTGATGGAGGGCCTGCGATGGCTCGGGTGCAACCCGCTGATCCGCTACATGGCGTTCCTCACGGGCGGGCTGAACCTGGTGAACGCCGCGGCGCCGCTCCTCATCATCGTGCTCGCCAAGGAGATGGGCGCGGACGATGGCGCGATCGGCGTGATCTTCGGCATCTCCGGCGTGGGCGGCATCCTCGGCTCGCTCGTGGGCGGCAGGATCCAGAGGCGGTTCACGTTCGGCCAGGTGATCGTCGCGACCCTCTGGGCCTCGACGCTTCTCTTCACGCTCTACGCCGTGGTCCCGTCGTACCTGCTTCTAGGCGTCGTTTCCGGCGCGATCTACTTCCTCATGCCGATCTACAACGTGGTGCAGTTCAGCTATCGGCTCTCGATCATCCCGGACCGGCTGCAGGGGCGCGTGAACAGCGTCTTCCGGTTGCTGGCGTTCGGGTTCATGCCGATCGGCGCGGCGCTGTCGGGCTTCGTCATCGAGCGCTTCGGCGCGATCGCGGCGGTGGAGATCTTCTCGGCGTGGCTCGTCGCGTGGGCGATCGCGACGACGCTCAATCCGCACATCCGCACCGCCGCGCCGATCGCTCGCAGCTAGCCTACGCGTTCGCCGGTGCGAAACGCTTCTCGAAAATGCCGAGGTAGTGGCTCCAGCCCTGCTCGTGGGCGTGGCCCATCTCGTCGTCCGGGATGTTCGCGTGGTTGAGGGTGAGGAGCGTGTCGTCGCCCTTCTTCTGCAGGGTGACGGTGACGACGGACTCCAGGCCCTTCGTATGCCGCGACATCCACGTGTACTGGATCTTGCGCCCGCGATCGAGGGTGGTGAAGCGGCCGAAGTGCGGCAGCTCCGTGCCTTCCATCAGGTGCCTGAAATAGAACATGCCGTCGATCTTCGGATCGAGGATCAGCTTCTCCGAGCCGTGGAAGGGCGTTCCGGGATTCGACGGGTCGAGCCACGCGTCGAACACTTCCGCGGGGCTCGCGGGAATCGTGCGGTTCATGGTGATCTCACAGGTCTTCATCTTGGGAATCATGGCTTCTTCCTTCCTTTCTCCTTGAAGTGGGCTTCGAAACGATCCAGCTGCTGGGTCCAGAATTGCTCGTAGTGGCTCACCCAGGCCGACACTTGCCGCAGCGGCGCGGCCCTGAACTCGATGAAGTGCTCGCGGCCCACTTTCTCGCGGCGCACGAGCCCCGCGCCCTCCAGCACCTTCAGGTGCTTGGAGACGGCGTTGAGGGACATGTCGAAGGGCGCGGCGATTTCCGTCACGCGCGCCGGCCCGCGGGAGAGTCGATCGAGGATCGCCCGCCGCGAGGGGTGGGCGATGGCGTCGAGAACGCTGGTGAGGTTGTCCATGAGTCACATTCAACCAAACGGTTGAATGATTGTCAAGGGGCCCGCAGCATTATTTTGCGAGGCGCTTGCGGATCGCCTGCAGCTCCTTCTTGCGCTTCGCGTCCGCCCGGGGATAGGTCATCTTCAGGGCTTTGAGGGTATCGCGGACCACCTGCGAGACGATGAGGCGCGCGTTCAGCTTGTCGTCGGCGGGAACGATGTACCAGGGAGAGTCGCTCGTGCTCGTCGCGGCGAGGCACTTCTCGTACGCGACCATGTACCGGTTCCAGTACTTGCGCTCCTCGATGTCGGCGGCGCTGAATTTCCAGTTCTTCGAAGGCTCGTCGATGCGCTCGATGAAGCGCTTGCGCTGCTCGTCCTTCGAAAGGTGGAGGTAGAACTTCACGATGCGCGTTCCGTTCTCGTGCAGGTGCCTTTCCAGGCCGGTGATCGAGCGATAGCGCTTGCGCCAGACCGTGTCGTCGTCCTTCGGCTCGTCAGGAATGCCCTCCCCGCGCAGGATCTCGGGATGTACGCGCGCGATCAGGACTTCCTCGTAGTAGGAGCGGTTGAAGATGCCGATCCGCCCGCGCTCGGGCAGCTCGCACGTGGTGCGCCAGAGAAAGTCGTGCTGCAGCTCGGCGGCGCTCGGATGCTTGAAGCTGAAGACCTGGCAGCCTTGCGGATTGACCCCGGACATCACGTGGCTGATGGCGCCGTCCTTTCCCGCCGCGTCCATCGCCTGGAAGATGAGCAGGATCGCGTAGCGATTGGACGCGTAGAGCAGCTCCTGCTGCTCGCTCAGCTCGTCGACATGGTCCTTCAGCACGGTCTCGTAATGGTCCTTCGATTTGTACACGGGCTTCACGTTCGTCGGCCACTTGCCGAGATCGACGGCGCGTCCCTCGTCCACGCGATAGTCCTTCGACTTGATCTTCATCGTGCCCCTTCGCGGCGCCGCAATCGCTCGATTATAGTGGCCGCATGTCCGCTCTCCCCCCCATCGACATCGAAACCCTCTGGCAGATGGAGCGCGTCGGCAGCGTGGCCATCGCTCCCGACGGCTCCGCGGCGGTGTGCGCCGTCACGGCGTACTCGATGCAGGAGAACAAGGGCGCCACCAGCCTGTGGCTGCTGCCCACGGCGACGTGCGCGCCGCGGCGCCTCACGCGCTACGGGGAGAAGGACGCTCGCCCCGCGTGGTCGCCGCAGGGCGATCGCATCGCCTTCCTCGCCAAGCGCGAGCGCGAGGGCCGCAAGGACGCCGAGCCGCAGCTCTACGTAATCGCCGCCACGGGCGGCGAGGCCGAACGCGTGACCGATTTCCTCCCCGGCATCGTCGACTTCAAGTGGATGCCCGATGGAAAGCGCGTGGTGTTCGTGTCGTGGGCCTGGCCGGAGGTGAAGGGCTGCCGCGCGCAGGAGCGGCGCCACAAGGAATTCACCGAGCGCAAGGAAAGCGCCTACGTGACTTCGGAGGCGCAATACCGGCACTTCGACCACGGGCTGCCCATGGGCCGCGTGCCGCACCTGCTGATGCTCGACCTTGCGAGTGGACGCATCAGGGATCTCTTCGAAGACACGGCGTACGAGCTTCCGCGCATCGAGCCCGGCGCATCCCACTTCGACATCGCCCCCGACGGCCGGCGCATCGTGTTCGTGCACGACCCGGCGCCTCGCAAACGCGCCATCAATCCCCTCGCGCTCGCCGAGATCGAGATCGCGCGCGGCCGCATCTCGGCGCTCACGCACGACAAGGCCTGGAGCTTCGAAGCGCCGCGCTACTCACCCGACGGATCGCAGATCGCCTGCGTCGCGGCGAACGTGGGCCGGCGCCACACGATGCCCGGGCGGCTCGCGTTCCTTCGCCGAGGTAAGCCGCCACGTGTGGTCGGCGGCGATTGGACGATCGACGTCGAGGGTCCGCTGCGATGGACACCGGATGCATCGGCGGTGCTCTTCGCGGCGCAGCAGCGAGGGCGTTGCCCCCTGTGGCGATTCGACTTGCGCGGCGAAACATTCGGCATCGCGGTGCAGGGCGGCTGGGTGCAGGGTTTCGACGTGGGCGGCCCGCCGGGAAACGAGACCATCACCGTGGCGCTCGACTGCGCGGCCCATCCGGTGCAGGTGCATGCGATACGTTCCGGCGTGGCGCGCCGGATCGAGCGCTTCAACGACGAGCGCATGGCGCGCGTGGCCCTGGGTGAAACGCGCGAGGTGACGCTGCGTGGCGCGCGCGGAGAGCCGGTGCAGATGTTCGTCACCTTCCCGCCGCGATTCGATCCGCGCAGGAAGCATCCGGTGCTGCAAGTGATCCACGGGGGGCCCTATGCGGCCGCGGGCGATACTTTCGGATACCGGTGGAATACGCACCTCTTCGCCTCGCGCGGGTACGTGGTCGCGGCGGTGAACTATCACGGCTCGAGCGGCTTCGGCTTCGCTTTCTGCGACAGCATCATGGGGCGCATGGGCCGGTTCGAGACCGAGGACATCGAGGCGGGCACCGACTGGCTGCTCTCGAAGCCGTGGGCCGATGCGAAGCGCGTGTTCGCCGCCGGCGGCAGCTATGGCGGATTCCTCGTCGCCTGGATGAACGGCCACAGTCCCGCGGGCCGCTATCGCGCGTACGTGTGCCACGCGGGAGTGTTCGACCGCGTGGCCACCTTCAGCGCCGATTCGTACGCCGCCCGGCCCCGCGACTTGGGCGCGCTCTATTGGGAGAACCCCGCGAAGGTGAGGGCGCAGAGCCCGCACACCTTCGCGCACCGCATGGACACGCCCACGCTGGTGATCCACGGCAACAACGATTACCGCGTTCCCGACACCAACGGGCTCGCGTACTACAACACGCTGCAGGTGCGCGGCGTGCCCTCGCGGCTGGTGTGGTTTCCCGACGAGAACCACTGGGTGCTCAAGCCGCGGAACTCACGGCTTTGGTACGGCGAGGTGTTCGATTGGCTTACTTCGCCTCGGCGCGTTCGAGGAACTCGCGGATAGCGAGGTTAACGAGCTCCGGTCGCTCACCGAACGTTCCGTGGCCGGTGCCGGGCAGGATCAGCAACTGTCCGCGCGGCAGGGCGCGATAGATCTCGGTGGTGTCCTCGAGCGAGGTGAAGTCGTGGTCGCCGGCGATGACGAGGACCGGCGCCTTGATGAGCTTCACCTCGGTGGGCGCGATCACGACCGGCGTGAGCCACAGCCGATACGATTTCTCGAGGAAGGCCCACCAGTGGCCCGGCCCCTCGGGAGATACCTTCCCGTAATCCGTGCGGAATGCGGGCGGCAGGTGTGAATCGAGCTCGTGCAGTTTCTCGCTTATCTGCTGCGACGACCATCGGGCGCGGCGCTCCAGCTCTACCGCGGGCATGCCGGCCCTGAGGTTCGCACCGGAGACGACGAGGCGGCGCACCAGCTCGGGATGCTCGCGCGCGAGGATGAGGCCGATGTTGCCGCCGTCGCTGTGGCCGACGACGTCGACGGGCCCCACACCCGGGGCACGGATGACCGCCGCGGTGTCTTCCGCCATCTCGCGATAGTCGAAGGGCGTGCCGTCGTCGGGACTGTGGCCGTGGCCGCGCCGGTCGATGCCGATGACCTCGCGGAACGAGGCGAAGTAGTCGCGCTGCTTCGCGAAGTTGTTGTCGAAGAAGACGAGCCCGCCGTGGAGGAAGACGATCGGGGCGCCGGCGCCGAATCTTTCGACGTGGATCTTCGCGCCGCGCACCTCCTCGAAATACGACGACTCGCGCGGGAGGGCGGCGCACGAGGCAACCAGCGCGGCGGCGATGATGGCGGCGGCGATGCGGATGAGCATTGGTGCACCGTTCCAAGTCACGGGGCATCGTACCAGTTGGCGATGACCGCCAGAGCGGCCCATGCAAACGGGGGCGCGAATGGCGCCCCCGCTGGATGTCACGAACGAGCGCTCAGATCTTGTTGCGCACGTCGCCCACAGTCTTCTGGATCTTTCCTTCCGCTTCCTTCACGGCGCCCTTGGCTTCTGTCTTCTCGCTGCCGACGGCCTTGCCGGCGTTCTTCTGGACGTTGCCGGCGACTTCCTTGGCACGGCCCTTGACTTGATCGCGGTTCATTGCGTTTCCTTTCGCTGTGATTGAGGGGAGCTACTTGGCCCGCGCGGCGTTTGCGCGCTGGTCGATGCGATGCCAGGCGGAGAGCGAAGCGGGACGCACTTCGTGCCAGTTGCTCTTCTCGCCCTTGTAGCCGAGGTAGTCGGCCTGGAGGTCGTCCTCGACCTCGTCGAACGTGCGGCCGTCGTACTTGGCGCGGCCCTCGTAGCCCGCGCGATAGGCGGGCGCGTAGAAGTCGTACTCCCGGCTCTTCGAGTAATACGGCTCCTTGGTGTACTGCACGACCCAATAGGCCTCTTCCACCGTCGGGTCCATTTCGGCGGCTCCCTTGCCGGCGAGCCCTCCCGCGATGGCGCCCACTGCCGCGCCGACGATCGCTCCTATGGGCCCGGCCGCCGAGCCGACAGCAGCACCGGCGATTCCTCCGCCGATGGCGCCGACGCCGGTTCCAAAGGACTGGACTCCGGGCGTGCCGGTGATCGGGTCGAGATTGGCGTGGGTCTGTTTGGGTGTTTCCTTGTTCACGTGATTCTCCTGTTCGCATCGCGGAAACGCGTATGCGGCCGTGCGATAGGTGCATATCGACAGTGGGCGGGGTAGGCGAGGCGCGCCATAGGCGGGACGCTTGCAGGCGAGTCGGTGGGCGCCTACGGGGGCGCAGACGGCGTTTCTGCCATCATCCGCCATGCCCGCCCCCATCCCCGCAGCAAAGCGTCGCGAGTCGTTCATCCGTTTCACGGTCGTCCTCGCCGGATGGATCTTGTTCTGGATCGCTGTCGGCGCGCTCGGCCACCGCGCGAAGACTGAGACGCCTGCTGCGCCGGATGCGAGCGCCGTCACCGCGACGGCGTTGACCACATACGTGAACGATTTCGCCGGCGCGCTCGATCCCGCGTCGCGCGAGCGCCTCGCCGCCGCGCTGCAGCAGTTCGAGAAGGAGACGTCGAACCAGGTCGCAGTCGCGATCTATCCGCGCCTTCTCGAGATGGCGGTCGAGGATTTCACCATCAAGGTGGCCGAGCTCTCCCGCCTCGGAAGGAAGGGCCTCGACAACGGCGCGGTGTTGTCGATCTTCGCGAAGGACAAGGTCGCGCGCATCGAGGTGGGCTACGGGCTGGAGGGCGCGCTCACCGACGTGCAGACCCATCGCATCCTCGAGAGCGTCTTCGCGCCGGCCTGGAACGCGGGCGATCGCGACAAGGCGGTGGAGGGCACGCTCGCCGCGATGATGGCGGCGGTGCGCGAGGAATACCGCGCCGGCAAGATGCCCGGGCGCATGGCGATCTTCTGGCGCTCGCTCATGACGGAGATTCCGAAGCTCGCGAAGGCGGCCGTGCCCGCGCTCGTTTCCGTTCCCACCGAGGGGCGCGTGGCCATCGCGTTCTTCGGCACGCTCCTCCTGCTCGGCTTCTGGGATGGCTTCGTGCAGACGCGCCAGCTCGCGCGCAACGCCTTCACCTCCATCGGCAACCTGCGCGCGGGCCGCGGCTGGGCCACCGGGACGAAGGCGGTGCAGATCGGATCCGCGATCGACGCGATGAAGATCACGCTCTTCGTCGTCGCCCTCATCGGTTTGGGCGTGGGCATCGTGGTGGTTGCGGGGGGTGGCGCTTTCGGGAGCGCGGGGTCAACGCTGCGCTGGTAGCTCCGCTTTCCCGCGAGGACTTGGCGCACCCCGCGATGTCTCGGAAGGCCTCGTGCTGTGGCTCGCGTTCCAGCTTTGAGCGCCCGGATTGACGCGCCGGCCGAACAAGTGCTATCTGATCGCCATTCCCCCATGTGAGACAAGCTCATGTCCAAGACCTATTGGGTCGCCACGTATCGCGCCATCCACGACCCCGAAAAATTCGCGGCGTACGCAAAGCTCGCGGGCCCGGCGCTCACCGCGGCCGGCGGGCGCTTCCTCGCGCGCGCTAATCCCGCGCAGGTCTACGACAACGCGGTGAACCAGCGCGTCGTGTTGATCGAGTTCGACAGCGTGGCGCAGGCGCGCGCGGCGCACGACAGCCCCGCGTATGCGGAGGCGTTGCGTGCGCTGGGCGATGGGGTGGACCGCGATATCCGGATCGTCGAGGGCGTTTAGGATTCGGAGAAAATCATGCGTGGTCCACGTTCGCAGACCTTGCCCTTGCGTATGCCACAATCGCCATCAACCCATGGAGCCGACTCCGTACTCCGTCCTGATGTCCCGCGCCCGCAGCGGCGCGGGCGAATCGCAGCTCGACGTTCCGGACGATTGGCTGCAGGGCCGAACGCTCTTCGGAGGGCTCCAGGCAGCGGTGGCGCTTGCCGCCATGCGCTCGCTGGTGCCGCAGGCGCCGCTACGCTCACTGCAGGCGACGTTCCTCGCGCCGGTGCCGGGCGGCGTGGTGCGCTCGCGGGCGCGGCTGCTGCGTAGCGGCAAGAGCACGACCTATGTGGAGTCGCGCATCGTCGATGGCGATGACACGCTCGCCCTCCTCGTCGGCGTCTTCGGGCTACCGCGTCCTTCGACGGTGAAGCTGATCCCGCGGCAGCCGATGGTGGCCTCTGCGCACGGGATCGAGATGCCGTGGATCGAAGGGGTCACGCCCAACTTCACGCAGCACTTCAAGGCGCGCTGGATCGTGGGCGGGCCGCCCTTCTCCGGCATGGGCCAGCCCGAGAACGTGATCGAGCTCGGCATGCGCGACAGCGGCCACGCGACGGAGTATCACTTGCTGGCGATGGCCGACTTCATCCCGCCGATCGCGCTCTCGTACTTGAAGGAGCGCACCGCGGCCGCATCCGTCACGTGGATGCTGGAGGTGCTGGCCGAGGACGTGAGCGCGCTGCCGCTGGACGGCTGGCGCATCGATGCCCACATGGTGGCGGCCGACAGCGGCTACACCAACCAGTCGCTGGTGCTCTGGGGCCCGGGCGGCGTGCCGGTGGCCCTCGGGCGACAGTGCATGGTTGTGTTCGGTTGATCGAGGCCGTGGACGAGAGGCTTTCGCAGGCGTGATGCGCGGCGTCGTCTCCGCGTTCCTCCTCGGGATCAACACGCTTTTCCGGTGCTCGCAGATTTTCGTGCTGGCGCTGGTCAAGCTCGCCATTCCGGTGAAGCCCCTTCGCGTGAAGATCGACGGCGCGCTGAACGACATCGCCACTCGCTGGGTCGCGGGCAACAGCGGCTGGATGCGGCTCACGCAGCGCACGCAGTGGGATGTCGGCGGGCTGGACGGGCTCGAGTATCGCGGCTGGTACATGGTCAACTGCAACCACCAGTCGTGGGTCGACATCGTCGTGCTGCAGCACCTGCTGAACCGGCGCATCCCGATGCTGAAGTTCTTCCTCAAGCGCCAGCTCATCTACGTGCCGGTGATCGGGCTCGCGTGGTGGGCGCTGGATTTCCCGTTCATGCGGCGCCACTCGCAAGGCTACCTCGAGGCGCACCCCGAAAAGCGTTACGAGGATCTCGAAGCGTCGCGCCGCGCCTGCCAGAAGTTCGCGCTCATCCCGACCAGCGTGATGAACTTCCCGGAGGGCACGCGCTTCACGGTGGCCAAGCATCGCACTCAGCAGTCGCCTTACCGTCACTTGCTCAAGCCCAAGGCGGGGGCGCTGGCGCTTGCGCTCGCGGTCCTCGGGGACAAGTTCGATTCGCTTCTCGACGTGACGATCGTCTACCCGGGCGGTGCGCCGAACTTCTGGGAATTTCTTTGCGGTCGCGTGCCGAGGATCATCGTTCGCGTACGTCGACTGCCCATTCCGTCGGAGTTGCGCGCGGGTGATTACTCCGGGGATGCGGAATTTCGCAAGACCTTCCAGCACTGGCTCGAGGAGATCTGGCGCGAGAGGGACGCGGAGATCGACGTGCTCTTGGCGCAGGCCGCGGTTCGCTAGACTAGTGGTTATGGATTCCAGCAAGCTCGACAAGATCGTAGCCGACGCCCGCCGTGCCGCCCTGGAGCGCGGGCAGAGCTATCGCGAGCGGGCGCTCAAGATCTACCCCTGGATCTGCGGGCGCTGCGCTCGGGAGTTCACGAGCAAGAACCTGCGCGAGCTCACCGTCCATCATCGCGATCACAACCACGACAACAACCCGCCGGATGGGAGCAACTGGGAACTGCTTTGCTTGTACTGCCACGATAACGAGCATCAGAAGTTGATCGAGGCGGCGGCGGGGGAGGGTGGTGGCAGGTCGGAGGTGAAGCCTTCTGCGACGCATTCGCCATTTGCGAATCTCAAGGCGATGATGGATGGGAAGGGGAAGAAGTAGTCGCCCGCGTGATCACCAGCCTAGCCGAGCACCTTCAAACCATGCTTCTCGACGACTCGCAGAAGCTTGGCCGCGATGGCGCTTGGCTTCTTGGCGCCGGTCTCCCACTTCTGGACGGTGGACTCGCTCGTATTGAGATACCGGGCAAACAGGTTCTGGCTGACGTTCATCCTCGTGCGGATTCGCACGACCTCTTTCGCCGAAACCTCCTCGACGGGATCGAGGCAGAGCTCGTCGTACTCACGCATGGTCGCCTTGCCGATGCCGCCAGCGCGATGAAGCGCCGCCGCAGCGCTGTGGATCGCTGCGTATGCCCCTTTTCGTGCCTGCGGCCTTTGCGGCTTGCGACGCTTTGTCGTCATTTGCAGATCTCCTTCAGGTCACTGGCTTCGAGCATGAATGCCGAGCGGTAGCGATTCTTGTCCAACCGCTTCTTCCACACTCCGCCTCCGAGCGAATCACCCTGGCCTTTCTCGAGATCCTCAATCGCCTCGCAGAGTTCGGCCTGTTCAATCCCGGCCGCTTTGGCGTCCTTTGCAAAGTGCCTGGTCACAAAGGCGCGAGAGGCAGGAGGCGACTTTCGAGTCGCTTCGATGCCAGTCTCGGCTGTCCTTTTCGCCATTCTTGACTATAGCACTTAGTGCTATACATGGCAAGGAACCCCCCGAAGCAGGCTTGTCGGATTTCGACATGGTGGCTTATAGCCTCTTGCGATTTGCCTAGCGCAGTTGTGTGTCAATCGGCGTGCAATCCGGGCCACCTTTCGGCGCGCAATTCTGACCAGGGCCTAAGCCCCTTCAACTTCGGTTCTTGAATCGGTAACTCTCGTTTCCGGTCTCCACGATGTCGCAGTGGTGCGTGAGGCGATCGAGCA
>JBBRTF010000041.1:0-41273 GCA_038244725.1 Burkholderiales bacterium
CACCTCGCTTCAGGACCGCACGCCCGATGCGGCATACTTCGGCGACCTTGAGATGAAAGCGGCAGCGTAGAGGCGAGCAAACCCGCCGGGATTACACGGATGAATCCTCGTCGGACTGTCTAAACAGATGGGACCACCTCTTTCCACGGCCGGCCGATTTGCCGAAGCCGGTCGTAGCACTTCCAGAATCCCCAGCGAAGCTCGACCGCCACGATCTCGTTCAACGCCTCGATCACGGGTCGATCCCGCACCGCCCGATCCACCCCGGTCCGGTAGTACGCCGCCCGCGACAACCGGGCTGCTCCACAAGCGCGCGTCACCGGAACCCCATGCCCTTCGGTCATGATCCCGATCGCCTCGCGGATCCCAGCCTCCGCTTCCTTCAGAATGGCCACGATCTGCGATTCGCTGAACTTCGACTTCCTCATTGAACCTCCCTGGATGCAAAATCCTGCCAGAAAAGTCCATCTTTGGAATGTCTACCGGGCGGGGAAGCTTACGATGACATCTCACTGTCGGCGCCATGCGTCATCAGAATGACGTGAGTGTCATTTTCTGACGACGATGTCTCCTTTCGTCTTGCCGACGATTTCGAACAGCTCATTCTGCTCGGTGGCGGGAACCTTGAACTTGTCGAGGGATTTCTTGAACTCGCCTGCCATCACCGCCCACTCTTTCTCGCTGATGTTCAGATGCGCATGGGACTCCTTCATTGCCCTCCCCGCATACTTGCACGGCCCTCCGGTCGCTTCACATACCAATTGAGATACCTGGTACTTGAGGTAAGGCGCCGGAGAGCTGATGCGGCCGGCATTGATTGCGGGATTGCTGTTCAGCGTCTTGTTTACCACGAGCCGATTGATGAAATCATCCACGACCACGGTAATGCCCCTGAGCCCATTCAGCCGCTCGTAAAGCGGCTGGGCACCAGGCTGTTGCGCGAACACCGCCGGCGCGACCAGTACGCCAAGTGCGAACCCCATGGGTACTAATGTCAATTGCAAGATTTTCATTTCTGCTCCCTTAATCAAATCCGGACTCGATTCGTTCCAGCTCTGCCATGGAGCCCTGAACATGGCAGTTTGATATCAGCCTGCAGTCGGCTTCACGGCTAGGAGCGAGATGCTCTTGACCCCGAACTTCCTGCTCGCCCCGCGCGCATTCTCGGAGATGAATGCGTATTGACTATTTTCCTTCTCGCGGGTGACGCGCATGCCCGCGGCCTCGATGAGTGCCCGATAGCCCTGGCGCTGCGCAGCACCTCCGATGCACGCCGCCCACAAGTCGGAGTTGCAGGTGATTTTCTCGGGCAGCTGGACGTCGGTGACGATATCGGCGAGGGCAAGCCGTCCTCCGGGCCGCAGCAGGCGCGCGGCTTCGCGGAATACCTTGCCCTTGTCCACGGCCAGGTTGATGACACCATTGCTGATCACGACATTGGCCGTGGCATCCGGCAGCGGCACGTCCTCGATATATCCCTTGAGATACTTGACGTTGGTGAATCCGTCGCGCAGGCGCAACCGCTCCGCCTTCGTACGCTGCTCGTCGGTCATGTCGATGCCGAAGACGCCGCCTTGTGCACCTACCTTGCGCGCGGCGATGAAGGTGTCCATCCCCGATCCGCTGCCGAAGTCCACCACGGTCTCACCGGGCTTCAGGTCGGCGAGGTCGAAGTAGAAGCCAACCCCGGCGAACGACGCGATCGCCTCGGCCGGGATGCGATCGAGATCGGCGGGGTCGTAGCCGAGCCGTTCGGCGAGAGCGCGCCCCATCTCGAAGTGGAATTCGCCTGTCGGGTTCTCGGCGACGCTGCGATACATCGCCTTCACCTTGGATTCCAGGTCCTTTGGGTCAAACGTTGTCTGGGGGGGCATCGTGATCCTCCGTTCTCAAGCAGGTCGCAATGGACCGAAGAGTGCTCCGCCCCCGCTCCGGTGTCTTTGAGAATGCCTTGATTTTTCCTTGCGATGGGCGCCAGTATTCCTTCCCTTATGGGCTTTCGCGTGAGGCAGTGTGCGTTTTCTGTTTGCCGGCCATGTGCTCGATAACGACCGTCGGGAGCTTCGGCGTGGATCGGAGCTCATCGATGTCGAACCTCAGGTGTTCGATCTTCTGGTTTATCTCCTGAGCAATCGCGACCGTGTCGTCGGCAAGGATGAGATGATCGCAACCGTCTGGGCCGGCAGGATCGTCTCGGATTCCACGCTCGCCAGTCGCCTCAGCGCTGCCCGCAATGCCGTGACCGACAGCGGCGATGAGCAGCGCCTCATTCGGACCTATCCACGGAAAGGGGTTCGTTTTGTCGGGGATGTCCAGGTCGATGCCGATGCGGAGCGCGCTCAGGCCCCGGACGCACCGCAACCCGATCACTCGGCCCGACAGGGCAAGCCTTGCATCGCCCTGCTTCCCTTCGTCAACCTAAGCGGAAACGCCGAGCAGGATTACTTCGCCGACGGAATGACCGAGGACATCATCACGGAGCTCTCGCGCAATCGGTCGCTGATGGTGATCGCCAGGAACTCGAGCTTCTCGTTTCGAGATGGAGGCGGCGACGTCCGACGCATCGGGCGCGAGCTGGGCGCCGACTACGTGGTCGAAGGCAGCGTGCGTCGGGCCGGTTCCAGCGTTCGCGTAACCGTGCAGCTCTGCGAGACCGAAAGCGGCCGCCAGCTGTGGGCGGAGCGCTATGACCGCGGCTTGCAGGAGATCTTCCAGGTTCAGGACGAAATCACGAGCACGATCGCGGCCCACCTGGAACCGGAGGTCGGCATCGCGGAGCAGCAGCGCGTCGCGCGCAAGCCGACGCACGCGCTCGATGCCTGGGACCTCTTTCGACTAGGCACGAGGGCGTTCTACAAACCCTCCGCCGAGGCTAATCTTGAGGCACAACGATTGTTCCGCCGCGCGATCGAGCTGGATCCGGAGCTCGCGCAGGGTTACGGCTTCCTGTCTTACGCGATCGTGCTCAGCATGGTTTATTTCGACGTGGACCCTGATCCGGCGGTACTCGCCGAAGCGCTGTCGCTTGCCCGGAAGGGCGTTGAGCTTGATGATCGTGACGCCATGGTGCGCTTCACGTATGGCCGCGTGCTGCTGGTGCGCGGCATGTACTCCGACGCGCTGGCGGAGCTCGAAACCGCCCGTGAAATGAACCCCAGCCTGGCTGTGGTGCATTGCGGCCTCGGGGATTCATTGGCGTATGCGGGCCGGACGAGCGAAGCGATTCCGCGTTTCCAGGCCGCGATCGATTTGAGCCCCCACGATCCACTGCGCTGGGCGTTTCTTTCGTACCGGGCACTGGCGCACATCTTCGCAGGCGAGTTCGAGGAGGCGGCACAGTGGGCTCACAAGGCGACCCGCGTGCCGAACTGCCATTACTGGGGCTTCGCACATCGCGTTGCTGCCCTCGGTCATCTGCAAGAGCCTGCCGAGCTCCAGGAGGCGCTAGGTGAACTCCTTCGAGTCAAGCCGGACTTCTCGCGATCAACCGCGCGGCGCCGTCTCTTCTACGTCACGGATCCGACGCAGATCTCCGTTTACATGGATGGACTCTCCAGGGCCGGGATACGGAGTTAGAAAACGAGGACCTTTGTCCGCCAAGCCCGTCCAAGTAGACAGCTCGGCCATGCTGCTGCGCACGCAATCCTTCGCAAGCTCCGCAGCGCCGATACCGCGCGGCAGGAACTACTGTTCTCGGCTCTTTCGAACGTCCTCTCAAACGCGTTCAAGTTCACATTTCACGGAACAGAAGTCCAGCTCGACGCGTATGCTGTGTCCGACCGCATTGTGATCGATGTGTCGGATGAGTGCGGAGGTCTAAAATCTCTCGATCGATTTGCCCCGGCATACGCTGGCGGGCGCCGTTCAAACCGCTGCGAATGACACTACGGTGACTTCGCAAGCGTGACCGAGCGTCTCCGTTCATGGCGTCCTCGTAATCTCCCCGCAAGCGATTTGCGCGATGATCCGGAATCCCATTCCCCCGGAGCCACGCCACGGCCGCCCTGCCTTTACCCGCATTGCTCGGGATCTTTGCTTTCGCCGCCGCCGTGGTGTGGATCGCGGGCACCCGCATCTCCGATGCGACGGACGTGCTGGACGATCGCTTCGACCTGGGCGAAGCGCTGGGCGGCATGGTATTGCTCGCGCTCGTCACCAACCTGCCGGAGATCGCGATCGTGGGCAGTGCCGCGATACGCGGCGCGACGGACATCGCGGTGGGCAACATCCTCGGCGGCATCGCGATCCAGACCGTGGTCCTCGCGATCCTGGACCTGTGGGGCCTGGGCCGCGACGATCCGCTCACCTTCCGCGCCAACGACCCGGCGCTGCTGATCGAAGGCGTCCTCGTGATCGCGGTGCTCGCGCTCACGATGATCGGGCACCTGCTGCCCGGGGACATGGTGTACCTGCGCATGACGCCGGTCGTGGTGCTGATCCTGCTGGCATGGATGAGCGGCGTGTACGTCATCGGACACGCGCGCAAGGTCCTGCCCGCCAAGGGCCGCGGAAAGAAAAAGCCCGCGGCGAAGGGCACGACGGCCCACTACATGATCGTGTTCGGCGCCGGCGCGCTGGCCACGCTCATCGCGGGCGTGGCGCTGGAAGTGAGCGGCGAGGCGATCGCGGCCTCCATCGGCATGACCGGAGCGGTGTTCGGGGCCACGGCGCTGGCGGCGGCGACATCGCTGCCGGAAGTCGCCACGGGGCTACAGTCCATACGCAACGGCGATTACGAGCTCGCCGTGAGCGACATTTTCGGCGGCAACGCGTTCCTGCCGGTGCTCTTCCTGCTGGCCACGCTGCTCACGGGCAGGGCGGTGCTCCCGGATGCGAAGCCCACGGACATCTACTTGAGCGGCCTCGCCGTCGTCTTGACCTGCGTGTACCTCGCGGGCCTGGTGTTGCGATCCAAACGCCAATGGTGGCGGATGGGAATCGATTCCTGGCTCGTGGTGTTGCTGTATGCGTTGGGCATGGCGGGCCTCGCTTTCGTCGCCTGACCGCGCAGCACGCGTGCAAGGGCCGGATCGAACACGTTCCACATCGTCATTTTCTCCCGGCCATCTCTTTGCGCAAGCGCTCTTCGCGCGCGCGCTCCTCGGGAGTGAACTCCGCGCCGAAGTCCTCGGCCTCGAAGACCTGGCGCAGCTCGATCTCGCATTCCTCGCCGGGGAAGGGGCTCGGGCAGCGCTTCGCCCACTCGAGCGCCTCTTCCTTCGACTTCACCTTCCACATCCAGAAGCCGGCCACCAGCTCCTTCGTCTCCGGGAACGGGCCATCGACCACGGTGCGCTTGTTGTCGCGCGAGAACTTCACGCGCGCGCTCTTGGAGCTCGCCTGCAGCCCTTCGCCCGCGAGCATGATGCCGGCCTTCACCAGCTCCTCGTTGAACTTGCCCATGTCCTCGAGCAGCTTCGCGTCGGGCATGACGCCGGATTCCGAGCTTTTCGTCGCCTTCACCATGACCATGAATCGCATTCTCGTCTCCTGAAGTAGGTGTGAAAGTGTGCTTCCTGCCAGGGAATCGAATGGCGGGAGGCGGTTTCGACACGGACGCGGAAATTATTTTTCGAGGGCGGCGAGGCGCCCCTGGAGGAAGCGGCGCTCCGAGGGCTGCCGGGTGAGCGCCAGGGCCTTCTCGTAGGAGTCGCGCGCGTCGCTGGTCATGCCGAGGCGCCTCGCAAAATCGGCGCGCGCGGCGTGGGCCAGGTGGTATTCGCCCAGCTCGCCGCGATCGAGGATCGCGTCGATGAGGGCGAGCCCGGCCTCGGGGCCGTCGCGCATGGCGAGCGCCACCGCGCGGTTCAGCTCCACCACCGGGGACGGATCGATGCGCAGCAGCACGTCGTAGAGGGCGACGATCTCGTCCCAATCCGTGGATTGCGTATCGGCCGCCTCCGCGTGCACCGCCGCGATGGCCGCCTGGATCGCATAGGGGCCGATTCGCGGCGAGGCGAGGGCGCCTTCCACGAGCTTCACGGCGCCTGCGATCTGGCCGCGATTCCACAACGCGCGATCCTGGTCGCCGAGGAGGATGATCTCTCCCGTTTCCGAAGTGCGCGCATCGCGCCGCGAATCGTGCAGCAGCATGAGCGCGAGGAGCCCGACCGCTTCGGGCTCGGGCAGCAGCTCCACGAGCAGCTTGCCCAGCCGGATCGCCTCGCCGGAAAGGTCGTGGCGCGTGAGGGAATCTCCCGACGAGGCGAGATAACCCTCGTTGAACACGAGGTAGATCACGCGCAGCACGTTCTCCAGGCGCTCCGCGAGCTCGCCGTGGCCGGGGACTTCGTAGGGGATGCGCGCCTCGCGGATCTTCGACTTGGCGCGCACGATGCGCTGCGCGATGGTGGGAACCGGCACCAGGTGCGCGCGCGCGATCTCCTCCGTGGTGAGTCCGCACACCTCGCGCAAGGTGAGCGCGACCTGCGCCTCGGGCGCGAGCGCCGGATGGCAGCAGGTGAAGATGAGGCGCAGGCGGTCGTCCTCCACGCCCTCGTTGCCCTCGGTGCCGGCGCGATCGGGAATCGATTCGACCTGGTCCACGACGTCTTCCAGCGGCACGTCGTATTTCGAGCGGCGGCGCAGGCGGTCGATCGCCTTGAAGCGCCCCGTGGTGATGAGCCAGGCGCGCGGATTCTCCGGAACGCCGTCGATGGGCCATTGCTCGACGGCGGCCACGAACGCCTCGTGAACCGCTTCCTCGGCGACGTCGAAATCGCCGAGCTGGCGAATGAGGGTCGCGAGCACCCTGCGCGATTCCGCGCGGTAGATCGCGTCGACGGTGCGGCCGATGTCCATGGCGGATATTTTCCCACAGGGCCTGGGTCGGGGCGGCCCAAAAAAATATTTCGTCACGCCTGTCGAATTCGCCGGCGGCCATTCGACTCCTGGATAGGGAGCCACAAGGAAAGCGACGATGAGATACCTCTGCCTGATCCACCTGGACGAAGCGCTGCTCGCCGCGATGCCCGAGCCGGAGATGAGCGCCCTCAACGCGCGCCACCTCGCCTTCAACGAGGAGATCCTCGCGAGCCGGCACTTCATCGAGGCCGAGGCGCTGCAATCGCCCGCCGCGTCGATGTGCGTGCGCGTGCGCAACGGCAGCATGGGCCTCACCGACGGCCCCTACGCGGAGACGAAGGAGATGGTGGCGGGCTTCTACCTCATCGATGCGCGCGACCTGAACGAGGCCATCCAGGTCGCCTCGGGCATTCCCGCGGCAACCCTGGGAGCCGTCGAAGTGCGTCCCTGCCGCGAGCTCGAAGTCGACGGCGTGCCGCGCAGGGCATCGAGCAAATCCCTCAACACCCATCCACCACAGGAGAAATCACGATGACCACCAGCATCCAGCCCTACCTGGACTTCAACGGCCGCGCCGAGGAAGCCATCGAGTTCTACAAGAAGCAGCTCGGAGCGAAGGTCGACATGCTCATGCGCAACAAGGAGTCGCCCGAGCCGGCGCCGCCGGGCATGATGCCGCCCGACAGCGGCGACAAGATCCTGCACTCGAGCCTGCGCATCGGCGACTCGGTGGTGATGATCACCGACGGCTTCCTCAAGGGCGAGGTCCGGTTCACCGGTTTCGCGCTCGCCCTGAACGCGGCGAACGAGGCCGAGGCCGCACGCCTCTTCAACGCGCTTGCCGAGGGCGGCAAGGTGAAGATGCCCCTGGCGAAGACGTTCTTCTCGCCGGCCTTCGGCATGCTCGACGACAAGTTCGGCGTGGGCTGGATGGTGTCGGTGCCCCGGCCGATCGAGTCGATTCCCAGGACCTGAGCGCGAGAGGGCATTAAAATGGAGCTCGTCCTGTACCGGCGCAGGAACTCACCCGCGAGGAATCCATGAAATACGCTTGTCTCGTCTATCTCGAAGGTCCGGCGCTGCGCGAGGTGCCGGACAGCGAGTGCATCGCATGCGGCGAGGAGCTTCGCCGGGATGGGCGAATGCTCGGCGGCGAAGCGCTCCAGCCCGCCGCCATCGCCACCACCGTGCGCGTGCGCAACGGCAAGGTCGCCATCACCGACGGCCCGTTCGCCGAGACCAAGGAGCAGCTCGCGGGCTTCTATCTCATCGACGCCGGCGACCTGGACCAGGCGATCCGCATCGCGGCGAAGATTCCTCCCGCGAGGATCGGCACCATCGAGATCCGGCCGGTGCGCGAGCTGGGCGCGGACTAGCGCGACCCCGCGCAAACATCCCGCACGCATCCGCGCAGCCAGCGATGCGCCGGATCGGCATGCAGGCGCGGATGCCAGATCATCGAGACGGTGATCTGCGGCACGGGGAACGGAAGAGGGAAGGTGTGCATTCCGGCGCGAAGGCTCCCGGTATGCCGCTCGGGAACGCTGGCGACGAGGTCGCAGGCGCGGGCGAGCGCAAGCGCGGTGGAAAAGCCGCCGACGATGGTCGCGACGTCGCGATCCAGCCCGAGCGCCTTCAAGGCCTCGTCGACAGGCCCGTTCTCGGATCCTCGACGCGAGATGACGATGTGCCTCTCGGACGCATAGCGAGCGGGAGTGATCTTTCCCCGGGTGAGCGGATGCTTCGTTCGCACGACGCCGACGAAGCGATCGCGGAACAAGGCCTGCGCCCGCATTTCCGGCCCGGTCGTCTTTCGCACGACGCCTGTTTCCAGGTCGACGCTGCCGTCGCGCAGCGCATCGATCTCCCCGTCCGCCTTCTGCACGAAGCGCAGCCGCACGCCGGGGGCTTCGGCGCCGGCGCGCGCGATGAGGCGCGGGCCGAAGTTCTCCACGAAGCCCTCGCGCGTGCGCACGGTGAACGTTCGCACGAGGTGCCCGAGGTCGAGCTTCTCGGCCGGGCGCAGGACCGCCTGTGTGTCCTGCACGAGCTGGCTCACCCGTTCGCGCAGCTCGAGCGCCCGGGGCGTGGGAACGAGGCCGCGTCCCGCCCTCACCAGCAGCGGATCGCCCGTGGTTTCGCGCAATCGCGCGAGCGAGCGGCTCATCGCCGAGGCGCTGAGGCGCAGCCGCCGCGCGGCGCGAGCGACGCTTCCCTCCGCGAGGAGCACATCGAGGGTGGCGAGCAGGTTGAAGTCGGGAGTCGACATAGGGCGTCAAACGCACGAATAAAGTGCAAATGATGCGCCTTCCGCCATGCAAGGCAAGCCCCTATAGTTTGCCCATGACAACCTCAACCCGATGGACGCTCGCAAGCCTTTCGCTTTCGATGCTGCTGTCCTCGCTCGGCACCAGCATCGCCAACGTCGGCTTGCCGGCGTTCGCGCAGGCGTTCGACGCCTCCTTCCAGCAAGTCCAGTGGATCGTGCTCGCCTATCTGCTGGCCATCACCACCTCGATCGTCGGCGCCGGGCGGCTGGGCGACATCGTCGGCCGCCGGCGGCTGCTGCTGGCCGGCATATCCGTCTTCACCGTGGCCTCGATCCTGTGCGTCATCGCGCCCACGCTGTGGCTGCTCGTTGCGGCCCGCGCGGCGCAGGGCCTCGGAGCGGCCGTCATGATGGCCCTCACCCTGGCCTTCGTCGCCGATGCGGTGCCGAAGGAGAAGACCGGCAGCGCCATGGGCCTCCTCGGAACGATGTCCGCGATCGGCACCGCGCTGGGCCCGTCCCTGGGCGGCGTCCTCCTCTCCGCGCTCGGTTGGCGGGCGATCTTCTTCGTGAACGTGCCGCTGGGGATCCTCACGCTGGTTCTCGCGCACCGCTACCTGCCCAGTGAGCGTCGCGCTCCGGCGACCGATCGAGCCGGCTTCGACAAGGTGGGCACCGCGCTCCTTGCTCTCACGCTCGCGTCGTATGCGCTCGCCATGACCATCGGGCGCGGCCGCTTCGGCGCGCTCAACGTCGCCCTGCTGCTGGCTGCCGTCGGCGGACTCGGCCTCTTCGTGCGCGCCGAGGCGAGGGCCGCATCACCACTCATCCGGTTGGCGATGTTCCGCGATCCGGCGCTCACCGCGAGCCTCGCCATGAGCGCGCTCGTCTCGACGGTGATGATGGCGACGCTGGTGGTCGGTCCCTTCTATCTCGCCCGTGCGCTGGGAGTCGATGCCGCCCGCGTCGGGTTCGCGTTGTCGGTGGGTCCGCTGGTCGTCGCGCTCACCGGCGTGCCTTCCGGACGCATCGCGGATCGCTTTGGTGCGCAACGCATGACACTCGCGGGTCTCATCGGCATGGTGGTCGGCTGCCTGATGTTATCGCTGGCGCCGGTGACTCTCGGCATCCCGGGCTACATCGTCCCGATCGTCGTCATCACCGCGGGCTATGCGCTATTCCAGACGGCGAACAACACCGCGGTCATGACCGATGTGCGCGCGGACCGGCGGGGCGTCGTCTCCGGCATGCTCAACCTGTCGCGCAACCTCGGGCTCGTCACCGGTGCGTCCGTCTTGGGAGCCGTGTTCGCGTTCGCCTCGGGGGCCGCCGACGTCGCGATGGCGCGCCCCGAGGACGTCGCCGCCGGCATGCGCGCCACGTTCGCGGTGGCCGCGATGCTGGTCGCTGTCGCGCTTGCGGCCGCAGTTGGAAGTCACGCCTTCGCAGGTCGTGATGTCAATGCCCGAGGTGCGTGAGCGTGCAGCCCGTGACCTCGGTGTGTGAGACCACCACGCCTTCCAAGCCCTGCAAGGGGACGACGCTCGCGAGGTAGACGCGGGACGAGCCGCCGCGGGTGAGCCGGTAGTCGAGGCATGCGGATGCGATCTCGCCCGCGAGCACCTGCTTGATCGCCGCGGAAACGGGCGCGGCGTAGGCGCCGTGCTCCTGCGCGAGGATCGAGAGCAATTCGAGGTAGTTGGTGTCCAGGCGTGCAGCGGGCAGCCCCATCGCGATCCACGCCTTGTCGAACCTCACCCACTGGCGATTCGTGGCGAGGATCACCCCTCTCGCATCCAGCACCGCGGTGGCGCCGGCGAGCGAATCGAAGACCGCGCGGCTCATCGCCTCGCTTGCGCGCAGGGTCTCGAAGGCGCGCGCCTGCTCGCGCCGCGCGGCCGTGCGCTCGATCGCGCTCTCGATCGCCTCGGCGAGACGATCGAGGTTGCGTTTCGAGAGGTAATCGCTCGCGCCGCGGCTCATCACGGAGACGATGAGGCTCTCGTCGGACTGGTGCGAGACCACGACGAAGGGCAGGTCGAGGCCGCGTTCCCGGATGATCTCGAGGGCGCGAATGGCGCTCATGCGTGCGAGGTTGGATTCGCACAGCACTACGTCGGGCGGCGCTTCCTCGAACTGCGCGTGGTAGTCGGGCTCGGTCTCGACGCGGACGTGCGAATACTTGAAGGATGCCTTGCGCAGCGCCCGCTCGATCAGCTCGGCGTCGTCGAGGGAATCCTCGACATGGACAATCCGGTAGGAGCGTTCGACATCCGGCATGGCGTGCACCCCGATGGCTTCTCGCCACTATACCGCGCCGCGGCTTTCTGTTCGATAGCGAACATACTCGCTCCAGCAGGGGCCGCCGTCCTCGCGCTCAGGGCACCTTCTTCGCCTTCAGCGCCGCGTTCGAGGCCGCCGCCTGCACGATGATCGCCGCATCCTCCGGGAGCAGGAAGCCATCCTGGATCAGCGCGCGCGACGCGGCGCGAATGCGGTTCACATAGTCGTCGCGGTTGCGGTAGCGCTCGGCGAGGGAGGGCCTCGCGTCGCCCGCCGCCTCGCGCTCGGCCTTCGTCGCGGCGAAGGGCTTGTACGCCCCCACCAGCATGCATTCGCGCGAGTGCGGCTCGTTCAATCCGCCGTGCGTGCCCAGCGGCGCGGCCAGGTCCGGAAGGCGCACGCCGCCCAGCGCGTTGCCGTCGGCATCCTGCTTCGGCACCTGGATCACCGCGCCCGCGAAATACGTGGGCGCCTGCAGCGCGGCATCGTGGGCCGCGGCCTCGAGCGGCATCAGCACGCTCGCCGGCGGCTCGGCGTTGGTCGCGACCCAGTCGTTCAACCGAATGAGCAGCGCGCGCGAGACCGGCGACCAGTCGAGGCGTCCCTGGTGCGCCTTGCACGAGGCCGGTGCCTTGGCGACCACCACGTGCGAGGCGCCGGCGAGGTCGTACATGCGCATGTTCGCGGGCATGGGACGCTCCTCGGTGCCCGAAGTCCCGGTGCGCCCCAGGGAAGCGCGGCGCGCGTAGAAGTCGGTAGTGGAGTTGATGAACATCACCTTGGGCGGCGTCTCGCCGCGCGCCCGCACCTGCGCGAGGAGGTCCGCGATGGCGAGCGGATCCTCGTTCTCGCCGCGCACCTCCGGGTCATCGAAAGTGGGAATGCCGTTGGCGCTCGACTCCGGACCGGTGCCGGTGTGCATGATCGGCGCCGATCCCCATCCGGAAACGAAGATGTGCATGCCGTCGAACACGCGATGCCCGCCGGCCATGTTGAAGCCGTGCAGCAGGAAGGATTTCAGGAACCGTCCACTCTGCGACTTTCCGCTCGCGAGCGTGCGCGCGATCGCGCCCTTCAGCGGGTTGGCGGTGCCCGCGCCATCCGCGGAGCCGCGCGCGAGGAAGTCCGCGGCGTCGCGCACGATCGCGAAGCCCACGCCTTCCACGTAGCGGGTCTTGCCCTCGGCGTCGACGAAGCCCGGCAGCTCCGCGCCGCGGCCCAGCTCCCACGACACTTCCGCGAGGCTGAATCCATGGTCCTGGAGAAAACCCGTTCCCTCTTCGAGCGTGCCGGACTGGAAGGGCTCGTCGCGCGGCGAGTTGTAGAGCGTGGGCGCGTAGGCGTTGCCGCGATTGGGAATGTCGACGAGGAGAGTGCCGTTGCCGCGCGTGGGCTCCACCGGCATGATGAGCACCACGTTCGCCGCGTATTCCACTCTGCCGCGCGCGTTGGGCTTCACCTTGTCGAGACCCGGGATGGATTCCTGCGGCGAGATCTCGCCGTGCACCTTGCCCCGCCAGATCACGTATTCGCCCGCTCGAAAAGCCCCGTACGGTTGCTTCGAGGCGATCTCGAGCCGGGTGAGCTCGGCATGGGCCGGTGCGAGGGCGAAGAAGAAGGTGGCCGCGACGGCGGCGGCGGCGAGTGGTGGGATGCGATTGCGCATGGAAGTTTCTCGGAGGAAGATCGCGGGAACCCCATTATGGAGCCCGGAGAAGAAAATGCGAAAACGCCTGTGCATCGCGATGATCGTGGCGCTCGCCGCCTTCGGCGCCGCCGCGGCACCCCTCAGCCGGGACGACTACAAGGCTGAAAGGAAGCGCCTCGACACCGAGGCGCAGGCCGAGCGCAAGAAGTGTGGCCCGTTCTACGGCGAGCGCCTCGACCTGTGCGTCGCACGGGTGAAGGGCGAGGCGCGCGTGGCGAGGGCGGAGCTCGAGGCGGCCTACAAGCCCAGCCCGCGCGCCTTCTACAACGCGGCGTTGGCGAGGGCGCGCGCCACGGAAGCCTTCGAGATCGAGGAGTGCCAGGAGAAGCCCCGGGGGCTTCGCCCGGACTGCGTGAGAGAGGCGAAGGCGGTGCGGCTGGACTCCGAGGCCGAGGCGCTGCGAACCATGAGGTAGGGCGTCAGCGCGCCGCGCCTTCCTCGTACCACCCGCGGGTCGCGATGACGACTCTCACGACCGCGAGCATCAGCGGCACCTCGATCAGCACGCCCACCACCGTGGCGAGCGCCGCGCCCGACTGGAAGCCGAAGAGGCTGATGGCCGCGGCCACCGCCAGCTCGAAGAAGTTGCTCGCGCCGATGAGGGCGGACGGGCAGGCGATGGCGTGCGTCTCCCCCAGTCGTCGGTTGAGCCAGTAGGCGAGAGAGGCGTTCAGCAACACCTGGCAGAGGATCGGCACGGCGAGAAGGGCGATCACCAGCGGCTCGCGGACGATGGCATCGCCCTGGAACGCGAAGAGGAGCACCAATGTCGCGAGGAGCGCCGAGATCGACCATGGCGCGATGCGTGCGAGCGCCGCCGCGAGCACCGCCTCGCCCCTCGACAGGAGCGCGCGGCGCGCGCCCTGCGCCGCGATCACCGGGACGACGATGTAGAGGCCCACCGAGGCGGCGAGAGTCTGCCACGGCACGGCGATGTTCGAGATGCCGAGGAGGAGCCCGACGATGGGCGCGAAGGCGAACACCATGATGGCGTCGTTCAGCGCCACCTGGGAGAGGGTGAACACGGGGTCGCCGCCGCTCAGCCGGCTCCACACGAAGACCATCGCGGTGCAGGGTGCCGCGGCTAGGAGGATCAACCCGGCGACGTAGCTGTCGACCTGCTCCGCGGGCAGAAGCGGGGCGAACATCACGCGGATGAAGAGCCAGGCGAAGAACGCCATCGAGAAGGGCTTCACCAGCCAGTTCACGAAGAGGGTCACGCCGATTCCGCGTGCGTGGCTGCGCAGCTCGTGGAGCGCGCCGAAGTCGACGCGCATCAACATCGGCACGATCATCACCCAGATGAGCGCGCCGACGGGCAGGTTCACGCGCGCGATCTCCATGGCGCCGATCGCGTGGAAAACGCCGGGCATCGCCTGGCCGAGGGCGATGCCGGCCACGATGCAGGCGAACACCCACACGGTGAGGTAGCGCTCGAAGAACCCGATCGCGGGCACCGTCACTGCGTTGCGATCTCCTTCAGCTTCGCCTGCAGGGCAAGGCGATCGAGCGCATCGATCGGCAGGTTCACGAGGAGCTCGATACGGTTGCGCAGGATCCTTGCCGCCTCGCGAAATGCCGCGCGCTTTTCCGCGTCCGTTCCCTGCACCGCCGCGGGATGGGCCACGCCCCAATGCGCGCTCGCGGGCTTGCCCGGCCACACGGGGCAGGCCTCCGCCGCCGCGTTGTCGCACACGGTGATGATGAGATCGATGGGCGCCGCGCCCGGCGCGGCGAACTCCTCCCAGCTCTTGCTGCGCAGCCCTCGCGTGGAAAGCCCCGCGCTCGCGAGCGTGTCGATCGCCCACGGGTTCACGCGCCCGTTGGGATGGCTTCCCGCCGAATGCGCGCGGAACCGCCCGTGGCCGAGGTGGTCCAGCATCACCCCGGCCATGATCGAGCGCGCGGAATTCCCGGTGCAGAGGAAGAGGACGCTGTAGACCTTCTGCGCCACGCTCGCTCGTCAGCAGCAGGCCGCGCGGGCAGGCGCGCCTTCGGCGGGCGCGCAGCACGCGCCCTTCTGCGCTTCCTTCGTCTCGCCGTTGTAGAAGGGCACGCTGCCCAGGTTCTGGAAGGATTCCCACGGGATGCCCGCGGGGTCGGTCGTCCAGTACTTGTCGGAGCGCGCGTAGCAGCAGGAGACGTCCTTCTCCTCCAGCACGCCCGCGTCCGCCGCGTCGAGGCGGCCGTGGATCTCCTGCAGCTCGGACGCATCGTCCACCTGGAAGCCGAGGTGGTTCACGCCGGCCGCGCCGCCGCGCTGCGAGATCGCGAAATTCACGCGCGGGTCTTCCAGCATCCACTTGGCGTAATCGTCCTTCACTACCGCGGGCTCGGCGCCGAACATCGTCGAGTAGAAACGGATGCTCTTCGCCAGGTCGGGCACGGCAACGTGCACGTGGAATCTCTTCATGTCCTGCTCCTTGTCGCGCGGCGCTTCGTGGAGCGCTTGCCGGGGCCGCAGCCGGTCGCGCAGCCGCCGCCATCGCTGGCGCAGCAGTTTTCGGTGAGGTAGCCGATGAGGCCGTTCATCCGCGCGTAGGCGGCGGAGTAGTAGATGTAGCGCCCTTCCTGGCGCGCACCGATGAGCCCCGCGTGCGCGAGCTCCTTCAAATGGAAGGAGAGGGTGGCGGGCGACACGTGCAGCGACGCGCCGATCTCGCCGACCGCGAGGCCCGTCGGTCCCGCCTCGACCAGCAGCCGGTAGATGGCCAGGCGCGATTCCTGCGCGAGCGCGGCGAGGGAGGCGATGACCGTGGCGGTTTCCATAATTCGATAATACTCGAAATATCGAATTACGCAAGCCCCCCGCCGGAACGCTTCAGCCCTTGTAGTTCTCCACCATGCCCGGCGGGCGCAGATGCGCGTTCGCCGGATCGCCGCCCGTCTCGCGCGCGGCGCGCCGCTGCCGCAGCAGGTCCCAGCACCGGTCGAGCTTGACCTGCAATTCCTTCAGGCGCCTGTCCTCGCCGCCGCTGCGCGACTTCTTCTCGAAGAGCTTGTGCTCCTCGGCGACCAGCTTCTCGATATGTCCCAACGCCTGGGCGTCGTTGCCGGGGTTTTCCATCGCGATTCCTTTCGGGTGCGTTGCGCTATTCAGTGGCCGGTCGCGTCGCCCTTGCGGCTCGCCTCGAAGAGGAACCAGGTGCGCCGCTCGGTCTCGTCGATCCAGACCTCGATGAGGCTCGCGGTGGCGATGTCGCGATGCTCGTCGCAGGTCCCGTGCACTTCGCGAAGGCGCGCGGCGAGCTGCTTGTTGTCCTCGCGCAGCTCCGCCAGCATGTCGAGCGGCTCCACGTAGCGCGCGTCGTTGTCGAGCACGCGCTGGGTGCGCGAGATGTCGCCGATGGAGCGCAGCGTCGAGCCGCCGAGCTTGCGGATGCGCTCGGCGATGGGGTCGGTCATGGCGTAGACCTGGTCGGCCTGCTCGTCCAGGAGGAGGTGGTAGTCGCGGAAATGCGGCCCGCTCATGTGCCAGTGGAAGTTCTTCGTCTTCATGTAGATGGCGAAGACGTCGGCGAGGATGGCGTTCATCGAGGCGGCGATGTCGCGGGTGGCGGAGGCCTTGAGGTCGGTGGGCGTGGCGAGCGGCGAGCGCTGGCGGGCGGCGAGATCCTTCACTTTCTTGGCGGCGTTCTTCTTCATGGGACCGGCTCCTGTCGTGGAAAAAATATCGATGTTACTCGCGATCGGCTACAGGTCGGCGAGCGCTCCCGCGTCGAAGGAGATTCGCCGGATCTTCGGATATTTCGCCTGGATCGCGCGGGTGAGCCGCACCGCCGCGGCGCGCACGTCCACCGACGGGTCGCGGCGGAAATGCACCTCCGCCACCAGCATCACCTCGTCGGGCCCGAGGTACATGGTGAGAATGGGGCCTACCTCCTCCACGTCGGAATCGGCCCGTCCGATGGCGCGGATGACTTCCAGCGTCGCGCTCTCCACGCCTTCGCCCACGAGGAGCTTGCGGCTCTCGTTCATCATCACCACGGCCACGCAGCAAAGGAGGAGGCCGATCATGACGGAGGCCGCGCCGTCCATCCACGCGATGCCCAGCGATTGACTCGCGTAGACGCCGGCGAAGGCGAAGGCGAGGCCCGCAAGAGCGGCGGAATCCTCGAGGAGGACCGAGAACGTGGTGGGATCCTTGCTGCCGACGATCGTCTCCACCACGCCGCGGCCGCGGCGCTCCTTGCGGAACGCGCGCCACCCGAAGACCCAGGAGATGCCCTCGAAGAGCGTGGCCGCGCCCAGCACGATGTAGCTCAGCCGCGCGTCGCCGATGGGCTGCGGGGACGTGATGTGGTGCCAGCCGCTGAAGATCGACATGCCCCCGCCCAGCCCGAAGATCAGCACGCCGACGATGAGGCTCCAGAAATAGAGCTCGTGCCCGCGGCCGAAGGGGTGCTTCCTGTCGGCGGGGAGCTTGCTGCGCCTCTGGCCGAAGAGGAGCAGGCCGCCGTTGGCCGTGTCGACGAGCGAATGGATCGCCTCCGAGAGCATCGCGGAGCTTCCCGAGTACGCGGCTGCGAAGCCCTTGGAGATCGCGATCGCGATGTTGCCCGCCATCGCGGCGATGAGCGACGCCTTCGTCTCACCGGCCATGGCGAGCGCCTCAGCGCCGCGGCGCCCATCGGCGCAGCAGCAACGCATTGGCGACGACGCTCACGCTGCTGAACGCCATCGCCGCGCCGGCGATCACCGGGCTCAGCAGCCCGAACGCCGCGAGCGGCACGCCCACCAGGTTGTAGATGAAGGCCCAGAAGAGGTTCTGCCGGATCTTCGCGTAAGTGCGCCGCGAGATGTCGAGCGCGTCGGCCACCAGCATCGGGTCGCCGCGCATGAGCGTTATGCCGGCGGTGTGCATCGCGACGTCGGTGCCGGTGCCCATGGCGATGCTCACGTCGGCCGCGGCGAGCGCGGGCGCGTCGTTGATGCCGTCGCCCACCATCGCCACCACGCCGTGGCGCTCGCGCAGCTCGGCGATCACCGCGGCCTTTTCCTCGGGGAGCACCTGCGAGCGCACCTCGTCGATGCCGAGCGCCGCGGCCGCCGCCGCGCCGGCGCCGTGGTTGTCGCCGGTGATGAGCGCCGTATGGATGCCGCGGTCCTTCAGGCGCGCGATGAGCGCGGCGGCCCCGGGCTTCACCGCGTCGCCGAACGCGAGGAGGCCGAGGGCCTTCGTTTCGTCGCCCCTGTCCACGAGCCACGAGACGGTGCGGCCTTCGCCTTGCAGGCGCGTGGCGTCCGCGGCGAGCGCGGCGCGTCCCGACGCATGCAGCTCCTCGGCCCAGCGATCGCTCGCGAGCGCGAGCTGGCGCTCCTCGACGCGGCCTTCCACGCCGCGGCCCGCCACCGAGCGCACGTCGTGGGAAGCGGGAATCGCGAGGGACTGCGATTGCGCGTCGTCCACGACGGCCTTCGCCAGCGGATGCTCGCTGCCCGCCTGCAACGCCGCGGCGAGCCGCACGATCTCCTGCGGCGTTGCGGATGCGGGCAACACCGCGACGAGGCGCGGCTTGCCCTCGGTGAGCGTGCCGGTCTTGTCGAACGCGACCACGCGCACGCGGTGCGCGATCTCGAGCGCCTGCGCGTCCTTGATGAGGATGCCGTAGCGCGCGGCGAGCCCCGTGCCCGCCATGATCGCGGTCGGCGTCGCGAGGCCGAGCGCGCACGGGCACGCGATCACGAGCACCGCGACCGCATTCAGCGTCGCCGTCTCCCAGTTGCCGCCGGCGAGCCCCCACGCGATGAAGGTCCCGAGCGCGATGGCGATGATGACCGGCACGAAGACCGCGCTCACGCGGTCGACGAGGCGCTGGATCGGCGCCTTCGCCGCCTGCGCCGTCTCCACGTGGCGGATGATGCGCGCGAGCGTGGATTCCGCGCCCACCGCGGTGGTGCGGGCGACGATGCGTCCTTCGCCATTCACCGAGCCGCCGGTCACGCGCGCGCCCGGGCCCTTCGCCACCGGGATGCTCTCCCCGGTGATGAGGGATTCGTCCGCCTGCGTCGAGCCTTCGACGATCTTGCCATCGACGGGAATGCGCTCGCCGGGGAGCACCGCCACGAGATCGCCCATCTTCACCATCGCGATCGGGACTTCGCGCTCCAGGCCGTTCTCGACGAGTCGCGCGCTCTCGGGGCGCAGCGCCGCGAGCGCCTCGATGGCGCGCACGGTCTGGTGCTTGGCGCGCGCCTCGAGCCATTTCCCCAGGCGCACCAGCGTGATCACCACCGCCGAGGCCTCGAAGTAGCGGTGCTCCGTGCCGCCGCGCATCGCGAGGAGGTACACGCTCAACGCGAACGCGGCCGAGGTCCCCAGCGCGACGAGGAGGTCCATGTTGCCCGTGCCGGCGCGAAGCGCCTTCCACCCGGCCACGTAGAAACGCCACCCGAAGATGAATTGCACCGGCGCCGCGAGCGCGAGCTGCACCCATCCGGGCAGCATCCACGGCGAACCCGCGGCGTGGGCGAGCATGGGCAGGACGAGCGGGGCGGTGAGGGCGGCGGCGAGCACCACCTCGATGCCGTCTCGATGGGCGCGGCCCGCCTTCGCGCCGCCGTCGTCTTCGCGATGGATGGCCGCTTCGTATCCTGCCTTGCGGATCGCGGCGATCGCCGCCTCGGCGAACGGAGCGTCGGCGTGCACGGTGGCGCGCTCGGTGGCGAGGTTCACGCTCGCGTCGATGACGCCCGGCACCTTGCGCAGCACCTTCTCGACGCGTGCGACGCACGACGCGCACGTCATCCCCTGCACGTCGAGCTCGATCGACGCGGGCGCTGCGACATACCGGGTATCGGGCATTTCTGCGCTCTTGGCGAGTAGCACGAGTGTCCACTGTGCACCTTCCCATGATGGGAAGGTCAAGGCGCCTCGTTCGGCGCGTGACGTGTGTCATGAAAGTGGACACGGCCGTGGCGCGGTCGTTCCCTCGCGGCCTCAGTCCCCGGCGACGACGATCGTCCCTTTCCGGCGCGCGTGAAGGTCCAGACAAGCTCGCGCGTCGCGTTCGTCGCGAGGTGCGCCATGCACGGCGCGTCGTGGACCATGCCTTGATGCTTCTTCATGCGCTCGGCATGCTCGGGTAGCTCCTCCTCGGTGCCGATCACGATCTCGTGCATCGCCTTGCCGTCGTTGTGCACGACGAAGCGCACCGTCTCGCCGCGCCTTACCGCCACCTCCGAAGGCGTGAAGCGCATGGTGTCGGACATGCCGCGAGGCTCGCCAGCGCGACGGCGAGGAGGAACGTGCGGGGATTTTTCATGCCGCAGCCTGGCTTCCCAGGGGGGAGGGTGAAGGATGGCCCGCGGGGCCGGGATTTGCAACGTCCCGAAAGAGCGCCTAATTTACGGGGGCCAGGTTCCGGGAGGAATCATGATAGGCCGTCCGTCGGGGCTTCTTCTCGCCATCGCCATCCTCGTGAGCGCGCCCGATGCGGGTGCGCAGGTCTCGTGCGTGCTGGGCAGCCAGTACATCGACGTCTTCATGTCCGGCGGCGGCGCCAATGTGAGCGGTGCGCCCACGCCGGAGTTGCTGAAGACGGCGGGCACCCCGGTCGACATGGGCGTCTTCTGTGAGGGCACCGGACAGTTTCCTCCTCCCGGAATATCCGGCGCGACCTACTCGTGGAGCACCGGCGAGACCACGCAGCGCATCCGGGTGGTGTCGCCCGCGCCGGGGCAGGCCGCCCCTTATTCCGTGACGGTGAACAGCCCCGCGGGACGCACGACGCTTTCGACGACGCTGCGCGGCGCGGTGCCGGGCGCTCCGAACTGCACCGTCCTGCGCACGGCGCCCGAGCCCATGGTGCCGGGCACGGTGTTCACGCTGACCGCGTCGTGCGCGCCCGAAGCGACCACGTATGCGTGGGACGCGCGCGAGTTCCTCGGCTACATGACGATCCTCTCCTCGCGCAGCCAGAAGAGCGTCGACATCCGCTTCAACGGCGCGCAGGCGGGGCAGGTGATGCCCATCTACCTCGCGCCGGGAAGCCCGTCGGGACAAGGGGCGTTCGCATCGATGCTGGTGACCGCGAGCTATCCGGCCGCAAGCCTGCCGATCACCGCGCCGCAGATCGCGGGTGGCGGCGCGCACTCCTGCGCCCTTACCAGCGCGGGCGGCGTGAAATGCTGGGGCGACGACACCAGCGGACAGCTGGGCGACTATCGCGGCGCCGCCTTCTACACCACCACCCCCGCGAACGTGATCGGCTCCGGGACCGAGGCGCGATCGATCGCCGCGGGACTCACGCACACGTGCCAGCTCGACGCCGCGGGCGGCGTCACCTGTTGGGGCGGAAATTTCTATGGCCAGCTGGGCGACGGCTCCAAGGATTCCTCGTACATCAAGATCGGCGTGCTCGGGCTCGCCAGCGGCGTCGCCGCGATCGCCGCGAATGCCTCCGGGGACCATACGTGCGCGGTGCGCTCGGGTGGAGCGGCCAAGTGCTGGGGGCGCAACGACTATGGACAGCTCGGCAACAACTCGAGCATCCACAGCCCCGTTCCCGTCGACGTGGTGGGCCTCGCGTCGGGCGTGACGAGGATGGCGGCGGGCGGCGCGCACACCTGCGCGCTCGTGAACGGCGCCGTGAGCTGCTGGGGGCGCAATTCCGAAGGCGAGCTCGGGGACGGCACAACCAGCAACCGCTCCGCACCGGTCGCGGTCGCGGGCCTCGCGAGCGGTGTCGACGCGATCGCCGCCGGCTTTTCGCACACGTGCGCGTTGATGACCGCCGGCACGGTGAAATGCTGGGGATGGAACCAGGAAGGCGAGGTCGGGAACGGCTCTTCGCAGACGATGCTGCTCGTGCCCGCCGACGTTTCCGGCTTGTCGAACGTGCTCGCGATTTCAGCGGGTGGCAATCACACCTGCGCGCTCGTCTCGGGCGGAACGCTCAAGTGCTGGGGGCGCAACACCGAAGGGCAGCTGGGCGACGGCTCCTTCACGAACCGCGGCATTCCCGTGGCGGTCTCCGGAACGCCCTCGGGCATGGTGTCGGTCGCGGGCGGCGGATTCCACACCTGCGCGATCATTGCCGGGGGCGGCGCCCTGTGCTGGGGCCTCAATGGATCGGCGCGGCTGGGGGACGGCACCATCGCCTCGCGCACCACGCCGCAGCTCGTGCTGGGCGCGCTCGGCAGCGGCTATCTCGACGTCACGCTCGAAGATACCTTCCAGCCGCCCGCGGACCGGGTGCCGGTCTTTCCCGTGGTCGCCACGGGCACGCTCTCCAGCGTCACGGCCAACATCCGGTTCCGAACGCAGGACGTGGGGACCTTGGGGAGCGTATACGTCTTCGCGCTCGCTCCGGCCAACATCGTGAAGGGCGGGCAGGCGGCGAAGGAGGCGCACATCGGCCCGCTGGCGAAAGGCGCGCCCAAGGACGTGCCCGTGCAATGCGTGCTCGCACAGCTGAACGCGTCGGGGCAACTGCAGGCAGTGAGCGCCTCGAGCCTGCGGTCCTACGTCTCGGGCGTGCTCTCCGCGCAGGGGCAGGCGGTGACCATCCTCGACGGCATTCCCATCGCGCAGATCGGCGGCGCGAACTACTACGTGGGCTACGGCTCCGATGCGAGCTCGATGTTCGCCAACGGAACCAATCGCAGCGTCGTCGGCGCGGGCGATCCCGGCGCCGTCGCATGCCAACCCCAGGCGCCGCAAACCGGGTGGTGGTGGAACCCGATCGAGGGAGGACGCGGGTTCTCCATCGAAGCGCAGGGCAACCATCTCTTCTTCGCCGCGTTCCACTACGATGTGTCGGGACGCGCCACGTGGAACGTTTCGCCGGGGATCACCTCCCTCGACGGATCGTACTTCTCGAGCGATCTGTACGCGGTGAGCGGCGGCCAGGCGCTCGGCGGCGCTTATCGCCCCGCCACAGCGGTGAAGGCCGGAGCGATCACGCTGCTCTTCAGCGACGCCTCGCACGGCACGATGATCTGGCCCGGCGGCGTGGTGCCGATCGAGAGGCAGCCCTTCGTCCCTGGGAGCCTCGTCGCGGCGCCGCTCGCCAACCAGCCGCAGAGCGGCTGGTGGTGGAATCCGGCGGAGAGCGGCCGCGGCTTCTTCATCGAATGGCAGGGCGGCAAGGCCGACCTCGCGGGCTACATGTACGACGACGCGGGCAATCCCGTCTGGTACATCGCCGTCTACGACACGCCGAATCCCCGCGCCTTCAGCGGCAACTGGTGGAGCTACGTGAACGGGCAGTCGATGGGCGGCGCATACAAGCCGCCGACGCAAACCAGCAATACCGTGGCGCCGGTCACCATCACCTTCAGCGGCCCCGACACGGCGCTCATGACGTTACCCAACGGGCGCACGACGACCCTGGTCCGACAGCGCTTCTGATGAGCCGATAGCACCATCAACTTAAGCAGCGCGGCGCTGTCCCTCCCTTATCGTCCCGAATGGAGGCGCCGTGCAGTGATCGCCTTGACCGGGAGAACGACGCGCTCGCGCTGGAAAGCGCGCGCCTCGCCGCGGAGCTGGAGAATCTCGATGCACAACCAGCGCGTCGCCGACATGAACGGCGCCGCCGCCTTGTTCAACGGCGACTCCGCCGACATGGCGGCCTATTGCAACTGGCGCGCCTCGCGGCCCTATTTCGCGAGCACCCTTCATTGATTGGAAATAGACGATGAGATCCACCCGATTCCTTCTTTGCCTGATCACCGCGGGGGGGCTCGCGGCGTGCGGCGACGCCGCCAAGCTTCCTCTTTCCGCCGGCATGGGACCGGATCCGCAGCTGCCGGCGCCCGACAAGGACTGGATTCCCACGGTGCGCATCGCGCCCGCCAAGGGGTGGCCCGAGGGTGCGACGCCTGTCGCAGCGGCAGGCCTTGCCGTGAGGGCGTTCGCGAAGGACCTGCAGCATCCGCGCTGGGTCTATGTCCTTCCCAACGGCGACGTCCTCGTGGCGGAGACGAACGCGCCGCCCAAGCCGGACGACGGCAAGGGCATCAAGGGCTGGGTCTACCGGAAAGTGCAGAAGATCGCCGGCGCGGGCGTGCCCAGCGCCAATCGCATCACGCTCCTTCGCGATACCGACGGCGACGGCAAGGTCGACACCCGCACCGTGTTCCTCGAGAACCTGCATTCGCCGTTCGGCATGGTCCTCGTCGGCAACGACTTCTACGTGGCCGACAGCGACGCGGTCCTGCGCTTCCCCTACGTGGAGGGCGAAACACGGATCACCGCGCCGGGCACCAAGGTCGTCGACCTTCCCGCCGGGCCCATCAATCACCACTGGACCAAGAACATCGCCGCGAGCGCCGACGGCGCGAAGCTCTACGTGACGGTGGGCTCCAACAGCAACGTGGCGGAGAACGGCATGGACAAGGAAGAGGGGCGCGCCGCCATCTGGGAAGTCGACGCGAAGACGGGCGAGCACCGCATCTTCGCATCGGGCCTTCGCAACCCGAACGGCATGGCGTGGGAGCCGCAGACTCACGCCCTTTGGACTTCGGTGAACGAGCGCGACGAGCTGGGCAGCGACCTCGTCCCCGACTACATGACCTCGGTGCGCGACGGCGGCTTCTACGGCTGGCCCTATAGCTACTACGGCCAACACGTCGACCATCGCGTCTCGCCGCAAAGGCCGGACCTGGTGGCCAGGGCGCTCGTTCCCGACTACGCGCTGGGCCCGCACACCGCCTCGCTCGGACTCGCGTCGTCGGCCGGGGAGAAGATCTCGCCCGCGTTCGTCGATGGAATGTTCGTCGGCCAGCACGGCTCGTGGAACCGCAAGCCGCGCAGCGGCTACAAGGTGATCTTCGTGCCCTTCAGCGGCGGCAAGCCCTCGGGCATGCCCGTGGACGTCCTCACCGGCTTCCTCGACAAGGACAATGACGCCATGGGTCGCCCGGTGGGTGTGGCGATCGACGCCCGGGGCGCGCTGCTGGTCGCCGACGACGTGGGCAATACCATTTGGCGCGTCGCAGCGCGCTGAGGAGTTCCTGATGGCACTCCTCGCGACGACGTTCGCGATCGCGCACTTGCGGCTGGGAGCGCTCAACACCGTCGCGAGCACGTGGCCGGGCTTTCCGGCACCGACTATGCCACCCGCACGCAGCACCCGGCACCGTGGGATTCGCCCTCCCGGAAAGCAGTGAGCGACATGTAGGCGCATGCCTACGCGCCACCGGGCTCTCCGGGAGGCGCTAATACGCTGCATGCGGCGCACACTGTTCGTTCAGCAGTTCAAGGCCGACTCGCGCCCACGAACCGCCATACCGAGGTCACTCCATGAACAAGCTCAAGCAGTGCCAGATCTACCTGGCGGCCGGCGCCTGCGCCGCCGTCCTCATCGGCGGTTGCGCCAGCGTGCCGCCGCCGACCGCACAGATCGCGGTGTCGCAGTCCGCGATCGCGAACGCCGTGAGCGCCGGCGGAACCGAGTACGCGCCCGTCGAGCTGCGCAACGCGCAGGACAAGCTCGATCGCGCCCGCCGCGCGATGGCGAAGGAAGACAACGAAGAGGCGCTGCGCTACGCCGAGCAGGCCCAGGTCGACGCGCGGCTTGCCGAGAAGAAGGCGCAGTCCGCGAAAGCGCAGAAATCCGCAGCCGTCATGCAGGACGACATTCGCGTCCTGCGCGAAGAGCTCGCCCGCAAAACCCAGTGAACGAGGTATCCCACATGAAGACCCAATTCCGCCTCTTGCCCGTCGCGGCGCTCGTCGCCGCGGTCCTCGCCGGTTGCAGCACGATGCCGGCCGCCGACTCGCCGCTCGTGCTCGCACGCGGCGAATATAACGCCGCCCAGTCCAACCCCCAGGTGGCGTCGCTCGCCGCCGACGAGCTGCACCAGGCCGGCGATTCCCTGCAACGCGCCAATGCCGCGTCGAGCAAGGGTGAGAAGGACGCCGTCGTCGACCACCTTGCCTACCTCGCGAGCCAGAAAGTCATGATCGCCCGCGAAGCCGCATCGCAGCGCGCCGCCGAAGCCGCGGTCGCCAACTCCACGATGGAGCGCGACAGGGTACGCCTCGAGGCGCGCACTCGTGAAGCCAACCTTGCCCAGCGCAGCGCAGCCGCCGCGCAACGCGACGCCGAGGCCGCCCAGCGCGCCGCGGCAGCCGCGGAGATGAACGCCGCCGCGGCCCAGCGCCGCATCGAAACCGCGAAGATGGAATCGGAGGCGTCGCAGCGCGAGGCTGCCAATGCGCTGCGCGAGGCGAACCAGCAGAAGCAGGCCGCCGGGGAAGCCCAGGCGAGCGCCGCGGCTGCACTCGCGAGGGCCCAGGATGTCGAGGCGCACAACGCGAAGCTCACGGCGCAGCTCCGGGAGCTCGAGGCGAAGCAGACCGAGCGCGGCATGGTGGTCACGCTCGGCGACGTGCTGTTCGATACCGACAAGGCGCAGCTGCGCCAGGGCGGCATGCGCAGCGTGCGCAAGCTCGCGGATTTCTTCCGCGAGTATCCCCAGCGCAAGGTGATGATCGAGGGGTTCACCGACAGCACCGGCAGCGCCGTGCACAACCAGGCGCTCTCCGACGAGCGCGCCATGTCGGTGAAGAACGCGCTGATGGGCATGGGGGTGAACAGCGAGCGCATCGGCACCCGCGGCTACGGCGAGTCCTATCCGGTGGCGGCAAACGATTCGGCCACTGGCCGGCAGGTCAACCGCCGCGTGGAGATCATCGTCTCCGACGACAGCGGCAAGATCGCCCCGCGCACGTAGGCGAAACGCGGCAGCAGGAAGCCCGGGGGATCCCGGGCTTTTTTTTGGAGCTTGCGCGACGCAGTCAGGATTCCGGGCGCGCGCCCTCGATCACGAGCGCGCGGTCGACCCACTTCGCGGTGAGCTTCTCCTGCAGAGAATTCTGCGCGAGGCGCGCGCGCAGCGCCGGGAAGTCGACGACGTCGAGCGGCTGGTCCTGGTTGAAGCAGGAGAACACGTAAGTCGTCTTGCCGGTGGCCGGGTCGCGCCACGGCTGGAGACATTGCGCGCAGATCTCCTTCATCATGCATTGCATCGGCGAATTGATGGAGCCGATCGCGACGTGCGCCTGGGGGAGGTACGGCGCGAGGATGCCGTGGCGCGCGCGCGCGACCGCGGCCATCATGGCGTCGGATCCGATGGCCATGATGCGGTCGGCTTCCGGCATGCGCACGGCGCCGGGCCCGAGCTTGCCGCTCGCATGCGCCGCCATCGCCTCCACGATGTTGCCGACGAAGCTCTTGTCGCCGGGGCGCGAGGGCGCGAACCCGGGCGCCTCGTCGCAGCACCACACCACCTCGTCGGCCGCGGCCTCGATCTGCGCCACCTTGTAGCGGTCGCCGATCTTCTTGTAGCCGGCGAAGTAGAGGACGCGCGAGCCCGCGGTCCGCATCGCCGAGCCGATGGAGAAGAGCACCGCGTTACCGAGCCCGCCGCCCACGAGGACGACGGTCTCGCCCGAGGGAATCTCGGTCGCCGTGCCGGTGGGGCCCATGAGCACCACGGGCTCGCCGGGCCGCAGCAGCGCGCACAGGTCGCTCGAGCCGCCCATCTCGAGGACGATGGTGGAGACGAGGCCCTTTTCCTTGTCGACCCATGCGCCGGTGAGCGCGAGCCCTTCCATCGCGAGGCGCGTGCCTTCCGGGCGCGCGGCGAGCGCCTCGAAATTCTGCAGCCGATAGAACTGGCCCGGCTGGAAGCGCTCGGCGGCGAGCGGCGCGTGCACGATCACTTCCACGATCTTCGGCGTGAGGCGCTCGACGCGATGCACGGTCGCGCGCAGGCGCGCGTTCAATGCGTCGAGGAACGCACGGGCATCCTGCGCAGAGCGCTGCGGCAGGTTCGCGAGCACGCGGCTCACCACGGGATAGCCCTGCTTCGCGCTCGCCATCGCCTTCACCACGTTGCCGAAGAAGGACGGATGCAGGTCGCCGAAGAAGCTCATGAAGCGCCCGTCGTCCATGCGCGCCATGAGCACTCGGGCCTGCGCGGGCTTCGCGGAGCGCTCCGGCTCCACCGGGTCGCCATTCTCGTCCACGGCGCGGAAGTAGCGCCCGTCGAGCGCGAAGTGCTCCGGGTCCTCGCGCGCGAGCACGGTGTTGGGCTGCGTCCCCGCGGCGATGAGGATGGTGCGCGCGGCGAGCTCGGCCTCGCCGGCGGGCGTCATCACCACGAGGCAGAGCGCGCGGCCCGCGTCATCCACATCGATGCGCATCGGCGTGAGGTTCTCGGCGAAGCGGATGCCTTCCTCGAGCGCCTTCTCCACCTCCTCGTGATTCAGGGTGTACGAGGGGCTGTCGACGAGGCGCTTGCGATACGCGATGGTGGCGCCGCCCCAGGCCTGCAGCAGCTCCAGGACGCGCGGCTCGCGGCCCTCGGTGCGCGCGCGGGTGCGCTCCTCGCGGATGGCGAGCGCGTGGGTGAGGTACTCCTCGGCCGCCTCGGTCTCGTCCTCGTTCCAGTCGTTCCTCACCGCGCCAGCGCCGCGCTCGCGCGCGAGCGTCTCGTAGCGCGCGAGGAATTTCTCCACTTGAACGGGATAGTAGGCGAGGGACTCGGTGGCGGTGTCGATCGCGGTGAGCCCGCCGCCCACCACCACGATCGGCAGGCGCACCTGCAGGTTGGCGATGGATTCCTCGCGCGCGGCGCCGGTGAGCTGCAGCGCCATGAGGAAGTCGGAGGCGGTGCGCACGCCGCGCGCGAGACCGTGGGGCATGTCGAGCACCGTGGGCTTGCCCGCGCCGGCGGCGAGCGCGATGTGGTCGAAGCCCATCGCGAAGGCGCTCTCCGCGGAGAGGGTCCCGCCGAAGCGCACGCCGCCGAACATCGCGAAAGCGCTTCGCCGCTCGACGAGGAGGCGCGCCATCTTGAGGAAGTTCTTGTCCCAGCGAACCGTGATGCCGTACTCGGCCACGCCGCCGAAGCCCGCCATCACGCGCCGCTCGAGGGGCTCGCGCAGCTCCGCGAGGTCGCGCACCGGGCGAAACGCGGCGCGCTTTCCGTCGGGCGTGACACCCGAGAGCGCGGCGTCCAGCGGCTCGATCTTGAGGCCGTCGATGCCCACCGCCGTGTGCCCGTCGTTCATGAGGTGGTGCGCGAGGGTGAAGCCCGCGGGGCCCATGCCCACCACCAGCACGCGCTTGCCCGTGGCCGCGAGCGGCAGCGCTCGGCGCAGGTTGAGCGGATTCCAGCGCGTGAGGAGCGAGTAGATCTCGAATCCCCACGGGAGCCCAAGCACGTCTTTCAGCGTGCGCGTCTCGGCTTGCGGAATGTCCACCGGGTCCTGCCGCTGGTAGATGCACGACTTCATGCAGTCGTTGCAGATGCGGTGGCCGGTCGCGCACACGGTCGGGTTGTCGATCACGATCATCGCGAGCGCGCCGATCGCCCAGCCCTCGGTCTTCAGCTTGTGGAATTCCGAGATGCGCTGCTCCAGCGGGCAGCCGGCGAGCGGCACGCCGAAGGGGCTCTTCCTGAAGGCGATCGTGCCGTCCGCGGCCGGCTTCTCCAGGAGGCCCTTCGAGCACGAGTCCTTGCCCTGCTCGTGGCACCAGATGCAGTAGTTGGCCTCGTCGAGGGCGCCGGCGAGGCTCGTCCCCGAATCCGTGAGGGCGAAGCCCTCGCGCCGGCGGATGTGGTGCAGCGTATGCACGGAATAACCGCGCGACGTGTCTGTTACCACGGGGACGAGGTGCATGGGATCGACACGCTGGGGAGGCTTGAAGAGGGCGCCCGAGCGGAAACGCCAGCGTCCCTCCTCGGTGTGCGCGGCCCATGCGGCGAATCTTTCCGCGAGGGAGAGCTCTGCCGCGTGGGCGGGCTCGTCGGCCATCCATCCGAGGACGCGCGTGGCGAAGGCGAGCTCCTCGAAGCTTCCGCCCAGGAGCAAGGCGACCTCGGCTTCGAGCGCCGCGCCGTCGAGGAGCGCCGCCTCGTCGGCCTTCACCTTCAGCATCGCGCGGCGTTGCACGAACTTGCGCTTCGCCCGGAAGAGGGGCGCGAGCGCGTGATGGCTGTCGTAGAGATCCTCCCACTCGCTCTCGATCGCGAAGAGATGGGCGATGAACCGGTCGGCATGGGGCGCCACCGCGATAAGGAGCTCGGCCTCCTCCTTGTAAGCGAGCGCGGATGCATTCGCGCGCGCGGCGGTGAAGCGCGCGGCGAGCGCGCCGTCGGCGGCTTCGAGCCAGCGAACGAACTCGCCATCGACGCGCGAGAGCCCCGCCGATTCGTAGAGATCGGCGAACGCGAGGTCGAAGGCGAGGTTCAGCTCGGCGGCGGTTGCGGGCATCGGGGCGCGGGGAAGGCGAACAAGGGGTGTGATTTTAGCGGAATCCGATCGCTCTTCCCGGCCGTATGCCCCTCTAAACGCGCGATGCGTTTGCTATCATTGACCTAGAACTTCCCCCCGTCCCATTTCCAGGGAGCACACCATCATGGATCGCCGCGATTTCCTGCGTTATTCCGCCGTCGGCTCCGCCGCCATGGCGCTGCCCGCCACCGTCTCGTCCGCCGTCGCCGAAGTCCCTGCCGGCGACAAGTGGCGCATCTTCGAGATCACCACTCGCGTCGAGGTGCAGAAGCCCTCGGGCGTGACGCGCGTCTGGGTGCCGACGCCGCTCACCCAGGACACCCCCTATCAGAAGACCCTGGGCAACACCTTCGTCGCCGAGGGCGGCAAGTCGGGGATGACCAGCGATCCGAAGTACGGCGCGGGCATGGTCTGGGCCGAGTGGCCCGAGGGCGTGGCCCCGGTGCTCGTGCAGACCGCGCGCTTCGCCACGCGCGACCGCGCCGTGGATCTTTCCCGTCCGGGCGACGCGAAGCCCGAGGACAAGGCGGTGCTCGCCCAGTACACGCACGCGACCGAATTCATTCCCACCGAGGGCCGCGCGAAGGAGCTCTCCGACGACATCGTGAAGGGCAAGCGCGGCGACATCGAGAAGGCGCGCGCGATCTACGAGTGGGTCGTGGACAATACCTTCCGCGACCCGAAGACGCGCGGCTGCGGGCCCGGGGACGTGAAGTTCATGATCGAGAACAACGTGATGGGCGGCAAGTGCGCGGACCTGAACGCGATCTTCGTCGCGCTCGCGCGCGCGCAGGGCATCCCGGCGCGCGACGTCTACGGCGTGCGCGTCGCCGGCTCGAACCTCGGCTACAAGAGCCTGGGCAAGGAAGGCGGCGACGTCACCGGCGCGCAGCATTGCCGTGCCGAGTTCTACGCGGCGGGCTACGGCTGGATCCCCGTCGATCCCGCCGATGTGCGCAAGGTGGTGCTCGAGGAGGCCGGAGGCAAGGCGATCGACGACCCGATGACGGTCGCGGCGAGGAAGCGGCTCTTCGGCTCGTGGGAGATGAACTGGCTCGCCTTCAACTATGGCGCCGATCTCGCGCTGCCGGGCTCCACGCGCGGCAAGGTGCCCTTCCTCATGTATCCGCAGAGCGAGACCGCCGAGGGCCGCCTCGATCCGCTCGACGCGAAGAACTTCAAGTACGAGATCCACGCGAAGGAAATCGGCTAGGGATGCGCACGGTGGCGTCGTGGCGCAGCGCGGCGGCCGCCGCCGCGCTCGCCTTCATGGCTTTCGCGGCGCTGGCCGAACCCGACTTCAAGCCCTGGAAGGGAAAGGCGTCGCTGCCGCTCGTGCGCAACGACATCGAGGGCCGGACCGTGGACCTGAAGTCGATGCGCGGACGCGTGCTGGTCGTGAACTTCTGGGCCACGTGGTGCGAGCCCTGCCGTGACGAGATGCCCGCGTTGCAGCGCCTGCGCGACCGGTTCGCGGGCAAGGCCGTAGAGGTGATCACCGTGAATTTCGGCGAGTCGCCGGAGAAGATCGCGCAGTTCATGGCCCGGGAAAAGCTCGCGCTGCCGGTGATCGTCGACACGCAGAAGGAGACGGCGAACGACTGGGGCGTACGCGGGCTACCGACCACGTTCCTCGTGGATGCGAGCGGGCGCGTGCGCTATTCGGTCTTCGGCCAGCTCGAATGGGACGACGGCCCTTCGCTCGCGCTCGTGGACAAGCTCGTGGCCGAGGCGCCTCGTGCCCGACGCTAAGCCCATCCAGTACCGCATCGTCGATCGCACCGGCGAGGCGAGGGGAAACGAGCGCGATGAAGTGATCGAGGCGTTGCTCGCGAGCCCCGCGCGCATCGCCCCGAAGTACTTCTACGACGAGCTCGGCTGCGCGCTTTACGGCGCCATCTGCTGCCTGCCGGAGTACTACCCCACGCGCACCGAGGTCGCCCTCTTCCAGGAGCATCGCGCCGAGATCGCGCAGGCGCTCGGCGGGGCGCGCCAGTTCGTCGACCTGGGCGCGGGAGATTGCTGCAAGGCGCAATCGTGGCTCCCGTTCGTGAATGCCGCGCGCTACATCGCGGTGGATATCGCCGGGCCCGAGATCGAGCGCGCGCTCGCGCGCATGGCGCCGGACTTTCCCGAGATCGAGATGATCGGCGTGATCGCCGATTTCGGCGCCGGCCTTCCGCTGGACGACGTGCTCGATCCCCCCGGCGCGACGTTCTTCTATCCGGGATCGAGCATCGGCAACTTCTCGCCCGCCGAGGCGCTGGAATTCCTTCGCATGGTGAAGGCGCAATGCGCCCGGCGCCCCGGGAGCGGTCTGCTGATCGGCGTCGACGGCAAGAAGGAAACGGCCCGGCTCGACGCGGCGTACGACGACGCGCTGGGCGTGACCGCCGCCTTCAACCGCAACGCGCTGCTGCACCTGAACAAGCGCTTCGGCTTCGACTTCGACCTCGAGGGCTTCGCGCATCGCGGCTTCTACAACGAGGCGGCGGGAAGGATCGAGATGCACCTCGAGGCGCTGCGCGAGCAATCGGTTCGCCTGGGCGAGCGCACGCGACGCTTCGCGGCGGGCGAGCGCATCCATACCGAGAACTCGTACAAATATCGCGTCGACGAGTTCGCGTCGCTCCTGCGGGACGCGGGATTCGCGTCGGTCCGCCACTGGGAAAGCCCGGACCGCGGCTACTACGTCTTCTTCGCTTCCTGACGAGCCAGCGCGCGCACGCGCCCGGTGGCCACGTAATGCTGCGTCATGGGTCCGGTCTCGACCCTGAAATCGTCGAGGTAGGTCGCGAGTAGCGACCAGGGCGCCGCGAAGCTCTCGAAGTTGGTGATGTACGCGCGATGCGACCAGACGAGGTACCAGTTGGCCGGGAAGAGCCACGGCGCGTAGAGCTTCGTGCTGGTGGCGGCGACGCGCGCTCTGGGCCGCGCCTGGCCGAGCACGTTTTCCAGCGCCGCGCGCGAGCGGATGAGGTCGTGGGTGTAGCTGAAGAGGATCGCGTCGGGCGCCGCGGGCAGCACGACGCTCCCGGCCGCGGCCTCGATGAGCGTCACGCCGCGGGCGGCCTGCGCGTCGAGGCGCGTGCGGGCGACGCCGAGCATCTCCGGAGACGGATCGAAGCCGACGACGCGGCCGGAGCTTCCCACGCGCGCCGCGAGCTTCGGCACGCACCAGCCGGTTCCGCAGCCTGCGTCGAGCACCGTCTGCCCCGCCTCGAGTCGCAGCGCCTCGATCGCGCGCTCGCGAATGCGGTTGATGCGCCGCGTGAAGTGATCGTAGCGCGGTGCGAGGCCTCGGTAATGCGCGACAGCGAGGGCGAGGTCCGCCTGCTCCATCACGCGTCGCGCGCGAGGCGCACGCCGGAGAACTGCCAGCGCGCGTCGGCGGGAAAGAAGTTGCGGTAGCTCGCGCGGATGTGTGATTGCGGCGTCGCGCACGAGCCCCCGCGCAGCACGTACTGGTTGCACATGAACTTGCCGTTGTATTCGCCGACCGCGCCCGCCGCGGGGCGAAAGCCGGGGTAGGGCGCGTAGTCGCTGCGCGTCCATTCCCACACGTCGCCGAAGAGCTGCGCGAGCTCGCCTTCCGCGGGCGCCTCGCGCAACGCGAGGGGATGGAGCGCGCCGCTCTCGAGGAAATTGCCGCGCACGGGCGCTGCGCCCGCGGCCACTTCCCATTCCGCTTCGGTCGGAAGGCGCGCCCCGGCCCAGCGCGCATACGCATCGGCCTCGTAGAAGCTCACGTGGCACACCGGCGTGTTGCGCTCCACCGGTGCCATGCCGCGCAGCGTGAACGTGTGCCAACGCCCATCGCGGCGCTCCCAGTAGAGCGGCGCTTCCCAGCCGCGCGTGGACACCGCGTCCCACCCGGCGGAAAGCCAGAGCTCGGGACGCTCGTAGCCGCCGTTTTCGATGAAGTCGGCGAAGTTTCCGTGCGTGACCGGATGCGAGGCGATGTCGAAGTCGTGCACCCACACGGTGTGGCGCGGCGTCTCGTTGTCGAAGCTGAACCCGTCGCCCTCGAAGCCGATGCGCCGCTCGCCGCCTCGCACCCGCAGCCATCGCGGCACGCCCGGCTGGATCGGCGTGAGCGGCCAATTCCTCTGGTAGGCGGGCTTCAACGGGTTGCAGGAGAGCATGTGCTTCAGGTCCGTGAGGATGAGCTCCTGGTGCTGCTGCTCGTGCTGGATGCCCAGGTCGACAAGCGCCTCGAGGGCGGGATCGAGCGCTTGCGCTTCGAGGAGAGCGGCGATCTCGCCCTCGACTGCCGCGCGGTAAGCGAGCACCTCGTCCAGCGCGGGGCGCGAGAGGAGCCCGCGCTGCGGGCGCGGATGCTTCTCGCCCACCGTGTTGTAATACGAATTGAAGAGGACGCGGAACGCCGGATGGAAGGGCCGCCTCGACGGGCCGCGGCGCTCGAGGATGAAGGTCTCGAAGAACCACGTGGTGTGCGCGAGGTGCCACTTGACGGGGCTCGCGTCGGGCATCGACTGGATGGCGCAGTCCTCCGCGGAGAGCGGCGCGGCCAGCGCGCGCGTCGTATCGCGCACGGCGATGAAGCGCGCGGCGCGCGAGGATCCCGGCTGCGGCGCATCGAAGGTCTGTGCATCGCGAACCTGCTCTGTCATCGATGGCTCCCTTGCGGCGCCTGCCGGCCGCTTCGCTTATTCGACGCGAACGCGCGCCTCGCCGGCCTCGACCTCGCCGACGATCGTCGCCTCGCCGAATCCCTCCGATCGGAAAATCTTCAACACTTCTTCGCAGGCGGAAGGCGCGCAGGCCGCGAGCAGGCCGCCGCTGGTCTGCGGATCGGTGAGGAGCGCCTTCTGCGCATCTCCGATGCCCGCGCCGAGCGTCACGCGGCTTCCGTATCCCGTCCAGTTACGACCCGAGGCGCCGGTGACAATTCCCTCGCGTGCGAAATCGTACGCGCCGGGTAGCAGGGGGACCGCGCTCCAGTCGAGCCGCGCTGCAACGCTGGAGCCCTTGGCGATCTCCAGAAGGTGCCCGAGAAGCCCGAACCCGGTCACGTCCGTGAGGGCGTGCACGCCCGCCAGGCGCCCGAGCTTCGTACCCGGCGTGTTGAGCTTCGTGGTGGCGGCGATCATCGCCTTGTAGCCCGCGTCGTCGACGCGACCCTTCTTCAGCGCGGCACTGATGACGCCCACGCCGATGGGCTTGCCCAGGATCAGCTTGTCGCCGGGCTTGGCACCCGCGTTGCGCTTCAGGTTCTTCGGGTCGACGAGGCCGATCGCGACGAGGCCGTAGATCGGCTCCACCGAGTCGATGGTGTGGCCGCCCGCGATGGGGATGCCCGCCCGCGCGCAAACCGATTCGCCGCCCTCGAGGATCTTGCGGATCACTTCCAGCGGGATCTGGTTCACCGGCATGCCGACGAGCGCGAGCGCGAAGAGCGGCTGGCCGCCCATCGCGTAGACGTCGGAGATGGCGTTGGTCGCGGCGATCGCGCCGAAGTCGAAGGGATCGTCGACGATCGGCATGAAGAAGTCGGTGGTCGCGACGATCGCCTGGTTTTCGTTCACCTGGTAGACGGCCGCGTCGTCGCTCGTCTCGATTCCCACCAGCAGCTCCTTCGGGATGAGGCCGGGAGCGCTCTTCGCGAGGATCTGCTCGAGCACTCCGGGGGCGATCTTGCAGCCGCATCCGCCGCCGTGGCTGAACTGGGTAAGGCGTACCTGCATGTCCATTGAAGCCGGGCCTTTCTTGCGAGTAAGTCGGGATTCTACCGCCGCCCTTACGGGGCGAGCAGCGCGGCGGCGAGCCGGTGCAGGGCGCGCGCCTCCGCGGCGGGGGTGAAGAGCGGCTTGCGCGCCGCGGCCGCGGCGCCGAGCGCGCGGCGATAACAGGAATCCTCCAGGAGCTCTACGAGGCGTCCCGCCAGGGCGGATTCATCGCGCGCCTCGAAATATCCGGGATAGGCGGCTCCCAGCATCCCCACGTTGCCCGAAATGCGGCTCGCGATGACCGGCGTTCCCGCGGTGAGCGCCTCGACGACGACGTTCGCGCCGCCCTCGACCACGGACGGATGCACCAGGACGTGGGCGCGGGCGATCGCGGCGCGCGCCAGGCCGTGCGGCAACGCCCCGGCGTAGCGGTAGCGCGGGTCCTCGTCCTGGAGCGCCCGGGCTTCGCGGGCGAGCTCCGCGTCGAGCGGCGCCCCGACATGCAGGACGCGAATCGCGAGGCTCGACGGCACGAGGCGGATCGCGGCGAAGAGCGTGCGCGGGTCCTTCTCGGCGCGCAGGTGGCCCACCACCACGCAATCGAGGCGCCCGCGCGCCTTGGCCCGCCGGGGAAGCGCGCGCGCGGACTGGTAGATCACGTCGCTCTTCCCGCGCCACGTTGCCGAGAGCATGCGGGCTGCGTCTTCCTGCAGGACGACGATGCGGTCGGCGAGGTCTAACGAGCGCGCGGCGTCGCGGTCCCCGGGCAAATCCTTGTAGAGATCGGTGCCGGTGAGGACCACCGCCATGCGCCGGTTCGCGGCACGCTCGTGGAACCTGGCGATGGATTCGGCGCTGCGCCGCGCGTGCAGGGCGATCAACGCGTCGGCCGGCTCGCCATCCCACCGCGTCTGTACAATGATGCGATAGCGATCACGCAACAAGAGCGCCCACCGCGCCGCGGTACGCCAGTTGCCGTTGTTCGCGTCTCTAGTCCCGGGCGTGACGATGCACACCACAGGCTTGGCGGCCGAGCCCATCGACGCATTATACGAAGGCGACAAGCTCGCGGCAGCCCTTGCCGCGGCGCGAAGGCGCACGCTCGCGATGTACGGCCACCTGGACCTTGCGTCGCTCGAAGTGCCGTGCATCCCGATCGTGAATCCGCCGCTGTGGGAGCTCTCGCACGTGGCGTGGTTCCAGGAGTTCTGGTGCCTGCGCGGCGGGGACGCGGGCCGGCCCTCGATGCTCGCCGGCGCCGACGCGCTCTTCAACTCGTCCACCGTGCCCCACGCTTCGCGCTGGACCCTCGATTACCCCGCGCCTCATGCGCTCTTCGCCTACATGCGCGATTCCCACGAGGCGGCGCTCGCCGCGCTCGCGCGCGCGGGAGACGCCGAGCGCTATTTCTTCAACCTCGCCCTGATGCACGAGGACATGCACGCCGAGGCGCTGCTCATGACGCTGCAGACTCTCGCGCTGCCTCCTCCCGCCGGTGTGACGATCGAGCCGCCCGCCTGCGCGGAGCCCTGCGGCGATTTGCGCTTCACGGGCGGCGACTTCCTGCAGGGCACGCGGGACGGCGAGTTCATCTTCGACAACGAGCGCGGGGTCCATGCGGTGAGAGTCGCGCCGTTCTCGATCGCCTCGCGGACGGTGACCCAGGGCGAATACGCGGCGTTCCTCGATGCTGGCGGGCACGACGCGCCCGGCCATTGGAAACGTGACGGCGCGTCGTGGCTCGTGCGCCGGTTCGACCGCTGGATTCCCACGGATTCGAAGGCGCCCATGGTCCACGTGTCGCTCGACGACGCGCTCGCGTACTGCGCCTGGGCACAAAGGCGGCTCCCCACCGAGAGCGAGTGGGAATTCGCCGCGCGTCATGACACTGCGGGCGAGCTGCGCGGCATGCTGGGCGGCGTCTGGGAGTGGACCGCCAGTGCCTTCGAGCCCTATCCCGGCTTTGCGCCCGACCCCTATCGCGACTACTCCGAGCCCTGGTTCCACACGCACCAGGTGCTGCGCGGCGGAAGCTTTGCGACCACCGGGCGCATCGCCTCGGCCCGCTACCGGAACTTCTACCTTGCGCACCGCGCCGACATGTTCGCGGGATTTCGCACTTGCGCGCTCGAAGCGCGCTAGCGCTATGTCATAATTCAAACCGGCGGGCCTCCCCGCATTGAAGAGCGGCGAACCTGGTCAGGTCGGGAACGAAGCAGCCATAGTCGATTTCTTCAAGTGCCGGGGGTCAGGCTCGCCTCTTCGAATTCCTTGGCCCGAGGGCCAGACTCCCAATGAAGCGGCGGGCATCGCGCTTTCCCTGAACCGGCAATGACCTATCAAGTGCTGGCCCGCAAGTGGCGCCCCCGCGTCTTCGAGGAGATCGTCGGCCAGCCGCACGTGGTCACGGCCCTCGCGAACGCGCTGGATTCCAAGCGCCTGCACCACGCGTACCTCTTCACCGGGACGCGCGGCGTCGGCAAGACCACGCTCGCCCGCATCCTCGCCAAGGCGCTCAACTGCGAGACGAACGGCATCTCCTCGCATCCCTGCGGGAAGTGCCGCGCCTGCGTGGACATCGACAGCGGGCGTTTCGTCGACCTCCTCGAGGTCGACGCGGCCACCAACACCAAGGTGGACGAGATGCGCGAGCTCCTCGACACCGCGCAGTACATGCCGGCGGCGGGACGCTTCAAGGTCTACATCATCGACGAGGTGCACATGCTCTCGAAGCATGCATTCAACTCGATGCTGAAGACGCTCGAGGAGCCGCCGGAGCACGTGAAGTTCATTCTCGCCACCACGGACCCGCAGCGCCTGCCGGTGACGATCCTGTCGCGGTGCCTGCAGTTCAACCTGAAGCCGCTCTCGCCCGCGCTCATCGCGGGCCACCTGAAGAACGTCCTCACGGCGGAAGAGATCCCCTTCGAGGAGCCGGCGCTTGCGCAGCTCGCCAAGGCCGCCGCGGGAAGCCTGCGCGACAGCCTGAGCCTCACCGACCAGGCGATCGCGCACGGCGCGGGCAAGGTCACGGCGGCCCAGTTGGCCGAGATGCTCGGCTCGCTCGGGGGCGACCTCGTGTGGCCGCTCCTCGAGCGCATCGTCGAGGGCGACGGCAAGGGCGCGATCGCGGAGGCCGAGCGCATCGCCGCGCGTAGCATCTCGTTCGACACCGCGCTCGAGGACCTCGCCGCCTTCCTGCATCGCATCGCGCTCGCCCAGGCGGGTGCGCTTCCCGCGGAGGACGACGCGGATGGCGCGCGCGTCGCGCAGATGGCGCAGCGCATCGACGCGGGTCGCGTGCAGGTGATGTACCAGGTCGCGCTCCTCGGCCGGCGCGACCTGGCGCTTGCACCGGACGAATACGCGGGCTTCACGATGACGCTCTTGCGCATGCTGTCGTTCGCGGACGCTTCGCGCGAGCAGCGCGCTTCGCCCGGCGCTTCCGCGCCAGGCGAAGCGCCCGCGTCCGGTCGACCTTCCGCGCCGATCGCGCGGACCGCCCCTGCGCAGGCGCAGGCCAGCGCGCCGGCCCCGGCCGTGCAGGCCGCGAATCCAACTGCCTTCGACGGCGACTGGGCAGGGCTCGTCGAGCGCTCGCGCCTCACCGGCATGGCGGGGATGGCCGCACGCCACGCGGAGCTCGTCTCCTTCGAGAACAACGTGCTCGAGCTCGTGGTGCCCGACACGCATCGCATGTACGCGGAGAAGCCTTACCTCGAGAAGCTCAGGGCCGAGCTCGCGAGGCTCTTCGGCTCCGGCTTGCGCGTCGTCGTTCGAGTGGGCCCCACGGCGGGAACGAGCGTGGCGGCGGCGAAGTCGCGCGAGACGGCCCAGCGCCAGGCGAGCGCCGCCGAGGCGATCGAGGACGATCCGTTTGTGCGCGGCCTGGTGCGCGATCTCGGCGCCGAGGTGGTTTCATCTTCCATTCGCCCCGCCGACGAGGCGCCGGGCGGACAAACCAGCGACAAGAGGTGAGCAAATGATGAAGGGCGGCCTTGGCAACCTGATGAAGCAGGCGCAGCAGATGCAGGAGAACATGAAGAAGGCGCAGGAGGAGCTCGCGAAGATCGAGGTCGAGGGCCAGTCCGGCGCCGGCCTGGTGAAGGTGACCATCACCTGCAAGTTCATCGTGAAGAAAGTGTCGATCGACCCCACCCTCGTGGGCGAGGACAAGGACATGCTCGAGGACCTCGTGATGGCGGCGATGAACGACGCCGTGGCGAAGGCCGAGGCCGCCACGCAGGCGAAGATGGCGGGACTCACCGCGGGGCTCAACCTTCCGCCCGGCATGGGGTTCTGAGACCGCCTCGATGGACAAGCCCGCGGCTCTCGACGAGCTGATCCAGGCGCTGCGCTGCCTGCCCGGCGTGGGGCCGAAATCCGCGCAGCGCATGGCGTACCACTTGCTGCAGCGCGACCCGAAAGGCGCCGAGCGGCTCGCGCGCGGTCTGGACGATGCGCTCGGCAGGATCCGCCACTGCGCGCGCTGCAACACCTTCACCGAATCCGAGATGTGCGCGGTGTGCTCGTCGCCGCGCCGCGACGCGTCGCTCCTTTGCGTGGTGGAGTCGCCGGGCGACCTCCTGATGATGGAGCAGACGCAGAGCTATTCGGGCCTTTACTTCGTGCTCATGGGAAGGCTCTCGCCCCTCGACGGAATCGGGCCGCGCGAGATCCATCTCGACCGGCTCGTGAAGCGCGCGACCGCGGGCGACGTGGGCGAGGTCATCCTCGCCACGAATTTCACGGTGGAAGGGGAGGCGACGGCGCACTACATCAGCGAGCTCCTCATCGGCAAGGGCCTCAAGGTGAGCCGCATCGCGCGCGGTCTTCCGGTGGGTGGAGAGCTCGAGCACGTCGACAGCGGCACGCTTGCCCAGGCGGTGCTGGAACGGCGTCCGGCGTAAGTCGCTGATTCGTAGGTGAAGCGCGGCAAGTGTAGGAATCGGCTGTCGGTTTTGTTGACGGCCTACCCCTGGAAATGCCATAATTTCCCCTCTCGACGACCGCTTTTCTGAGTCGTCGATCTGGCGCGGGGTGGAGCAGTCTGGCAGCTCGTCGGGCTCATAACCCGAAGGTCGCAGGTTCAAATCCTGCCCCCGCAACCATTCCCCATATCAGCACGGCAAGGGGATGCCATCGCTCTTTAACAACTTACAGCCGATAGAGGTGGGTGCTGGTTGCGCTTTAGTCCCTATTCAGTGGTTTGGGTGGGGGCGCAAGGTAGCGAGCAGTACTCACTTTGGATCCATGTGATTC
>JBBRTF010000042.1:0-41141 GCA_038244725.1 Burkholderiales bacterium
CGCCCACGGCGGCGCGCGCCGCGAGCTTGAAGAGGATCTGCCCCGCGGCGATCGCGATTACGCAGGCGAGGGTCAGTGCGAAGAGCGTCGCGTTCATGGTCGGCGTTCACGTTCGAGGAAGCGGTCGCGGTAATGGATCTCCCGCCGCGGCGCGATGACCGCCATTGTGCCTATTTCGGCGGTGGCGGGCGAGGCGCATTGGAGCTCGAGGCGTACCGTACCCGCGCCTTCCAGCGCGAGGGGGATCGTGCTGCCGAGGGTGATCCGGCGCGAACGCTCGAGCGAGGCGGGGAGGAAGATGCGCACGCTTCGGCCCTCCTCGAAGCGTTGCGCCGACGCCGGTCTGAATCGCACGGTCATCGCGTCGCAACTTGCACCCTTGGCGAGGCCGGTGAGGGCGAGATCGACTTGTAGCATCGAAAGGTCCCAGGGCGGCGCGTGCGCATCCTTCGTGATCGGGATGTCGATCGGCGGCTGCCCGGGTCCCACGGCGAACGACGAATGCACGTCGGCGAGCCACATCACCTCGTGCGGGATGCGCTCGGGCTTCGGGCTCGAGGGGCCCGCGCGCGTGATGTCGGGGAGGCCCAGGCCCAGCGCGAATGCCAGCGCGACGGATGCCACCGCGGCGACCCGCGCGCTCTTCGCCGCTTCCGCGAGGCCCACGGCCGCGAGCAATGCCAGCGGAAAGTCGATCGCGCCGACGCTGTAGCGATGGTTGTAGAAGACCGGCAGGTGCACCGCCACCATGTAGGCCACGAGCATCGCGAGCACGGCGACGACGACCGATTTGCGGCGCAGGATCACCGCGGCGCTCGCGAGGACGATGACGGCGATCCGCCACGCGCGCAGCCACGCGAGCGGCTCGCCCGACGATTCCGCGGAGGACACGAAGAGGAACGCGATGGCCTTGCGCGCGGACATCTCCGCGATCACCGCGGGTGGCGTGTCGGCGAGCTCGGTGAGCGCGATCGCGCGCAGGCGCCGGTCCGCGTGGATCGAGAGGTGCGTCACGTCATCCTGCGCGACGCCGGAATCGTAGTTCATGCCGTAATACGCGGGCTCGAAGCCGTCGACGAGCGGGTTCACGCCGAAGTAGAGGGCGGCGCCGGCGCCGGTGGCCACCGCCGGGAAGCCGAAGACGACGGCGTTGCGCAGGATCCACAGGGCGACGATGGCGAGCCCCACGGCGTGCATCGCGACGAGGCGCCCGCGCGCGGGCTTTGGCGCGAGCCTCGTGAACGCGAAGACGGCGATCATCAGCGGCGCGAAGTACATCGCCGCGGGGCGCGTGAGCGCGGCGAGCCCCAGCGCCACGCCGCCCGCGATCGCCCACTTCATCGACCTGCCGCGCGAGACAAGCGCGACGCACGCGATCCACGCGGCGACGAGGAAGAGATACGGCGGCTCGGTGAGCGCGTCGGCGATGTAGGGGCGAAGCGTCGGCGCGATGGCGAGCGCGAATGCCGCGGCGATGCCCGCCTCGCGCGAGTGCGCGGCGGCGAGCGTCATGAAGGCGAGGAGGATCGTGGCGCAGAAGACGGCGACGTTCGCGTGCCGCACCACGACCTCGCTCGCGCCGAGGAGCGCGGGATAGAGATAGGCGATGGGCGCCGTGACGAGCGACTCGGGGCGCTCCATGAATGCGAGGCCCTGGTCCAGCACGCCGCGCGCCATCGGCAGGTAGACGTGGATCGCGTCGAATCCCGCCGGACCGTGCAGCCGTGGCACGAGGAGCCCGACCGCGAGCGCCAGCGCCACCAGCAATGCGAAGGATGTGGCGCGCCGGCTCACCGAATAACCGGGGACAGACCTCAGTTATCGACTGGCGATAACCGAGGTCTGTCCCCGGTTATCGGTATCCAGCCGTCGTGGACGCCATGGCAGGCGACTTCGGCGCCATCGAAGGGCAGGAGCTCGGGGCGCACCTCGCGGCACTTGTCGCGCGCGTAGGGGCAGCGCGGATTGAAGGCGCAGCCGGTGGGCGGATCGAGCGGGTTGGGCACCTCGCCCGCCACCGGCGTGCGCGCCTTGCCGGACATGGTGATGTCGGGAATCGCGCTCTGCAGCATCTGCGTGTAGGGGTGCAGCGGCCGCGCGAAGAGCGTCTTCGTGTCGGCGATCTCGACGATGCGCCCCAGATACATGACCCCCACGCGCGTGGAGATGTGCGAGACCACCGCGAGGTTGTGCGAGATGAAGAGGTAGGTGAGGCCGTGCTCGCGCTGCAGGTCCTTCATGAGGTTCAAGATCTGCGCCTGCACCGAGACATCGAGCGCGCTGGTGGGCTCGTCGCACACCAGGAACTCGGGATTGGACGAGAGAGCGCGCGCGATGGAGATGCGCTGGCGCTGCCCGCCGGAAAACTCGTGCGGATACTTCTCGCCGTCCAGCGGCGACAAGCCCACGTCGGTGAGGAGCGCGCCCACGGTCTTGTGCAGCGACGCCGAGTCTTTCGCGAGCTTGTGGGAGCGGATCGGCTCGGCGATGATGCGCTCGACCCGCCAGCGGGGATTCAGGCTCGCGTATGGGTCCTGGAAGATCATCTGGAAGCGCCGGCGCATCGTGAGCATCTCGGTGCGGTGCGCGATCTTCGCGAGGTCCACGCCGTCGAAGACGATGCAGCCGCGCGACGGCGGATAGAGCCCGCAGATCAAGCGCGCCACGGTCGACTTGCCGCAGCCCGATTCGCCCACCAGCGAGAGCGTCTCGCCGCGGTTGATGGTGAACGACACGCCGTCCACCGCCTTCAGGATCTGCCGCGGCGAGCCCTCGATCACGCGGTTCAGCCACGGCCGCGACACATCGAAATCGCGCGCGAGGTCCTTCACGACGAGGAGCGGCTCGCCCATGGAAGCGGGGGCAGGCGCCGATTTCCCGCCGGCCTGCCTCTCCTCCAGGGTTTCAAGCATGCACCGCGCCCTCGCTCCAGTCCCGGCCCGCGTTCGGCGAGGCCATCTCCGGGGCGTGCAGCCAACACGCGGCGAACGCGTTGCCTGCGGGCAGCAGCATCGGGCGCTCCACCTTGCAGCGGTCGAAGACGCGCGGGCAGCGCGGGTTGAAGGCGCAGCCCGCGGGAATCGCGTTCAGGCGCGGCATCGAGCCCTCGATCTGCGAGAGGCGCTCGACTTCCTGGCCGAGGGCGGGGATCGAGGCCATCAAGCCGGAGGTATACGGGTGCTGCGGGTTGTGGATTACTTCCTGCACCGGCCCGATCTCGACGATGCGCCCGGCATACATTACCGCCACGCGGTCGGCGGTCTCGGCGATCACGCCCATGTCGTGCGTCACCAGCATCACCGCCGTGCCGTTGTCGCGGCACAGGCGCTTCAAGAGCGTGATGATCTGCGCCTGGATCGACACGTCCAGCGCCGTCGTCGGCTCGTCGGCGATGATGAGCTGGGGATTCGCGCACAACGCGAGCGCGATCACCACGCGCTGGCGCATGCCGCCGGAGAACTGGTGCGGGTAGTGGTCGATGCGCCGCTCCGGCGCGGGGATGCCGACTTCGCCCAGCAGCTCGATCGCGCGCGCGCGCGCCTGCGAAGCGTTCATCGGCAGGTGCGCCTGGATCGTCTCCACCAGCTGGTAGCCGATCGTGTAGAGCGGATTCAGCGACGTGAGCGGATCCTGGAAGATCGCGCCGATGCGCCGCCCGCGGATCCTGCGCATCGCCTCGCCGGGGAGGTTGTCGATGCGCGCGCCCTCGAGGAGGATCTCGCCCCCGGCGACGCGCCCCGGCGGCTCGAGGAGCCCGATGATCGCGGTGCCGGTGATGGACTTGCCCGCGCCGGATTCGCCCACCACCCCCAGCACCTCGCCCGGCGCGATGTCGAAGCTCACGTCGTCGATGGCCACCAGGGTGCCGCGGCGCGTGTTGAATTCCACGCGCAGGTGGCGCACTTCCAGCAGCGGTTTCGCCGTGACGCTCATCGAGCCTCGGCAAGGTGGAACTTGCTGCGGCATTCGCCGATCGGCTCCGAGTAGCGCACCACGGGCGTCCACTCCTGCAGCGTGGGCGATTCGAGCCGCGCGGCCACGTAATAGCGCATGCAGGCGCCGGTGGCGAGCTCGAGCGTGTGCTGGGTTGCCGTGTGGAAGCCCTTGCGGGGCAGCAGGTCGAGCGTCACCTTGTGCGCGCCCGGGGCGACGACCGAGCGATTGTTCTGCGAGTTCTCGTCGTCGACGCGGTTCACGATGACCGGGCGCAGGTGGCTGTCGGCCGAGGGCATCGTGTCGGTCTCGATGATGGAGTAGGGCTGGTCGTAGGGGCCGGCCAGCACCGGGGTCGCCAGGAGCAAGGTGAATGCAAATGCGAGTTTCATGGATATCTCCTCGAAATTGCGATACCCCTGAGACCCTTCACCGCAGCCTCGGGTTCAGGGCGTCGCGAAGCCAGTCGCCCAGCACGTTGATGGAAAGGACCACGATCACCAGCGCCGCCCCCGGGAATACCGTGATCCACCACTCGCCGGAGAAGAGAAAATCGTTGCCGATCCGGATGAGGGTGCCCAGCGACGGCTGCGTCGGCGGCACGCCCACGCCCAGGAACGAGAGCGACGACTCGGTGATGATCGCGGCGCCGATCTGCAGCGTCGCGATCACCAGCACCGGCCCCAGGACGTTGGGCAACACATGGGAGAACATGATGGCGAGCGGATGCCTTCCGATGACCCGCGCCGCCTGCACGTAGTCCTTGTTGCGCTCCACCAGCGTCGAGCCGCGCACGGTGCGCGCGAAGCTCACCCAGCCGGAGGCGGCGATGGCGAGGATCAGCACGTAGACCGCGAGCTGGTCGTGGGAATCCTTGGGGAGCACCGCGCGCGCCACGCCGTCGATGAGGAGCGCGATGAGGATCGCCGGGAACGAGAGCTGGATGTCGGCCACGCGCATCACGAAGGCGTCGAACTTGCCGCCGATGTAGCCGCTCATGAGGCCCATGCTGACCCCGAACGCCATGGCGAGGAGGGTCGCGCCCAGGCCGATCACGAACGACATGCGCGAGCCGAAGATGATGGTGGAGAGGATGTCGCGCCCCTGGTCGTCGGTGCCCAGCAGGTACTGGGGGTTGCCGCGGCCGGTGAAGGCGGGCGGCGTGAAGGCGTCCAGGAGGTTCAGGGTCTTCAGGTCGAAGGGGTTGTGCGGCGCGACCCACGGCGCGAAGGTCGCCGCCAGGATGCAGATCACCACGATCGCCGCGGCCGTGATGGTAAGGGGCGAGCGCCTGAAGCTGAAGAAGACGTCGCCGTCGAAGAAGCGCCGCACCGCGTCCATCAGTGTCCTCCCCCGCCGCTTCTCTCGACCCGGAGCCGCGGGTCCACCAGGTAGTAGAGCATGTCCACCACCAGGTTGATCACCACGAAGATGAGCCCGATGAGGCACAGGTACGCGGCCATCACCGGCACGTCGGCGAACTGGACCGCCTGCACGAAAAGGAGCCCCATCCCCGGCCATTGGAACACGGTCTCGGTGATGATGGCGAAGGCGATGATGCCGCCCAGCTGCAGCCCGGTGATGGTGATCACCGGCACGAGCGTGTTCTTGAGCGCATGGCCGAAATTGATCGAGCGCTCGGAGAGGCCGCGCGCGCGCGCGAACTTGATGTAGTCGGTGCGCAGCACCTCCAGCATCTCCGCGCGCACCAGCCGCATGATGAGCGTCACCGGGAAGAACCCGAGCGTGATCGAAGGAAGAATGAGGGCCTTGAGGCCCGAGGTGGTGATGAGCCCCGTGGTCCAGAAGCCGATCTTCACGGTGTCGCCCCGCCCGAACGAGGGCAGCCACCCCAGCCACACCGCGAAGATGAGGATGAGGAAGATGCCGATGAGGAAATTCGGCAGCGACACGCCCACCAGCGACGTGGTGAGGAGCGCGCGCGAGATCCACGAGTCGCGCTTCAACGCCGTGTAGACGCCCACCGGGATGCCGACGAAGAGGCCGATGAGGGCCGCGCTCATGGCGAGCTCGAGCGTGGCGGGGAGCCGCTCCACGAGGAGCGCGGACACCGGGCGGCCGAGGCGAAGCGAGATGCCGAAGTTGCCGTGCAGGGCGTTGCCGATGAAGGTGGCGAACTGCACGTAGAAGGGCTTGTCCAGGCCGAGCGAGGTGCGCATCTGGTCGCGGTCGGCCTGTGTGGCCTCCGGCGGCAGCATGAGCGACACCGGGTCGCCCACGAAGTTGAAGAGCGAGAAGGCGATGAGGCCCACCACGAGCATGACCATGACGCCCTGCACGAGGCGTCGAAGTACGAAGGCGATCATCCGGTCACTGGATCGTGACCCACTTCACCGTGATCTTGTTGTCGGCGCGGTGGACCACGCTCACGTTGGAGCGCATCACCCACGGGATCACCTGGAAGTGCAGCGGGATGTGGCCCACGTCGGCCTGGTGGATCGCGCTTGCCTCGTGCGCGAGCGCCGCGCGTTTCTTCGGATCCACCTCGGTCTTCAGCGTGTCGATGGCCTCGTCGACCTTCGGGTTGGAGTACTTGCCCAGGTTGTAGTCGCCGTCGGCGGTCTTCGGCACCAGCGTGCGGATGAGGCTCTGCACCGCGTACTGGGAATCGAAGGTCGGCACGCCCCAGCCGAGCATGTAGAAGCTGGTGTCGAAATTCTGGATCTTCGGGAAGTAGACGGCGCGCGGCATCGCGTTTACCCTCACCTTCACGTTCACCTGCGCGAGCATCCCCGCAATCGCGACGCAGATCTTCTCGTCGTTGATGTAGCGGTTGTTGGGGCAGTCGAGCGTGACCTCGAAGCCCTGCGGGTAGCCCGCCTCGGCGAGGAGCTTCCTCGCGCGCTCGCGGTCCGGCGGCTTCACGCGGTCCAGGTCCTTCGGATAGCCGTCCACCTGTGGGGCGAACATCACCGCGGTGGGGATCGAGAGCCCGCGCATCACCTGGGTCTTGATGGCGTTCAGGTCGATGGCGAGCTGGAAGGCCTCGCGCACGCGCTTGTCCTTGAAGGGGTTCTTTCCCTTCACGTTCGAGTAGACGAGCTCGTCGCGCCACTGGTCCATGCCGAGGAAGACGGTGCGGTTCTCGTTGCCCTCCACCACCTTCAGCTTCGGATCCTGCTTAAGGCGCGGCACGTCCTGCGGCGGCGGATCGAGCACGAAGTCGATCTCGCCCGACAGGAGCGCCGCGAGCCGCGTCGAATCCTGCTTGATGGGCTGGTAGACGATCTCGTTCACGTTGCCCTCGGCCTTGCCCCACCAGTTGGAGTTGAGCACCGCCACGGTCTTCACGTCGGCCTCGCGGCTCTTCAGCACGAATTGCCCGGTGCCGTTGGCGTTCCTCGAGGCGTAGGTCTCCTCCTTGTTCTTGAAGTCCTGGGGCTTCAGCACGTTGTGCTTCGCGGCCCACGCGCGGCTCATCATGCGCACCTCGGTCAACTGCGGGATCAGCACCGGCGCGGGGCCGTCGGTGAGGATGTCGACGGTGAGGTCGTCCACCTTCCTCGCCTCCTTCACGCCCGCGAGGTAGGGCTTGAAGTTGGAGGTGTCGGCGAGCGCGCGCTGGATCGAGAACACCACGTCGTCGGCGGTGAAGGGCGTGGCGTCGTGGAAGCGCACGTTGGGACGCAGCTTGAAGCGCATGGTGGTGGCGTTCACCGCCTGCCACGAGACCGCGAGGCACGGCTCCACCTTGAGGTCGCGGCCGCGCGTGACCAGCGGCTCGTAGATATGGTCGAGGAACGCGTTGGTGAAGCCTTCGTTCTGGGCGTGCGGGTCGATGGTGACGATGTCGCCCTGGCTCGAGAAGCGGAAGGTCTTCGCATCGATGGCGGGGGCGGCGGCCAGCGCCGCGGCGAGGAAGCCGGCGCGGGCAGCGTGCGCGAATGTCATTGTTTTTTTCTCCCTTTCAATGCACTGGGGTATGTTAGCAAAATGACCGACGAGCTTTACAAGCACGAGCCGTACCGCGCCGAGGCCCCGGCGACGGTGCTCGCCTGCGATGCGCGGGGAATCGTGCTGGACCGTACCATCTTTTATCCGCGCGGCGGCGGCCAGGCCGGGGACGCCGGAACCCTCGAGCGCGCCGACGGCTCCTCGATCGCCATCGTGGATACCGTGAAGGGCGAGGCGCCCGGGGAGATCCTGCACCTTCCCGCGCCGGACGCGCAGGCGCTCGAGGGCCTCGCGGCGGGCGAGGCGGTGACGCTGCGCATCGACTGGGCGCGCCGGCACCGCCACATGCGCTTCCACACCGCCACGCACCTTCTCTGTGCCATCGTCCCGCACCAGACCAACGGCTGCTCGATCACCGCGGGCTATGCGCGCCTGGACTTCGACATGACCGAGCCGCTGGATCGCGAGCACCTCGAACGCGAGCTCGCGCGCCTCGTAGCCGAGGCCCACGAGGTGCGCACCGTGTGGATCACCGACGAGGAGCTCGACGCCAAGCCCGAGCTCGTGCGCACCATGTCGGTGAAGCCGCCGCGCGGCGTGGGACGCGTGCGGCTCCTCGAGATCGACGGCGTCGACCTGCAGCCCTGCGGCGGGACGCATGTGGCGAATACCCGCGAGATCGGTGCGCTTCGCGTCGCGAAGATCGAGAAGAAGAGCGCGCGCTCGCGGCGGGTCGTGCTCGAATTCGTGGAATAGCGCGACCGCGCTCGCGCGATTCCAAATGCAATGCGCTGTTTCAGCGAGGACACATCGAGCGTCCCGGCGCCCCGCATAATGTCGGCGTGGAAAAGAGCAACCTCACCGACGCGGCGCTCGCCGCCGAGATCTCGCGGCGCCTCGCCGAGGCGAAGATGCGCCTCGCCGAGCTCATGGCCGAGCATGGCCTCAAGGCCGCGGACGGCTGGACCGTGCTCGAGGACCTGCGCTCGCGCCCCGAGTACACCGAGTACATCTTCCGCCCGATCCATCGCCGCCTTCCCGCGCCCCCGCCGGAGCTGAAGACGAGCGTCGCGATCGATTTCGAAGGCCGCCCCCGGGAGCTCGACGGCGACGCGTAGTCCGGCAGGCGAAGGGAATCCCGCGCGCGGAACCGCTGTCCAAACAGCGTAGAATTCGCCGCTATTCGCTTGGGAATCGCCATGAACGAGACCAGCATCGCATCCGCCCCCGCGAACCCCATGGGGACCGACGGATTCGAGTTCATCGAGTACACCGCTCCCAACCCGGAGCTGCTCGGCGAGCTCTTCGAGCAGATGGGTTTTTCCGCCGTCGCGCGCCACCGCTCCAAGGACGTGGTGCTCTACCGGCAGGGACGCATCAACTTCATCGTGAACCGCGAGGCCGACAGCTTCGCGCAGTCGTTCGCGCGCGTGCACGGCCCGAGCGTGTGCGCCTTCGCGATGCGCGTGAAGAACGCGGCCAAGGCGTACCAGCGCGCCATCGATCTCGGCGCCAAGCCCCACCACGGCCCGGTGGGCCCGATGGAGCTCAACATTCCCGCGATCCAGGGGATCGGCGGCAGCCTCATCTACCTCATCGACCGCTATCCGGGCAACGGCTCGGACTTGTCCATCTACGACGTGGACTTCGTGCCGATCGACGGCCGCGAGCAGCATCCCAGGGGAGCAGGCCTGCTGGAAGTCGACCATCTCACGCACAACGTGTATGCCGGGCGCATGGACGTGTGGGCGAGGTTCTACGAGAAGCTCTTCGGCTTTCGCGAGATCCGCTACTTCGACATCAAGGGCCAGAAGACGGGGCTCACTTCGCGCGCGTTGACGAGCCCGTGCGGCAAGATCCGCATCCCCATCAACGAGCCTTCCGACAAGGGCTCGCAGATCCAGGAGTACCTCGACGCGTACAAGGGCGAGGGCATCCAGCACATCGCGCTCGCCACCGCCGAAATCTTCGCCACCGTGGAGGCGCTCCGCGCGAGGGACGTGCGCTTCCTCGACACGCCCGACGCGTACTACGAGCGCGTGGATTCGCGCGTGCGCGACCATGGCGAGGACCTCGAGCGGCTGAAGAGGAACCGCATCCTCATCGACGGCGAGGGCGTGGACAAGGACCACCACGAGGACAAGCTGCTGCAGATCTTCACCGAGACCGTGATCGGCCCGATCTTCTTCGAGATCATCCAGAGGAAGGGCAACGAGGGCTTCGGCGAGGGCAATTTCCGCGCGCTCTTCGAGTCCATCGAGGCCGACCAGATCGCCCGGGGCGTGATTTGATCCTCGAATGAAATACCTCTCCGGATTCGGCGCGCATCACGAGAGCGAGGCCGTGCCCGGCGCGCTCCCGGTCGGGCGCAATTCGCCGCAGCGCGTTGCCTACGGGCTCTACGCGGAGCAGCTCTCGGGATCGTCGTTCACGGCGCCGCGCGCGAGCAACCTGCGCTCGTGGCTCTACCGGCTGCGCCCTTCGGCGATGCACTCGTCGTTCCGGCGCATCGGCGAGGGGCAATGGCGAACCGCGCCCTGCCTCGAGGTGGAGTGCTCGCCCAATCGCCTGCGCTGGGGGCCGCAACGCGCGCCCGAATCGCCGGTGGATTTCATCGAGTCCATGGCCACTTTCGCCACGTGCGGCGACGCGCGCGCGCAGCATGGCGCCGGCGTGCACCTCTATTGCGCCGACCGCTCCATGGCAAGCCGCGTCTTCTACGATGCCGACGGGGAGCTCCTCATCGTCCCGCAGGAAGGCCGCCTCGCGATCTTCACCGAGCTGGGCGTGCTCGACGCCGTGCCGGGCGAGATCGCCGTCATCCCGCGCGGCGTCAAGTTCCGCGTCGAGATCGAAGGCACCGCGCGCGGCTATGTCTGCGAGAACTACGGCGCGCCCTTGCGCCTGCCGGAGCTGGGACCCATCGGCTCCAACGGCCTCGCCGCGCCGCGCGATTTCCTCGCGCCGTCGGCGGCCTTCGAGGATCGCAGCGCGCCGATGGAAGTCCTCGCCAAGCTGGGCGGGCACCTGTGGAGCGCGCAGTTCGAGCACTCGCCGCTGGACGTTGTCGCATGGCACGGCAACTACTACCCGTACAAGTACGACCTCGCGCGCTTCAACGCGATGAACACCGTCTCCTTCGACCATCCCGATCCCTCGATCTTCACCGTGCTCACATCCGCCTCGGAAACGCCGGGCTCCGCGAATGTGGACTTCGTGATCTTCCCGCCGCGCTGGATGGTGGCCGAGGGCACATTCCGTCCCCCGTACTTCCACCGCAACGTGATGAGCGAGTTCATGGGCCTGGTGCGCGGCGAGTACGACGCGAAAGAGGGCGGCTTCGTGCCGGGAGGCTCGAGCCTGCACAACGCCATGAGCGCCCACGGCCCCGACCGCGCGTCCTACGATCGCGCCGTGGCCGCGGAGCTGAAGCCCCAGTATGTCGACGGCACGCTCGCCTTCATGTTCGAGAGCCGCTATCTCTTCGAGCCGACCGCGTACGCGCTCACGTCGTCCACGCTCGACAAGGACTACGACTCGGCGTGGGGCGGTTTCGAGAAGGCCTCGCTCCCGACGGGAGCGACCCCGCCTTGAAGCTCGCCTCGCTCAAGGGCCCTGCGCGCGACGGCACGCTCGTTGTCGTCGATCGCGACCTCCTGCGCGCGGTGAAGGCACCGGGCGCGGCGCCCACCCTGCAGCACGCGCTCGAGAACTGGGATGTGGTCGAGCCGAAGCTGCGCGACATCGCCGCGAGCCTGGACGCGGGCGGCGAGCGCCACGCGTTCGATTTCCAGCAGGCGCTCGCGCGCCACGAAGTCGCGGCCCCGTTGCCGCGCGCCTACGAGTGGCTCGACGGCTCGGCCTACCTCTCGCATGTGGAACGCGTGCGCCGCGCGCGCAACGACAAGGTGCCCGAGAGCTTCTACACCGACCCGCTCATGTACCAGGGCGGCGCCGGTGCCATGATGGGGCCGCGCGATCCGATCCGCGTGCTGTCGACCGAGTGGGGAGTGGACCTCGAGGGCGAGGTGGTCGCGATCGTGGGCGACGTCGCCATGGGTACTTCCCCGCGCGACGCGGCCGCGGCGGTGCGCCTCCTCACGCTGGTGAACGACGTGTCGTTCCGCCGGCTCATACCGGGCGAGCTCGCGAAGGGATTCGGCTTCGTGAACGGCAAGGGCGCCAATGCGCTCGCCCCCGTCGCGGTCACGCCCGACGATCTCGGAGCGCTGTGGAAGGACGCGCGCATACATCGGCCGCTGCACTGCGAGGTGAACGGCCGCAAGCTCGGCAGTCCCAATGCCGGCGTCGACGCGCAGTTCGGGCTGCACGAGCTCATCGCGCACGCCGCGAAGACGCGCGATCTCGCGGCGGGGACGATCATCGGCACCGGCACCATCTCCAACCAGGATCTCTCCGCGGGCTATGCGTGCCTCATGGAAGCGCGCCTGGTGGAGCAGGTGGAGAGCGGCGCCGCGAAGACGCCCTTCCTCGAATTCGGCGACACCGTGAAGATCGAGATGCGCGACGCCACCGGCAAGACGATCTTCGGCGCCATCGAGCAGGCCGTGGAGCGCTGCAAGTGACCGGCGAGACCGTCCACAAGCTGCGCGGCGACTATAGCCGCATGCGCGCCGACTACACGGTCGAGCAGGAGTGGGATCGTTATTCGCAGGAAGAGCATGCGTTGTGGCGGCGGTTGTACGCGCGCCAGGCGGCGCTGATTCCCGACTACGCCTGCGACGAATTTTCCGGCACGTTGAAGTCGCTCGACTTCTCCGCGGCGATCCCGCGCTTCGACGCGATCAACGCGAAGCTCTCCGCGGCGAGCGATTGGCAGCTCGTCGCCGTGCCGGGGCTCGTGCCCGACCTCACCTTCTTCGACCATCTCGCCCATCGCCGCTTCCCGGTGACGGTGTGGCTGCGCGACCCGGAGGAATTCGACTACATCGTCGAGCCAGACATCTTCCACGACTTCTTCGGCCACGTGCCGATGCTCTTCAACCCCGTGTTCGCCAACTACATGCAGGCCTACGGCCGCGGCGGCATCAAGGCCCACGAGCTGGGCGCGATCGAGATGCTCTCGCGCCTCTACTGGTACACGGTGGAGTTCGGGCTGATCGACACGCCGCGCGGATTGCGCACCTATGGCGCGGGCATCCTCTCGTCGGGCGGCGAGATTTCCTATTGCCTCGAGAGCCCCGATCCCAACCGCATCGGCTTCGACCTGCTGCGCATCATGCAGACGCATTACAAGATCGATACCTTCCAGGAGACGTACTTCGTGATCCGCGACTTCGAGCAGCTCTTCGAGGCGACGGCGCCGGATTTCACGCCCTGCTACGCGGCGCTTCGCGGGAAGGAACCGTACGCGCCTTCGGCGATCCTGGCGGGCGATCGGGTCTACCGCCGGAGAGCGAAACCCGTCCGGGCGGCCTGAAGGCAGGAGGTCGTCATACACGGGCATCGGGGCCGCAGCGGGTTGCAATGGATCGGGTTTGTGCTCGTGCTGCTGGGCATCGTGCGGGCCTTCGCGCTCGTCGCCCACGATCCCGTCATGGGCTACGCGAACCAGTACGACATGGTGCGAACCAGCGCGTGCCTGGATTTGTATCCCGTCGGCGCGGAGCCGTTCGCGGGCACGGCCGCGGCGCCGATCGCGTGGTATCGAACCCTGAGCCTTCCCACGGACCTGTGCTACCGCGGCACGGAGGTGGCGCTGGATAGCCTCGTGTTGCATGCACAGCGAAGCCTGGGCGATGGCGGCGACATCGCGCTGCGTTCGTTCGGCCTGGCGAAGCTCGCATTGCTGGCCCTCGCGGTGCTCGTCGTCGCCGGGGCGCTTCATCGCCATCCGGCCGCCGCCCTCGCGCATGGTGCCATCGTCTTCTTCGTCCTGTTGGACCCGGTGGTGATGCTCTGGTGCAACACGCTCTACACGGAGCTCCCCGCGATCGCCTGCCTCTACGCGGTGATCGCCGGCACGTGCGCGCTCGCGCTCTCGCCGCGATGGGCGGGAGCGTTGTGGATCGTGCTCGCGCTCGCGATCCCCGGGCTCGCGTTCTCGCGGGAGCAGAACGCGCTGCTCGCCGCGGCCCTGGTGGCCGCATCGATGCCGTGGTTGTGGCGGCGCTCGCGCGGCCTCGCGGCGGCGATCCTCGTGCTCGCGTTCATCGCTTCCGCGGCGTCGTCCACGTTGCCGCGCCCGCGCGTGGTCGTCGCTGCGAATCGCGCCGACACCTACATGGGCCTCCTGCTGCCGGCTTCGTCCGATCCGGCCGCGGCCCTGCGCCTCCTCGACTTGCCCGCACGATGCGCGTCGGTGATCGGGGCCGATTGGTACCATCGCGGCGACGAGTTGCGTCGCACGTGCCCGGAAGTGGGGCGAATTCCCAGCACCGCGTTCCTGCGCTTCGTCACCGCCGAGCCCGCGGTGCTCGCCCGCTCCCTGGCTCGGGTGCTCTCCATCGTCCAGCCGTTGGCGTATCCGCATCTCGGCACGCTCGAAGGCGCGCCTTTCACCGACATCGAGCACCTGCCCTGGTGGGCGCGCTCGCCGTGGAAGGAGGCGGTGGACCGCGTGCCGCTAGCGATCTTCATGCGCCTCATGGGTCTCGCGGCTTTGCTCGCGCCGTTCGCGATGGGGGCGGCGCTCGTGGCTTCGCGGCGGGGGCACGGCGCAGTCGCGGTGGCCGCGCTCGCCGCGACGCTCCTCGCGGGCACCGTCGTGCATGCCTTCCTCACCACGGTCTTTGGCGATGGCCTGGGCGGGGCCGCGCGGCACTTTCTCCTCGGTTCGCTCGCTCTATGGTCCGGTGGGGTTGGGTTGCTCGTCGCCGCGGGGGTTGCGGCCTCGCGATGGGAGCCTCGTCATTCGGCGACCTGGGGCGCGCGGATCGCGGTGGCGGCAAGCGTCGCGCTCGCAGCCATCGTCGTCGAGGGGACGATCCACTGGGCTTACGGCCAGCCGCTGGCGATCGCGAGCTTCAATACCCTCGACAGGATCGACCGCCGTGGAGTGGTGCTCGAGGGATGGGCGCTCGACCCGTTGGGTATCGCGGCGATCGATGTCGAGATTGGCAACGTCCGCAGGAACGCGGACTACGGTCTTCCGAGCGAGGACGTGAGGCGGACTTATCCCTCCTTCCCCGGGTCCGATCGAGCGCGCTTCCGCTTGGCGCTCGATGCCGCCGAGCTCGCCCGGGCCGGGGGCGGCGACCCCTTGGCGCTGCGCATGCGGATTATCAATCGGCGCGGCGTCGTCACCGAGGTGGAGCGCAGCAACCTTCCCGTCGGCGAATGAGTCGTGTCAGGTACGACTTTTTATCTCGTACCTGACACGACTTTTTCAGGTGCCCGTACCTGACACGACTTTTTAGAAGGTGGTGCGGAGCTTCACGCGGAAGCCGCGAGGCTCGGTGGGGCTCGCGAGGAAGCTGTCGGCGGCGCCGGGATTGCTCCACAGGCGCGCGGCGGAGAAGTAGTCGACGTCGCCCGTGCGCCGGTCGAAGATGTTGAAGACGTCGAGCGAGAGCCGCGTGCGCTTCGAAAGGTTGCGCGACAGGCGCGCGTTCACGAAGGTGGAGGGCTTCACGCGGATCGCGTCGTCGGACGCGTCGCGCGCCCCCAGCGAATTCACCAGCAGGCTCGCGGTCCAGCCGCTCGGCGTGCGCACCGTGGTGGCTGCCGAGATGGTGCGGCCCGCCGCGCCCGCGACCCTCTCTCCCAGGCCGTCATCGAACCTCGCGCGCAATGCGCTGACGTGCAGGTCGACAGTGGCCCACGACGCGGGGCGGTAGCGCACGGAAGCCTGCACGCCCCGGCGAACCACCGGGCGCGCGATCTCGTCGATGCCGGTGTCGCCGGTGAGCATGAGCTCGGACGCCGAGCGCGCGCGGAAGAAGGAGAACGCCGCCTCGAGCCCCGGAAGGATTCGATACCGCACGCCGGCCTCGCGCGTCGTGACGGTAGAGAGCGGATCGAGCCGGCCGATGGGTGCGGCGTTGCGCGGATCGATGGCCGCACCCGGCCCGCGCACGTCGTCCGATCCGTAGCCGCTTGCCATGGAGACGAAGAGCTCGCTTCCCGGCGCGAGGTCGGCGATGAGCGAGACGCGCGGCGAGGCGAGGCTCCCCGCGAGGCTTCCCTCGTGGCCGGCGAGATCGGAGCCCACGCCGAAGCGATACGCGTCATAGCGCACCGCCGCGAGCGAGCGCAGCCGCGGCGCGAGCTGGATCTCGTTCTGGAAATCGAGCGCGGCACCCGACTGCCGCAAGCGGTCTTCGCGAAGCGCGCTGGTGGCCTCGCCTCCCGGCGCGCGGAACGCGCCGTCCGCGTCGACGGTCTCGTTGCGCAGCCGCATGCTCACGGCATGCGCCGCCGGAAACGCGCCGATCATGCCGTCCGCGCTCCAGCGAAGCGCCGCGCCCAGGGTGCTGCGCCGATCGCGCTGCTGGAAGCGCTCGCCGTAGGAAGACCCTTCGAGGCGCGCGGACTCGGCGTCCTCGTCGATGGCGATGCGATGGGCGTAGGCCGCCGCTTCGAGCCGGCTCGCGTTGAGCGTGCGTTGCCAGTCGAAGGCGAGCGTGGCGCGCGTCGACTCGCCTGCCGCGAGGCCGAGCGCGGCGAAACGCGGGAGTCGCGGAGCTTCCGACGCATCCCAGGGCTTGCGCGAGGCGGACGCCACCAGGTGCCATCTCTCGAAGGCGTCGGCGCCCGAATACTTGAGGTCGCCTCCCGGTGCGGGAGAGACCATCGCGGACGTCGCGATCAGGGTCGCGACTACGTTTTGTAGCTCCCAGTACACGGGATGAATCTAGCATGGCCTTTCGCGCATGGGCGAGTTCCCGTGCGATGCACCGTTACGGGTGTAAGAGCGAGCCGGGTGCCTTACACTGTGGCCGGTCGTGAAAAAGGGGTGCAGGCGCTTGGCGCTACGCGGCGAATGGGTGGGTTTCGTGCTCGTGTTGATCGGGCTCCTGCGTGCGGGGGCCCTCGTCGCGCACGAGCCCGCCTTGGGCTACGGCAACCAGTACGACATGGTCCGCACCACGGCGTGCGTCGGCCTCTACCCCGACAAGCTCGAGCCCGACGCCCCCAGCCCCGAGGGCCCGATCCCGATTTACAACCTGGGCGAGCGGCGCTGGGGGATCTGCTCGCTCAGCACCGAGGTCGCGCTCACCGCCGCGGTGATGAAGATCGCGCGCGCAGCGGGCCAGGATCGCCAGGTCTTCCGGCTGAAGTGGATCGGCTACGCGAAGCTCGCGCTCCTCGTTTTCGCCGCGCTCGTCGTCGCGTTCGCGCTGCACGGCCATCCGCTCGCCGCGTTCGTGCACGGCCTCATATTCGCGCTGGTGGTCGCGGATCCGGTGTCGACCCTCTGGTACAACACCTTCTACACGGAGTTCGGCGCGATCTGGTCGCTCTACGCGGTGATCGGCGCCGCCGGCGCGCTCGCGCTCACCCGCCGCGGGAGGTACGCGGCATGGATGCTCCTCGGAATGGGCGTGCTCATGCTCGCCTTCTCGCGCGAGCAGTACGCGCTGCTCGGCCCCGCGCTCGTCCTCGCCGCATGGCCGTGGCTGTGGCGCCGCTCCACCGAGATGACGGTGGCGACCTTCATCCTCGCGCTCGCCGCGGCGCTGGTCTCGTACACGGTGCTGCCGCGCGCGAGCATCATCGCCAACGTCAATCGGTCCAACACGTACATGGGCGTGCTGCTTCCCGCGTCGTCCCATCGCGAGCGTGCGCTCGAGATCCTCAAGCTGCCGGCGCGCTGCGAGCCGCTCATCGGCGCCAACTGGTACCTGCAGCGCGGCGAGAGCCTGCGCGACTCGTGCCCCGAAGTGTTCAACGTCCCCAGCTACGCGTTCCTGCGCTTCGTCCCCGAAGAGCCCGAGGCGCTCGCGCGCGCGGTCGCGCGTGTGCTGCCAGCCCTGTACGGCCTCTCGCCGGGCTACCTCGGCACGCGCGAGGGGGCGAAGGTCGCGGGCGTGGCGGACCTGCCGTGGTGGTCGTACTCGCCGCTCTTCGCGTTTTCCGTGGCGATCCCGCTCGCGCTCTTCGTGGCGCTCGTGCTCGCGGCGATGCTCGCGGCGCCGCTCGCGTTCCTCGGCGCGCTCGCCTGGGCGCGGCCCGGCGACGATCGTCCGCACGCGGCGCTCATGATCGGCATGATGCTGGGCGGCGCGGTCGTCTACGGCTTGCTGAGCGCTGTCTTCGGCGACGGGATGAGCGAGGCCGCGCGCCATTTCGTCCCCGGGGCGCTCGCGATGTACGCGCTCTTCATCGCTGCGATCGCGGCCATCCCCGCGCTCGCCGCGCGTTGGTGGGCAGAGCCCAAGCCGCACGCCTTCGAGATGGTCACGGCCTTCGTCGCGATCCCGCTCGTCGTCGCCGCGTGCGTGATGGGGTGGCGCTGGGCGGCGCCGGTGCCGCTCGCCCTCGGCGTGCTCGACGCGCCGCGCGATCGCGAGGGCAAGCTTCCCACGTTGGAAGTGCGCGGCTGGGCGCTCGATCCCTTCGGCGTGGAGACCGTGCAGGTGGAGCTGGGGAAGGTGAAGCGCGAGGCGCGCTTCGGGCTCGCGAGCCTCGACCTGCGGGCGGTCTACCCGGGATATCCGGACGGCGCGCGCGGGCGCTTCGCCGTGGACTTCAGCGAGGAAGACCTGCGCAACGCGGGCGCCCCCGAGACGCTTCCCCTGCGCATCACGGTGAGGAGCCGCACCGGAGCGGTGACCGAGATCGACCGGCGCAAGCTGGAGTTTCCGAAGTGATCGAGGTCGTCGACGAAAGCGCCGGCGACGCGCGGCGCTGGCGGCTCGCGGCCGCGGCGCTCGGCGCGGCAGTGGCCGCCTGGGGCGCGTGGGCGTTCGCGCCGGTCCTGCACGGCTACTTCCTCTCGGACGATTTCGTGCCGATGGTGCTCTTCCACAAGTGGCAGGAGGAAGGGCGCTTCGCCGCGGCGCTCGCCGCGAAATTCTTCGCGAGCCTCGATGCGGGCGAAAGCAACTTCTATCGGCCGCTCTCGTACCTCACCTTCGCCGTCAATTATGTCGTGAGCGGCATCGAGGCCGGGCCGTGGATGGCGACGGAGGTGGTGCTCCATGTCGCCAACGCGTTGATGGCGGGCGCGATCGGCATGTACGCGGCCGAGGACAAGCCCGGCGCGCGCTCCCTGGCGGCCGGGATCGCCGGCGCCGCGATCTTCCTCTTCTTCGCGCCCGGCGCCGAGGTGCTCGCGTGGATCTCCGGGCGCTTCGACGTCACCGCGACATTCTTCACGCTCCTCGCGTGCGTGCTCTTCCAGCGCAGCAGACGCTTCGGGGATTGGGCGTCGTGGCTCTCGCTCGTCTCGGCCGAGGCCGCGTTCCTGTGCAAGGAAGCCGCGGCGATCGCGCCGTTCGCGATCCTCTTCCTCGCACGCCTGCGGCCCGACGTGCTCGCGGAGACGTCGAAGGCGCGCCGCTGGGTGCTCGCGACGCGGCACGCGCTGCCGTGGCTCATCCTCGCGGCGCTGTACCTCCTGTCGCGCTACGCGATGTTCGGCTCGTTCACGCGCGTGTACGGCGGCACGCAGCCCCTCGCCGACCTCTTCTCCGAAGGCTATCTCTCCGGTGTCGCGCAGACATTGCCCGCGTGGCTCGAGGGGCAGTTCCGTCCCGCCTACCGCTATCCGTTCCTGTGCATCCTCACCGGCGCGCAACTCGCGATCATCGCGTTCGCGCGGCCCCGGGAGCGGCGCGGGCGCGAGGCGATCTTCTGCGCGGCCGCGCTGCTCGTCCTCACGCTATTGCTGATCCTTCCCCATGTCGGCAAGCTGCGCGAGGACGGGCTCGGCGGGCGCCTCATCTATCAGAGCGCGGTGTTCTACGCGGTTCTCTCGGCGGTGGCGCTGCGGCACGCGCGCCTGCGAGGCCTGTTGTGGGGCGTCACCCTCGGCGTGGTGCTGTTGCAGGCGGCGTTCCAGTATCACGCGCTCGGCCGCTGGCGGGACGCGTACCGCGAAATGCGCTCGCTGGTGCGCGAGATCGGCAAGCTCGACGCCGGCTCGAAGCCGGGCGACTATTCGTTGGTGATCGTGCCGGGCGCGCTCGACGACATTCCGTTCGGCGGCAACGCGCAGGGCGGATTGATGCTGCCGCCCATGTTCCCGAAGGCGATGAGCACGCGCATCCTGGTGCAGACCTCCAACGAGATACCGCTCATCGCCGGCAAGGTGACCACCGGCGTTATCTCGACGCTGAGGCAGCGCACGGTGTTCGAGTACCTGGCCGGCAAGCGCGTCACCACCACGCCGCCCGAATATCCGACCGCGGTCGTCTGCTACGCAAGCGATCGCCACCGGCTGATCCCTCTCGCGATCGCCCCCGGCTCCACCCCCGAGGTGTGGGGCGCGGCGCTGCAGCTCGCCTACGACACCTCGCCCTGCGTGACCGGCGCGCCGCACACGCGCTAGATCTTCAGCCTCACGAAGATGCGCTCGGGCACGTGGCGCAGGATGAACATGATCCCCCACCAGAACCACGGCAAGTAGACTTCCGGCGTGCCACGCTCCATCGCGCGCACGATGCCCGCCGCGACCGGGTCGGGCGTGGCCCACAGGATCCCCTTGCGGAGGGACGCCGTCATCGGCGTGTCGACGAAGCCCGGCTTGAGGGTGACGACGCGCACGCCCTTGTCGTGCAGGCGCCCGCGCAAGCCCTGCAGGAAGCTCGCCAGCGCCGATTTCGCCGTGCCGTACACGTAGTTGCTCTTGCGCGCGCGGTCGCCGGCGACCGAGCCGATCACGGCGATCGTTCCCGCGGCGCGCGCCTCGAAGCGATTGGCGAGCTCCGCGGCGAGAGACGCCGGCGCGATGAAGTTGGTGAGCCACTCGGCCTGGGTGCGCGCGAAGTCGGCCGCGCATGCGGCCTGGTCCGAGAGCGTGCCTTGCGCGATGAGCACCGCGTCGACAGGCCCCAGCGCCGCCTCGGCCTCGTCGATGAGCGCGCGGTGGTGGGTGAGATCGTCGAGGTCCGCGATGGACGTGGTGACCTGGGGAGCGCCGCGCGCCGCGAGGTCGGCACGGACCGCCTCGAGCTTCGCGGCGTCGCGCGCCACCAGGTGCAGCCGCGCGCCTTGCGAGGCGAAGCGGCGCGCCACGGCCTGCGCGATCGCGGAGGTCGCGCCAAAGACGACGATGCGCTCGAGCTTCATCGCATCACGCGCCGCCAGAAGGACGACGAGAACGCCGGGTCCACGAACGCCTCGAACTGGGCGAGGTTCTGGAATGAAGAGCGGAATGTTTCCGGCGACATGCGCGCGTCCTTGGCGGGATAGATGGCGCCACCCGCGTCGCGCACCACCGCGTCGAGGCGCTCGAGGAGGGCGAGCGTGCGCGCTCCGCGCATCGGCAGGTCGAGGGCGAGGGTGACGCCGGGCCGCGCGAAGGACATGAGGCCCGCGGCGGGCGCGTCGCCGAAGACCTTGAGCACCGTGAGGAACGATGCGTCTCCGGATTTCGCGATGGTGGCGAGCATCTCGGCGAGCTTCGCCTTCGCGTCGGCGCGCGGCACCACGCTCTGGTGCTGCAGGAAACCGCGCTTGCCGTACATGCGGTTCCACCTCGCGATGCCGTCGAGCGGGAAGAGATATTTTCCGTACGCCTCGCGGCTGCGCTTCCAGTGAGACGACGCGCGCGCACGGTAGAGCGCATTGAAGAGCCCCACGCTATGCCGGTTGAGCACCGCCTCGGGAAAATCGAATGGCACCGCGAGCCTCTGCTTCACTGTCGCTTCGTCGCTCGCGCCTTCGCCTTCCCCGTGGTTCGCGCGCATGAAGATCCCGCGCCCGATCTCGCCGCCCTGCGCCAGCGCATCGACCCACGCCACGCTGTACTCGAAATGTCGTGTCAGGTACGACTTTTCGCCCGGCTAGGCCTCTTCCTGGAAAGTCGTACCTGACACGACATTTCCCGCGACGGATTCGTCGGAGAGGGCGAAGAAGTGGTCCAGGTTGTCCATGCGCCGGGTCTCGACGTCGAAAGAGGCGGAGCGCACGGGGCGCAGTGCCAGCTCGGCCCAGGTGACGAGGCCGGTGAGGCCCAGGCCGCCGACGGTGGCGTGGAAGAGCGCCGCGTTCTCGCCGGGGGAGCAGACGGTGCGCGAGCCGTCGGAGCGCGCGAGCTCGAAGCGGCGCACGTGGCGGCCGAAGGATCCGGCGACATGATGGTTCTTGCCGTGCACGTCGTTGGCGATGGCGCCGCCGACGCTCACGAACGCGGTGCCGGGCACGACCGGCAGGAACCAACCCGCGGGCACCACGATGGCGAGGATCTGCGCGAGCGAGACGCCGGCCTCGCAGCGGAGCGTCCCGGCCTCGCGGTCGAATTCCATGAGGTGGTCCAGCCGCGCGGTGGTGAGGAGCGTGCCGCCCTCGTTGAGGCAGCTGTCGCCGTAGCTCCTCGCGAGCCCGCCCGGCAGCAACGAGCCCTGCGCCGCGGGCAGCGCGACATGGCGCCACGGCATCGCCACCACCGCCGCATGCTCGACCTTCGGGTAGTTGCCCCAGGAGCGCACGCTCAAGTCGCCGCCACGATGAGGACCATGATGAGCGCTCCGGCCACGTAGCTCATCTTGTCGCGCAGCGCGAAGAGGAGCGGATCCTCGTGCAGCAGCCCGCGCTCGGCGAGGAACCACACTCGCGAGATCCAGTAGAGGAGGAGCGGCACCGCGAACCAGAGGATCGCGGGCGAGCGGTAGAGCATCACCACCTGCGGGCTCGTGATGTAGAGCGCGAAGACCAGCACCGAGAGATACCCGCTCGCCGTGCCCAGCATGGCGAGGAGCGCGCCGTCGGATGCGAGGTAGCCGCGCCCGCCCACGCGTTGCCCGTCGCGCGAGGCCACACCCGCCACTTCCACGTAGCGCTTGGCGAGCGCGAGCGAGAGGAACATGAAGAGCGAGAAGGCGAGCAGCCAATGGGACACCGGCACCTCGATCGCCGCCGCTCCCGCCAGGATGCGCAGCGTGTAGAGGCCCGCCAGCACGAAGACGTCCAGCAGCGCGACGCGCTTGAGGCGGAGCGAGTAGGCGAGGTTCGCCGCGATGTACACGAGGATGAGCGCGCCGAATTCCCACGGCAGGAGCGCGGTCACACCGGCGGCGATGAGGAGGAGCGCCGGCACGAGCGCGATGGCCGAAGCGATGGGCAGATCTCCGCACGCGAGCGGACGCGAGCATTTCGTGGCGTGGCGCCGATCGTCCTCGAGGTCCACGAGGTCGTTGGCGAGGTACACGCAAGAGGCGACGAGCGAGAACGCGAGGAAGGCCAGCACCCCGGCCGCCACCGAGCCCGGATCGAGGAACACGTGCGCGGTGAGGAGCGGCACGAAGACGAGGAAATTCTTCGTCCACTGGTAGGCGCGCACGCCGCGCACGATCGCGCGCACGCCGCGAGTCTTGCGGGCGATCGCATGCACGGGCTTGCCCAGCGCCTTCACGCGGGTGGCGACGCCGGCGTTCGAGCCCACCACATACGCCTCGCGCGCGTGCTTCCAGACGGGGACGTCGTGGAGGTCTTCGCCCATGTAGTCGAAGCCCGCCTCGCCGTAGCGCTCCACCAGCGCGCGCGCCTTGGCGCCGCGCTTGAGGTTGGTGCGCCCGTCGCTCGCCATCACCGCGTCGAAGAGGCCCACGTGCGCGGCGATTCGCTCGGCGATCCGGGCGTCGGCGGCCGTGGCGAGCACGAGCGTGCGGCCGGCGTCGCGCTCGCATCGCAGCGCCTCGAGGACGTTGGTATCGTAGGGAAGGAGCGTCACGTCGACGTTGGCGCGAAGCGCGAGCTCGCGCTTCAGGTGCGCGCGGCCGCGTGCGAGCCAGAAGGGCAGCGCCAGCACGAGCCACGGCGCGCCCTTCAACGCACCCACGAGCGACTCCATTAACATGTCCGACTTCACCAGCGTCGCGTCGAGGTCGACGGCGAGCGGCACGCCGGCGGCGTCGAGCGCGACCGGCGCCGGCGAATTCACGGAAGGATCGCGAGCTTGATTCTGCATGAAGCGGGTGGCCACAGATTGCGCGCGGCCATCATATCAGTCGCCCTCGCGATCGGCGCCTACGCGGCGCTCGCGTTCTGGAACGACGCGGCGAAGTTCGCCGAGGCGGTGCGGCGCATCGGCTGGGGGGAAGGCGCGGCGCTCCTCGCGCTCTCGGCGGCCAACTACGCGCTGCGGAGCGTGCGCTGGCGATACTTCCTCGCGCGCCTGGGCCATGTCCTGCCGTGGGGGCGCTCCACGGTGAATTACGTCACCGGGTTCGCGCTCACCACGACGCCGGGCAAGGCCGGGGAAGCGATCCGCTCGATGCTGCTGAAGCGCGAGTTCGCGGTGCCCGTCACCGACTCCCTCGCGGCGTTCTTCGCCGAGCGCTTCTCCGACGTCCTCGCGCTGGCGCTGCTCTCGGCGCTCGCGCTCGCCTACCTGCCGTATGGCGTGTACGTCGCCGCCGGCGTGGTCGCGTGCGTGGTGTGCGCGCTGTGGATTGCCGCCTCCGACGCGCGCACGGCGCGGATCGCGCACACGATCGCGAAGGTGCTCCCCCATCGATACGCCGTGCCGCTCGCCTCCATCGTGGGGCAGGCGGGCCGCCTCACGCGCGGCGCCTCGCTCGCCGCGGGCTTCGCGCTGTCGGTCACGGCGTGGGCCGCGGAAGGATATGCGCTGTACCTGATCGCCTCGACCCTGGGCGCGCACGCGGGCGCGGCGGCGTTGGTCGGCGTCTACTCGATCGCGCTATTGGGCGGGGCGCTCTTCTTCCTGCCGGGCGGGCTCGGCAGCACGGAAGCCTTCATGTTCGTGCTGCTGCTGCAGGCGGGCCTCGATCCCGTCGCCGCGGGCGCGGCGACGGTGATCTCGAGGGTCACGACGTTGTGGTTCGCGGTGCTGCTGGGCTGGGGCGCCCTCCTCCTCGGGCGCCCCCGCGGGAAAGTCGTACCTGACACGACTTTTTAAGTCGTACCTGACACGACATTCGGGCTACTTGATGGTGACCCAGGTCGCCTGCAGCCAGTTATCGGCGCGGTGGATGACCGACACGTTGGAGCGCGACGCCCACGGGATCACCTGCAGGTGCAGCGGGATCATGTACACGTGGTCGTGGAAATGCTGCATCGCCTTGATGATGGTCTGCAGGCGGTGCTTGGCGTCGGTGTCGCCCTTGGCGCTGTCGATCATGGCGTCGAACTCGGCGTCCTTGTAGTTGCCCCAGTTGTAGTCGCCGTCGCCCTTGTCGTTGCGCGAGTGCAGCACCGGCTGCAGCGTGAAGATGGCGTCGGTGGTGGCGCCTCCCCAGCCCAGCATGCAGAAACTGATCTCCAGGCGCTGCGCCTTCGGGAAGAACTGCGCGCGCGGGATCGCGTTCACCTTGATGGTGACGCCGATCTTCGCGAGCATCCCCGCCACCGCCACGCAGATCTTCTCGTCGTTGATGTAGCGGTTGTTGGGGCAGTCGAGCTGCACCTCGAAGCCGTTCGGGTAGCCGGCATCGGCCAGCAGCTTCTTCGCCGCGGCCGGATCGTACGGGTAGCGCTTGTCCATCGACTTCGGGATCCCCGCCTTGTCCGGGTTCGGCAGCAGGATCGCGGTGGGCACCGAGAGCCCCCTCATCACGACCCGGTGGATCGCGTCGACGTCGATCCCCTGGTAGAAGGCCTTCCTCACGCGCTCGTCCTTGAAGGGGTTCTTGCCCTTCACGTTCGAGTAGAGGAGCTCGTCGCGCGCCTGGTCCATCTGCAGGAAGATCACGCGGTTCTCGCGGCCCTCGTAGATCTTGATGCCCTTCTCCTGCTTCAGCTTGTCGATGTCGCTGGGCGGCGGATCGAGGACGAAGTCGATGTTGCCCGCGAGGAGCGCGGCCATGCGCGTGCCGGGCGAGCCGATCGGCGTGTAGACGATCTCGTCCACGTTGCCGTCGAAGTAGCCCTTCACCTTGAGCCCCCACCAGTCGGGGTTCTTCTTGAAGACGGTCTTCACGTCCGGGTCGCGGGACACGAGCGTGTACGGCCCCGTGCCCATGGCGTTCCTCGCCGCGTAGCTCTCTTCCTTGTTGGCGAAGTCCTGCGTGCTCACCGCGTTGTGCTTCTCGCACCACGACTTGCTCATCATGAAGAGGCTGTTGGCGAGCATCTCCAGCATCACCGGGTTGGGCACCGGCGTGGTGAGCTCCACCGTGTACTGGTCGATCTTCCTCGGCGTGCCGACGGCGTTGCCGTAGACGCGGAAGTTGGAGGTCTTGCCCTGTAGCCGGCCCATGGAGAACACCACGTCGTCGGCGGTGAAGTCGCTGCCGTCGTGGAACTTCACGCCCTTCCTCAGGTTGAAGACCCAGGTGAGCGGTCCCGTCTGCTTCCAGCTCTCGGCGAGGCCCGGCAGGATCTCGAGCTGCTTGCCGCGCACCACGAGCGACTCGTAGACGTGGCCGTTGATCGAGTTGGTGAGCAGCTCGTTTTGCGCCATCGGGTCGGCGGTGAGGTAGTCGCCCTGGCTCGACCAGCGCAGCGTCTTGGCGTGGGCGAGGGGAGCGAGGAGGACGGCGGCGGCGGCGAGGGCGCAGGCGGCCCTCCTGAGGGACACGGCGTGTGGCATGTGGAAACCTCCCGGGTTTGAGCGGGTAATCATAGCTAACTATGGCGCGCGCCGCGCGAGTGCCGTGAGCACCGCCTTGTCGCAGTCCAGCGCGAGCCTCGCGCCGCGCGCGATGGCGATGGCCGGGAAATCGGCGGCGAGCCGCGGGGCGATGCGGGAGGAGTGCAACGCGTCTTTCCTCGGGAGGGAATCGGATACGATGGGGCGAGACATGATGAGCGAGTCCATCACCGAGGGCATTGCCGGGCCGATCGCAACCATCGCGCGCCTGCGCTTCGAGTATCCCGGCGTGCGCGCGTTGGACGACGTGACCTTCTCGCTCGCGCCCGCGACGGTCACCGCGCTCGTCGGCCCCAACGGCGCGGGAAAGTCCACGCTGCTGCGCTGCATGGCGGGACTGGAGACTCCGGCCCTCGGCGAGATTCGCGTCGCGGGCGTAGACGTCCTCGACCGCCCGCGCGAGGCGCATCGCCACCTGGGCTACCTCTCGGACTTCTTCGGCGTGTACGACGCGCTCACCGTGCGCCAGTGCCTGGCGCATGCGGGCGCCATCAACGGCACCGGCGAGGCGGAGCTTCCCGCCGCGGTCGCGCGCACGGCGAATAGCCTCGGCCTTTCCGAGCGGCTCGACGCCATCGCGGGAACGCTCTCGCGCGGGCTGCGCCAGCGCCTGGCGATCGGGCAGGCGATCATCCATTCGCCGCGCCTGCTTCTCCTCGACGAGCCCGCCGCGGGCCTCGATCCCGAGGCGCGCCACGCGCTCGCGCTCCTCTTTCGCGAGCTCCAGGCGCTCGGCATGACGATCGTGGTCTCCTCGCACATCCTCGCCGAGCTCGACGAATACTCCACCGACATGCTGGTGCTGAGGGGCGGGCGCGTGGTCGAGCAGCGCTCGCTCGACGCCCGCGACACGTCGCACGAGCGGCGCATCGAGATCACGCTCGCGGTGCCGGATGCGCGTGCCCTCGAGGTGCTCGCTTCGCAACCGGGCGTCGCCTCCGCGGCGGCGCAGGGCGCGCAGCTCACCTTCACGGTGCGCGGCGCGGGCGAGGTCGAAGCGCAGGTGCTGCGCGCGCTCGTCGAGGCGGGCATCGCGGTCACGGCCTTCGGCGAGGCGCGCGAGAACCTGCAGGACTCGTACCTGCGCACCGTGGAAGAGCCGAAGCGATGAACCCGGAGCTGCGCCGCAACCTCTGGCTCGAGCTCACCACCCATCGCCTGGTGGCGATGCCGGCGGTGCTCTTCCTCGTCTTCGTGCTCTTCGCCTCGCGCAACGTCTCCGACTGGCAGGGCGCGGTCTTCTCCACCGCGCTCGCGACCTTCATCGTGATCGTGCATTTGTGGGGCGCCTACAAGGCGTCCGAAGCGGTGACCGACGAGGTGCGCGACCGCACCTGGGACTGGCAGCGGCTCTCGGCGCTCGATCCCTGGCGCATGACGTGGGGCAAGCTCGCGGGCGCCACGGCGTTGAGCTGGTACGGGGCGCTCCTTTGCGCCGTGGCGATGGCGATCGCGGCGCTCGGCGGGCTCGAGCGCCCGGATCTGCCGATCCTCGTCTGCGGCCTCGTCGCCTCGGGGGTCGCGGTGCACGGTGCGGCGCTCGCGGCGAGCCTGCAGGCCTCGCGCAAGAGCTCCAGGCTCGGCCATCGCATGGGACTCGTCTTCTTCTTCCCGGCCGCCGCGGTGGGACTCATGGCGCTCGCCTCCTCTGGACAGGTGCGCGCCGAGGGGGTGCAGTGGTATGGGCATCGCTTCGAGGCGGTGCGCTTCTACGGCATGCTCTCCGTGGTGTTCGCGTTGTGGACGGTGCTCGCCGCCTACCGCGAGATGGCGCGCGAGCTCGGCATGCGCCTCGTGCCCTGGGCCTATCCCGCGTTCGCGCTTTTCCTCGCCTTCTTCGTCGCGGGCTTCGCCGAGGAGAGGGCGGGGATGCGCACGACGCTCGCGCTCTCCGGGCTCGTGGTCTCGATCGGCCTCACCTACTACGGGCTCTTCGCCGACGTCACCACCGCGATGCTGCTGCGGCGCATCGCCACGCACGCAAGGGCGGGCCAATGGCGCCGCGTCCTCGAGGAGCTGCCGCTCTGGGTGACGACGCTCGCCCTCGCGGTGCCCTTCGCGTTGTGGTGCGCGCAGATCCTGGTGGCGGATCCCGTGCTCTCGCTCCTGCCGCGCGCCGCGGCGCTCTATCCGGTCGCCGTCATCCTCCTCGCGGCGCGCGACTGCGCCATCTACGTCTTCTTCTCGTTCACCCCGCGCCGGCGCGGACCCGAAGGCGCGGCGCTCCTTTACATGGCGCTCCTCTCGTGGATCCTCCCGGCGGTGCTCGCCATCGCCGGCATGGGAATGATCGCGAAGTTCCTCATGCCCTTCGGCAGCATGGGCGGCGGCGAGGCGGCGCTGGTGATGGCGGTGCAGCTGGCCATCGTCGCCGGGCTTGCCGCATGGCGCTGGCGGCGCTGGCAAAGGGCCTTTCACGCGGGGTGAGAGCATGCCTCCGGGGCGGTATAATTTGAGGCTCCCGGAGGTGATGCCATGAATGCCGTAGTCAAGAACCGCGCCGCAGCGCCCAATCTCAAGGACCCGAAGCTATTTCGCGAGAGCGCCTATATCGACGGCGCCTGGGTGGAGGCCGATAGCCGCGCCCGCTCCGCCGTCGACAATCCCGGAAACGGGATGGTGGTCGGGCACGTGCCCAACATGTCGACCGCGGAAACGAAGCGCGCCATCGCCGCGGCCGAAGCCGCGCTGCCCGCGTGGCGAGCGCTCCCCGCGAAGGAGCGCTCGCGGATCCTGCGCAAGTGGTTCGACCTCATCGTCGCCAACGCCGACGACCTCGCTCTTCTTCTCACCACCGAGCAGGGCAAGCCGCTCGCCGAGGCCAAGGGCGAGATCCTCTACGGCGCGTCCTTCGTCGAATGGTTCGCCGAGGAAGCCAAGCGCGTCTACGGCGACGTGATTCCGAGCCCCACCAACGACCGGCGCATCATCGTGCTGAAGCAGCCCGTCGGCGTGGTGGCGGCGATCACGCCGTGGAATTTCCCGAACGCGATGATCACGCGCAAGGTCGCCCCCGGCCTCGCCGTGGGCTGCACCTTCGTGCTGAAGCCGGCGGGGCAGACGCCGTTCTCCGCGCTCGCGCTCGCCGAGCTCGCCGAGCGAGCGGGCATTCCCAAGGGCGTGCTCAATATCGTCACCGGCGATGCCCGCACGATCGGTGCGGAGCTCTGCGCCAACCCGGTGGTGCGCAAGCTCACCTTCACCGGCTCCACCGAGGTGGGCCGCATCCTCATGCGCCAGTGCGCCGACACCGTCAAGAAGCTCTCGCTCGAGCTGGGCGGCAATGCGCCCTTCATCGTGTTCGAGGACGCGGATCTCGATGCCGCCGCCGATGGCGCGCTCGCCTCGAAGTACCGCAACGCGGGACAGACGTGCGTGTGCGCCAACCGCATCTACGTGCAGGACAGCGTATACGACGCCTTCGCGGCGAAGCTCGCCGAGAAGATCAAGTCGTTCAACGTGGGACGCGGCACCGAGGCCGGCGTGACCATGGGGCCGCTCATCGACGCGAACGGCCTTGCGAAGGTGGAGGAGCACGTCGCCGACGCGGTGGCCAAGGGGGCCAAGGTGATCCTCGGCGGCAAGCGCCACGCGCTGGGAGGCCTCTTCTACGAGCCCACGCTCCTCACCGAGGTCACCCCGGAGATGAAGATCTCGCGCGAGGAGACCTTCGGCCCGGTGGCGCCGCTCTACCGCTTCAAGACCGACGACGAGGCGGTGCGCCTCGCCAACGACACCGAGTTCGGGCTCGCGGCGTATTTCTACTCGCGCGACGTGGGCCGCGTCTTTCGCGTGGCCGAAGCGATCGAGACGGGGATCGTCGGCGTCAACGTCGGCATCGTCGCCAACGAGGTCGCGCCGTTCGGCGGCGTGAAGCAGTCGGGGCTGGGGCGCGAGGGCTCGCGCTACGGCATCGACGACTTCCTCGAGATCAAGTACGTCGCCCTCGGCGGGATCCAATGACGAGTCGCGATTCCCACGGATGAACGTTGCTATTTTCAGGAGAGAGAAATTGAAATTCGCATTCGCCGCCGCGCTGGTCGCGGCCTCGGCGCTCGGTAGCGCCTTGGGGCAGGCGCCCAAGGGCAACTGCGCGCCCGCGCCCAAGGACCTCGTGGTGAAGGAGGTCGAGGCCGGCAATGGCGACGCCGTGGTTCAGCCGAAGAGCGGCATCCTCGTGCATTACACGGGATGGCTCTACGACGGTTGCGCCAAGGACTTCAAGGGCGAGCAGTTCGATTCGTCCGCGGGGCGCCCGATGCCATTCAGCTTCCTCGTGGGCGTCGGCAAGGTGATCAAGGGCTGGGACGAAGGCGTGCTCGGCATGAAGGCGGGCGGCAAGCGCATGCTCATCATCCCGCCCGAAAAGGCCTACGGCGAGCGCGGCGCGGGCGGCGGCAGAATTCCTCCGGGCGCGACCCTCGTCTTCGACGTGCAGGTGGTGGCGATTCCCGTGCCGCCGCCCAAGCCGCAGTGAAGCTCGCCAGCGCGAGCTTCGCCGACGGCGCGGCGATCCCCGCCGAGTTCGCCTTCTGCGCGATCGACGCGAAGACGCACGCGACGCTCTCTGCGAACCGCAACCCGCAGCTCGCCTGGAGCCAGGCGCCCGTGGCGACGAAATCGTTCGCCATCGTCTGCCACGATCCCGACGTGCCGGGCAAGGGCGACGACGTGAACCAGGAAGGGCGCGTGGTGCCGTCGTCTCTCCAGCGCGTCGACTTCTTCCACTGGGTGCTGGTGGACCTGCCGCCCTCGATGGCGGCGGTGATGCCGGGGGAATTCTCCTCGGCCGTGGTGCCGCGCGGCAAGCCCGGCCCGCAGGCGCCGCACGGCGCGCGCCAGGGCCTCAACGACTACACCGGCTGGTTCGCTTCCGACAAGGACATGGCGGGCGACTACTACGGCTACGACGGCCCGTGCCCGCCGTGGAACGACGAACGGGCGCACCGCTATGTGTTCACGGTGTACGCGCTCGACGTCGAGCGCCTCACGCTCGCGCCGCGCTTCGGCGGCAACGACGTTCGCAAGGCGGTGCAGGGCCACGTGCTCGCCGAGGCCGCGCTCACCGGCCGCTACACCTTGAATCCTTCCGTCAAGCTCTAGGCGGTCCCATCGACAGGCGCGGCTTCGTCCTCGCGGCGTCGGCGCTCCTCGCCTCGGGTGCGGCCGGCGCGCGGGATCCCTCGCTCCTCGCGCGCCTTCGCCGCGGCGGCCACGTCCTGCTGATGCGCCATGGATCCACGGGCAAGGGGCTCGGCGATCCGCCCGGCTACCGCCTCGACGACTGCGCGACGCAGCGCAACCTTTCCGTGGAAGGCCGCGAGGTAGCGCGGCGCGCGGGCGAGGAGCTCGCGCGCGAGAAAGTGCGGATCGCCCGCGTCTACACGAGCCCGTGGTGCCGCTGCCGCGAGACGGCGATGCTCGCGTTCGGCAAGGCCGAGGACTGGAGTCCGCTCTCGTCCTTCTTCGATACGCCCGAGAGCGACGCCGAATACACCGAGCGCGTGAAGCGGCGCATCGCAAGCTACTCCAGCCGCGACATGGTCGGCAATGTCGTGATGGTCACGCACAACGTGAACATCGCAGCGCTCACGCGATTGTCGGTGGCCCCGGCCGAGATCGTGGTGGTGCGGCCCGACGGCTGCTGCGGGCTGCGCACCGTGGGGCGGCTCGCGCCCTAGGGGCGCGCGATGATGCGCCCGCAGGCGATCACGCCGGCCCACAGCACGATCGAGAGCGCCGCCGAGAGCCGCGCCGCGAGCGGCGCATCCATGTTCGCGTCCCAGGATTTCACCGAGGGATAGGGGCCGGTGAGGAAATACGCCGCGTTCATTCCCGCGGCGAGGATGAGCGCCATCTTCACGGCGAAGGGGCGGCTTTCGAGGAAGTCCGCGGCGTGCGCGGCGAAGAGCACGAGCCCGGTGGGGACGATGATCGTGATCGAGGCCACGCTCCACGGCAGCGTGAGGCGCGCGAGCGCGCGTACCGGGATCGATTTCGCGATGCCGAGCACGCGCAGGTCGAAGACCAGCAGCGAGCCGAAGAGCACGGTGAAGCCGAGGATGTGCGCGATCGAGACCGCGGGGTAGAGCCAGGCGTGCTCGCGCATTGCCTGCGCGATCCCGAACGCGTCGAACACGCTTGCATTCATGCGCGGCTCACGGCTCGTCGTCGCCGGAGCGAAGCCAGCGCTCGTAGTCGCGGCGCGTCTTCTTCGTGGGCCGGCCCTTGAATCGAGGCTGCGGTTGCGCTTTCATCTGCAAGGCGAGCGCGGTCCGCGTCGCGCGGCTCTGCACCGTTTCCTCGTAGAGCGTCGCCGCCGTGGACGCGGGCCCGCGCTTGTCGGAAAGCGCCTTCACCTGGATCACGTGCTCGAACGGCGCGCGCCGCACCACGACGCCGTCGCCCACCTTCACGAGCTTCGCGGGCTTCGCGCGCTCCCCACCGAGGGTCACGTGGCCGGCCTCGATCGCCTCGACCGCCAGCGCGCGCGTCTTGAAGAAGCGCGCCGCCCAGAGCCATTTGTCCAGTCGCATGGAAAATAAGTCGTGTCAGGTACGACTTATTTCAACGCCACTTCGTGGGCGTTCACGGGGGCCGCGGTGCCGGTGTCGAACTCGGCGCCGGCGAGCACGCCCGCTTCGGCCACGGCCGCAGCGCTCTTCGCGTTGCCGTAGAGCGCGTACATCGCGCCCAGGGCGAAGTCGCGCCCCGAGCCGATCGCCCAGAAGCGGTCGAATTCGAACACTTCGCGCATCGAGTACACCGCGAAGATTCCCGAGGGATTGGCGATCATCACCGTCATCTGGCTCGACTCGTAGGGATCGTCCTCCTCTTCCTTGGGATTGAGGAACGCCTCGTCCTTGAGCATCGGGTGGAGCTTGCGAAAGGTGTCGTAGATCGCCGCCTTGCCGTGGAAGTCGAGGTTCGCCGTGCGCGCGAGCAGGTTCTCGAGCACGAGCTGGTGCGCGGCGCTGCCGGCCACGCCGAGGAAGGAGTCGGCGTACGCAGTGATCTTCTGCGGATGGCGGTCGTACGCAGGGGCGAGGCGCGTGGTCCCGAAGGTGGTGAGCGAGTCGGCCGCGATGACCGCGGTGCCGCCCTTGCGAACGACGACGATGGTGGTCATGAAATTCCCTGGGGACCGCTAGCGGGGAAGCGACTCGAGGAAGGCCCGGCGCTCGTCTTCCTCGTCGATATGGGCGGCGAGCTGCTTGTAGAGCTCCTTGATGTTACCCGAGCGGCTCGCGGCGTCCTTGATGAAGACGCGCGCGAGCGGGCCCACGTAGCTCGCCAGTCGCTTCTCGGCGGCGGCGAGGACGTCCGCCGTGAAGACGCCCTGCGCGGGCGCCGCGGCGGCGGGGGCGGGCGCGGCGACGGGGGCGGCCGCGAGGCCCGCCTTCACCCCGTCCATCTTCTTCAGGAACGCGCGCTGTTCTTCGGAATCCGGAATCTGCTCGGCGAGGGTGCGGAAGAACTGGCCGACGCTCTGCGTCTCGGCCTGCGCGCGCTGGATGAGGATCTTCGCGAGCGGCCCGATGTGGCGCGAGAGCGAGCGCTCGATCTCGGCGAGCGCCGCGGGATCGATGGAAAGGAGCGCCGCCCTGCGCGCCTCGGTGTCCCCCGCGGAGCGCTGCGTGCGCATCGCGGTGGCCGTGGAGCTCACGGGCTTGCCCTGCAACGCCTGCACCAGCGAAGCCTGGAACTCGCGCGCGGACTGGAAGCGATCCTCTGCCTTCTTCGCCAGCGCGCGCGCGATGACGCCGTCGAATCCCTTCGGCAGCGCCGGGTTGAGCGAGGAGGGCGGATCGGGCTCCTTCTGCAGCACCTTGTGCATCACGGTGGCGGGCGACTCGGCGAGGAACGGGCTCACGCCGGTGAGGAGCTCGTAGAGGATCACGCCCGAGGACCAGAGGTCGGCGCGCCCGTCGGCGGTGAGCCCCATCAGCTGCTCCGGCGACATGTGCGTGGGCGTGCCCACCACGGTGCCCACTTGGGTGAGCGAGGACGACTCGATGCGCGCGATGCCGAAGTCCATCACCTTGAGCCTGGGGCCCGGCTGGATCATGAGGTTGGCGGGCTTGATGTCGCGGTGGACGACGCCCTGCTTGTGCGAGTAGTCGAGCGCGCCGAGGAGCTGCTTCATGATCTCGAAGATCTCGATCAGCTCGAACTTCACCCCCTCGGAGAGCATCCGCTTCAGCTCCTTGCCGTCGCAGTACTCCATCACGATGAAGGCCATGTCGCCGACCTCGCCGTACTCGTACACGCCGATGATGGCCGGGTGCTGCAGGCGCCCGCCCGCCTGCGCCTCGCGCTTGAAGCGCGCGCTCGCCTCCTGCATCTCGTCGGCCTCGAGGAATTCCGCGAGGATGGTCTTGATGGCGACGCGCCGCTCGATCACCGGGTCGAAACCCTCGTAGACCATCCCCATGGCGCCCTTGCCCAGGGACCGAGTGATTTGATATTTCCCGATGTACTCCGGAGCCGCCGTCATTCGCCCATCACCCTCTCGCGCCTCGCGCCTCGTGCCTCACGCCTCACGGCTACTTCTCTATCAACTTGAGCGCCTTCTGCAAGCTGCGCCGCATGCGGTTGAACGAAGTCCCCAGCCCCGCGATCTCGTCGGTTCCCTTCTTGGCGAATTCCGGCACGTTGAAGTCGCCCTGCGAGACCTTGTCCGCGGCCTGCGACATGCGCGAGATCGGGCGGATGATCATCACCGAGAGCATCACGTTCAGCACGATGAAGGTGGCGAGGAAGATCGCGGCGAGCGAGCCCATGAACACCATGAAGGCGTCGTTCGCGTTCTTGACCGGCAGCGCCATCGGCACCGAGACGATCTGCGCGCCGATGATCTCGTTCGGCTTCCAGCCGAAGCCGTTGTTCTCGCCGTAGAGCTTGATCATGGAGGCGGGCGCCGCGGAAGGCACGCTGTGGCACGCGAGGCACGCCGGGTCCTTGATCTGGATCGGGCGCGCGATGTAGACCATGCGCCCGCCGGGCGTGTCGCGCTCGCCGGTGAGCTCGTTCATCGAGGCGCTCGCGTTGCGGAAGTAGTTGACGGCGTCGGCTTCCCATTCCACCGCGCGGTCGCGCGGATTGGTGGGATTGAGCGTCGCTTCCTTGTAGGTGAAGTCGGGATACTTCTTGCGCAGCGAGTTGAAGATCTCGGTGGCCGCGAAGGCCGGCACCGTCTGCGGCAGGAAGGTCTCGGCGAGCTGGCTCTCGAGGTGCGGCTTCACCTGCGACACGGTGTAGCCGCGGATGGAGAGCGCCGCCTCCATCATGAGCCCGGCGTTCCTCAGCACCTCCTGCTTGGCATTGTTCTGCAGCAGCTCATGGGACACCCACGCCGACACCGCCATGCCGCCCGCGAAGACGAGCGCGAGGACCACGTTGAATTTCAGGCGCAGGCCCATGTTTTCTCCTCTGAGGCACAATTCCCTTACGCCGCATACTACCCTTCGGATTCAAGCTTCCCAAAGGCCTCGCCGCGCCGCTATGAACCTCGTCACATGGCTCGCACGCGCCGCCCGTGCCGGCCCCGAACGCCCGGCGATCTACTCGGGCGCGCAGCCCTGGGCCACATACGGGGAGCTGGCCCTTCGCGTGGCGCGGCTCGCCGCGGGCATGCGCCATCGCCTTGCGCTCGCGCCCGGCGATCGCGTCGCCGTCTTCATGAAGAACTGCCCGGAGTACCTGGAGGCGATGTACGCGATCTGGTGGGCGGGCCTCGCCGCCGTGCCGGTGAACGCGAAGCTGCACGCGAAGGAGGTCGAGTTCATCGTGGCCGATTCGGGCGCGCGCTGGACCATCCGCTCGCCCGCGGAGCTCGCCGCCGTCGCGGGCGACCACCCTTTGGACCTCGCGCCGCGCGGCGCCGGGGACCTCGCGTGGCTTTTCTATACGAGCGGGACCACCGGACGCCCGAAGGGCGCGATGCTCTCGCACCGCAACCTCGCGCAGATGACATTCAGCTATTTCGTCGACGTGGATCGCGTCGATCGCGACGGGCGGCTCCTGCACGCGGCGCCGCTGTCGCACGGCTCGGGCCTCTACAACTTCACGCACCTCGCATGCGGCGCGGCGCAGGTGCTTCCCGAATCCGGCGGCTTCGATGCCGCGGAAGTGCTCGATCTCGTCGACACCCACGACAAGGTCTCCTTCTTCGCCGCGCCGACGATGGTGAAGAGGCTCGTGGAAACCGCGGGACGATCCGCGCGCGCCGCGGCGCCGGGGCTGCAGACGATCGTCTACGGCGGCGGCCCCATGTACCTCGCCGACCTGCGCGCGGCGATGGATTCCTTCGGCCCGCGCCTCGCGCAGATCTACGGCCAGGGCGAGAGCCCCATGACCATCACGGCGCTCTCGAAGGCGCATCACGCCGATAGCGGCCATCCGCGCCACCTCGAGCGCCTCACGTCGGTGGGCGTGCCGCACAGCGTGGTCGAGGTGGCGATCCGCGATCCCGGGGGCCGCGGCCTCGAGGCGGGCGAGGTCGGCGAGATCTGCGTGCGCGGCGACGTCGTGATGTCGGGCTACTGGCGCAATCCCGAGGGCACCGCGGCGGCGCTGCGCGACGGGTGGCTGTGGACCGGCGACCTCGGCTCCTTCGACGCGGACGGCTTCCTCACGCTGAAGGACCGCAGCAAGGACCTCATCGTGAGCGGAGGATCGAACATCTATCCGCGCGAGGTGGAGGAGGTGTTGCTCGCGCATCCGGCGGTCGCCGAGGCGAGCGTCGTCGGCCGTCCCGATCGCGAATGGGGCGAGGTGGTGGTGGCGTTCGTCGTCGCGCGCGGCGCGCCGCCGCCGGAGGAGGAGCTCGACCGGCTCTGCCTCGACCACATCGCGCGCTTCAAGCGTCCGAAGGAATACCGCTTCGTCGATCGCTTGCCGAAGAACAACTATGGCAAGGTGGTGAAAACCGAGCTGAGGGCGGCACTCGACCATGAATGATCTCTTCCCCGGATTCCGGCGCGAGCGGGTGCGCGCCAACGGCATCGACGTGAACGCCGTGCTGAGCCCGCGCAACGGCGCCCCGGCGCTGCTCCTGCTGCACGGTTATCCGCAGACGCACGCCATCTGGCACAAGGTGGCGCCGCGCCTGGCGAAGCGCTTCGACGTGGTCGCCTGCGACCTGCGCGGCTACGGCGACTCGGCAAAGCCGCCCGGCAGCCCCACCCACGAGCCCTACTCGAAACGCGAGATGGCGCGCGACCAGGCCGAGGTGATGCACGCGCTCGGCCACGAGAAGTTCTTCCTCTGCGGGCACGACCGCGGCGCGCGCGTCTCGCACCGCCTCGCCGTCGACCACGCCGCGCGCGTGGCGAAGCTCGCGGTGCTCGACATCGCGCCCACACTCGCGATGTACGAGCAAACGACGGAGGCGTTCGCGCGCGCCTACTGGCACTGGTTCTTCCTCATCCTGCCCGAGCACGTCCCCGAGCGCATGATCGGCGCGGACCCGCGGCTTTTTCTTCGCAACAAGATGGCCGAGAGCATCGCGAGGAACGTGTTCGCGCCCGAGGCGTGGGCCGAGTACGAGCGCTGCTTCACCGCCGGCACGATCCACGGCAGCTGCGAGGACTACCGCGCTTCGGCCGGCATCGACCTCGTGCACGACCGTGCCGATCGCGACGCCGGGCGCCGCGTCGCCTGTCCCCTGCTTGCCTTGTGGGGCGAGCGTGGCATCATCGGGCGTTGCTTCAAGCCGCTCGACGAATGGCGCCGCGTCGCCGATGATGTGCGCGGGCACGCGGTCCCGAGCGGCCACTACATCCCGGAGGAGGTTCCCGACCTCCTCGCGCAGGAGCTGGAGACGTTCTTTCTCGGAGAGCCAGGGTGAAGAGCTATCGCATCGCAGTGGTGGCCGGCGACGGCATCGGCAAGGAGGTCGTCCCCGAAGGCCAGCGCGTGTTGGAAGCGGCGGGGCGCAAGTTCGGCTTCTCGCTCGCCTGGGACGAGAAGCCGTGGAGCTGCGAGTACTACGCGAAGCACGGCGAGATGATGCCCAAGGACGGGCTCGACCAGATCCGCGGCCACGACTCGATCTTCCTCGGCGCGGTGGGATTCCCGGGCGTGCCGGACCACGTCTCGCTCTGGGGACTCCTCATCCCGATCCGGCGCGGCTTCCACCAGTACGTGAACCTGCGCCCCGTGCGCCTCATGCCCGGCGTGCCCTCGCCGCTCGCCAACCGCAAGCCCGGCGACATCGACTTCTGGGTGGTGCGCGAGAACAACGAGGGCGAGTACTCGTCGGTGGGCGGGCGCATGTACACGGGAACGCCCGAGGAATTCGCCACGCAGCTGTCGATCTTCTCGAGGAAGGGCACCGATCGCATCATGAAGTTCGCCTTCGAGCTCGCGCGCACGAGGAAGAAGAAGCACGTGACCTCGGCCACCAAGTCCAACGGCATCGCCATCACCATGCCCTTCTGGGACGAGCGCTTCAAGGAGATGAGCGCGAAGTATCCCGACGTGAAGACGTCGCAGTACCACATCGACATCCTCACCGCCCACTTCGTGCAGCATCCCGACTGGTTCGACGTCGTGGTGGGCTCCAACCTCTTCGGCGACATCCTCTCGGACCTGGGGCCCGCGTGCACCGGCACCATCGGCATCGCACCGTCCGCGAACATGAACCCCGAACGCGAGTACCCGTCGTGCTTCGAGCCCGTGCACGGCAGCGCCCCGGACATCTACGGCAAGGGCATCGCCAATCCCATCGGGCAGATCTGGTCCGGCGCCATGATGATGGGACACCTGGGCCACCGCGATGCCGAGGATGCGATCGTCGCCGCCATCGAGCGCGTGCTGAAGGAAGGGCCGCGGACGCGCGACATGGGCGGGACGGCGGGCACCGCCGATGTCGGCAAGGCGATTGCCGAAGCGTTGTAGGGGCTGACGGAAGCAAGAGGCTTTGGAACGCAGATGAACGCGGATGAAGCGCAGATGAACGTACCCCTGGGGAGATAGCGAGATGAAGAGACGGGAATTTTTGACGGTAAGCGGTGCGGTCGTGGCGTCGATGGCGCTGCCGGCGCGTGCCGCGTATCCCGAGAAGCCGGTGCACTACATCCTTGCGTTCGCGCCGGGCGGCGAGTCGGACATCGCCGCGCGCCTGCAGCAGCTCGTGTGGTGCAGGAAATGGGGGCAGGAGCTGGTGGTGGAATCCAAGCCGGATCATGGGGACCACCTCCCTCACCTCGTGCTGCAGCCCCTCGAGGGCAACGTGCAGTACCAGACCGACGACATCGTCAACGTCTACTTCTTCAACTACACGCCCGATGCGATCGTGGTGCGCAACGAGTCGCCGTTCAAGACCTACCAGGACTTCATCGCCGCGGCCAAGGCGAAGCCGGGCACGCTCAACCTTGCGCGACTTGCTGTCCTCGCTCCTCGGCGGCCACGTGGACGGCGCGATGTCGTACTCGTCGCTCGCCGTGGCGCAGAAGGGCAAGACGCGCATCCTCGCCGTCGCGACTCCGCAACGCCTCTCCTATTTCCCGGACACGCCGACCTTCCGCGAGCTCGGCATCGACTGGGTCGACGGCGGCTATCGCGGAGCGGGTGTGCCAGGTCCATGCCGGAGGACCTGCGCAGGCGCATCTCTGAGATGCTCGCCGAGATCAATCGCGACGCGGATTTCTGCCGCGCGATGACCGAGCAGGGGCTCGAGATCGTCGACGTTCCCTACGAGAAGATGCCGGCGTTCATCGACGAGCGAAAGAAAGCGTACCTTTCCGTGGCGAAGCTGATGGGTCTCACCAAGTAGTTGTTGCAGCGCATCATGGCAGCCTGCGGGGCTTGCTGACATAATCGCCCCCAGCCGGAAATTCCACCCAGCGAAAAAGAGATCGACATGAAAATCGGCCACAAGAAGGACTTCTGGGGCGGCACGCTCTTCGCCGTCGTCGGATTGCTGTTCGCGGTGATCGCGCGCGGTCTTCCCGGGCTGCCGTTCATGCCGGGCTACTCGATGGGAACGCCGGCCCGCATGGGGCCGGGGTTCTTCCCCTTCTATCTCGGAGCGATCCTCTTCGTCCTCGGCGCCGCGATCGCGGTGGCGGGCGTGCGCGGCAAGCCGGGGCCGGAGGGGGAGGTGGAAAAATTCCACTGGGGCCCGATCCTCTACGTGCTGGGCTCCGTCGTCATGTTCGGCCTGCTCCTCAAGCCCATCGGCATGCTCCTCGCCGGGCTCCTCCTGGTCATCGGCGCGAGCCTCGGCAGCCACGAATTCAAGTTGAAGCCGGTCGTGATCCTCGGTCTCATCCTCACCACCTTCTGCGCGTTCGTGTTCGTCGGCGGATTGAAGCTGCCGATCCCGCTGTGCCCCGACATCGAATCGCTGCAAGCGGCGGTCGGCTTCTGCCGCGCCTGAGAAGCTCGCATGGACCTGATCAACAACCTGATGCTGGGCTTCAGCGTCGCGCTTCACTGGAACAACGTCCTCTATTGCCTGGTGGGCTGCCTGCTGGGCACGCTGATCGGCGTGCTTCCCGGCATCGGTCCCATCGCCACCATCGCGATGCTCCTTCCGGCCACGTTCGTCCTGCCGCCGGTCTCCGCGCTCATCATGCTGGCCGGCATCTACTACGGAGCGCAG
>JBBRTF010000043.1:0-40661 GCA_038244725.1 Burkholderiales bacterium
GCGCGCATGCCGGGCCACGTCCGCCCGGGCATTCCTCGCACCTGCTTGCCGTTGGAGTTCCATGCGTTCGCTCTTGGTCAGTTTCATCATGCCCTCCATGGACACGATGATACTACCGTTTTAACTGTTACAGTCCACTAGGCCGCGATACGACGCGCGCGAGCCATTTGAGGCAAGTGCATGGCCGCTCTGCTTCCTCGTACCAGGATCACGGGCACGGCTGCAATTCGCAGCACCTCCCGCGAGACCGATCCCCCCAGCAGACTCGCCACCGCCCCCCGCCCACGTGTCCCCATGACAATCATGTCGGAGCCTCGCTCCGAGGCGCAACGCACGATCGCGCCAGCCGGATCCCCGACAGCAGTCTGCGTCACGTGCTCTATGCCACTGCCGGCAAGAGCCGCCCTTGCGTAGCCCAGCACATGGTCGCCTGCCGCCTGATGCGCAATCGCGATTCCGCGCGACATGAGAAGCGGGCCCGGATCGCGCGCCATGGGAGGCTGGACGTTGAGCAGGTGCACGCGCAAGCGCTTGCCGCCGCGCGTACGCTTCACGTACTCGACCGCGCATCGCGAACCATGCGAATCATCCAAGGGCAGGAGGATGTCATGGCATCTTTGCGCGAAGCGCGCGGCGTCCAGATCCCTGAGGCTGTCCTCGATGTCCAGGAAGGCGAGCGCATGGAAGTACATTTTCAATCTCCTTTCGAACAAGTCCCGTCGTTGCATTGCGGGGCTTGCGTTGCAAATTCATAAGGTGTGCGCCCGGAACAATGTCGTTTCCAAATCGGAAACATTCAAATTAAGGGGCCTGTGCGCCTCGCGAGCGGACCGAAGACACTCCACGGCAGGTGCGTCGAGGTCGCGACCGTATGCCTCACCACGGTGACCGGCACATGGGATCGCCGTATGACGTCGCTCGAAACCGAGGCCGAGAAGAATTTCGCGACCGCGTTCCTGTCCGCTCCCCGATAACGATCCTGGCGCAGCGAGCCTTGGAAGCGCAGTCGACGATCGCCTCAGCCACCGGCCCGAAGCGCACCTCCGTCATGCAAGCAACGCCCACTTCTTCGAGCTGGGCCCGGGCCGCGTCAAGGATGTGCTCTCCCATCTGGCGATGCACTTCATAAAAGACGGCTTCATCTCTCGGAGTGGATTGCACATTGAGCAGATGAATCCTGGAACCTTCGTGCTTCGCCAGGTCGACGGCGTAGTCCAGCGCGCATCGCGCGGCCACAGATCGGTCGAATGGAACCAACACGGTCGTAAGCGGCCGCACGCCGAGCGAGCCGGATCGAGCGCGAGTGGAACGCGAGGCCGATTGCTGGGTGTCGTGGGTCGCCGATCCGAAAAAGTACATGTCACCTCCTTCATCGCGCTCAACGAGATGGTGGGGGTTTACGCGACAAGATATAAGACCGGCGATCCGAACAACACTGTTTCTCGCCGATGCATAATGAGTTGATGCAAGATCTCGAGCGCATGGCAATCTTCGCCGCGGTCGTCGAAACGAAGAGCTTCTCGGCCGCGGCGCGTCGCCTGCACTTGTCCAAGTCCATGGTGAGCAAACAAGTGACTCATCTGGAGCAGTCGGTAGGTGCGCGGCTCCTGAACCGCACGACCCGGGCCATGAGTCTCACCGAGGCGGGCGCCGTTTTCTACGAACATTGCGCACGCATTGTGGAGGAGCTCGAAGAAGCCAAGCTTGCCGTGGGCAAGCTTCAGTCCGAGCCGCGAGGCCTGCTCAGGATCAGTACGTCGGTCGCGTTCGGAACGCTGCACATCGCGCCCGCCTTGCCGGAGTTTCTGGCGCGTTATCCCGCAGTGCGCATCGACATGGAGATCGCCGACCGGTTCGTGGATCTTGCGGACGAGGGATTCAACCTCGCTGTGCGCATTGCAAAGGATCCAGGGCAGAATCTGGTGGCTCGCAAGCTTGCTCCCGTTCATCGCAAGATCTGCGCGACGCCCGATTATTTCAAACGCAAGGGTATACCGAAGACGCCCGAGGACCTCGCGCGCCACAACTGCCTGACCTATACATACCTGAATCCCCAGGACCCGTGGCGGCTGCGCGGACCGGAGGGCGACATCTCCGTGCCCGGCGCCGGAAACCTGCGCCTCAATGACGACGAGGCGCTCTCGGCAGCGGTCCTCGGCGGATTGGGAATCGCGCTGCTCCCGACGTTCATCGTGGGCAAGGACCTGCAGGACGGCCGCCTGAAATCCGTGCTCGCGGATTACGTTCCCGTCGAACGTCATGTCTATGCGGTGTATCTGCCGAACCGGCATCTCTCCGCCAAGGTCCGGGCCTTCATCGACTTTCTCCTGGAGCGATTCGGCGCCGAGCCCTATTGGGACCGCTGATCGGCGTTTCCAAGGGCGTCGCCCCGGAACGTGCGACGGCGACTATGCCCTCGAGGAGCTCCTCGATTTCGAGGAGATGCGCAGCGATCGATTTTTGGTGCCGGTCCTCGCCACCTTGGCGGTCTTGCGTGAGCGCCGAGGCCGCACCACATACCTCAACCCCGCGAGTGCCGGTGCCACAACCTTGGGATCTGCGCTCTCCGAATACACCGCGTAGGCGGGATACAGGAATTCCGGCGCGCCGGGCACAAGGTGAAGCCGGCCGCTTTCGAGATGGCGGCGCACCACGTTCAATCGGAAATAGCCCGAGCCGCCCGCATTCAGGAGGTACTCGCGGCCGAGCGGCCCCAAACCTACGAAGGTTCCCGCGTTGGAAAGCTCCGGAAACGCCAGTTGATGCTGCGCCGCGAACTCGGGTCCCCAATCGACAAAAACATAGTCCGACGTGCGCGGTGCGCGCTGCCGGTGCGTCGTCACCATGACCAGCTTTTCCTCGATCAGGAGTTCCACTTTGAGGCCCGGACGCTGTTCCGGGGCGTATACGACGGCGATGTCGACGATCCCCTCCGAAACATGGCCTAACAGCGCGCCAGGAAATCCGACTTCCGTGCGCAGCGCGAGGTGTGGCGCGGTCCGGTGCATCCACAATAGCCAGTCGAGGAGCAACGGATCCCAAAGGCTCATCTCACACCCGACGTTGACAACCGCGCGTCGCCCCGGGGGCACGGCGATCTGGTGGCGCGCGCGCTCCCACACCTGGACGAGAGTCCGCGCGTGACGCATGAAGCGTTCCCCCGCCGGCGTGAGCGAGGCACCCGCCTTGTTTCGAACGAAGAGTGGCCGGCCGAGAAGCTGCTCGAGCATGCGCACACGCGCGCTCACCGCGGTTTGCGTCACATGCAGTCGTTCGGCTGCGCGTCCGAAGTTGCGGGTCTCGACGATCTCGAGAAAAGTCCGGGCGAGGTTTATGTCCATGAAATGCTGCCAGCGGGGGTGAACTTCGGTACAACAAAATTATTGCACATAACCGTCAATAACATTCGTTTTACTTATTCGTTCAGGTGCCTTCAACTAGCCACTCGATACCCGGACTTTGACAACAAGAAGGCATGACGAATGGGACCCCTGAATCTCAAGCTCGCCTCGGACGTGCCCGGGTGTCATGACGGGATGCGTGTGTTGGTGGATCGGCGCTGGCCCCGGGGCCAGCGCCAAGGAGCATGCCGCGGTCGACCTTTGGCTGAAGGACGCAGCGCCGAGCGAGGCGTTGCTGCGATGGACCGGCCGCGATCCAGGACGATGGAAGGAATTCAAGGCGAGATACCGCGCGGAGCTCGCCTCCCGCGTCGATCTTCTCTGCCTGCTTGGCGAGCTGACGAGCCGTGGTCCGGTCACAGTGATTTCCAGCCTCCGCGACGCAAAACACAATGATGCGACCGTATTGCTCGAGATTCTTGAGGAGCGGCACGTCGCGTCGAAAGGAGTCCAGATCTTGAAAGCGAAAGACATCATGACGACCCAAGTCATCACCATCGGACCCGATACGCTGGTGCCCGAGATCGCCTCGCTTCTCCTGCAGCGACGCATCAGCGGACTTCCCGTGGTCGACCGTGGCCGCGTGATAGGCATGGTGAGCGAGGGCGATCTGTTGCGACGCTACGAGATCGGCACCGACCGCAAGCGCTTCAAGGGCTCGTGGTGGATGCACGTGTTCAAGAGCGACCCGGGGCCCGCGGAGTACGTGAAGTCCCATGCGGGCCGCGCGGCCGACATCATGACGCGCCCCGTGGTCTGCATCCACGAGGATCTCCCCATCGCGAAGATCGCCGGAATATTCGAGAAGCGCCGCATCAAGCGCGTCCCGGTGACTTCTCGGCGAGTTGTCATCGCAGGCCTGGTGGCACCCGGCGTCGAACGTGATCGTCACCGACGGCGTCGTGCACTACTGGGGCGTGTACGAGACGTCCCAGGACAAGAAAGCCGCGCGGATCGCCGCCGAGAACGTGCCGGGCGTGAGGCGGATCGACGACCACCGCATTCGTTTCGTCGAATTCCCCACGATGGGATGAACATGAATGGACGGATGGCCTTGGACGCCACCCTCGAGATGACATCTCCAGCCAGCCATCCCGCGGCTGACCCTATCGCGGAGGCATCGCAAGCGGCCAGTGACTTGCCTTTGCGAGCGAATTGACGCCTATGCTTCCTTGCGATGGACGTGTCGTCTGCAGACCGGAAGGTGAGCCACCGGCGACGCCCCTCGAAAAGCTCCTGCGGATTCTCTCCGCAGTCACGATGCTCATGACAGTTCCCCAAGTTGTGACGGTCTGGACCAGCACCGGCGGCACATCGCTCGCTTCCTGGACGACATATCTGGTTTCGTCCATTGCGTGGCTCGTCTATGGAGTAAAGCATCGGGACGCGACCATCTATCTCACATGCATTGGCTGGATCGTACTTGACGTCGCAATCATAGTCGGCGTGATCGTACGCGGCTGAATTCTCAGGAGGCGCGATGGAAAGCCGGACATCGACGAGTCGGCGGGGCCCAAAGGCGATCGGAATACAGCTTGCGGGCTCGCGAAATTCCGTCCCTCAAGGGCAGCTCCGCCGTTCAGGCCAGGATTGCGGACCCCGTGACTCACATCGTCCTCGCAGGCGCGAAAATCGCGGCGGCGCCGAGCAAGCCCGCGGCGTTCGCGATGCCCGAACTCAACAGGAAGCTCGACGACGAGGAGATCGCGGACGTGGTCAACTACATTCGAAACGCCTGGGGCAACAGCGCGACCATGACGAATGCGAGAGCCGTTTCCAAGGTGCGCAAAGACGTCGAACATGGGGGCGGGTGATCCTCGACGCATTTATTGGCCGCTGTCCAACAACACGAAGGAATCCAAATGCGTACGCCTGCGAGTATCGCCAAGCATCCGATCCACCCGATGCTCGTGGTTTTCCCGATCGGGCTGTGGATTTTTTCCCTGGCCTGCGATCTGATCGGCCGGAGTGTCGGCACCACGGATGTGTGGTTCACGGTGGCGCTCTACACCATGGTGGGTGGCTGGATCGGCGCCCTCGCCGCCGCGGTGCCGGGCCTCATCGACTTTCTCTACTACCAGGGCGGCGCCCCGCCTGTGAAGGGTATTGCCATCAAGCACATGGCGATCAATCTCACGGCCGTGGCGCTGTATGCGGTGAATATCTGGTTACGCGCCAGCGGTCAGGAAAGCATGACGATTCCCTTCATCCTTTCGGTCGTCGGCGTGTGCATGATCGCCGTGTCGGGATGGCTCGGCGGCCAAATGGTGCATGTGTATGGTGTCGGCGTCGAAGGGCGCGAATAACGGGGCGCCGTGACCGCGCGCGTAATTCTGCGGCAGATCGATCCGGGGAACCCCTGGGTCTGAGAATATCTGGGTGCGTCCAAAGCGCCGGCATACGCGCGACAAAACACTCGGTAGGTCGACCAGCAAGATAACCAAGGACAGCGAATGAGCGCGGAAAAGACCAAGCTCGACGGGCCGGACTTCAGCAAGGGCGTTGCACTGTCGACGCTCGCTGAGGGCAGCATGCTGCTCGGGCATGCGCATGGCGATCCAGTGATACTTGTGCGGCGCGGTGACGAGGTATTCGCAATCGGTGCCATCTGCACCCACTATGGCGCGCCGCTTGCCGACGGGCTCCTAGTGGACGACACGGTTCGTTGTCCTTGGCATCACGCCTGTTTCAGCCTGCGTACCGGCGAGGCTCTCCGCGCGCCGGCATTGAGCCCGGTCTCGTGTTTGCACGTCGAGCAGCGCGACGGCAGCGTCTATGTTTGCGCAAAGCTTGAGAGTGTGTCGCGGGAACCTCCCGCTACCACGGCGAAAATGCCGAGGTCGATCATCATCGTCGGTGGTGGTGCAGCAGGCAACGCCGCTGCAGAGATGCTCCGGCGAGAAGGCTACTCCGGCAGCGTCACCATGCTGAGCGCCGACGAGTCGCTGCCATGCGATCGCCCCAACCTCTCCAAGGGCTACCTCGCGGGCACTGCAACCGAAGATTCGAATCTTCTTCGATCGTCTGCATACTACCGGGATCACGGCATTGATGTGAAGCTAGGTGCGCGTGTCGTCACAATCGACACCGTGAGCCGCAATGTGCAGCTGGAGGATGGCAGCCGCCATGGCTACGATGCGCTCCTCCTAGCCACAGGTGCCGAGCCGGTGCGGCTGGAGGTGCCCGGCGCCGAACTGCCTCACGTTTACTATCTGCGCACACTGGCCGACAGTCGCACTCTTGTCACCAGCGCCATGAAATCGCGGCGAGCGGTGATAATCGGCGCGAGCTTCATCGGCCTTGAGGTCGCGTCATCGCTCCGGGCGCGCGATGTCGAAGTGCACGTCGTTGGCCAGGAGCGCTGCCTGATGGAGAAGATCCTCGGATCTGAGGTCGGGGAATTCATCCAAAAACTCCACGAGAAACACGGCGTGACGTTCCATCTCGGCACGACAGCGACCAAGATAGACGAGCACAACGTTACGTTGAAAAATGGCGACAAGCTCAAAGCCGATCTCGTCGTCGTCGGCGTCGGCGTACGACCAGCGATCTCATTGGCGGAACACGCGGGACTTGCTATCGACCACGGTGTTACCGTGGACGAGTATCTCGCGACGAGCATCCCGGGCATCTTCGCAGCTGGCGACATCGCGTGCTGGCCGGACCGGCTCACGGGCGAGCGAATTCGCGTGGAGCACTGGGTCGTGGCCGAGCGCCAAGGGCAGACCGCAGCGCGCAACATGCTTGGACGGCGGGAACGCTTCGACGCCGTCCCGTTCTTCTGGACCGAGCAATACGATTTCGGTCTCGCTTATGTTGGTCATGCCGAACGATTCGACAAGGCTCAGATCGACGGAAAGCTGGATACGCGGGATTGCAAAATAACGTATCGACGCGGCAGCAGGGAGTTGGCCGTGGCCGTCGTCCACCGCGACCTCGAAGGCTTGCGCGCGGAGGTTGAATTCGAACGAGCCATCGCTACCAATCGGCGATCGATCCTTCACGCAAAGGAGCCTGGAAACGCAAAGGCGGAGCGTGCTCGATAGCTCTGCGTCGCGGTGAGACACCTCGAACTTGTGAACGACACCCCAACTGGAGGCGGTCCATCATGGCGCATCCATTCAAAGTCGGCGATCACGTGACCTGGAATTCGGAGGCTGGACATGTCAGCGGCAAGATCATCAAGGTGCACACGAAGAACGTCGATTACAAGGGATATACGCACCACGCGAGCGCGGACGATCCGCAGTACGAGATCAAGAGTGACAAGAGCGACCACATTGCGATGCACAAGGGCACCGCACTGAAAAAAGTGGTTCGTCAGTGAAAACTTTGGGTGAGTTCCGGCTCGAGTGATTTGCCATGCGCTTCATCAACGACGAATGCGGTGAGGCGGCGCTACGCGGCGAAGCCCGTTCACGCGCAACCGTGTATCGCCGGCTCTGGCGACGCATCAGCGGGTACTGATTTATCAACCATGAGGAAGCTTTAATGCCTACCAAGAAAGCACCATCGTTCAAGACTATTCCCGTTGGCACCTCCGTATCTTGGCACTATCGTAGCGCCATTGGTCACGGCACCGTTACCGGCGTCCACAAGCGGGGCACCACAGCCGCCAACACGATGTACTCAATCAGAGAACATGACCACCATCCCGGCGAACCGGCTGTCGTATTCCATTCCGGCAAAGCACTGACCCGCGCGGTGAGCGTTCCGTGAGCTGGTACGTCTCGTACCCGTATCGGGTGCGATGCTCCCGAGTGCGGCGTCATGATGCAGTCGAGCTTCGGTAATTCGATGCTTGATCCCCTCGAGAAAAGCTTGAGCGGTGCAGACGACCGTATCCGACCGCACGCACGCGGCGTGCCGGTGCTGATCGACGTCGCCCGGTGTCGACGTCGAAGGGCGTGAATAGCGCCGCGGAGAAATTCCCATGAGCCAAAGAATTCCGGCGGGCAATGTCAGGCTGAAGCGCGCTTACGAGCAACCCGCCCGAGGCGACGGCACTCGAATACTGGTCGATCGGCTTTGGCCGCGTGGCGTCAAGAAAGCGGATGCCGCAGTGAGCCAATGGGCGAAGGAGCTCGCGCCCAGCACCGCGTTGAGAAAGTGGTTGGGGCACGATCCCGCGCGCTGGCATGAGTTTCGCGATCGTTACACGGACGAGGTGCGCCAGCATTCGAGCTCGCTGGAGCAGTTGCGCACTTTAGCGCGCAAGGGCCCGATCACGTTGATATATTCCGCCCACGACGAAGTGCACAACGACGCGATTGTGCTAAGGGACTTGCTTCCGGGAAAGCGTGCTTAAGGAGCGCGCAACGACATGGTGCAAAAGACGGAATACCCCAGCCTTGAAGTTCTGCTGGCTGCGGTGCGCCAATGCCGCGCCTGCGAAAAGGAATTGCCGCTGGGCCCGCGCCCCGTGTTGCAGGCGGGCAACGCGGCTCGAGTCCTCATCGTGGGACAGGCACCTGGTGCGCGCGTGCACGCGACGGGGACTCCTTGGGATGATCCGAGTGGGGAGCGCTTGCGCACGTGGATGGGCCTGGACAGGGCTGCGTTCTACGATGAGTCCCGGATCGCGATCATTCCGATGGGATATTGCTATCCGGGGCGCGGCGCCGGCGGAGACCTGCCTCCCCGCCGGGAATGCGCGACGCTATGGCTCGACCACCTGCTCGCCAAGCTCCCGCGGATCGAATTGACCCTGCTGATCGGCTTGCATGCGCAGCGTCATTTTCTGGGCAACCGCCGCAAGGGCTCGCTCACCGAGACGGCGAGGGCATGGCGCGAATTCGCGCCGGAATACCTGCCGTTGCCGCACCCATCGCCGCGGAACACGCCATGGTTCAAGCGCAACCCATGGTTCGAAGGCGAGCTCTTGCCCGGATTGCGAGAGCGCATCGAATCGCTTCACGCTCGGTGAATCGTTGAAACGTCGAAGAGGGCGCCCATTCGGCCGGCAACGAGATGGAGAGCGAGAACTTGAGTCTCTTCGAAGCGATCGTCGAGCACGCGCCCGACGCCATCATCTTTGCCGACCGCGGGGGAGCGATCCGCGTCTGGAGCCGTGCCGCCGAGACGATCTTCGGGTATTCGGCCGCGGAGGTCGTGGGCGGCAACCTCGATGTCATCATTCCCGAGCGGTTCCGCGCCGCCCATTGGAAGGGTTTCGAGAGGGCTATCGAAACGGGGGCGACCAAGTACGGCGGACGGGTCCTCACGACGCGGTCGGTTCGCAAGGACGGAAGAAAGTTGTACGTGGACCTCAGCTTCAGCATCTTGAGGGACCCTGCGGGTCAAGCGACTGGCGCAGTGGCGATAGCTCGGGACTGCACCGACAGCCACCTTGCGAATGCAAGGCAAATGCGATGACCAAGTTGCGGGTTCGCGACCGGGCTTGGCGAAACGGGCATCTCATGGGACACGCCGCTCATCTGCACGTTGGTCATTCAAATCGGCCGATAGGCACGTTTTTCGTCTCGGACTGATCGATCGAAAGCGGTATTGAAGATCCTCTATTTCAGCGACATTCACATCGAGATCCGGGAAAAGGAGGGCTGCCCGGGATGGATCGACAGGTGGCCGCTCGGCCTCGGCCCAGATCTCACAGTATTTCCCGGAACTGCGAACCTCGTCGTCCTTGCCGGCGATATCGGCAGGATGCGCTCGCGGCGCAATGTCTCGACGCTGCGCTACGCGGAACAAGCCGCGGCCTATCTGGGTTGCCCCGCGGTCGTGGTGCCCGGCAACCATGAATACTATCGCGGCTCATTCGACGTCGAGCGCGAAGCGCTCCTCGCGGCGCCGATCGCGGGCGTTACGGTTCTCGATCGGAGTGAAGTGCGTTACTCCTACGGGCTCGGTTCGTTGCGGGTTCTCGGCGCCACGCTGTGGACGGACTATGCGGTGCTGGGCGATCCCGAGCGAGGCATGCTCGAGGCCGAGCAGGCGATCGAGGATCACCGGCTGATCACGCGGCGCGGCGGTACCCCGTTCTTACCGCAGGACGCACTTGCGGAGCACCATCTTTCGCGCGCATGGCTGGCGCAGAGACTGGCGGAGCCGCACCAGGGGCCGACGCTCGTCGTGACGCATCACGTGCCCCATTCCGCTGCGCGCAACCCGGTCCATGGAACAACTTCGCTGTCACCCGCCTTCGACAGCGATTGCGATGATCTGATCGCCGCCGCCGCCAAGGCGAAAGTCGTCGCATGGATCTTCGGGCACCACCATTGGAGCCAGGAGGTCGAAGTCGGTGGCGTGCGTCTGGTCTCCGCTCAGCCGGGATATCCTGGGGAAAACACCGCCTGGACCGGTCCAGGCGTCCTGCGGATATGAGAGTGGAGTGTCGGGCGAAGCGGGAGGTATGACGTGCGCGCTCCCCGCCTCGGGTTCCAATGCGAGGAGGTCGGCGATTCGACTGAAAACGAGATGGAGAACGAGAACTTGAGTCTGTTCGAAGCGATCGTCGAGCACGCGCCCGACGCCATCATCTTTGCCGACCGCGGGGGAGCGCAAGTACGGCGGACGGGTCCTCACGACGCGGTCGGTTCGCAAGGACGGAAGAAGGTTGTACGTGGACCTCAGTTTCAGCATCTTGAGGGACCCTGCGGGTCAAGCGACTGGCGCAGTGGCGATAGCTCGGGACTACACCGACAGCCACCTTGCGAATGCAAGGCAAATGCGATGACCAGGTTCCGGAGTCCTGACCGGACTTGACGAGACAGGGCATCGCATTGGACACGCCGCTCATCTGCACGATTGGTCATTCAAATCGGCCGATAGGCACGTTTGTCGATATGCTGAGGAGCAATGAGGTTGTTCGCGTTCTGGATGTGAGGACGGTGCCACGATCGCGTCACAATCCCCAGTTCAATCGAGACGCACTTCCCGAAACGTTGGACGCCGTCCAGATCGGTTATGACCATCTTCCGGGCCTCGGGGGCTTACGCCATGCGCGTGCTGATTCTCCCAACTCCGGTTGGCGCAATCTCTCGTTTCGGGGCTATGCCGATTACATGCAATCCCCGGAGTTCGCCGAGAACGTTCAATGGGTCGCGGAACTGGCGAGCACGGAGCGTTGCGTCTTGATGTGCGCCGAAGCTGTTCCCTGGCGCTGTCATCGGTCGATGATTGGCGATGCACTTCTGATTCGAGGCGTTCGCGTCGAGGACATCATCGGACCGAGGGGACGCAAACCGCACGTTCTTACGGCGTTCGCTCACGTTGACGGGATGCAAATCACGTATCCGTCGCCGGGCGCGACGCCCTGACATGCGGGTTCCCCGGGAGATCATGGCGCACAAATTCAAGGTTGGCGATCGCGTGACCTGGAACTCCGAGGCTGGGCACGTCGGCGGAAAGATCATCAAGGTGCACACACAAGACGTCGCCTACAAGGACTATACGCATCACGCGAGCGTGGCTGAGCCGCAGTATGAGATTCAGAGCGACAAGAGCGATCACATCGCGATGCATAAGGAGTCGGCGTTGCAGAAGGCAAACAACTGAGGTGCCCGGGCGGCTGCCCGGCGGTTCATGGCGGAGGTGGAAATGCGAAGACCTGTGTTTTTCAATCTGACCCAGATTCAGATGCCTGTGGGTGCGCTCACTTCCATTACTCATCGGGTCACCGGCATGCTCCTGGCGCTTGGCATTCCGTACGGCGTTCATTTGCTCGATCTGTCGCTCCAAAGCCCGCAATCCTTCGCGCAACTGACAGGAGTTTTCCAACACTGGACTTTCAAGGCGGCGGCGATCTTGTTCATCTGGGCGCTGTCGCACCATCTATTGGCCGGCATTCGCCACTTGTTGAGTGACATCGATATTGGTTCGCTGTTGCCAGCCGCGCGGCGTAGCGCCTGGATCGTGAACGTCGGCGGATTCGCCATCGCGTTGCTTGCGGCTGGAGTATTGCTTTGAGAAAGGCGGTTACCGGCCTGCGTGCCTGGCTCGTGCAGCGCGTGAGCGCGATCTACATGCTCTTCTTCATCGTATTCCTGCTCGTCCATTTCCTTGTCGATCCACCCAACTCATACCTGGCATGGCATGACTGGGCGCTGAGTCGCGGTGTGAGCATCGCCGCCTCGGTCTTCTGGGTTGCATTGTTCGCGCACGCTTGGGTGGGAGTCAGGGATGTGATCATGGACTACGTTCACCCGATTGCCGCTCGCGTTTTCGCCCTTGCGCTGCTCGGGCTTGGACTTGTGGGCGCCGGCGCATGGGTCGCCCGGATCCTTTGGCTCGGGCGCGGCTGATGAGCACGCTCGAGCTCGAGACAATCGTCGGAGGGTGCCAATGAAACTGTCGATCTTCCGCTTCAACCCGGAGCGAGACAAGCGGCCGTACATGCAGGACTACGAGGTCGAGATCGGACCCCACGACCGGATGCTGCTGGATGTCATCCTGCGCATCAGGGCGCAGGATGATTCGCTCACCATCCGGAAATCCTGCCGCGAGGGGGTTTGCGGCTCCGATGCGATCAATATCAACGGCCGCAACGGGCTCGCATGCATCACCCCGGTCGGTGGACTGCGGGAACCCGTGGTATTGCGCCCATTGCCGAGCTTTCCGGTCATCCGCGACCTGGTGGTCGACATGACCCAGTTCTTCGCGCAGTACCACTCCATCAAGCCGTATGTGATCAACGATGAACCCGCCCCCGAGAAGGAGCGCCTGCAGTCGCCGGAAGATCGCGCCAAGCTGGATGGGCTGTACGAGTGCATCCTGTGCGCGTGCTGCACGAGCCAATGCCCGTCATCCTGGTGGAACCCGGATAAGTTCGTCGGGCCTGCCGGTCTGTTGCAGGCGTATCGCTTCATTATCGACAGCCGGGATCGGGCCACTCAGGAGCGTCTCGACGATTTGAACGATGCCTATCGACTGTTCCGCTGCCGCACCATCATGAACTGTACCGAGGTGTGTCCCAAAGGCCTGGCCCCGTCCCGCGCCATCGAGAAGATCAGGCTGATGATGGTGAAGAACTCACTCTGATGCGTAAGGCGGCAGTCGAACGCGGCCGTCGTGCTGACGGGCGATACGCGCGTGCTCGAAATACGCGGCGGAACAGTTGGCCCACAACCTGAAAAGCGATAGGCAGGAGGAGTGAATCATGAGTGTCGCCGCGCAACCGCTAACCGAAGACGACGACCCGCTTTCGCCATGGTGGATACGCGCCGTATTGATGGTTATGGCGCTCGGCTTCGCGGGGCTTATCACGATAACGATGCTGGCCTACCGCAATGCCCCGCCGATTCCGACTCAGGTGCTCGACGCGCAAGGGGTCGCTCTGTTCAGCGGCGAGGATATCAGCGACGGCCAGGCGGTATTTCTCAAGTACGGCCTGATGGACAATGGCAGCATCTGGGGCCACGGGGCCTATCTCGGGCCGGACTACGCGGCCGAGGCACTCCATCGCATGGGAGAGGAGACCGCCGAGGCCATCGCACGGCAACAATACCGGCAACCCATGGCCGCGCTGTCGCGCCCGCAACAGGCGGCAGTCCAAGCCGAAACGGCGGTGTCGCTCAAGACCAATCGTTACGACACGGCCACCGCGGCCCTGCGCCTGACCGCGCCGCAAGCCACGGCCTACCGCCAGGAAATCAGCTACTGGACCGACTACTTCCGGCACCCTTCGCGCAATGGCGGCCTGAAGGCCGACCTCATCACCGATCCGACCGAGCTGCAGCAATTTACCGCGTTCGTCACCTGGGCGGCCTGGGCGTCGGTGGCCGCGCGCCCCGGCGACGACTATTCCTATACCAATAACTTTCCGTACGACCCGAGCGTCGGCAATCAGCCCACACCCGGCGCGCTGTTGTGGAGTGCACTGAGCCTCATCGTGCTGCTGGCCGGCACGGCGGCGGTCTTGCTGGCGTTCGGAAAATTCGACTATCTGGGCTGGATCACTCGCGGCCATCACGTGCACCCGCACCTGCTGCCGGGGCAATCCAGTCGGGGGCAGAACGCGCTGGTGAAATACTTCGTAGTCGTCGCGCTTTTGTTCCTGATGCAGACCCTGGTGGGTGGCGCGGTAGCACATTACCGCGCCGATCCCGGCAGCTTCTACGGCTTCGAGCTGGAGCGCCTGTTTCCCAGCAATCTGATGCGCATCTGGCATCTGCAGACGGCGATCTTCTGGATCGCTACAGCCTATGTCGCCGCCGCGCTGTTCCTCGGCCGCTCGCTGCGCGTGGAAGAGCCACGCTGGTTCGCCGGCTGGACGCATGTGCTGTTCACCGCGTTCGCGGTGGTGATCGGCGGCAGTCTGCTGGGCGAGTGGCTGGGCATCTCGCAGCTGCTCGGTCGCTGGTGGTTCTGGGTCGGTAACCAGGGTTGGGAATACCTGGAGCTCGGCCGACTGTGGCAATGCCTGCTGGTGGTCGGGTTGTTGGTGTGGTTTGTGATGCTATGGACGTTGGTGCGATCGCGCACGCTGGCGCGGCCGGCATCGAGGCCAATCGTCAGGATGTTCCTGGTGGCCGCGCTGGCGATTCCGGTTTTCTATGTCCCAGCCCTGGTATTCGGCGCCAGGACCAACTACACGGTGGTCGATACCTGGCGCTTTTGGATCATCCACTTATGGGTGGAGGGTTTCTTCGAGTTCTTTGCCACGACGGTCGTCGCGTTGACGTTCTATGAACTCGGACTGACCGGCCGCAATGTCGCGCTGCGGGTGATCTATCTCGATGCCATCCTGTACTTCCTCGGTGGGCTCATGGGCACCGGCCACCATTGGTATTTCACTGGCCAGACGAACGTCAACATGGCGCTATCGGCAATGTTCTCGGTGCTCGAGGTGGTACCGCTGACCTTGCTTACGTTGGATGCCTGGGACTTCGTGCGTACCACGCGCGGCGACTGCGACGTGTGCGGCAAGGCGGTGGCGATACCGCACAAGTGGACGTTCTACTTCCTGATGGCGGTGGGCTTCTGGAATTTCGTGGGGGCCGGCATTTTCGGGTTTCTGATCAACCTGCCGATCGTCAGCTACTACGAGGTCGGCACGCTGCTCACGCCCAACCACGGCCACGCCGCGATGATGGGCGTCTTCGGCATGCTGGGGATCGCGCTGATGGTGTTCGTGCTTCGCCAGACCAGCGACGATACGCGCTGGGCCGGCATCGAGAAATTCGTCAAGGTCGCCTTCTGGGGCACCAACGTCGGCCTGGCGATGATGGTGACGATGAGCTTGTTCCCCGGCGGCGTGCTGCAAGTCTGGGACGTGGTCCAGAACGGGTATTGGCACGCGCGCAGCCTTGACTACACCGGGAGCGAGCGGTCGCGCCTGATTGAATGGCTGCGGATGCCTGGCGATCTGGTATTCATCCTGTTCGGTGCCGTGCCGTTGGTGATTGCATCGATCAAGGGCTATCTCGGGGTGCGCGCCGCAGCGACAGACCAAGCTCCGCGCGACACGGCACAAGGGTGATTGGCCTGGAATTGAAGTGTCCGCCGATATCTCGCCATCGAGTCACGAGAGAAAGCGGCTCGGCGGCGCCCCCACCGAGCGCCTCACCATCGCGCTGAACGCGCTGGCGCTGGCGTATCCCAACTCGGCGGCGATACGGTTCATCGGCAGCTTGCGGCCGGCCATCGCCACCGCCTTGGCCAGCAGCACCTGCTGGCGCCACTGGACGAAAGTGGTTCCGAGCTCGGAGCGAAACAGGCGTGCGACGGTGCGTGTGCTGGCGCCGGAGTCGCGGGCCCAGCCTTCGAGAGTGGCATGGCGAGTCGGGGCATCGAGTACGGCTTCGCACAGCGCGCGCAGGCGCCTGTCGCGAGGCAGGTCAACGCCCAGTGGCACGGGACGAGCGCGCCGAAGTTCGTCGAACAGCAATGCACTCAAGTGCTTGTCGCGTTGCCGCTCATCGGCGCTCATTGGCGGGGACCTGCCGTCGGGGCGGACATCGAACTCGAACGCCAGTGCGCGCAGCAAGCTCGAGACCTCGAGTACGCGACATTGGCGCCATGCGGCATCGAGCGTGCGCGGCACTCTGGGACCGAAGCGTCCGTGCGGTTGATGCAAATAGAGGGTCAGCAGCTCGGCGTCCTCAACCACCGTCACGGCATGTTCCATCCGAGGGGGAATCCACAGCGCACGCGATGGCGGAACGATGTAGGTGCCATCTGCCACTGTCAGGCGCACTACGCCAGTTGCTGACAGGGCGAGTTGCGCCCACGGATGACGATGCGGGATGACACGCGTGTTGGTGCTGAGATGCTGGAGCTTGGCGCGCACGGGCCGTTGCTGGCGCGGCGGGTACAGGTGGGGGGTCAGCGGGGCACGGGGTTCCGGATGAGCCATTGGCAGGATCTCGATAGGAATTGACGGGGTATCGTAATCCTGCCGTACCATTTCTCTCTATGCTGGGCAGGCATTTTCTAAACGGGATGTTCCATGAACCCATCGAGTCTGCAGGCGCACCCGGCACGCAAGGACGTGACGCTGATCGCACTGGTCGGCATGGCCCACGGTATCAGCCACTTCTGCCAACTGTTGCTGGCGCCGCTATTTCCGTGGCTCAAGCTCGCGTTCGACGTCAGCTACACGGAGCTAGGCTTGCTGATGTCCATCTTTTTCGTCGTTTCTTGCGGCGTGCAGGCGTTGTCGGGCTTCGTGGTCGACCGCCTCGGGCCGCGGCCAGTGCTGTTCGCCGGCTTGACCCTGCTTGGACTGGCGGCGTTCGGATTCGCAGGCAGCCAAACGTACTGGATGCTTGCGGTGTTTTCGGTTGTCGCGGGTGTCGGCAACGGTGTATTCCATCCGGTCGACTACACGCTGTTGAATCGCAAGGTGCATTCTGCGCGCCTGGGCCATGCGTTCAGCGTGCACGGCGTCAGCGGCAGTCTGGGCTGGGCACTGGCGCCGGCGTTGTTGGTGCCGCTGACGCTGGCTTTTTCGTGGCGAGTAGCGCTGATGTGTGCCGGTGCGCTCGCGTTCGTGGTGTTGGCGGTGCTGTGGTTCAACCGAGAGCAACTCGCTCTTGACGTGAGGGCGACCAAGGGGTCGAAGGGTGTTGCCGGCGTCGATCGGGAAGGCAGCCTCGCTTTCTTGAAAATTCCGGCGGTGTGGATGTGCTTCGCGTTTTTTTTCTTTTACGCCACAGCGCTCAGCGGTGTTCAGACCTTTGCGCCCGAGGCCGGGCGCATGCTCCACGACGTGCCGCTCGATGTGTCGGCGATGTGCCTGACGATCTACATGGTGTGCGCTGCCGGTGGCATGGTCGCGGGTGGCTTCCTGGTTACCGACCCGGCGCGCTGCGAGCGCATCATCGCAGTCGGTTTCGGCGTGGCCGCCGTCGTCGCGGTGGTAATCGGCTTTGCCGATCTGCCGGCCACAGCGGTGCCAGTGTTGTTCGGCGTCATGGGATTCGGCGCCGGCATTGCGGGGCCGTCACGCGACCTGATCGTCAAGCATGTGTCGCCGCCGAATGCGACTGGGCGTGTCTACGGCGTGGTGTATTCCGGACTGGACATCGGGCAGGCTATTGCACCGCTTTTGTTCGGCACCTTGATGGACTGGCATCGACCCGCGCTCGTCTGGCTCGGCATCGCGGCGGTCCAGGGCGTGCTGGTTGTCAATGCGTTCAATGTGCGAAGAGTGCGGCCCACCAGCTTGGTCATCGCGGGGGCGTGACCCGATCCCGAGCGAGAGCCGCACGCCCTCAAGGCGCGGGAAGCAGCGACCGCTGGGTCTTGCGGCGCTCGCGGGCGGCGCAGCCGTCGCACGGAAGAAACGTCAGTCGGATCGCAATCGTATTTGCGCTCAGCGCTTGACGAAATCGATCACGATGCCATCGGGTCCACGCTGCTTGTATTCGATGGAAACCGCGTCGCCATACCGCGTCTGCAGCTGGTCGAGGAGTGGCAACGGGTCGTGATCGTTGACGAAGTGCATCGTCTCGCCCGCGTGCAACGCGTCGAGCGCGCCGAAGATCGCCGCGTGGCGGAAGCGCTTGGCGATCCCGCGAGCGTCGAACGGGTAGACCTGGTCGGGGGCGACGTGGACCTGCGCATGCTGGTTCATGGTTGAGACTCCTTGGGAGAACGTGGAAGTTGCGATCGATAACGGTGCGACACCGATATTGGAAGCTCGGACGGGCCATGACGCGCTACCCGCGAGATCGAGCTCGCCGCGCTTGTCTTTCGCTTTGGCCCAGTCGTCGGCGTCGGGCAGTCCCGGCTTCCTTTCGACAATGGGCTTCCACTGCCCGGCAAGCTCTGCGTTGAGCGCAATGAAGTCACGCTGATCCGCCGGCACGTCGTCTTCGGCGTAGATTGCTTCCACCGGGCACTCCGCAACGCACAGGGTGCAGTCGATGCATTCGTCGGGATCAATCACCAGGAAGTTCGGGCCCTCACGAAACGCGTCGGTCGGGCAGACATCGACGCAGTCGGTGTACTTGCATCGAATGCACGCTTCGGCGACAACATAGGTCATCGGAGTTCTCCTACCAATAGGTTTCGAAGGCCACCTGGCCGGGTGCGTCGCGGCGCGTGGTCCGAAAGCCGTGCGCGCCGAGCAAAACGCGCAATTCGCGGGTCATGTCCGGATTGCCGCAGACCATGACTCGCGAATGCGCCGGATCGAGGGTCACGCCGGCCGCCTGGGAGAGGCGACCGTCCGCGAGCAACGCGGGAATCCGCTCCGACAATGGCGACGCGCCGGGTTCGCGCGTCACGACCGGCAGGTAACTCAGGCGGGCGCGCACGGCCGCACTGGGCCGGCCCTGCGCGAGGCGCCGAAGTTCGTCCGCATACGCGAGTTCCGCCGCGTGCCGGACGCTGTGCACGACGACGAGTTCATCAAATGCTTCCCACACGCCCCGGTCGCGCAGCATTGACAGGTAGGGCGCGAGCCCGGTGCCGCTTGCCAGCAGCCACAGGTCGCTACCCGGTGCAAAGGAGTCCACCGTGAGAAAGCCGTAGCTCGCCCTTTCGACTTCGACCGAATCGCCAACGCGACAGGTGGCAAGACGGCCAGAGAATTCGCCGCCCGCGATCAGGGTGCAGCAAAACTCGAGATGCGAGTCCGTCGGCGCCGACGCGATCGACAGCGGTCGGAAAACCGGCTGGCCCGATGAATCGGGGATGCCCAGACGCGCGTAATGCCCGGGAGTAAAGCGCAATCCGCGGTCGCGCGTCACGCGGATCGACACCAGCGTGGGGGTCCAGCAATGTGACCAGAGAATTTTCTCTTTGGTTGCTTTCGGCGCTTTGAGGCGATTGATGTTCGGGGCGAGACTTTCCGGGGCCGCCCTGGCAGGAGCGGGCGCAACGCCGCACCCTGTGTCGGCAGCAGGCGTGTCGAACTTTGGTTCCATGACGGACGGGGCGAGGGATGCTGCGGAGATTGTCGGCACGAAATATAAGATGTAGAATTAATACACCTTATGGATGTTAGCACCCTGCGCCCCGGTAAAGCAATACGCCCCGTACATCTTATAAATCCATGCGCCTGACGACCTTCTCCGACTACACGTTACGAGTGCTGATGTACCTCGCGCTCAACGACACCCGGCTCGCGACCATCCCGGAAATCGCGGCCGCCTACGACATCTCGCAAAACCACCTGATGAAGGTCGTGCATCAACTCGCGCTCGCTGGCGTGATCGAATCGGTGCGCGGCAAGGGCGGCGGCATCCGGCTCGCACGCGCGCCAGAGGCGATCCGAATCGGCGAGATCGTGCGCTCGACCGAAGGGGAGGCGCCGATTGTCGAGTGTCTGTCCGACGATCCGCATGCCTGCCGGATCACGGGAGCATGCAAACTGACCCGCGTGCTCGTCGATGCGTTCGACGCGCTGTACGAGTCCCTCGACCGCTACACGCTGGCTGACCTCACGAACAACCGGACGGCACTGGCATCGATACTCGTCACCACGCCGGTACGCACTGTGACAACAGCCAGGAACAGGAGCGCACCACGTGGCCGCTGAGGCAGTCCGCAGCGAGCCATTACGTCGCCAGCCTCTTTAAGACGCAGGCGCTCAAGACCCTCGAGTGGAGGCGTTGGTTGGATCCCGGCCCAGGCCGAATTGTGCCGCGTTCTTTCTCACGCCAACGTCCCACGCGTCCTGTATTGACAGCAGGAACATCCGAGGTCGATTCACTATCCAGCGCTTTCCGATGGCCTCCGAGGCGAGGAAATTCACGTGGCAACAGAAGTTTCCGACCACGTCCACCTCGACCTGCGCGGCGCTCGGCAACATAAACGACATCACGGCAGAGTCGGGCTCGACACCGCTTACCCCGAGGGCTGAAACTTCCAAGGCGATCTCGATGCCACTCGCCGGGCAGGTGGACTCGACTCTTGCAACCGCTTCGAGCAACGGTGGAATGAACAAGCAGTCCCAGGCGCACCACGCGAAGAGTTCTTGGCCGCTCACGCGCATGAGGTGCTTTGTTCGCGCAAGCGACAACCCCCAAAACGCCCTTATGGCACCTCGCGAATCGCGTTCCACACCGTGCCATGGGGCCATTACGCCGTGCAGTCGGTCTGCCGGAACACCCGTCTCGCTCGAGAGTGCGGCCATCGTTACCGGGCGACCTCTGCCGAGCAGCCGATAGATCGCCAACGCGACGCGCCGGTCTGTTTCAGACAGATCGGGAAAGGAGGCAATCACCGAAGTGGAAATCGCGGTGCTCGCCGGGGTCGCTGCGGCCGGGCTGAGGGAGCTAGCCTCGCGACATCGTGAGGCTGCGACCGACGCTGCCGTGCCAGTCCCGATTACGATCAGGTCGAATGATTTGGCCATGAATTGCGATTTCGTTGCTGCTGGATAGGGACGCACTTCACCGTGCCGAACGAACAGAAAACACAGCAGTCGCCCGCCTTGGGCTTCAGCAGCGACTTGCAGTTCGTGCATTCGTAAAAGTATTGGCAGGCGTCGGTCGGCATGGTCTCCTCCTTCGGGAACCCGCACTGGGGACAAGTAAGCGTGCTCTGAAGGATCACGTTCGACACTGCGCTCATTTCCGGGGGGTCGTCGGGTAACCGGCTTCGGTCACTGCCTTGGCAAGCTGCTCCGGAGAGACCTTCGCTGGATCGAACCTCACTTCCGCAGTGTGCTTCTCGGCGTCCATCCTCACGTCGTCCACGCCCGGCAGCCTTTTCAGGACAACTTTGACAGTGACGGGGCAGGCAGCGCAGTCCATCCCCTTCACGTCGAGCGTGATCTGCTGAGCTTCATTCGCACTGGCCAGCAGGGCAATTCCACCGAGGGCGAAAACGGCGAGAACGCGATTCAGCATGATGTGTTCCTCAATAGAAGTAACTCGCAAAAAGGGGAAAAGATACCATCACCGCTATCAGGGCCGCGACGATCCAGAATGCAACCCTTTGACGGCGAAGAACCTGCGGGACTTCGCAGATTTCTCCCGGCGCGCACTGGCGTGGCCTGATGTACAGCCGGTGAAAAGCGAATCCCATGAATACGGCGGTAAGACCGAAAAAGAATGGCTGGAAAGGCGTCAAGCGCTCCAGGCGAGCCGCCCAGGCACCGCCAAAGCCGAGCGTGACGAGCAGCAGTGGACCGAAACAGCAAGCGGTAGCGCCGATCGCGGCGAAAACGCCGGCGGCAAGGGAAGCCTGGGTTTTCATTTATCCGATCCAAGCAGGTGGGTCGTACGGATGTGGGAGATTAGCATCGCAATCCACTGTATGGGCGGCAGTCAGCTTAACGATCGAGGGTGTTGGATCGCGCGACTCGACGATCCATTCCTGGGATAGAACTCCTTCGTGCGCGCGAGATCGCGACGACAGATCGGGGGCTCTTGCGTTTTCACGGCGACTGCGACCGAGCGCATAACCGCGTCTTTCAATGGACTTGTTCCGATGCCTTGATAAGGCTGCTCGCCAGCGGGAATCCCCGTGGTATCACCGCGCACGCCGCACGGGCCCCGGCTTGCGGCGCCGCTTCGTCGCGACCTTGCCGGGCTTCGCGAGGATTTCCAGCAGGTTGCCCTCGGAGTTGAGGAGCGAGGCGGCCTCGCGCTCGAGGAACGTCGCGAATTCCTCGGCGGCGGGCACGAGCCTTCGCGACGGGCGCCGCACGGCGAACCACTGGCGCCGCACCGGCAGCCCGGCGACGTCCAGGAGCGCGAGGGTCCCCCAGGCGAGCTCGTTTCGCACCGTGTGCAGCGACAGGAACCCGAGCCCGAGGCCCGCGATCACCGCCTGCTTGATGCTCTCGTTGGAGGCCATCTGCATGGAACTGCGCAGCGGCACGCGATGCGCCGCGAAGAAGCGCTCCATCGCCGCGCGGGTGCCGGACCCGGGCTCGCGCACGATGAAGGGCTCGCCGGCGAGCTGCGCGAGCTTGATGCGCTTGCGGCGCGACAACGGATGCGAGGGCGCCGCGACGATGCCGAGCAGGTTCGGCGCGAAGGGCGTGGCGATGCACTCGAGCTCCTGCGGCGGGCGTCCCATGATCACGAAATCGACCGTATTGGCGCGCAACTGCGCGAGGATCTCCTCGCGGTTGTGGATCGTGAGGCGGAAATCGACGCCCGGATGGCTCTTCAGGAACTGCGCGAGCAGCCGGGGCACGAAGTACTTCGCGGTCGAGACCACGCCCAGGCGGATGCGCCCGCCGCGCCCGCCGCTCCAACGCGCCGCGACCTCGTCGAGATGCTCCAGGCGCTCGAGAACTTCCTCGACGTGCTGCGCCAGCTCGCGGCCCGCCTCGGTGAGCTGGATACCGCGTCCTGCGGGTTCCACGAGTGCGAGCCCCACGATCTGCTCGAGCTGCTTCAGCTGCATCGAGATCGCGGGCTGCGTGAGGTGAACCTCGGCGGCGGCGCGCGTGAGGCTCTGGGTGCGCGCCACGGCGGCGAAGAGATCGAGCTGGCGCAGGGTATAGCGTCGCATGGCATCAGGATACCTTATGAGTGAGCTAAGAAAAACTGAGTTGTCCTGATAGGTTGCCGAAGCGATGATCGGGGCGTCCGACAACGAGGAGTGCCGCCGTGGGCGCCAACGAACTGCAGCCGGTCAGCGACGCGCGCTCGCGCTACACGGCGGGCGTCCTCAAGTACGCGCAGATGGGCTACTGGCAGCCGGACTACGCGCCGGCGGACACGGATGTGCTCGCGCTCTTCCGCATCACACCGCAGGAGGGCGTCGATCCGGAAGAGGCCGCGGCAGCGGTCGCGGGCGAGTCCTCCACCGCGACCTGGACGGTGGTGTGGACCGACCGCCTCACCGCCGCGGATGTCTACCGCGCCAAGGCCTACAAGGTGGAGCCCGTTCCCAACAATCCGGGCCAGTGGTTCGCATGGATCGCCTACGACCTCGACCTCTTCGAGGAGGGCTCCATCGCCAACCTCACGGCGTCCATCATCGGCAACGTGTTCGGCTTCAAGCCCCTGAAGGCCCTGCGCCTGGAGGACATGCGCATCCCCGTCGCCTACCTCAAGACATTCCAGGGGCCTCCCACGGGGATCGTCGTCGAGCGCGAGCGCCTCGACAAGTTCGGCCGCCCGCTCCTGGGCGCCACGACCAAGCCCAAGCTCGGCCTTTCGGGCAAGAACTACGGACGCGTCGTCTACGAGGCGCTGAGGGGCGGCCTCGACTTCATGAAGGACGACGAGAACATCAACTCGAAGCCCTTCATGCACTGGCGCGACCGCTTCCTCTACGTGATGGAGGCGGTTAACCGCGCCGCCGCGGCCACCGGCGAGGTGAAGGGGCACTACCTCAACGTGACCGCCGGCACCATGGAGGAGATGTACAAGCGCGCCGAGTTCGCGAGGCAGTTGGGCTCCGTGATCGTGATGATCGACCTCGTGATCGGCTACACCGCGATCCAGTCGATGGCGAAATGGGCGCGCGACAACGACATGATCCTGCACCTGCACCGTGCGGGGCACAGCACCTACACACGCCAGAAGAACCACGGGGTCTCCTTCCGCGTCATCACGAAGTGGATGCGCATGGCGGGCGTGGACCACATCCACGCGGGCACCGCGGTGGGCAAGCTCGAGGGCGATCCGCCGACGGTGCAGGGCTACTACAACGTGTGCCGCGAGACCCGGAACGCGGTCGATCTTCCGCGCGGCATCTTCTTCGAGCAGGACTGGGCGGGGCTGCGCAAGGTGATGCCGGTGGCTTCCGGCGGCATCCACGCGGGGCAGATGCATCAGCTCGTCGATCTCTTCGGCGACGACGTGGTGCTGCAGTTCGGCGGCGGCACCATCGGGCACCCCATGGGCATCGAGGCGGGCGCGACCGCCAACCGCGTGGCGCTCGAGGCGGTCATCCTCGCGAGGAACGAGGGCCGCGACATCGCCCTCGAGGGCCCGGGCATCCTTGCCGATGCCGCGCGCCATTGCAAGCCGCTGGCCGCCGCGCTCGACACATGGAAAGACGTCTCCTTCAACTATGCGAGCACCGACACGTCCGATTTCGTGCCGACGCCCGCGGTCGCCTGAGGTTTCACATGCGAGTCACCCAAGGCGCGTTCTCCTTCCTCCCGGACCTCTCCCAGGCGCAGATCCGCGCGCAGGTCGAGTATTGCCTGGCCAACGGCTGGGCGGTGAGCGTCGAGCACACCGACGACATCCATCCGCGCAACACATACTGGGAGATGTTCGGCATGCCGATGTTCGACCTGCACGACGCCGCGGGCGTGATGCTGGAGATCGACGCCTGCCGCAGCACCTTTCCCGAGCGCTACGTGCGCGTGAACGCCTTCGACTCGACGCGCGGCTGGGAAACGGTGCGCCTGTCGTTCATCGTCAACCGCCCGAAGGACGAGCCGGGATTCAGGCTGCGCCGTACGGAAGCCGAGGGCCGCGTGCAGCGCTACTCGATCGAGCCCTACGCCGCCGCGCTGCCCGAGGGGCGGCGCTACCGCTAAAGCCCGTGGCCGCCGCCCCGGCGCTCGCCGCGAGCGCGACCGACGCCGATACCGCCGCCGACATCGCGCGGCTGCTCGCCGAGCTCGACCGCGAGCTGGTGGGGCTCGCGCCTGTCAAGAATCGCATCGCGCAGATCGCAGCGCTCCTCGCGGTGGACCGCGCGCGCGCGCGGGTGGGGCTCGCGGGCGCGCCGCCAGGGCTGCACATGTGCTTCACCGGCAATCCCGGCACCGGCAAGACCACGGTCGCGCTGAAGATGGCCGGGATCCTCCACCGCCTCGGCTACTCGCGCAAGGGGCACCTAGTGGCGGTCACGCGCGACGATCTCGTCGGCCAGTACATCGGGCACACGGCACCCAAGACGCGCGAAGTGCTGAAGCGCGCGATGGGAGGCGTGCTCTTCATCGACGAGGCCTACTACCTCTATCGTCCCGAGAACGAGCGCGACTACGGCCAGGAGGCGATCGAGATCCTGCTGCAGGTGATGGAGAACCAGCGCGACGACCTCGTGGTGATCCTCGCCGGATACCGCGACCGCATGGATCGCTTCTTCGAGTGCAACCCGGGCTTCGCCTCGCGCATCGCCCACCACGTCGATTTCCCCGACTACTCGCGCGAGGAGCTGATGCGCATCGCCGCGCTCATGCTCGAGGGCATGGGCTACGCGTTCGACGATGGCGCGCGCGCGGCCTTCGAACGCTACCTCGACCGGCGCATCGCCCGAGCGCACTTCGCCAACGCGCGAAGCGTGAGGAACGCGCTCGACCGCGCGCGCCTGCGCCACGCGAGCCGCCTCTTCGCGCGCCTCGAGGGCGCCGACCGCGACGCGCTCTCCACGATCGTGGCCGACGACATCCTCGCGAGCAGCGTGTTCGACGATGCCGCGGAGGTTTCCGGTGCTTGAAGCGCTGGTCTTCGACGTGGACGGGACGGTCGCCGAAACCGAGGACCTTCATCGAAGGGCGTTCAACCTCGCCTTCCGCGAGCACGGCGTCGATCTCGCGTGGAACGCGAGCGAGTACCGGCGGCTGCTGCGCATCCACGGCGGCAAGGAACGCCTCGCGCGCGCCCTCGCCATGCACGACTCGCCGTGCTCCCGTGATGCGGTCGCCGCCCTCCACGCGAGCAAGACGCGCCACTATGGCGCGCTCCTCGCGGCCGAGGGTGTGGCCTGGCGAACGGGCGTGCGCCGAGTGATGGACGAGGCAACCGCCCTGGGGCTCAAGCTTGCGCTCGCCACCACGACCACCGAGGCGAACCTCCAATCGCTGTTCGCCCCGTCGCTGGGCCCGGCGTGGCGCTGCCGTTTCGGCGCCATCGTCGCCGGGGACGCCGTGGCGAGGAAGAAGCCCGCGCCCGATGTCTACGTCGAGGTGTTGCGGCGCCTCGGGATTGCCGCGGGCGCGGCCGTCGCGTTCGAGGATTCGACCGCGGGGGTCGAGTCCGCGAGGCGCGCCGGGCTCGCTGTGATCGCCACGCCCAGCCGTTGGCTCCCCGGCGACGACGTGGGCGGCGCCGGCCTCGTGCTCGAGCATCTCGGGGACGCCGACGAGCCCTGGACCCATGATCATCCGCTGCTGCGCATGCGCTGGATGTCGGCGAAGGCGCTCGCCGCCTGGCACGCCGTGAGGCAGGACGAATGCATGCATCGCGGATGACGCTCACGCAATTCCTCATCGAGGAACGGCGCCGCTTCCCCGGTGCGACCGGGGAGCTGAACGGGCTTCTCCTCTCCGTGGCGCTCGCCTGCAAATCGGTCGCCACGCAGGTCGCCCAGGGCACGCTCGCCGGCGTTCTGGGCGCTGCGGGCTCGACCAACGTGCAGGGCGAAGCCCAGCAACGCCTCGACGTGATCGCCAACGAAGCATTCCTGCGTTGCGTCGAATGGGGTGGGCATGCGGCGGCGATGGCCTCGGAGGAAATGGCGGCGCCGTACCACCCCCCGATGGGCGCATCGGGAAAGTACCTGCTCGTGTTCGATCCGCTCGACGGCTCGTCCAACATCGACGTGAACGTCGCCGTGGGCAGCATCTTCTCCGTGATTCGCGCGCCCGAGCCAGGCGGCCCCGCAGGCGAGCGCGCGTTCCTGCAGCCCGGCGCAGCGCAGGTCGCGGCCGGATACGCGATCTATGGGCCCAGCACGATGCTCGTGCTGTCCGTGGGCAACGGCGTGCATGCATTCACGCTCGACCGCTCGATCGGAGAGTTCATGCTCACCCACTCGAACCTGCGCATCCCCGAGTGCACGTCCGAGTTCGCCATCAACAGCTCCAACAGCCGCTTCTGGGAGCTCCCCGTGCGCCGCTACGTCGCCGAGTGCCTGGCCGGAGCGAGCGGCGTGCGCCGGCGCGACTTCAACATGCGCTGGATCGCCTCCCTCGTCGCGGAGGCCCATCGCATCCTCATGCGCGGTGGGGTCTTTCTCTATCCCCGCGACCGCAAGGACGCGTCCAAGGCCGGGCGCCTGCGGCTGCTCTATGAGGCGAATCCCATCGGCTTCCTGGTGGAGCAGGCAGGCGGGCGCGCGAGTACGGGACGTACGCCGGTCCTCTCGGTGGAGCCCGCGGAGCTGCACCAGCGCATTGCCTTCGTGTTCGGCTCGCGCGAGGAGGTCGAGCGCATCGAGCGCTACCATGCGGAGAACCGGGACGACACCGATCTCGATCTTCCCCTCTTCAATGAGCGCGGTCTCTTCCGCGACTCGGTGAGCGTCTGAGGCCATGTCCGCCAGGCATCCGATCGTCGCGATCACCGGTTCCTCGGGCGCCGGCACCACCTCGGTCACGCGCACGTTCGAGAAGATCTTCCGCCGCGAGAACGTGGGCGCCGCGGTGGTCGAGGGCGACAGCTTCCACCGCTACGCGCGCGCGCAGATGCGCGAGGTCATGGCGGAGCAGGAGATGGGAAGCCACTTCAGCCACTTCGGGCCCGATGCGAACCTCTTCGAGGAGCTCGAGGCGCTATTCCGCGAATACGCCAAGAGCGGAACCGGCAAGCGGCGCCACTACGTGCACAGCGAGGAGGAGGCGCTGCGCCACGCGGCGCCGGCGGGGACCTTCACGCAGTGGGAGCCGTTGCCGGAACGCACAGACCTTCTCTTCTATGAAGGCCTGCACGGCGCGACCGAGACGGCGGAAGTGAACGTTGCGCAATACCCCGACCTGCTCATCGGCGTGGTGCCGGTGGTGAACCTCGAGTGGATCCAGAAGCTGCATCGGGACCAGTCGATGCGCGGCTACTCGACGGAGGCGGTGACGGACACGATCTTGAGGCGCATGCACGACTACGTGCACTACATCTGCCCGCAGTTCACGCGCACGCACGTGAATTTCCAGCGCGTGCCGACGGTCGACACCTCGAACCCCTTCATCGCGCGCGAGATCCCCACGCCCGACGAGAGCTTCGTGGTGATCCGCTTCCGCGACCCGCGCGGCATCGACTTTCCCTACCTGCTGAACATGCTGCACGACTCGTTCATGTCGCGGCCCAACACGATCGTGGTCCCGGGCGGGAAGATGGAACTCGCGATGCAGCTCATCTTCACGCCCTTCATTTGGCGGCTCATGGACAGGCGCCGCACGGCGCTTGTGGCCTAGCTCACTTGTCCGGGCAGGATCCCGCGTCGCCCGGAACCTTGCCCACCAGCAGCAGGAAGCTCGCGAACGGTCCCATGTTTCCCATCGCCTCGCCCATCGGGCCGTCGAAGGACAGGCGCCCGAACATCATCGCGCGCATCGGGCCGTATTCGCCGCGGCCCATCTCCTGCCAGCGGCGCGTCTCGGCGGTCATCAGGTAATCGACGTCGTAGTCGAGCGTGGCATCGGGCGCGGCGCCGCCGCCCGCCATGCACTGCGCACGGCCCTCCTTCGGCGCAATGCGCAGCTCGATGCGCGGGCTCGACGCGCAATCGGTCCGCGCGATGCGAAGCACCTTGTAGCCGCGCTTCTTGTCGTTGGCGGCCCATCCCGACTCGTAGAGCTTCCCGGTGAGCGTGGGATCGGCGTTCCAGGCGGTGCACGCCTCGCGCGCCCAGTCGGCCGACATGAGTACGGGCGATGCGCTCGCCGAACCGGCGACGGCAAGCACGGCATAGGCGGCGATTCGAGTCAGTCTGTCCATGGACTTGTGCCTTTCGAGTGGTGTGGGAAACGATTCACGGGTTCGGCGAGCGCGCGGGCGTCTCGCAGTCGAGGCCGCGAGAACGCGCGGTCCGCGTGAGGCATGAGGTTCTGCGCGGTCTCGGGCGTGGAACCCGGAGCGCTGCCGGACGCTGCGCCGGCGCCCCGAAATCCCTGAACCAGGGCTGCCAACCGTGCGGCCTGGCCGGCGAGCGAGTCGGTCGCGCCGACGATCTCCCCCACGAGGGCCGCGTTCTGCTGGGTGGCGCGTTCCATCTGCGAGATGGTCTCGCGCACCTGCGCGAACCCGGCCGCCTGCTCAGTGCCCGCCGCGACGATGGCGTTCATGAGCTGGGTGACCTCGGCGACGTGGCCGTTGATTTGCGCGATGGCCTCTCCTACCCGATCCACGACCGTGGTGCTCTCGTCCACCTCGCCCGAAGCGCTGCCCACCAGCGCCTTGATCTCGCGCGCAGCCTGGGCGGCCCGAACCGACAGGGCGCGCACCTCCGCGGCGACCACCGCGAAGCCGCGCCCGTGCTCGCCCGCGCGCGCCGCCTCCACCGCGGCGTTCAACGCGAGGATGTTGGTCTGGAACGCGATGCCGTCGATCATCCCGACGATCTCGGCGACCTTGCGGGTGGCCTCGTGAATCGACTCCATGTGCGCGATCACGAGGGTCGCCGCGTCGACCCCCTGACCGGTCGCTGCGCCCGCGAGGCCCGCGACGCGCTGGGTCTCGCGCGCGGTCTCGGTGTTGCTGCTCACGCTCGCGGCGGCCTGCTCGATGGCGCTCGCCTGGCTCTCGTGGCGCTCGGCGAGCCACAACGCGACCGAGAGGCCGAGCGGCACGGCGGCCGCGAGCCAGAGAAGCCAGAGCTTCGAGTGCGCGCCAGTCTCACGCATCGCTCATTTCCTTCAGGGGCTCGGCAACAACAGACCCGACGCCGCCGCGGCGAGCACCGCGATCTCGGCCACGCAGATCGCCGCGAACGCGCGCTCGCGGGTGCGCAAGTAGATCGGCAGCATGCGCAGGTAGCAGACCATCGTCACCGACGCGAGGATGGCGAAGCCCACGTAGTTGAGGAGGTCGCCTTCGCCCAGCCGCATCACCCAGCTCCATCCCGTAGGCGCCCCCGTGGCCTTCACGTACTCGGCCACCGGCAGGCCCCAGTAGCGTGGCAGTTGCTCGGGCGCAATGCCGGGCGCAAGGAGGCGCGTCATGTACACGACGAAGCTCACGACGAGGGAGCCGAATCCGACAGACACGCCGAAGGCGAGCCAGCGGGCGTAGGAGCGCTGCTCGTGGGTGCGGCGCTCGATGTCTTCCATGCGGGCCTCCCTCATCAGAAGCCCAGCCCCTGGGAGAGGGAGCGAAGGCCCGCGAGCACGAGGACGAGGATCACGATCCGGTGCGCGGTGGACGAGTGGACGCGCTTGAGCAGCTTCACGCCCACTCGCGCGCCGAGCATCACGCCCAGGATCGAGGGCACGTGCAGGATCGGCAGCAACGCGCCCTTGTTCATGTAGACCCACGCCGCCGACGAGTTGATGATGGAGATGGCGAGCCCGCTCGTGCCCACCGCGAGCTTGAGCGGCACGCCCATGAGAAGGTTCAGCGCCGGGACGTTGGCCCATCCCGCGCCCAGCCCGAAGAGCCCGCCCACCATTCCGATGCCGAAGAACGCGGCGAGGCCCCACGCGGTGCGGTGCACCTTCCAGTCGACGTCGTGACCCAGCGCGGGATCGCGAAAGCGGCCGTGAAGGCCGAGCGCGAGGGCCCAGCTATCCGCCGGGTGCGCGGCGACCCGATCCGGGTTGCGGGTCCACCACATGAGGAGCGCGATGAGGAGCACGGTGACTCCGAGCGCGGCCTGCACCACGCGCGTGGGCAGCGCAAGGCCGATCGTCGCGCCGGCGATTCCGCCGATCGACCCGGTCAGCGCAAGCGGCATCGCGAGCCGCAGGCTGGCGAGGCCGCTGCGCAGCAACCCCGGCCCCGAGGCGAGCGCCCCGCACAGCGCGAGCAGCAGGCCGGCGCTGCGCACGAAGTCGAGGTGGAAGGGGAAAAAGCCGCCCACGATCGGCACGAAGAGCACCCCGCCGCCGATGCCGCCGATTACGGCGACGATGCCCATGAGGAAGGTCGTGATGAAAAGAAGGATCGGCCACACCCACCAGGCCATCACGGGTGCGGACAGGGAAGGGCCGGCGAGCCCGGCATGGCTGAAGACCGGCGCCGATGCCGCGGCTGCGACGGCGAGGCGGCCGAGAATGCTCATGGACGATCGTGCCGTTGCGCACCGCCCAGGCCGCAGGATGTCGTCTTCACGTCGTGAACGCGGGTGCGCACCGGCAGAGCGCCGTACCGTTGGAGGAATTACATACTAGCAGCGGTTCATTAGAAATTGCGAATATTAGGAATTCCGCATATGTCCGCGCTTCCGGAAGGCGCCCGGCGCCTCGCGCAAAGCGGGGCCGCTATTTCCAGCCCATCACGCAATCCGCCTCCGCGACTTCGTCGAGCAACGCGTCGTAGTCGCCTTCGCATCGACGCACGACCACACGGGCTCCCTCCGCGTGCAGTGACTCGACGATCGCGTCCAGGCGGTCCGGCGCTCCCGCGCCGGTCCAGAGGATGAGGACTCGCCGGGCGGGGTTCATACGACGTACACGGCGTCTGCACCGATCATGTCGCGGGCGAGCGCCGGCGCCGTCGCCTCGCGCTCGTCGTACCTCTGCACGGACACCTCGGCGAATTCGAGCAGCTCGAGCTGCTCGCGAATCGCGGGGGTGTCCTCCAGTTCGCCAATGACCGCGACCTGGACCACGTCGTCGAGGAGGGTAAGTCCCGCCGCCATCCGCAGGGCTTCGGCCTTGTCGCGCCTTGCGATCACGAGCAGATTTTTCTTCATGGAGTTCTCGCCGCCGGTCCGCTCTCAGAAAACCACGACACGGTCGCAGAGGTGGGCAAGCTCGGCGTTCTGATACTGACTTCCTCCATTGGCGCCTTCCGGGATGGGGCTCTCCTCCAGAAGCTTCCAGCTGTGCTCGCACACGTCGAGACGGATCGCGCCGGCGCGTGCCAGCTCGAGGAGCCGCGCCGAGCGCAGCAGCCGCACCCCGGAGCCGGTGAGGAAGCAGCGGCAGGGCCAACCGCGCCGCACGGCGGCCTCGGCGAGGCCCAGCAGCGGTCGCTGCGCACCCTCATGGGTCGCGACGAGCCCGAGGCGCACGTTTTGCGTTTGCGCCTGCGGCCCGGGATTCGAATTCAATGTGAGTTCCTGGGGGCGGCCGGCTTCTCGATCGGTTTGCCGGAGGGCACGAGCGCGTAGGCGAAAATGAGGCCGATGAAGAGAAGAACGACCGCAATCACGATCCAGACGCTGCGCCTCATCAATTGGTGCCCACCTCGCGGCTCGCCTTGCGGATCCTCCAGCGCAGCGTCGGGGCGTCTGCCCCTTGCGATCTTTCGAAGATCTGGTCGCCTTCGGCTTCGCACATCGCGGCGACCGATTCGCCGGACGAAGGATTGTCGAAGACGAGCTCGAGGACATCGCCGGGCTTGAGCTTCTGAAGGGCCTTCTTCGTGTAGATCTGCGGATGCGGGCACACGTAGCCCTGTACGTCCAGCAAGTATGTCCCGTCGCTCACCTTCTCGAACTTGATCGCCATGCTGTCTCCAGGAATGGGCCGATCGGCCCTCACATATCGAATGCCGCGACGTCCTTGGCCATTTGGCGCTCGATCCACCAATTGAAGAACTTGACTCCGAGGAACCCCCCGGCAGTCATTCCCAGGCCGAACAGCCAGCCCGAGGGGTCGCCGTTGGTGACGGTCGCGAAGAACGCGCCTATGTTGCAGCCCAGGCCCACGCGGGCGCCGATGCCCATCAGGATGCCGCCCCCGATGGCCCATGTGGCGATTTCGAGCGAGGGAAATTTCACCTTGAATTCGTTGTTGAGCAGCGCCATCGTCGCAGCCCCGCCCACGAGAGCGATCGACATCCACAGCACCGGGTTGAGCAACGGGGCGGGGACGCCGTTCTCGAGGCCGAAAAACAAATTGTCGCGCACGTTGACGCCAAGCTTCTCCAGGACCCACGCGGCTCCCTGCGCCTCCTGGGTGGTGATGTAGAAATATCCGGGATCGAACACCGTGTCCTGGATGCTGAGACCCGCGCTGTGGCCCAGCGCGGCGAGCAGCTCCCCGGCATTGTCGATTCCCAATCGACGCTGGAGAGCTTGCATGACCCACATGTGCGCGCCCGCGGCGAGCCCCAGGATCAGGCCCGCGATCGCCGTGCGGCGAGACGCGGTGATCATGGCCCACAGCCCCGCCAGCTCGGTCGGGAATCCTCGATAAGGCGCCCTACGGTCGCGCAGGTACCCCTTCCTGTACCACCGCGCATAGATGACTACCAGAATTGCGAGCGCCGGAAGGATGGAGTTGACGAGGGAGTTGCCGATGAATGCGGCGGCGAAGACGTTGCTGAAGCCCAGGGCCTGTCCGACGGTGATCGCCTTGAGGTCCCAGATGTAGCCGGCGAGGAACTGGTCGTACCAGCCATCGGTCGGCGTCAAGATGGCGGGCATTGCCTTTGCGACGGTCGACTGCGTCCACGCAGCGGGCACCAGATGGTTGAGCCAGCCGCCCGCGTCGACGACCAGCACCTGCGCGAAACTGAGCGAGAGCACCACCAGCAAGGCGGCGATGCTTCCCTCGCCGGTCTTGTACAGGGAGCCCGAAGCACACCCACCCGTGAACACCATGCCGATGCCGAAGATGAGCCCGCCCACGATCGAATACAGCCCTATGGGGGAGGGATGGAAAGTGCTCTGACCGAAGGCGGTGGTGCCGGCCGAGATGAGGCTGAAAAGCACGATCGCGATCATGATGCCCACCGCCATTCGCGGGACGCCGACAGCGAACAGGTCCCGGATCGCGGAAGCCATGCAGAAGCGCCCGTACTGGAGGCACATGCCGTAGGCGAATCCGAACCAGATGTAGGCGGAAAAGTAGACGTAGCGCGCATCTATCGCGAACGTCGTGAGGGATACCACCACGAAAGCGCCCAGGACGAGGAACGCCGCATTGACATTGCGTGCCTGCGCCACGCTATCGCCGACCTGCATGGGGAGGTCGCAGTCTAGTTGCCGCATGTTTCCGCAGTTTCCTTTCGAGCGTAGATCGTCCAGCCGGACGCCCCTCGAACCGTGGCGAGGTGCACGCAACCATGTCCGGGCAGCATGAAGGGGATGGTCTCGACACAGGCGAGGTTGTCCGTTGCGATCTCCACGACGCTGCCCGGGCGGCAGTGATCCAGGGTCTTCTTCGTCAACAAGTTCGTCCGCAAGCAGGTGTCGCCGGTGAAATCGCAAGCCACGTTGACGATGACCGATCCATGGGAGCGCAGGATCACCCTCTTTCCCGCTGCGCCGTTTTCGCGCGCCCAACGACGACGGATCGCTATCCACGCGCGATCGATCGGTTTGAACAGGTCATTCAGAACAGAGCTCAAGCGTCCCCTCCGGTGGGCGATACCCAAGCAACTTGCGTGCCCCTTGCCATTCCTGCTTTCTTTCAGGGCGCTTCACGCGCGGGGGCTCGACGAAAGCAATGCAAGCTTGCAATCCCGATCATCGCATGGCGTTTTGCCACTCGCGGCGTTGACGTGGCGGGAGTTGGGAGTGAGACTCCGCAGTGATCGGCTTACGCGCAACGAAAGGATCGAGGAGTGGGAAGCGCCCGGAATATTGAATGAGGAGCTCCTCGCCCCGCTCAGCGTTCGCTCTGGCCATGCTCGCCGCGATGGCGGGGATCTGCCTTGCGGAAGGTCTCTGCGAAGCCGCGCCACGAGTCGCCCCGGAGGGCGCCGATCCGACGGACGAGTTCATCGCTCGCCTGTGGCCCGATCCGCTTCCCCCCCAAGGCAATCCGCCCGCTGCGTTTTCTCCGCTGGAGGCCTCTCTCGATCCCGCTTCGTGCGGCCAGTGCCACGCGCCCCAACTCCACGACTGGGCATCGAGCTTGCATGGAAGGACGATGGGCCCGGGCGTCCTGTGGCAATTCGAGGTGATGGACCAGAAGGGCGCCAACGGCTGCATGAAGTGTCATGCGCCGCTCGCCGAGCAGAAGGCATTGCTCGCGCTGGAGCGAAAATGGAAGCACGCGCCCGCTGCGCCGCCGCCGGATTACGTTCCGCCGGGCTTGCATCTCCAGGGATTGGTATGCGCTGCATGTCACGTTCGGCGGCATGCCCGGTTCGGACCCCCTCCCTCCCGAGGGGCATCGAGCGCTCCGCAGGCCGTCGCGCCGCATGGAGGGTTCACCGCGAACGCCGCGTTCGAAGATAGCCGCTTCTGCGCGGTGTGCCACCAGTTTCCTCCCGACTGGCCCAAACTGAACGGAAAGCTTCTCGAAAACACGTTCGAAGAGTGGCGAACGAGCGCGGCCGCAAGGCAGGGCCGGTCTTGTCAATCGTGCCATATGCCCGGGCGGCGCCATCTGTGGCGCGGCATTCACGATGCCGACATGACCCGTCGGGCCCTGAGTGTGTCGCTGGAAATCGGCAAGCTGAAGGACGGTGCAATGTCGGCACGGGCCGGCCTGGTCAACTCGGGCGCCGGCCATCGCTTCCCAACCTATCTGGTCCCCGAAGTCGTGGCCACGCTGCAGCTGGTGGATGCGGGTGGCGTCGTTCAATCGATTCTCGATCGGCGCGTGATCGGTCGCAACGTCAACCTTGAGCTCACGCAGGAGATCTTCGACACGCGCATCGCGCCGGGTGGACGAATGTCGCTCGCGGGTCGATTCGCCTCTCCGCGCGCGAAGGGATGGCGCGTCGAGCTCCACGTCCTCGTCCATCCGGACAAGCACTACGAGAGGCTTTTCAGAAGCATCCTGGAGCGGCGGGATCGGCTTACGCCCGCGGCCATTTCGCAGCTGCGCCAGGCATTGGCGCGAAGCGAGAGCAGCGGCTACGAGCTGTATCGCATCATCCGGGCGGTGCCGCCTTCACCGTAGGGGCGCATGAGCGATTGCAGTTTGCAGCGCCTTGCCGGTTTCGTGCGATTGTGCAATGCAGCCTTCTCGGGGTGTGGGCGGCAGCTTCCCTGCGCGCCGCGCCACGATTGCCGACGGCACGCATCATGCTTTGTCACGACACCCTCATGCAGCGTTCGCCGGAAATCAGGAGTCCCGCAAAATGGAAGCACGACGATTCTGGTTGTCATTGGGATTGGGTCTTGCCCTCATCCCAGCGGCCGCAGCCGATGCGGTCCCCACGCCGCCGGAGAATTCGCGCAGTTACGGCGTGACGATCGCCGAGAATTCCGAGCAGATGTCGCGAGCCGCGGCGCCGGTGGCTGCGTCCGGGAGCCCGGCCGCGACCAAGGATTCCGCCGACAAGAGCGGCAAGACGCCCCGGTTGAAATTCCGGGGCAAGGACGGGACCTGCGCCTGTGACTGCGCCTCGGGAGGGACGTCGGAAGAGCAAATCATGAAAGCGGAGAAAGCGCGCGAGCACGCTGATCATCGATGATCGAGAGCGCGACCCGGGAGCGAGGCCGAGGCGCCGGGAGTCGCGTCCGGCGAGCGCGCCCGGCACCAATAATAAGCAAATCAGGAGGAGCGGATGAATTCAAAAAAGAGGAGCGAGTCCCGGGGTAGGGTCTTTCGCCAGTTGATCGTGAGCGCGGGGGCGTTGACCGCGATCTGGTTGCTCGCGGTGACCTGGGCTTCGATCGGCAGCCTTTCGCAATCGTCCGGGCCGCCTGCGCGCGATCTGCACGTCCTGGCGATTCCGGCCCCGGTGGCATCTGCGCCAGGCGAAGCGACCCCGGGGACGCCTGCGTGGGGCAGCGAGGCGCTCGACGTGGTTCGCGAGCACGCGTTCGCCATGGCCCCGCTTTCCGTCGCCAATGCATGCGGCATGGGGGCCTCGTCGTGCTTCAAGTGCCACAACGGGACGCGAGCGCCGGCGGCCAAGACGGACAGGAAGACATCTCCCTGGCACCCGGAACACGCCACGGTCAATGACTCGTGCGTGGGCTGTCACGGCGGCAACCCCCGCGTCATCAAGAAGGATATCGCGCACACCAACATGGAGAAGGACCCGCGCGCGTCCGTCGAGCATTGCGCCAAATGCCATCAGGCAGGCAATGCGCCGAACCTTCTCAAGTCGTACCAGACCGCTTCAACGGGGGGGAGATAGCCGTGAATACCTACGGGAAGCAGGACGTCGCGGTGCTCGGTCGTCAAATGCGCCGCCTCGCGTTGTGCACCGGGGTCGTCATTGCTGCGGCGGCTTCGCCTGCAGCCGTCGCCGGCCCGACGATCACATTCGGCGACGAGGGCTTCATCACGATCAGTTACGCGTTCCAGCTATGGTCGCGGGAGCAGAGCTTCACGTCCTCGACCGACAACGGCCGGTCGTACGATACGTATTTCCGCCGCAACCGGCTGCTGTTCGCGGGGCAGGCCAACGATCTGGTCGGCTATTACGTCCAGTTCGAGTCCGGCAACGATGACAAGGCGGGCAATGCGGACAAATCGATCTACTACCGCGATGCGTACCTGACGGTCGATTACACCGACGGGCTTCGGCTGATCGCGGGGCGATTCAAGAACACGTTCAGCCGCGAAAATCTCGAGGCGTGCATGGAGCCGCTGAGCATCGATCGCTCCGAAGTCATCGCCTACTCGCCGTTCGGCGCCCAGGGCGGCACGCGCGACACGGGGGCGGCCCTGTGGGGGAACCTCGTCGACGGGAAGCTTCAATACCGGTTCATGGTCTCCGACGGCCGGCAGGGGGATGTCGTCGCGAAGAAATCGCCGCGCCTCACCACCCGGGTGCACTTCTCGCTGCTGGATCCGGAAACCGATTACGGTTACCACAGCAACTATCTCGGCACCAAGAAGGTTCTCACGATCGGGGCGGCCTTCGACTATCAGGCCAACGTGGCGTACGGCAACTATGCGCAGCGCACCGACATCAAGAACTACAAGGCGTGGACCGTCGATGCCTTGTTCGAATACCCGACAAGGACCGGAACATACGTCCTGTCGGCGGCATATTTCGATTACAGCACCGGAAACGCGATAAACCAGAACCCCGATCCCCAGCTTTCGGTCGCGTCCGAGCTGAAGGCGTACTACCTGAAGGGCGCCTATCTCTTTCCAGGCAAGATCGGCCTCGGGAGGCTTCAGCCGTACTTCCGGTACGAGAGATCGAACTACGGCGTGGAGAGCGGGTATTTCGATCAGCGCTGGAACGGCATCGGCGTGAACTACTACCTGAACGGCCAGAATCTCCGGCTGAGCCTCGAATACGCCAAGATCAAGTTCGACAAGCAGCATCCGACTGATCCGTCGCTGCGCGACTACGACCACACGACGCTCGCGCTGCAGTTCATCTTCTGATGGATCGCAGCGCCGCGTGCCTCAGGTGTGGCCGGCCGCAGCCGCGGAAGGGCCGGATCGGAATCGATGCAAGGAGAAGAAATTGAAGAACCAATTCATTCGCGTTGATCAAGTGTGTCGCGCATCCTCGGCTCGGGCCGCGGTGCTTGCCGTCGGATTGGCACTGGCCGCATGCTCGGGCTCGGAGAGCAGCGGCCCCCTGCAGTTCAACAATCCGACGCCGGCCCAAACGGTTCTCACGCCGGCGTTGTATGTCTTCTACGATTCGGACGGCGATGGAATCGGCGACAGCATCGCGCGCGTCGACCTGAATTCCGACCAGATGCTGCAAAGCGCCGTGGTGGGAGTCTCCGGGACGGGTGGAAACCACAAGGGATGGTTCTACGACGGCCCGATCTGGGTCGGCGCGGGAAACCTCGCATGGGGAATCGATCCCACGACGCTCCAGGTGCTTCCACGGCCTCACGGCCCGTCCACGCAGGGAAACCGCGAAGGAACGGTAGGCAGCGCCATTGTGGATCCCAAGTCGTTGTCCCTGGACATCGCGCAAAGCGTGAGCGCCTCGGCCCAGGCCGATCGGGCAAACCTGCAGAAGTACTTCAACAGGACCAGCCTCACATACGAGGAAGCCCGCGTCGTCGATATCTGCGGGGTCCGCGAGTCGCGCAGCGGCATCAACGCCAAGCTCGGCACGGATCTGATGGCGAAGGCCATCTCGGTCGCGGCGCCTTTCCACAATACCGGCTACAGCCCGGTGGGAATCGAGCCTGGGCCCGATGGCAAGCTCACGATGTTCGCTGTGAGGCTTGGGGATCACTCGATTTTCCTGGACACCGACCCCAACTCGGTGACGTTCGGCCTGCCCGTGCGTTTCGTATATCCGCGCCTGGGCATCGTCAAGGATCAAACCAACAAGATCGTGGCGAGCTTCGCGGGTCAATACACGTCGGCCGGCGGGACGGCCCCGGGCAAGCTCAACTACAATCGTGTATCCACGGGCACCTCGGAGACCGACAAGAACACCTATTCCGAGCCGTGCGATTCGACGGCACTGCGCAACGCCGCCGGGCAGGTGTGGTCATGGTGGCCCGACGTGAACGGGGACACCCTCACCGGCGTGAACATGGACAAGGTCGCTACCGCGGCGCCGCAGGTGGTTCAGGTTCCCGTTCCAGTCATCACGCGCTCGTCGGCGCCGGTCGCCGCGGGTGGAAAGGGCTCCGCGGCCTTCGGCCCGACGGGACAGCGCACCGGCCCCTGGATGGGGTCCCTCCAGAATCGCAACGTTGGCAATGAGTTCTTCATGACCGTGGAGAACGAAGGCGACAACAGCGAGAGCCTGTGGGATGTGACCAGTCCGACGAACGTCTTCGAGATCGAGCGAATTGTCACCAATCTCAAGAACGTGGTGGCGACGGACCTCGGCACCGCGCCCTTCGTGAACGGTACTTCCTACGCGGTTGCTGTGAGCTACGCGACGACCGGCGGGCCCACCAAGAACGTCAATTATCAGTACGTATCGCTTCCGGCCGACGATTTCTCGGGCACCAGCGCCGACGTCACCCGGGCTTACCTGAAGAAAGTCACCCCCGCCGACCCCGGTCCGAACTTCATCCTGAACGGCCTCAACGGGCGCGCCGGGACAAGCGAGGGAAACTTGGCGCGGGTGCAGGGCAGCGGCAGCAGCTCGATCATCTTCAGCGATGAGGTCTGGCTGCTCACGGGAACGGGGTTCGGCGCCATCGACGGATTCCAGATCCTGAACTTTGGCGGCCTTGCGGCGCCTTTCAAGATCACCGAAACGGTGCCGCTGCCGAGCGCCTTTACCGGATCGTTCTCGCCCACCGGCA
>JBBRTF010000044.1:0-38574 GCA_038244725.1 Burkholderiales bacterium
AGCGCGGGGTCGAGGATGTCGGGCCGGTTCGTCGACGCGAGCAGGATGACCCCGGTCTTGGAGTCGAAGCCGTCCATCTCGACGAGGAGCTGGTTCAGCGTCTGCTCGCGCTCGTCGTTGCCGCCGCCGAGGCCCGCGCCGCGCTGGCGGCCGACCGCGTCGATCTCGTCGATGAACACGATGCACGGCGCGTTCTTCTTCGCCTGCTCGAACATGTCGCGCACGCGCGCCGCGCCCACGCCGACGAACATCTCGACGAAGTCGGAGCCGGAGATCGAGAAGAAGGGAACCTTGGCCTCGCCCGCGATGGCGCGCGCGAGGAGCGTCTTGCCGGTGCCGGGCGAGCCCACCATCAGCACGCCGCGCGGGATGCGCCCGCCGAGCTTCTGGAATTTCGAGGGATCGCGCAGGAAGTCGACCAGCTCGGCGACCTCTTCCTTCGCTTCGTCCACGCCGGCCACGTCGCCGAAGGTGACCTGGTTCTGGTTCTCGTCGAGCATGCGCGCGCGGCTCTTGCCGAACGAGAAGGCGCCGCCGCGCCCGCCGCCCTGCATCTGGCGCATGAAGAAGATCCACACGCCGATGAGCAGCAGCATCGGGAACCACGAGACGAAGATGCTCATGAGGAGCGACTGCTCCTCCACGGGCTGGGCCTCGACCTGCACGCCGAATTTCATGAGGTCGCCGATCATCCACGGGTCCTGGATGCCGGGGGTGTTGACCGTGTAGATCTTGCCGTCGCGCGAAGTCGCCTTGAGCGTGCGGTTGTTGTCGAGCTTCACCTTGGAGATGTGGCCCTGGCGTGCCTCATCCATGAAGGTGGAGTAATCGAGCGAGGTCTGGCTCGACTGGCGATTGCCCACCTGCATGAACACCATCGTGAGGATGACTCCGATCACGAGCCAGACCATGATGGTGCGAATTGTGTTGTTCACAGGCGAATCCTTCCGCGGAAAAACCCTTGATATTCAGGGGAATAAGGGGGGCCTACACCAGCAACATCGGGCTCTTCGAACCGATATCAACCCCTCCTAGCTGGCGGGGGACCTTCGGCTGTGCGGAGACCGCGCGCGAGGAGGTACTGCTCGGCGCTTTCGTCGCGTGACGCGTCGGGCTTGCGGACGACGGTTTTCTGGAATTCCCGGCGCAGCGATTTCAGGTATTCATCATACCCCGCGCCCTGGAAGATTTTGACCAGCAAGCCGCCGTCTCGTTTCAGGTGCAACAGCGCGAAATCGCGGGTCAATTCCGCGAGCTCCAGGGTGCGCGCCTGGTCGCTCACCGCGATTCCGGTCATGTTCGGAGCCAGGTCGGAAAGGACGAGGTCGGCCTTGCGTCCATCCAGCGCATGGGCGATGGCGTCGAGCCCGGACTTCCGGGTGAAGTCGCCCTGGATGAAGGTCACGCCTGAAACGGGCTGCATCGCAAGGAGGTCGATGGCGATGACCGTGCCCGAGGCCCCGAGGCGCTTGGCGAGAACCTGCGACCAGCCGCCCGGCGCCGAGCCCAGGTCCACGACCACCATGCCGGGCTTGAGGAGCTTGTCGCGCTCGTCGATCTCGGTCAACTTGTAGGCGGAGCGCGAGCGGTAGCCCTCCTTCTTCGAGCGCTGCACGTAGGGGTCGCTCACGTGACGCTTGAGCCAGCGCTTGCTCGAGTGGGATTTCGACATGGCTAAGGCATGAGGCATGAGGCGTGAGGCATGAGAGAAAGGCTTCCCCTTTATACTGCTCGAATGCCACTCAAGACCGCCCGCCGCAGCGAATTGCGCGCCGAAGCGCACAAGCTTTCCCCGGTTGTGATCATCGGCGACAAGGGTCTCACGGACACCGTGATCGCGGAGATCGACCGGTCGCTCACCGCGCACGAGCTCATCAAGGTGCGCGCCGGAACCGACGATCGCGATGCGCGCGGCACGTGGATGAAGACCATCTGCGAAAGAGTGGGCGCGGATCCGGTGCAGCAAATCGGCAAGGTGCTCGTCCTGTATCGCGAAAATCCGAAGGAGAAGAAGGACGTTTCTCCGGCCTCACGCCTCAAGCCCCCGGATCGTCGCGCTGCCAGGCGCGAACCTAAAGATATTTCACGTCCCCGATCTCGAACTCCTTCACCCCGCCCGGAGTCCGAACCTCGACGACGTCGCCCTCGCTCTTCCCGATGAGCGCCTTGGCGATGGGCGACGAGTAGGAGATCTTGCCGAACTTGATGTCGGCCTCGTCCTCGCCGACGATCTGGTAGCTCACCGTCTCGGTGGCCGACGAGGTGTCGATCAGCTCGACCGTCGAGCCGAAGACAACGCGCCCGTCGTCGTCGAGAAGGGCGGGATCGATGATCTGCGCGTTGGCGAGCTTCGCCTCCAGCTCGATGATGCGCCCCTCGATGAAGCCCTGGCGCTCGCGCGCCGCCTCGTACTCGGCGTTCTCGGTGATGTCGCCGTGGGCTCGTGCCTCGGCGATGGCGCCGATCACGGCGTGGCGCTCCACCGTCTTCAGCTTGTGCAATTCGTTGCGCAGCAGCTCGGCGCCAATCAGGGTGATCGGGAATTTGCTCATGGGGGCAGGCTCGCGTGAAGCGATTGGATATCGTAGGGACGCATCTCCGGGAGGTGCTGCATGCCGAGGCATGCGGCACGTGCGCCGGCGATCGTCGTGTAGTAGGTGATGCGGTTCTGCAGCGCGCTGTTGCGGATCGACCACGAGTCCTGGATCGAGCGGCGATCTTCGTCGACGGTGTTCACGATGAGGGTGATCTCCTTGTTCTTCAGCATGTCGACGATGTGCGGACGGCCCTCCATCACCTTGTTGACGGTCTGCACCTTGAGGCCCGCCGCCGCGAGCGCCGCCGCCGTGCCGCGGGTGGCGACGAGCGAAAAACCGATCCCGACGAGCGTGCGTCCGATGTCGATCAACCTCGCCTTGTCCTCGTTCCTCACCGAGAGGAACGCCTTGCCGCCCTTCGGCAGACGCACCCCGGCGCCGAGCTGGCTCTTCACGAAGGCTTCCGCGAAGGTCATCCCCACGCCCATCACCTCGCCGGTGGACTTCATCTCCGGCCCGAGGATGGTGTCCACACCCGGGAACTTGATGAACGGGAACACGGCCTCCTTCACCGAATAGTACGGCGGGACGACCTCGCGTGTCGCGCCCTGGGAGGCGAGGCTCTGGCCCACCATGCACCGCGCCGCCACCTTCGCGAGCGGCACGCCGATCGCCTTCGAGACGTAGGGCACGGTGCGCGACGCGCGCGGGTTCACTTCCAGCACGTAGACCTTCTCGTCCTGGATCGCGAACTGCACGTTCATGAGGCCGATCACGCTCAGGCCATGGGCCATCGCCACGGTCTGGCGGCGCAGCTCGTCCTGGAGCTCCTTCGAAAGGCTGAAGGGCGGCAGCGAGCACGCCGAATCGCCGGAGTGCACGCCCGCCTGCTCGATGTGCTCCATGATCCCGCCGATGAGGACCTCCTTGCCGTCGCAGACCGCGTCGACGTCGACCTCGATCGCGTCGTTGAGGAAGCGGTCGATCAGCACCGGCGAATCGTTGGAGACTTTCACGGCCTCGCGCATGTAGCGGCGAAGGTCGGTCTCCGCGTGGACGATCTGCATCGCGCGCCCGCCCAGCACGTACGAGGGCCGCACCATCACCGGATAACCGATCTCCTTCGCCGCCGCGAGCGCTTCTTCCTCGGTGCGCGCGGTGCGGTTGGGCGGCTGCAGCAGTCCCAGCTCCTGGATCATCTGCTGGAAGCGCTCGCGGTCTTCCGCGCGGTCGATGGAGTCGGGCGAGGTGCCGATGATGGGAACGCCCGCCGCCTCGAGGTCGCGCGCGAGCTTCAACGGCGTCTGGCCGCCGAACTGCACGATGACGCCCTCGGGCTTTTCCTTGTCGACGATCTCGAGCACGTCTTCGAGCGTGAGGGGCTCGAAATACAACCGGTCCGAGGTGTCGTAGTCGGTCGACACGGTCTCCGGATTGCAGTTGACCATGATGGTCTCGTAGCCGTCCTCGCGCAGCGCCAGCGCCGCGTGCACGCAGCAGTAGTCGAACTCGATGCCCTGGCCGATGCGATTGGGGCCGCCGCCGAGCACCATGATCTTGCGGTTGGTGGTGGGCTTCGACTCGTCCTCTTCGTCGTACGTCGAATACATGTACGCGGTGCCGGTCTCGAACTCCGCGGCGCACGTGTCGACGCGCTTGTAGACGGGCCGGATGCCGAGCTCGTGGCGGCGCTTCCTCACCTCGTGCTCGTTGGTTTTCCAGAGATGGGCGAGGCGCCGGTCGGAGAAGCCCTTGCGCTTCAGCGCGTAGATCTCGTCCTTCGAGTAGTCGGCGAGCGTCTTCTTCTCGATCTCGAGCTCGGTGTCGACGAGGTCCTTGATCTGCACCAGGAACCAGGGATCGATCTTCGTGAACCGATGGATGTCTTCCACGGACATGCCGACGCCGAAGGCGTCCGCCACATACCAGAGGCGCTCGGCGCGCGGATAGGCGAGCTCGTCCTCGATCTTGTCCATGTCCACCGACTTGAGATTGAACCCGTCGACGCCCACTTCCAGGCCGCGCAGCGCCTTCTGCAGCGACTCCTGGAAGTTGCGCCCGATCGCCATCACCTCGCCCACGCTCTTCATCTGCGTGGTGAGGCGGTCGTCGGCCTGCGGGAATTTCTCGAAGGCGAAGCGCGGCACCTTCGTGACGACATAATCGATGGAGGGCTCGAAGGAGGCCGGAGTCTGCCCACCCGTGATGTCGTTCTTCAACTCGTCGAGCGTGTAGCCCACCGCGAGCTTGGCGGCGATCTTCGCGATCGGGAACCCGGTGGCCTTGGAGGCGAGCGCGGAGGAACGCGACACGCGCGGGTTCATCTCGATGATCACCATGCGCCCGTCGGCGGGGTTGATCGCGAACTGCACGTTGGAGCCGCCGGTCTCGACGCCGATCTCGCGCAGGCAGGCGATCGAGGCGTCGCGAAGGATCTGGTATTCCTTGTCGGTGAGCGTCTGCGCAGGCGCCACCGTGATCGAGTCGCCGGTGTGCACGCCCATGGGATCGAGGTTCTCGATGGAGCAGATGATGATGCAGTTGTCCTTCACGTCGCGGACAACCTCCATCTCGAACTCCTTCCACCCGATCACCGACTCCTCGATGAGGAGCTCCTTGGTGGGAGAGGCCTCGAGCCCGCGCTCGCAGATGGTCTCGAACTCCTCCATGTTGTAGGCGATGCCCCCGCCCGTGCCGCCCAGCGTGAACGAGGGCCGGATGATGGTCGGGAAGCCCACCATCGACTGCACCTGCTTCGCCTCCTCGAAGGAGTGGGCGAGCGCCGAGCGCGGGCTCGCCAGCCCGATCTTCGCCATGGCGTTCTTGAACTTCTCCCGGTCCTCGGCCTTGTCGATGGCCTCCTTCTTCGCGCCGATCATCTCGACCTTGAACTTGTCGAGAACGCCCTCGCGCGCGAGGTCGAGCGCGCAGTTGAGCGCGGTCTGCCCGCCCATGGTCGGCAGCAGCGCGTCGGGGCGCTCCTTCTCGATGATGCGCGCTACCATCTGCCAGGTGATGGGCTCGATGTAGGTGACGTCGGCCATCTCCGGGTCCGTCATGATGGTGGCCGGGTTGGAGTTCACCAGGATCACCTTGTAGCCCTCGTCGCGCAGCGCCTTGCACGCCTGCGCGCCCGAGTAGTCGAACTCGCACGCCTGGCCGATCACGATCGGGCCCGCGCCGATGATGAGGATGGATTTGATGTCGGTACGCTTGGGCATGTCGTTAGGCGTGAGGCATGAGGCGTGAGGCGTGAGGCATGAGGCATGAGGCGTGAGAAGGCGCGTTTGAAGCACCACGATGTTCAAGGCGCATGTTTTTCTCATGCCTCATGCCTCTTGCCTCATGCCTTCTCATTTCTTGCGTTCCTGCATCAATTTCACGAAGCGATCGAAGAGATATCCCATCTCCCTCGGCCCCGGGCTCGCCTCGGGGTGGCCCTGGAAGCTGTAGGCGGGCTTGTCGGTGTACTCGATGCCCTGCAGCGAGCCGTCGAAGAGGGAGCGGTGGGTGGGCCTCACGTTGGACGGCAGCGTGGATTCGTCCACCGCGAAGCCGTGGTTCTGGCTCGTGATGACGACGCGCCCGCTCGCCAGGTCCTGCACGGGGTGGTTCGCGCCATGGTGGCCGAACTTCATCTTCACGGTCTTCGCGCCCGCCGCGAGGCCGAGGAGCTGGTGCCCGAGGCAGATGCCGAAGACGGGCGTGCCGCCCTCGACGATCTCGCGGATCGCCCTGATCGCGTAGTCGCAGGGCTCGGGATCCCCGGGACCGTTGGAGAGGAAGACGCCGTCGGGCGCGAGTTTCAGCGCGTCGCGGGCCGTCGCCATGGCGGGGAGCACCGTCACCCGGCAGCCGCGCTCGGCGAGGTTGCGCAGGATGTTGTGCTTCACGCCGTAGTCGTATGCGACGACGTGGTATTTCGCCGCGCCGTCCTGCCTGTATCCGGTGCCGAGCGCCCAGAGGCTTCCGTTCCAGTCGTACGGCGCGTCGACGCTCACCCTCTTCGCGAGGTCCTGCCCCGCCATGCTGGGGGCGGCCTTCGCGGCGGCGAGCGCCCGATCGATGGCGGCCTGCGAACCGTCTCCGGCGACGATGCAGCCGTTCTGCGCGCCCCGCGTGCGCAGGATGCGCGTGAGCCGGCGCGTGTCGATGTCGCCGATGGCGACCACGTTGCTGCGCACGAGGTAGGTGGAGAGGTCTTCCTCGCGCCGCCAGCTGGAAGCGGCGAGCGGAAGGTCGCGGATGACGAGGCCCGCCGCATAGACCTTGCGCGACTCGACGTCCTCCGCGTTGGCGCCGGTGTTGCCGATGTGCGGATAGGTGAGCGTGACGAGCTGCCCTGCGTACGAGGGATCGGTGAGGATCTCCTGGTAGCCCGTCATGGCGGTGTTGAAGACGACTTCGCCGGTGGCTTCACCCGTTGCGCCGATCCCCACGCCGCGAAAAACGCTCCCGTCGGCGAGGACCAGGACGGCGGGAGTCTTCTGCGGCACGGGACAGCTCCAAAACGAGTTCTACGATCCCAGGGCGGGCACGGCGGGCGCAAAAAAACGGGAGAGCGTGAGTAGCTCATCCCGCTTTCATTGGTCGAAGATTATAGCAGAAGGCAGTGTCCAAAAGCGACATAATCCGGGCGAATGGACATTGCCCACGCCCTCGCGGGCCTCGCGATCCTCGTCGCTTTCTCGTGGGCCATCTCCGAGGACCGGCGCGGCGTGCAATGGCGCGTCGTGGCCGCGGGGATCGCGCTGATGGCCGTGCTCGCGGCGCTCATGCTCCTCGTTCCCCCGGTGAGGACCGCGGTCTTCTCGCTGAACGGCGCGCTGCAGGCGCTCGAGCGCGCGACGCAGGCGGGCGCGAGCTTCGTCTTCGGCTACCTCGGCGGCGGGCCCACGCCCTTCGACATGACCCATCCCGAGTCGTCCTTCGTGCTCGCGTTCCGCGCGTTGCCCATGCTGCTGGTGGTGAGCGCGCTATCCGCGCTCCTCTTCTACTGGCGCGTGCTGCCGCTGGTGGTGAAGGCGTTCGCGTGGGTCCTCGAGCGCACGCTGGGACTGGGCGGCGCGGTGGGCCTGTCCGCAGCGGTCAATGTCTTCGTCGGCATGGTGGAGGCGCCGCTCGTGGTGAAGCCGTACCTCGCCATCCTCTCGCGCTCCGAGCTCTTCATGGTGATGGTGTGCGGCATGGCGACCATCGCCGGAACCGTGATGGCCCTTTACGGCGCGATCCTGGGGCCCGTGGTTCCCGATGCCATCGGGCACATCTTCATCGCCTCCATCGTCGCCACACCCGCGGCGATCGTGGTGTCGGCGCTGATGGTGCCGGGGCCGCTCACGCGCGAGGCGGGCGTCGCGATCCCGCGCCAGGACGCGAGCGCCATGGACGCGATCACGCGCGGCACGCTCGAAGGGTTGCAGCTCGTGCTGCAGATCGTGGCGATGCTGATCGTGCTGGTTGCGCTGGTTTACCTCGCCAACTCGATCCTCTCGCTCGCCCCGGACGCGGGCGGCGCGCCGCTCACGTTGCAGCGCATGCTCGGCTGGCTCTTCGCGCCGCTCGCCTGGACCACGGGAGTCTCCTGGAGCGACGCGCAGGCCGCGGGCGCCCTCCTGGGCACGAAGACGGCGCTGAACGAGTTCATCGCGTACGTGGAGATGTCGAAGCTGCCGGCCGAGGCGCTCTCGCCGCGCGGCAAGCTCCTCATGACCTATGCGCTCTGCGGCTTCGCCAACTTCGGCAGCCTCGGCATCCTCATCGGCGGCATGGGGGCGATGGTCCCCGAGCGGCGCGGCGAGATCGTCGAGCTGGGACTCAAATCCATCGTCGCCGGCACGCTCGCCACCTGCATGACCGCCGCAGTGGTGGGGCTATTCGTTTGACCGATTGAGCCTCAGGCTGGTGAAAAGACGCTCGCTCCGTCTCCCAAGTAAGCCTCGTAGACGTGCTCGAACAGGGCTGCGCATTTCGCCTGGTACACATCCTTTGCATAGGCGCGAGGGAGGCCTTCGTCCAAGGTGTCTTCGATGGCCAGCCGGATTCGGGCGCGCGATTGTATCTTCTGCCGCCAGCCCAGGACGAGGAGAGTGTTCAGCCGTTCGAGGAGCTGGTGTGCGACCTTCTTCACTTCCGCCTTCTCCTCGACCGTGAGCTCGGGGCCGGGTCGCGTGAGGATGTCGAAAATCGTGAGCTCCTCCTCGGTCAAATGCTCGCGGACGTGGCGCTCCTGTTCTTCTGTAAGGCCACGGCCGAGCGCAATCAAGTCGCGAAACACCTCTTCGATATTGCGACTTCCGCTGTTGTAGGCATCGATCAGCTCCTGGAACTTCTCGAGGTAGTCCGAGCGGGTTCGATTCAAGCGAACCATGCTCTCGAGTTGCACGCGCACAGCGGCCTTGAGGCGTTCCAGATCGCTGTTGGTCGGTTGCTCCTTCTCGAAGCGCTTCGCAAGGGCCTCGAAATTGATCTTGGACAGATCGATCGCGCCATAGGCCCGTTCTCCCTCCTTGATCTTGAAGGGTTCCGATCCGATCGAACGATCGAGAAGCTCGTTGATCCCCTCAAGGACGTGCGAAATGTCCGGCGGATCGCTGCGATTGCGAATGTAGTCGGCCAACGCGCGAATCGAGCCGCAACGAATAGCGAACTCGACGGCACTGGGGTCGGGCTTCACCGCACCGTAGAGGGCATCGACCAGCCGCGCGCGGGCGAGAAACTCCCGCTTCACCACCTCGGGCGCGAGCAACCGGTTGGCGCCGTCCTCCACCGCCTGCGCCCGCTCGAACTTCTCGGCCGATGTGCCCTCGATCCGGGCGAGGTCCGCGCCACGAGCCTTGCAGAATGCAGTCGCGTCAGCCACGGCCTGCCGCAATTCCGCCACCAGCGCTTTCTCGTCCCGCACCGGCATTTCGCCGCTGCGGCCCTTGGCGTAGATCGCAAGGGCCCGCTCCAGAGAGGCGAATACGTTGGCGTAGTCCACGATCGCGCCGCTGTGCTTGCCGGGAAACACGCGGTTTGCGCGGGCGATCGTCTGCATCAGCGTGTGGTTACGCATCGGCTTGTCGAGGTACACGGTCGAGCAGCTCGGCGCGTCGAAGCCGGTCTGGTTCAGATAGCTACGCCCAGAACGGCACGTACTCGGCGAATTTTTTTGACTTGTTTTCCGGATCAGCATTCTTTACTAACCGCTTGTCGATGGCTTCCAGAATAAGCACCGAAACCATCGAACGCTGCTTCTCCGGCATCTTCAACCGCTGGCGCAACGATTTGTTTGTCATCGAGCTATTTGAGAAATGCTTCAACACAGCATGCTGATAGCAAGCCTCCAACCGTTCGCGAGCCGACATCTGCGCAAACGTGCGCGGCGTGTACAACGTAACCTTGAAATGATCTGGTCCAGCCGCGAAATCAATTGGTGGCAAGCCGTAGAGCTCCACTTGCAAGCCTGCTTTTAGCAATCCCGAACCGCGTTCTTCACAAATTTTGTAGCGCCGGAACGCCTTTGCCAGAAGTTCGTTCCGCGACTCCGGCTGCGTGCCGATAATGCGATCAAGTCGTTTGGATGGCAGCAGACCACCCGGATTCGAGACTTCGATTCTGTCGTCGAAAATCTCAATCAATGGTCCAGCGCCTGAGATCGAGAAATCCTGGTGAATTAGCGCGTTGGCGATGATTTCACGAAGAGCAATCTCCGGATAGACCGTCCGTTTTCTACGCAGCGCTTGCTCGATGACCTCGCTCTGCGGAAGCAACGACATCACAAACTGCAGTAGTCCTTGAAAGCTTATTGCGTAGCCCTTCGTCCCTTCCTGTTCCAGCCTAGTCTTGGCTTTGTTCATTCCGTCGTAGACCACCACGCGTACCGCCTTGCGGCTCAGGTCTGGAAAATCTGCGAGCTTCCGCGCCGACGAAATCGCCCCTAGGTTCGTTATGTAGCCACCGCCTGCGGGTTCGCGTGCGATGAATCGTTCGCCCGCCATCCAAGCCAGCATGTCGTCCGATGTTGCCGGTGCCGGCCGTTCCAACATCTTCAGAATGGGCTCTACGCTCAGATTGTCCGCAAGGTCCGTGTCCGCTAGCAGGCACGGACGCGCGCAACTCCTCCCACCGAGGCGTGCGGCTATTCAGCATCAGAGTCCCGATCTCCTGCCGGGATGCTTTGCGTGTCGTACCCCCGGAGCGTATGAACGCGTCCTCCAGACCTTTGCCACGCAAATGCACTGGCTTTACCGCAGATTCGGGCACATGCACAAAGAGCAGACGTACCGACTCGAAATCCTGCACCGAGTGGTCCAGTACCACTGGCGGCTCAAGGCCCGCTCGCCCGAGATTGGCCAGTTGATTCACCGTGGTCTCGACAGTTTTTCGGTCCACGCCCGCAGGCGTACCTGCGGAATCCACGCCGAAAACCAGATAACCGCCGCCCGCCTGATTGGAGAGCGCCGACAAATGCTCAGTTAGCCGTTTCTTGTCCGGCGACAGCGCGGCCTTCCAGTCCAGCTCGTTCAGTTCCTGCTTCGGTGGCTCAAGGCTCGCCTTAAGCAGCTCCAGCCCTTTAGTCATCCAAGCTTTCATATGGACGTTTTCCACTCAAATAAGAACATGCTGTAAATCAATAACTTACAGCAACCCGCTGTCAGCGACTCAATTAAGCCAGATCCAACCTTCAAGACAGGAATTTCACTGGAACGCGGCTTTTCAGCATTTGCTGAAAACTACCCTTTCACTGAAATTGATGCCCTGCGGATCATGCCACCCCGACCCGGCTCTCCATGCCGTAGCAGCGGAACGACTTACGTAACTACACCTCCAAAATCTCGGCCACATTTGTGGCGATGCGCGTCTCCAGCTCACGCGCCTGAGCATTTAGCGTTTCAAGCTCCTTAGCTAGTGCTGCGAACCTTTCTTTGAAGTCCTCATCGCTGACTTCCTCCCCTGGTGCTACTCCGACGTAGCGGCCGGGGCTGAGCGACCAGCCCTGCGCTTCGATCTCCTCCAAGGTGGCGGCTTTGCAGAGGCCAGGCACGTTGACGTATTTCGGCTTTTTGCCAAAGATTTCCGCGATCTTTGACTCATTGCCACCGAGTGTGAAGTCGAGCGCTTCGCCGCGGTAGAGGCGCACGAGGTTGGCGAGAAAGCCAATCTGAACCTCGGTCCAGTCCCGGTGCGCCCGGTCGATCTGGCGGTAGATATTGCGAGCATCGATAAACAGCACTTTGTTGGCGCGCGATGTCTTCCTTTTTCCGCGATCGAAGAACCAAAGCACGCAGCCAAGCGTGACCGTGTAAAACATGTTTGATCCCACGGCGACTATTGCATCGACGGCATGAGATCCTATGATCTGCTTCCGAATATCGCCCTCAGATCCACTTGCACCTTCCGCTCCACCCGCCATGACAAAGGCGGCGCGGCCTTTGTCGTTGAGCGAGGAGTAGAAGAGCTGGATCCAGAGGTAGTTGGCGTTGTCGGTGCGCGGCAGGCCGAAGGGGAAGCGCCGGCCCAGGCCGACAGCGTCCTTGAGGCGCTCCTTGTCCACGGCGTTGACGTTGAACGGCGGATTGGCGAGCGCGAAGTCGAAGACGCCCACGGCCTTGTGCGGGTCGTCGTAGTAGCTGTTGACCTCGCCGCCGTGGCGGATGTCGCCCTCCAGCCCGTGCACCGCGAGGTTCATGCGGCACAGGCGCCCGGTCTCGTCGGTCTTCTCGACGCCGAAGATGGAGAGCTCGGACGCGGGGTTCTTCTTGTGCTCGGCGACGAAGCGCGCGGACTGGACGAACATGCCGCCTGAGCCGCAGGCGGGGTCGAGGATGCGGCCGTGGAAGGGCTCGAGGATCTCGACCATGAGGCGCACGATCGGCGCCGGGGTATAGAACTCGCCGCCCTTCTGCCCCTCCGTGCGGGCGAACTGTCCGAGGAAGTACTCGTAGATGCGCCCGAAGGCGTCGAAGTCGAGGCTGACCGGAATCTCGGAGACTTTCTTCAGCAGCTCCTTGAGAAGAGTGCCATTGAAGATCTGGTAGTTGCGCGGCAGCACGCCCGCGAGCTGCGGGTTGTGCTTCTCGACATCGGCCATCGCCTCGTTGACCGCCTTGCCGACGTTGCTGCCTTCCGGGCGCTGCAGTAGATAGTCGAAGCGCGCACTTGGCGTGAGGAAGAGCACGCCTTCGGCCTGATAAGCCTTGGGATCATCGATGCGCGACGCGCCACGGCGCGGCGAAGTTCCTGCCTTCTCCAGTTGCGCCCGGCGCTGCGCAAAGCGCGCCTCGGCAAAGCGCAGAAAGATGAGTCCCAGGACAGGCGCGGAGTACTGCGCCGCCTTCAGCCCGGAGTTCGCGCGGAACTGGTCCGCGGCATCCCAGAGGCGCTTCTCCAGCAGGTGGTTGGCGTCGTCTTTCTCCGTTGGTGCGACCCAGTGCATAGGCTTTCCCTAGATGTTCATGGCATGGCCGCGGGCCAAGGAGAGAGCCCGCTCGCCTGAGCGCCGCGCCACAGCTCCCGATCATAGGTTGCCAGGGTAACCACCTCCCCCAGAGTTTCGCGCCACACCAGCGCCGCGGCGAGATGCACCGCGTCGTAGCCGCGCAGCCCGTGCTCCCAGGCAAGCGTGGCGGCCCGCGCGGCGAGTGGCTCGCCCAGCTGCAACCGGATGAGGTGCTCCCAGTCCGCACTGAAGGCTCCCAGCGCCTTCGTTGCCCCTTCACGCGTGATGAGCCCGACGCGCGCCGCCTTGGCGAGCGCGGCGGCCACCTCGGCGCGGCTCACAACCGCGGTCCCGATTGCGCGCGCCCCGGCGATCAACGATTCGACCTGCGCCGACCCGGGCTCCGCGACGTAGCGCTTCACCAGCGCGCTCGCGTCGAGGTAGACGATCACCCGCGGTCCGCCACCAGCAGTTGCGCCACCGTCTTGCGCCCACGCAGCCTCGCGACAGGCTTGCGCTCGCGCAGCTTGTGCCCGCTCCACTGCGCCTGCCCGGTCTCGCGCATTGCCGAAAGGCGCTGGCCGAGGTCCTGCCCCATCGGCACGATGCGCCCGATCGGCACGCCGCGGTCGGTGATGACCAACGACTCGCCCTTGCGGGTCAGGCGCAGATAGTGGCTCAGGCGGCTTTTCAGTTCCCGGATGCTGACAGGCGATTGGCTCATGGCCGGCTCCCTGGTGGTTCGTCGTATGTAGTCACATTATAACGTATTGTAGTCACATTCGACTTCGTGCTTCGAGTCGGCGATGGCGTCCGCCGCCGAGCAGGCGGGACATTTCCTCAAGGGTGGCCTTATGCAGCTTTAGCTTTCCGATGCCGGCCAGGTTTTGCAATGTCATCGAGTTCACCACTCAGCATGATCTTGGGGCCCTCCAGGACACGAGACAGGAAGGCCCCGCCATGCGACATCTTGTCGCGGAATTCCCGGATACCGTACAGGTGCGGATTGACTTCGCGTCGCAGAATCTCTTCCGACGGAGCAAGTGCGTTGACGGCTTCTTCGAATTTGATACCGTCGCCGACGATCATCACATCCACGTCGCTTCTCGCGCCTTCCTTGCCGCTAGCAACCGAACCGTAGACGAACGCCAATTTGATGCGGTCGGCAAGCGGTTCGAGCGCGAAGCGCAATACGTCCGCGACGCCCGTCGTCTTCTTCAGGATGCCTCGTAGCTCTTCGTAGATCGGGCTTCCTGTATTGGCCTCGTAATGCACTTGGTTACCTTGGGCGCGGCGAAGAAGTAGGCCCTCGCGCGCAAGGGTGGAAAGCTCCCTGTAAAGCGTGTTGGCCGGCCTGCCCGTCATGCGAGCGATTTCCCGCACATGGAAAGACTCGCCCGGATGCAGAAGCAGCAGTCCCAGCACATCGCGCCGATAGGCGCCGAACAGCAGGTCGGCAAGGTTCACAGGGGGGCAAATCGTCGCTTATTTTGCGACGATCATCGCTTTTATTGCGACAATCGTCAAGCCACGACGGCTACAGGCCGAGGACGTCTTTCATGTCGTACAGGCCCGGGGGCTTGCCCGCGAGGAAGCGCGCGGCCCTCATCGCGCCCTGGGCGTAGGTGGCGCGGCTGGAGGAGCGGTGGGTGATCTCGAGGCGCTCGCCTGCGCCCGCAAAGAACACCGTGTGGTCGCCCACCACGTCGCCGCCGCGCGCCACCGAGAAGCCGATCGTCCCGGCCTTGCGCTCGCCGGTGACGCCATGGCGCTCGAAGACGCCGTCCTTCTCGAGCGTCGCGCCGCGCGCCTGTGCCGCGACCTCGCCGAGCTTCAACGCCGTGCCCGAAGGCGCGTCGACCTTCATGCGGTGATGGATCTCGAAGACCTCGGTGTCGTAGTCGGGTCCGAGCGTGCGCGCCGCCATTTCCACCAGCCTCAACATCACGTTCACGCCCACGCTCATGTTGGGCGCCATCATGATGGCGATTTCCCTCGCGGCGGCCTCGATCTCGGCGAGCCCCGCGGGCGCGAAGCCGGTGGTGCCGATCACCATGGCGCGCTTCGCGGCCCGGCAGGCGCGCACGTGCGCGAGCGTTCCCTCGGGACGCGTGAAATCGATGAGGACGTCGGCCGCGGCGAGCGCTGCAGTCGCATCGGTTCCGACGACGATGCCGCGCGCGGCGGGCGAGAGGTCTCCCGCGTCGCGTCCCGCCCAGGAGCTCCCGGCGATGTCGAGCGCGGCGCCGAGCGTCACGCCGGGCGTGGAAGTCGCCGCATCGAGGAGCGCGCGGCCCATGCGGCCGCCGGCTCCGGCAATCGCGACGCGCGTCTCGCTCATCGGCCTCTCACTTGGCCGTCTGCGCCGGGGGCACTCCCACCGGCGCCGGCAGGGGCGCTCGCGCCTCGCCGATGAAGTTCGCCACCTTGTCGTTCTCGAAGAAGATCGAAAGGCGCGTGCTGTTCTCGGCCTTGCCGCCCTTCTTGTTGCTGAAGTAGTAGTCCCAGCGGTTCTGGTGGAAGGGATCGACGAGGAGCGGGGTGCCGAGGAGCTGGCGGACTTCCGCCTTGGTCATCCCGTTCTTCAGCTTGGCGGCCACGTCCTGGGTCACGTAATTGCCCTGCTGTACGTCTATGGTGTAGACGAGGCCGCAGCCCGCGAGGGCGAGCGCGGCGATGATCGAAGCGAGGAGGCGCATGGAAAACCGGACGGGAACGGAGCGCGCATTATAATTCACGCCATGAGCGATCCCCGGGATCTGAAGGAAACAGGCCTCAAGGTGACGGTGCCGCGCCTGAAGGTGCTCGACCTTTTCCAGCACAGCGACGAGCGCCACCTCACCGCCGAGGACGTCTATCGCAAGCTCCTCGAGGAGCATTCCGACGTGGGGCTCGCGACCGTCTACCGCGTGCTCACCCAGTTCGAGCAGGCCGGGATCCTCGTGCGCCACCATTTCGAGAGCGGTAAGGCGGTCTACGAGCTGAACCAGGGCGGCCACCACGACCACCTCGTGTGCCTGCAATGCGGGCGCGTCGAGGAGTTCTACGATTCCGAGATCGAGAAGCGGCAGAACAAGGTGGCGAAGGAGCGCGGCTTCCAGATCCACGACCACCAGCTCTACCTCTACGCCGACTGCGTGAAGGTGCAGTGCCCCCATCGGCCGAAGGGATCGACGCCGTGAAGGAGACGCTGCGGCCCGGGCTGGAGGGTGCCTATCGCTACCGCGTGACCGCGGCGAAGACGGTCCCGCGCATCTACGAGGACGCGCCGGACTTCCAGATGATGCCCGCGGTGCTCGCCACGGGCTACCTGGTGGCGCTCGCCGAGTGGGCGTGCATCGAGCTCGTGAAGCCGCACCTCGACTGGCCGCGCGAGCAGACGCTGGGCACGCACGTGGATCTCTCCCACCTAGCCGCCACGCCTCCCGGGCTCACCGTGGAGATCCGCTCGCGGCTCGAGTCGGTCGAGGGGAGGAGGCTCGTCTTCAAGGTTTCCGCGCACGGCATCGACCGGATCACCGAGGGCGTGCACGAGCGCCACGTGATCGACGCGGCGCGTTTCGAAGCGAAGCTCGCCCGCAAACGCCCGGAGCCCGCGCCGTGATCGCGCGCGCCTTCCTCGCCGCCGCGCTCGCCTTCGCCGCGCTGGGACTTCCGGCGCACGCGCAGAAGCCGCCCGCGCCGCGCCCTGGGCTGGTCGAAGTGACGGCCGCCAATCTTCCCGTCGAGGCGCGCGAGGCGATCGCCTTGATCCGCAAGGGCGGCCCCTACCCCTACGCACGCGACGGGGCCGTCTTCGCCAATCGCGAGGGCGTGCTGCCGCGGCAGAAGCGCGGCTACTACCGCGAGTACACGGTGAAGACGCCGCACGTGCGCACTCGCGGCGCGCGGCGCATCATTGCAGGCAGCGACGGCGAGCTCTTCTATACCGATGACCACTACAACCACTTCCGCCGCATCCGCGAATAGGGACAACGACATGTCGGTGGGCGCTCTGGAAACCGTGGTGGAGGCCAACAAGGGCGGCGTGTGGTTCCTGTCGAGCCACCTCGAGATGCGGCAGGTGCAGGCGATCGCCAAACGCGCCGGCTTCGCCTGCTTCCACATCGAGGGCAAGAACATCCAGAGGAAGGAGCAGCTGCTGAACCACGTGGCTACCGCCCTGCATTTCCCGAAGAGCTTCGGCCACAACTGGGACGCGCTGGAGGAATGCCTCACCGACCTCGAATGGGTCGATGCGGACGGCTACCTCCTCTACTACGACCACATCGACGGCCTGCTCGACACCCATCCCGACCAGTTCGAGACGCTGGTGGAGATCCTTCGCGACGCGGTCGCCTCGTGGAAGGAAGACGGCTCGGCGATGATCGTGCTCCTCTCCGGCGCCAAGGCGCCCAAGGGCGTCTCCAAGCTCAAGGAGACCACCGAGGGCTGAAATAACCGGGGACAGACCTCGGTTATCGCATGCCGATAACCGAGGTCTGTCCCCGGTTATCTTTACGGGCAGACGACGGGAATGCGCTCCTCGATCCGGATCTCCGTGGGCGTCACGCGCGCGCGGTAGGCGAGCACCTCGACGCCCGCGGCCAGCGCCTCGCGCAGCGTGCGGCCGTATTCGGGATCGATCGCATCGGCGGGCCGCACCTCGTTCACGTCGCCGCGCTGCACGCAGTAGAGCTGCACGGGTCGCAGCCCGCTCGCCTTCAGGCGCATGAGCTCGCGCAGGTGCCGCGCGCCGCGCTCGCTCACGCAATCGGGAAAGAGCGCCACGCCGCCGGACGCCGCGGCGGTGACGTTCTTCACCTCCACGTAGCAGGCCTTGCGGCGCGGGCTTTCCAGGACCAGGTCGACGCGGCTCTTCTCGGTGCCGAAGGCCACCTCTCGCCTCATGGAGGAGTACCCCGAGAGCTCGGCGATCGCGCCCCCCGTGATGGCCTCGGCCACCAGCGCGTTGGGCAGCATCGTATTGATGCCCACGATCACCGGCTTCGTTCCTCCGACCTCCACCAGCTCCCAGGTGTGGCGATACTTTCGCGAAGCGCTGTCGCTCTCCGAGAGCCAGACGCGGCTGCCCGGGCCGGCGCAGCCCAGCATCGAGCCCGTATTCGGGCAGGAGGCGGTGACGACGACGCCGGCAAGCTGCACGTCGGCGAGGAAACGCTTGTAGCGCCGGATGAGGCGCCCTTCGACGAGCGCCCGGGAAAAGATCATGCGCCCTCGGTTGAATGAAAAAGCCCGTGGCGAGGAAATCGCCACGGGCCATTCTATGACGCCGCGCCGGCGCTTCAGGCGGCGGGCGCCGCCGAATCCTGCGCGCCGGGGTGGGCCTCGCCCTCCTTCGAGATCTTCTCGCGCACCTCATCCATGTCGAGCTCCTTCGCGTGCGAGACCACCTGCTCGAGCGCGTTCTGCGGGAGCGCGCCCGGCTGCGAAAAGACGATGATCTGGTCGCGGAAGACCATCAGCGTCGGAATGGAGCGGATCTGGAAGTGCGAGGCGATCTCCTGCTCGTCGTCGGTGTTCACCTTGGCGAACACGACTTCGGGGTTGGCCTCGGCCACGCGCTCGAACACCGGCGCGAACCCCCGGCAGGGGCCGCACCACGGCGCCCAGTAATCGACGACCACGGTCGCATTGGACGTGATCACTTTCTCGAAATTTTCCTTGGTGAGCTCGACGACGGCCATCTATTCCTCCAGCAGTGAGCGCAGCGTCCGGGCGGACTCTCGCGTACCTGCATGCGCTGCGTCAGCAGGTCCGCACTTCTCGAATTTGTTAGGACAGCTTGGACCCTTCCGGTTCCATGGGCCAATCAAACTAACCTATCCGGTCCATAGGGGAAAATGTGTACCTGACACCACTTTTTCAAGAGCGCAGCTTCGCCGCGATCTCCACCAGCGCCGCGGCGAGGGATTGCACGGCCTTCGCGTTGTGCTCGTCGCGAAGCCGCCCGGATTCGTCGAACGCCTGGTCGGCGTGCGCGACCGCGACCTGGTTGCCGAGCACGGTGACGCCGAGGCCCGCGAGGCACTGGCGCAGCTGCGGAAGATGGCGCACCGCGCCGAAGGGCCCCGGAGAGGCGGCCATGAGCGCGGCGACCTTCCCGCGGAAGGGCGCGAGCCCGCTCTGCGGGCCCTTGCCCTCGCCGATGCTGCGCGAGAGCCAGTCGATCGTGTTCTTGAGGAGCGAGCTCATCGACTGGTTGTTCTCCGGCGAGACAACGATGAGCGCGTCGTGGGCCATGAAGATCTCGCGCAGCTTGAGGCCGTTGGCGGGCATGCCCTCCCTCGCCTCGAGGTCGCCGTGGTAGACCGGCATCGGATAATCGTCCAGGTCGAGGAAGGTGACCTCGCCGCCCGCGGCGCGCGCGGAGTCCGCGGCGACGCGTGCGAGCTTCTTGTTGAGCGAATCGCGCCGCGCGCTCCCCGCGAATACCAGCACCAGCGCGCTCAAGCGAGCTCGCCCATGCGCCCGGTGCGATACGCGATCTCCGCGGCGCGCACCTGCTCGACGCTGTTCATCACGAACGGCCCGTGGAAGACGAGCGGGCCCTCCGCGGGGGCGCCGCCCAGGACCATCACCTCGAGCGCGGAATCGGCGTCGTTGTCGATGCGGATCGCGCCGTCGCCCTCGGCGAATACGACGATCTCGCCCACCTTTGCGCGAGTCTCGCCACCGAATCGTCCGCGTCCCTCGATCACGTATGCGCCCGCCTCATATCCCGCGGGGAGCGCCGCCTCGAACCTCGCGCCCGCATCGATCGACACATGCCAGAGGAGCGTCGGCATGAGCGTCTGCGCGGGGCCCGCGGCCGCGCCGTAGCCGCCCGCGATCACGGCGACCCTCGCGCCCTGCGCGCGCACGCGCGGAATCGATTGCGCGTCGATTCGCTGGTAGCGCGGCGCCATCGTCTTCAACGCGCGCGGCAGCGACGTCCAGAGCTGGATGCCATGCATGGTGAGCTCGGCCTCGTTCTCGGCGAGCGGATGCTCGGCATGGACGATGCCGCGTCCCGAGGTCATCCACTGCGCGCCCCCGGCGGCGACCACGCCCACGTGGCCCGCGGAATCGCGATGCTCGTTACGCCCCGAGAGAAGATACGTGACGGTCTCGATGCCCGCGTGCGGATGCGCGCCCACGCCGTCCTCGCCCGGGGTCACCTTGAATGGGCCGAAGTGGTCGAGGAAAACCCACGGTCCCACGGAGTGGCGCCCGCGCATGGGCAGCGCGCGGCGCACCGTGAACGTACCGACGGGCGCCACCTGCGAGGCGCCGACCTGCGCCACCGCGCGGATCGCGGCCTTCTCGAGTTGGCCGGTCGCCGTCATGATTTGTCCACGCTGAGGCGCCCGGGGCCGAAGGCGAACACCATCAGCATGCCGCCCACGATCGTGACGTTCTTCATGAAGTTGATCTGCTGCCCCATCTTCTGCGCGGCCTCGGCGGCCCAGAAGTTGTGGAAGATGATCGCGGCGAGGAGCGTGAAGACCGCGAGCGCCAATGCGGCCCAGCGCGCCTTGAACCCGGCCGCGAGCGTGATGCCGCCGCCCAGCTCCACCAGGATCGTGCCGATCGCCACGAGCTGCGGCAGCGGCAGCCCCTTGGAGGCAATGTAGCCGACGGTGCCGTCGAAGCCGGTGATCTTGCCGAACCCCGAGACGATGAACATGACCGCGAGCAGGATGCGGCCGACGAGTGCAACGGTGTCGTTGGTGTTGGTATTCATTTGTTCTCCTTTTTCATTGAACGAGGTCGAAGACGAGGATCTCGGCGTCGCGGCCCTTCTCCATGGCCACGGCGTTGCCGCTTCCGGAAAGCTTCATCGCGTCGCCCGCCTGCAGCGGCTGGCCGTTCACCTCGGCCGCGCCGCGAACGACGTGGACGTAGACGAGGCGGCCCGCGCGAGGCTGGAACGACACCTTCGCGGCGCCGTCGAGGAGGGTCGCGTAGACGTCGGCGTCCTGGTGCAGGCGCACCGATCCGTCGCGCGCATCGCCGGAGGCGATGAGGCGCAGCTTCCCGCGCTTGGAGGCGTCGTCGAAATGCTTCTCCTCGTAGCTGGGCTCGATGCCACGCTCGCTGGGCTCGATCCAGATCTGCAGGAAGTGCACGAGGTCGTTCTTCGAGGCGTTGAATTCGCTGTGGCGCACGCCCGTGCCGGCGCTCATGCGCTGCACGTCTCCCGGACGGATCACCGAGCCGTTGCCCATGGAATCCTGGTGCGCGAGCTCGCCTTCGAGCACGTAGCTGATGATCTCCATGTCGCGGTGGCCGTGGGTGCCGAAGCCCTGCCCCGCCTGCACGCGGTCCTCGTTGATGACCCGCAGCGGGCCGAATCCCATGTGCTTCGGATCGTGGTAGTCGGCGAAGGAAAACGTGTGGAAGGACTTGAGCCAGCCATGCTCGGCGAGGCCCCTTTCGTTGCTGCGGCGAATCTCCATCATTTTTAGCGTCCTTTCAACATTTGTGCTGAACGATAGAGCGTATGATGCGCCTGAATATTTCTATTAAAAGCGAAAAAATTTCTCTTGTTCATTCGAATTTACTGAACAATGCGGCTGACCCTCGAATCACTGCAAGTCATTGATGCCATTGACAGAAAAGGGTCCTTCGCCGCCGCGGCGGAGGACCTCCATCGGGTGCCGTCAGCGATCACTTACTCCGTCCGGCAGCTGGAGGATGGGCTCGGCGTCGAGCTCTTCGACCGCCGTGGGCACCGTGCGGTGCTGACGCCTGCCGGCCGCGAGCTCCTCGCCGAGGGGCGCCGGCTCCTGCAGGCCGCTTCGGACCTCGAATGCCGGGTGCAGCAGGTGGCCAACGGATGGGAGTCGGAGCTGAGGATCGCCGTCGACACGCTGATCGGAGTCGACAAGATGTTCCACCTCGCCGAGGAGTTCTATGCCCAGGGCTCGGGCACGCGCCTGCGGTTCCTCCACGAGGTGCTGGGAGGAAGCTGGGACGCGCTCGCCTCCGGGCGCGCGGACCTCGCGGTGGGCGCTCCCAGCGACGCGCCCGCGGGCCGCAGCTACGAGTCGCGCAAGTTGGGGCCCGTGGAGATGGATTTCGTCGCCGCGCCGTTCCACGCGATTCGCAAGGAGGCGGGTCCGCTCACCGACGAGGCGATCCTGAAGCATCGCGCAGTGGCGATCGCTGACACGTCGCGCCTGCTCGCGCCGCGCACCGTGGGCCTGCTCTCGGGGCAGGACACCCTGAGCGTGCCCTCGCTCGAGTCGAAGGCCGCGGCGCTGGTGGCCGGCCTCGGCGTGGGCTTCATCCCGCGCTGGATCGCCGAGCGCGAGGCGCTGGCGGGACGCCTCGCCATCCTGGAAGTCGCGGTGCCGCGCCCGCGCGTCGACCTCGTCGTCGCCTGGCGCCCGGGGCAGGAGGGCAAGGCGCTCAAGTGGTTCGTGAAGCGCCTGGGGGACCCGCTCGCGGCGGCGGAGCTGCTGTCGTGACGTACCGCGGGCGCTTCGCGCCCTCGCCCACCGGGCCGCTGCACTTCGGCTCGCTGGTGGCCGCCGCCGCAAGCTGGCTCGACGCGCGCGCCGCCGGGGGAAAGTGGCTCGTGCGCATCGAGGACGTCGACGAGACCCGCGCCGTGCCGGGCGCGGACGAATCGATCCTGCGCCAGCTCGAGGCCTTCGGCTTCGACTGGGACGGCGAGGTCGTCCGGCAAAGCCGGCGCACGGCGCTCTACGAGGAAGCACTCGGGCGCCTGCGCGCGCAGGGGCTCGTCTACCGATGCCGCTGCTCGCGGCGCGAGATCGCCGACTCCGCGCTCACCGGCATCGAGGGCGCGATCTATCCGGGCACGTGCCGCGCGCTCGGGTTGGCCGCGGATGTTCCCGGCGCCGAGCGCATGATTGCTTCGGAGCGCATCGTCGAGCTCCACGACCGCGTGCAGGGAAGGATCACGCAGGACGTGCCGCGCGACATCGGCGATTTCGTGCTGAAGCGCCGCGACGGCCTGCACGCCTACCAGCTCGCGGTCGTCGTCGACGATGCCGCGCAGGGCGTGACCGATGTCGTGCGCGGAGCGGACCTGCTGCAATCGACGCCGCGGCAGATCCTCCTGCAACGCGCTCTCGGCCTCGCCACGCCACGCTACCTTCACTTCCCCATCGCCACCGATGCGCGCGGCGAGAAGCTCTCGAAGCGGCACCTGGCGAGCGCCGCGCCCCACGGCAACGCCGGTTTCGTCCTCGCGTCGGCATTGCGATTCCTCGGCCAGGACCCGGTCGATTCGCCGGACCCGCGCGTGGTCCTGCATGCCGCGCGCGAGCGTTGGGACGTGAATCGCATCGCACCGCGCACCGCGCTCGAGGCGCCCGCGTTCGAGGGCTCGCGCGCAGACCCGGCGCCATAATTCGCCGTCCCTTTCGCGGCGCGAATCCAACAGGGCGAGGCGCCGCATCCAACGGGCACAAAAGCGCGAGCCGGCGCCGCCATCGCGCATCGCCGCATGAAAGCCCGACCATGACCTCGAAACGCCGTTACCTGAAGCCCGCCCTCGCGATCGTGGCCATCGTCGCGGTGGCGGGATCGATCCTCGGACTGCGCGCGAGCCAGGGCGCCAAGGATGCGACGAAGAGGGGTGACGACGCGCCCAGGGTCTTCGAGTTCGCCCCCGGCGACCTGGCCATCCTCAAGCGCGAGGCCCTCGGCCGCGACATTCCGCTTTCCGGATCGGTGCGCCCTCTCCTCGCAGCGACGGTGCGCTCCAAGGTGCCGGCCGAAGTGGCGCGCGTCGGCGCGCAGGAAGGCGAACGCGTTGCCGCCGGCCACCCCCTCGTCACGCTCGATACCGCGGACCTGAAGGCGCGCGCCGAGGCCCAGCAGGCGGCGGTGGCGGAAATGAAGGCGCGCCTGGACCTCGCCCGCAAGAACCAGGCGAACAACAAGGCGCTCCTCGAGAAGTCGTTCATCTCGCAGAACGCCTACGACAGCGTGATCAACACCGTGCAGGTGGCCGAGGCGAACCTGCGCAGCGCCCACGCGCAGGCGGCGATCGCCGAGCGCGCGCTCGCCGACGCGCAGATCCGGGCGCCCTTCGCCGGCATCGTCGCCAAGCGCTGGGTGAACGTGGGCGACAAGGTGTCCGCGGACATGCCGGTCGTGCAGCTGGTCGACCTCTCGCGCATGGAGCTCGAGGCGCAGGTGCCGGTGAGCGAGATCCCGTACGTGAAGGTGGGGCAGGAAGTCGTCTTCCGCGTCGACGGATTCTTGGGGCGCCCCTTCACCGGGCGCGTGGAGCGGGTGAACCCATCGGCGGAGGCGGGCTCGCGCTCGATCTCGATCTTCGTCACGCTTCCCAATGCCGACGGGGCGCTGCGCGGGGGCATGTTCGCGAGCGGCGCGCTTTCCGCGCGCCAGGGCGCCGAGGTCGACGTCATCCCCGCCTCCGCGCTCCTCGAGGAAGGCGGGCAGAGCTACGTGTACGTGGTGAAGGACGGCAAGGTCGAGCGGCGCACCGTGACGGTGGGCACGCGCAACGCCGACCGCGGCCTCGTCGAGATCCGCGAGGGCCTCGACGCGGGCCTGCAGGTGATCACCGTGAAGGGCGAGGGCCTGAAGGCGGGCGCGACGGCCGTGGTCAAATCCGCCGGCAAGGCCTGAAGCGCCGTGAGGATCACGCGCGTCTCCATCGAGAACCCGGTGTTCGCGACCATGATGATGGTCGCCCTCATGGTGCTCGGCATCTTCTCCTACCAGAAGCTCTCGGTGGACCAGATGCCCGACATCACCATTCCCGTGGCGATCGTGCTCACGCCCTACCCGGGAGCCTCCGCGGAGGCGGTGGAGCAGGAGATCACGCGCCGCATCGAGGAAGTCGCCAACACCATCAGCGGCGTGAAGACCATCCGCTCGTTCTCGCGCGAGGGCTCCTCGAGCGTCGTGGTGGAGTTCGAGCTGAACGTCGACGTGAAGACCGCGGTGCAGGACGTGCGCGACAAGGTGGCGCAGGCGCGCCGCCAGTTCAACCGCGACGTGGGCGAGCCCACGGTGCTGCGCGCCGACAACGACGACGACGAGCCGATCCTGTACCTGTCGCTGCGCAGTGATTCGAGGAGCCTGCGCGAGCTCTCCGACTTGGCCGACACGATGGTGGTGAAGCGCATCCAGGGCGCTCCGGGCGTGGGTACCGTCGACGTCTCGGGCGCGGTGAGCCGCGAGCTCGCGGTGCTGCTGAAGCCCGAGAAGATGGCCGCGTTCGGCATCGGCATCGACCAGATCGTGGGCGCGATCCGCGAGGAGAACCAGGACGCGCCGGCGGGGGCGCTCGTCTCCGAAACGAGCGAGCGCCTGGTGCGCGTGCAGGGCAAGCTGAAGACGCCGGCGGACTTCGAGCGGATCATCGTCGCGCGGCGCGGCGCATCGACCACCGCCGCGATCACGCTGGGCCAGCTCGCCGACGTGCGCGACTCGCAGCGCGAGGAGACCTCGATCGCCACCATCGACGGCAAGCGCTCGATCTCGATCCAGATCCGCAAGACGCGCGGCGCCAACACGATCGACACCGCCGCCGCCATCAAGAAGAACATCGCCGAGCTGAAGAAGGCGCTGCCCCCCGACATCGTGCTCGACGTCGTGTGGGACCGCTCGCGCTACATCAAGGAGTCCGTGGACAACGTGCGCCAGACGATCGTCGAGGGCGCGCTCCTCACGGTGCTCATCGTCTTCCTCTTCCTGCATTCGTGGCGCTCGACGGTGATCACCGGCCTCACGCTGCCGATCTCGGTGCTCGCCACGTTCATCGCCCTCTACGCCTTCGGCTTCACCATCAACTTCCTCACGCTCCTCGCCTTGTCGCTGTCCATCGGCGTGCTGATCGACGACGCCATCGTCGTGCGCGAGAACATCGTGCGCCACCTCAACATGGGCAAGAGCCACCGCCAGGCGTCGCTGGAGGCGACCGAGGAGATCGGGCTCGCGGTGATGGCGACCACCTTCACCATCGTGGCGGTGTTCATCCCGGTGGCGTTCATGGGCGGGATCATCGGGAAATTCTTCTACCAGTTCGGCATCACGGTCACCGTCGCCGTGCTGGTCTCGCTCTTCGTGTCGTTCACGCTCGACCCGATGCTCTCCTCGGTATGGCGCGACAGGCCGTCGGGCTGGATGCAGAAAGGCCCGGTCGCATGGGTGCTCGCGCGCCAGCAGGCGCTCATCGATTGGGCGCACGGGCATTACGACTTGTGGCTGCGCTGGGCGCTCGCGCACCGCAAGACCACGCTCGCGCTCGCCGCCGCCATCTTCGTGGGAAGCTTCCTGGTGGTGCCCTTCATCGGCTCGGAGTTCGTGCCGCAGACCGACGAGAACTGGACCAACGTGCGCATCCAGACGCCGATCGGCTCGTCGCTCGCGTATACCGCGTCGAAGGCCGAGCAGGTGGAGGCCGCGCTGAAGGAATTCCCCGAGGTGAAGCGCGTGAACCGCAATGTCTCCAAGACCGGGGCGTGGTTCGGCATCGACCTTGTCGACAAGAAGATGCGCAAGCGCTCGCAGCGCGAGCTCGACGACGCCATCCGCGCGCGCCTGAAGCGCGTGGTCGGCCTCGAGATCAACATCGGCTGGAACCGTCCGATACGCCTCTACGTGATGGGGCCGGACGTGAACGAGATCGACCGCATCTCGCAGATCGCCATGGGAAAAATCAAGGCGATGAAGGGCACGGTGGACGTCGAGAGCACCTACAAGCCCACCAGCCCCGCGCTCGACATCGTCGTGAACCGCGAGCTGGCGAGCGACCTGGGCGTGTCCATGCAACAGGTCGCGGCGACCACGCGCGCCCTCATCGGTGGAGAGCCCGCGGGCACGTGGCAGGGCCCCGACGGCGAGAACCACCAGGTGACGGTGCGCCTGCCGCGCGACCAGCGCACCGGCATCGCCGACCTGGACCAGATCTACGTCGCGAGCTACGCGTTCAACGCGGAGGCCACCCCGCGCATGGTGCCGCTGCGCCAGATCGCGCAGTTCAGGCCCACCGTGTCGGAGCGCCAGATCGAGCGGCGCAACCTGACGCGCCAGATCCAGCTGATGGCGGGCGTCACCAAGGACGTGAACGTGGGGGAAGTCTCCGCGAAGGTGAAGGAAGCGATCAAGGACATCGCGCTCCCGCCCGGGTACCGCTTCGAGTTCGGCGGCGACACGCAGCAGATGGACGAATCGCTGGGCTACGCGCTCGCGGCGCTCGGCCTCGCGGTGATCTTCATCTACCTCATCCTCGCCTCGCAGTTCGGGAGTTTCCTCCAGCCGCTCGCCATCATGGCGTCGCTGCCGCTCTCGCTCATCGGCGTCTTCCTCGCCCTCCTCGTCTTCGGCTCGACGCTCAACATCTTCTCGGTGATCGGGCTCATCATGCTGATGGGGCTCGTCACCAAGAACGCGATCCTGCTGGTGGACTTCACCAACCAGGGCATCCGCGAGGGCAAGACCCGCGAGCAGGCGATCCTCGACGCGGGCCAGGTGCGGCTTCGCCCGATCCTCATGACCACCGGCGCGATGATCTTCGGCATGCTGCCGCTCGCGCTCGCACTCGGCCCCGGCTCCGAGCAGCAATCGCCCATGGCGCACGCGGTGATCGGCGGCATCATCACCTCCACCGCGCTCACCCTCATCGTCGTACCGGTGCTCTACACCTACTTCGACACGTGGGGACGCAAAGCCGCCGCGCGCTTCGCCAAGCCGCACGCGCCCGCCGCGGAGACCGCCCAGGCTGACTGAATAACCGGGGACAGACCTCGGTTACCGCATGCCGATAACCGAGGTCTGTCCCCGGTTATCTTTCAGCGCAGCCCGGGGATCGAGGTGATGCGCTCCACCGCGCCGGCGCGATCGTGGACGTCGAGCTTCAGGACGAGCTGCTTGATGTGATAGGCGACGGTGTTGCCGGAGACGCCCAGGCCCTCGGCGATCTCCTGGTTGCTCTTGCCCTGGGCGATCATGAGCGCGATCTCGCGCTGCTGAGGTGAGAGCGGCAGGCGTCCCATGGCCTGCACGAACCTGAGGATCATCGGCTCCTGGCGCTGGATGCGCACGCCGATGAGGGCGTCGGAGGCCTGGTAGTCGTCGTCGAGCCAGTAGGCGCGCAGCAGGTGGCGGCCCCACTTGGTGTCGAGCGACATCACCGGCGGCATCGGCTCCTCGCCCCGCGCCACGCCGTCGAGGCGCGCGCAGAGCGTTCGCAGCGCCTGCGCCGCGCGCTCGTTCACCGCGGCCTTGAGGCTCGACGGATTGATGTCGGAGGTGGTCGCCAGCAGCAGCAGGCGCCGCGCCTTCTCCGAGCCGTGGCGGATCGTGCCCGCGCGGTCGGTCACCAGCATCGCCTCATCCTCGGAGTCCTCGAAGGTGAACGTCGACGCGGGATCCCTGGGCCGCGCGTCGTCGCCCGCGATGCCGTGCGCGACGTAGCGCATCACGCTCGCCAGGTCGGCGCGCTCGCGCGGCGTGAAGGCGGGCGCGTCGAGCGGACGATAGAGCGAGAGCTGCCCGAGCGCCGCGCCCTGCTCGCGCACGATCCCGTAGAGCACGTGGTGCGCGTCCAGGCGCTTCAGGATCTCGTTGTAGTACGCGCTCTTGCGAAGCTCGCCGTCCGCGCTGGTGGAGACCACGCCCTCGGGGGAAGCGGCGCGCTCGAGGAATGCCTTGCGGAAGGAGGCCTCGCGCCCCTCGTAGTAGCGCTCGAAATAGAGGGACATCACGTCCGCGGGAAGCAGGCGCTCGGCGTAGAGGTTCTGCATCTCGCCGCGCGAGTCGACCCAGAAGAACGCGGCGGAATCGCTCGGCACGAGCTCGCGAAGCGACGGCAGCAGCGACGACATCAGCAGCTCGCCGGGCAGCCCCAGGCAGCAGAGCTGCCGGATGCGCGCGCGGACGGCCGACTGCTTCACCCTGCCAGGCCCTTGAAATCCAGCAGCCGGTAAGCGCGCACCGGCCGCTTGAAGCCGTGCAGGCGCACCTCGCCGATGTCCTCGGCGAAGACGCTCTCCTCGACCTCGGCGAAGACGCGCTGCGAGACGAGAATGTGGCCGGGCTCGGCGAGGTCGCACAGCCGGTTGGCGAGGTTGGTGACGGTGCCGATGGCCCCGTAGTCGATGCGGCCCTCGAATCCGATCGCGCCCACCGTGGCGTAGCCCTGCGAGATGCCGATGCCGAGCCCCAGCGCATAACCCTTCTTCTTCCATTGCGCGGCGAGCTTCAGCGCGTCTTCCTGCATCACGAAGGCCATCTCCACCGCGCGCTCGGCGGGCTGGTTGATGGGCAGGGGATCGTTGAAGAACACCATGAGGCCGTCGCCCGTGAAGCGCTCGAGCGTGCCCTGGTACTCGAGGATGCGGCGCCCCATCGCCTGGTGGAATTCCCCCAGCGCCGCCATCACCTCCTCGGGCTCGGCGGTCTCCGCGAACGCCGTGAAGCCGCGCAAGTCGAGGAAGACCACGGTGATGTCGCGGCGGTGGCTCTCGAGCGGGTCGTCGGCGCCGCCCGCGAGGATGAGCTCGGCGAGCTGCGGGGAGAAGAAGCGCTTCAGGCGCCCGAGCTTCTCGACGTGACGCACCTGCTCGACCACGCGCGCCTCGAGCGTCTGGTTCCACGCGGCAAGCTGGTGCGCCTGGCGCTGCACCATGTCGTAGAGGTGCTTGATGCGAAGCAGCGAACGCACGCGCGCGAGGAGCTCGGGCGGGTTCACGGGCTTGGAGAGGAAGTCGTCCGCGCCCGCGTCCAGCCCCTTCACGCGCTCCTCGCGATCCTCGAGCGCGGTCACCAGGACCACTGGCAGTATCGCGAGCGCGGGATCGGCGCGCACCGAGCGGCACACGTCGTAGCCCGAGAGCCCGGGCATCAGCACGTCGAGCAGCATGAGGTCGGGCAGGCGCTCGCGGACGGCAACGAGCGCCTCCTCCCCGCTCGTGGCCGCTTCCACCTCGTAGCCGTGAAAGCCGAGGAGGTCCTCGAGGAGCTTCACGTTGGCGGGCGTGTCGTCGACCACGAGGATGCGCGCCGGGGTGCGCACCACGCTTTCTTCGTTCTCGAGCTCGGCGTGTGCGTTCACGACTCGGCCTTCAGGAAAAGCTGGTTGAGAGTATCGAGCAAATCGCGAATGTTGAGCGGCTTCGAGACGAAAGCGTCGAATCCCGCGGAGAGGATCTTCTTGCGGTCCTGCTCCATCACCGACGCGGTGACCGCCACGACCGGCAGTCGCGGGCCGCAGCACGCGGGCTCGCGCAACGCCACGAGCACCTCGAAGCCGCTGATGCCGGGAAGCTGGATGTCGAGAAGCGCGGCGTCGGGCGCGGAGGCGACCGCGGCGCGCAACGCTTCCTCCCCGCTTCCCGCCGCGGCGACCTCGTAGCCGTGGAAACCCAGGACGTCGGTGATGAGGCGGCGGCTCTTCTCGTCGTCCTCGACCACGAGGATGCGCTTACCCATGGTCCGGCCTTCCGAAAGCGCCCGGGAAGCGCGCCGTGAAGGTCGAGCCGCGCTTGGGCTCGCTTTCCACGGTGAGTGTGCCGCAGTGAAGCTCCACCAGGCGGCGCGAGAGCGACAGGCCGAGGCCGGTGCCTTCCTGCTTGGCCATTCCCTGGAGGGGCAGCTGGTGAAATTCCTTGAAGATCGCCGCGCGGTCCTCCGCGGCGATGCCGATGCCGGTGTCGCGCACGCTCACCACGAGCCAGCCGTCCTCCACCCAGGTGCGCAGCGTCACCGCGCCTCCCGCGGGCGTGAACTTGACCGCGTTGGTGAGCATGTTCAGCAGCACTTGCTTGAACTTGCGTTCGTCGGCAGGCCACTTGCCCACGTTCGGCTCCACCTCGCACGAGAACTTGAGCCGGCTCCTCTGCGCGCGCTCGCGGATGAGCGTGCAGCAGTTGTCCACCGCGGCGTGCACGTCGAATTCCACGATGTCGAGCGCCATGTGGCCCGCCTCGACCTTGGTGAGGTCGAGGATGTCGTTGATGAGCGAGAGGAGGTGCTGGCCCGAGCCGTAGATGTCGCGCGCGTACTCCAGCTGCTTCGCGTTCAGGTCGCCGAACATGCGCTCCTTCAGGACTTCCGAGAAGCCGATGATGGCATTCAACGGCGTGCGCAGCTCGTGCGACATGTTGGCGAGGAACTCGCTCTTGTGCCGGTTGGCCATCTCGAGCTGCGCCGTCTTCTCCGCGACGCGCCGCTCGAGGCTGTCGGTGTACTCCTGCAGCTGGTCGGCCATCTTGTTGAACTCGGTGGCGAGGAGCTCGACCTCGTCGCCGGTCTTCACTTCGATGCGCTTCCTGAAGTTGCCCTTGGCGAACGCGACCGCGCCCTCCTCGAGCGCGAGGATCGGACCGCTCAGGCGGCGCGCGTACCAGAGGCTCACGAGGAAGGACAGGACCAGCGCGCCCGCGAGGATCACGAGCGCGCCCAGGAGCGAGCGGCGCAACGGCGCCGTTACCACGTCGGCGGGCTGCTCCACCACCACGGTCCAAGGCGGCATCCCGATCGAGGCCATGCTGGAATAGGTGGGGGTGCCGTCGAGCGACGTGGTCTTGATGCCCGCCCGCTTCTCGCCCGCCTGCGTCCGGTCGCCGGCGAAGGCGGCGATCGCCGGGTCCCGCACGAAGGTCCTGCGCAGCATGTACTCGACGCGTGGATGCGCGATCACCATCCCCGACGTGTCGACGAGGTACGCGATGGCTCCGCCTCCGGCGGCGATGTTCGATATCGCGTCGGCGACGTGCTCGAGGTCGATGAATGCCTTCACCCAGCCGCCGTCGCCGAACGATCCCTCGCGGATCGTCACCTCGACGAACGGCTCCAGCGCGTCCCTGAACTCCACCGCGCCGTAGGCGATGTCCTGCGCGGCGAAACGCTCGGCCTCGGAGAGCGCGGGCGCGGCGGGGTCCGCGATCCGGTCCTCGTCGATGCGCGAGACATGGAGGGTCTCGCGGCCGTTGCGGTCGTAGCGCGAGAGCGCGCGGATCGCCGGCACGCGCTTGAGGAGCCGCTGGAATTCCGCGCGCCGGTCGGCTTCCGTGAGACCCGTCGGCCCCCAGGGCAGCGACGCCGTCTCGCGAACCTGGCTCACGATCGTGGAAATCTGCGCGTCGACATGCGAGGCGGCAGCGTCCGCGCGGATCGACTGGACGCGCTCGATGGTCCTGATCCCGGCCGCGTAGCTCAACGCCATCTCGATCACCACCGCGGGCAGGAGGATGGCGCACGTGCCGATGGCCATCACCGCGAAATAGCGGCGGAAGAGCCGGCTCGTCGTTCCCCTGAATCGCCACCACTTGCGTTGCACGGGTCGTGCAGGCATTGCCGGCGGCGTGTCGGCGACGATCATAGGACGCGGTCGGCGCGCGACAGCAGCCCGGGCGTGAGGCGCATCCCGGCGCGGCGCGCGGCTGCGACGTTGATGGTCAGGTTGAAGCGCTTCGGGCGCTCGATGGGGATGTCGCCGGGGCTCACGCCGGAGAGCACGCGGTCGAGCTGCCTCACCATGGCGCCGATCATGTCGTCGAACACCGCTTCATACGCCATGGTGCCCCCCGCATCGACATCGCCCTGCGAGGGATAGATGGCGGGGCGGCGCGTCGCCGCGATGACCGAGACGAATTTCGGGCGAAATTCGTCGAGGGTGCTCACCTTGGTGATGAACCACGCGTCGATCGCGCCGGCCTCGCGAATATCGCTTTGCAGCGACTCGATCGAGGAAACCGGCACTACTCTCCACTCGATCCCATGGCGCCGGGCCGTTTCCTCCAGGAATGTACGAACCCGTCTGTCGTTGTACTGGTCTCGATCTACGACAAAACCGATGCGCCTTGCGTCCGGAGCGGCCTCGCGCAACAGCTCGAGAGTCTTCGTGTCCAACCCGACGTACAAGGAGATTCCCGCAAGGTTCGAGCTGCGCTCGGCGAGACTCGACGCAAGCTTGAGCTCGACGGGATCCTGGTGCGTCACGAATACGATTGGCACGTCGCGGGTGCGCTTCATGGCCTCGACCACCGACGCGGCGCTGGGTGCGACGATCGCGGCGGGCGCCTTCGCAAGCTCCGCGTCGAGGGTGTGCGCAAGCGCTTCACGGTCGTTGACATCGACGCCTACGAATTTCAATCCCACGGAGTGTCGCTCCTGTAGCTTGATTTCCTCGCAAGCGGCCACGAAACGCGCGAACCCGGCGCGAGCCCTCTCATGATCGAAATTCACGAATATCACTTGGCGGTTTTCGGGGATTCGCGTTGAACAGCTTGTCAATGATGCCGCGAATGAAATCACAAGTGCCGATGAGACCACGGTGGCGGCACCGATCCTACCGAAGCGGGTAGGAGTATGTAGAGGGGTCGTCATGTTGAAATCGTCGAGCGCACTTGCTGTCGGTCCTATCGCGCAATGACCGACAGAATACTAGGAGACACAAATGACAACCACCTATCGCTACGCTTGGCTTGCCGTGCTCGATGGCAATGGGCGCAAGAACCTGAACGACGACCTTCTCTCACTCGAAGAAGCGCATCCCGCTCTCACGCAGCAAAACCAGCCTGGAGCCATCTGGGTCGTCTACTGGGACAACTCCCCTGCGCGTCTCACCACCACCGCGCTCAGCGGAAACGTCGGCCGCGACCAGGACATCGAGGTTGTGATGGTCGGAATCCAGGGCACCGAGCAGAACATGAAGGACTGGATCGACTCGCCGCAGGGACGCAGCCTCAAGTCGCACGCGCTCGCCGTGCAACCCTGGGTCTACAGCGCCACCACCGCATGACGAGGCGAGCTTGAGCGCAAACCTTCAAAGGCTCGTTCAGGCGAGCCCCGGTACGGACCGCTTTCCGTTCGCCCTCGGACTCGATGAGCTCGCGGGCGATCGGGCGCGCAACGCGGTGAGCCTGGACGCCATCGCCGAAAACCAGCTCGTCGCCACCCCGCAGGTCATGCTCGAGCTCTTCACCCCCGCGGAATGCGCGCGCATCGTCGAGCGCTGCGAATCCGAGCCGCTCCATGCGGGCCAGGTGGTCCAGGAGCGGGAAAACTACCGGCGCGCGAACGCTGCCTGGATCGCCCCATTCGACGACACGCGCTGGATCTACGAGCGCATGGCCTCGATGGTGGCCTCGATCAACCGCTGGTACCGATACGACCTCTTCGGCTTCCTCGAGCCGCTGCATTTCGTGCGCTACGACGAAGGTGGCAAGTTCGACTGGCACCTGGACTGCGGCGGAGACCGCACCTGCACGCGAAAGCTCAGCGTGACGGTGCAGCTATCCTCGCCGCAGGACTATTCCGGCGGCGGGCTCGAGTTCTGCCCGCAGGGCGAGCTTCACCGCTCGCGCTACCATGGCGCGGCGACGGTTTTTCCTTCCGTCCTCGCGCACCGGGTGACGCCCATCGAGCGCGGAGTAAGGCGCGCGATCGTCGCCTGGATCCACGGCCCTTCCTTCCGTTGACCTTCAATCCCCACCCTTCCGGGTGGGGACTTTCACCCCCGGCCGCGCTTAATCTCGCATCATGATGAAAAGCCAACGCGCGATCGCGATGCTCCATTCACCCGCCGAGGCCGCCATGCATCCGCGCGGCTTCGAGATGCGCAGGGTCGCCACGCGCGAGGACTGGAACGACGTGCGCGCGCTCCGCTTCGGCGCGCTGCGCGAGCGTGGGGAGATCGGCGACCTGGAAGACGGCGGCTACGGCTACGGCGACGACCACGACGCCGCGTTGAACTCCACGACGTTTCTTCTGCTGCGCAACGCCCGTCCGGTCGCCTCGACGCGTTCGAGCGTGAGCTCGGCGCGGCGGCGCTGGGCGCTGCCCGCGAGCGATGCCTACGCCGCCGAGATCGCGGCGCTCGGCGCCGATGCGACCATCGTCGAGGCGAGCCTCATGGTGGTGGATCCCGCATTCCAGATGGAGCCCAAGACCGCGCTCTTCCACCTCTTCAAGGCGCACATGCTGCAATGCGCCTGCGAGAACGCCGACTGGCTGGTGCTCGCGGTGCGCGATTCGCAGATCGGTTTCTACCGGCGCATGTTCAACATGGAGATCCTCTCCGGCGCCGAGATGTATCCCGGCCTCGCGGCCCCGCGCGTGCTGATGGGGCTCGAGTACCGCGCGCAGGCTGCGCTCCTCTTCAAGCGCATGCCGATGCTCGCCGTCACCGACGCCGACGAGCGCGACTTCGCCGCCTCGGGCGTGATCACGTTTCCCGACGGCCGCCGGACCCCGTCCGCGAAGAGGGAGCCCTCCAATCACCTGGTCGCCGGGGACTGACCCGCCCGAAGGCGTCCGTCAGAAGCCGATTGCGCAGCCGTCCTTGCGGTGATCCGACGCGGCGCAATAGCCGTCGTCCAGCCGGTGGATCAGCTGGGCCCCGCCGAATCCGAAGGTCGTGACATCGGACGAGACGATGCGGTGCCCGCGCCTCGCGAGCTCCTCCTTCACCGAATCGCGCACCGCGAGCTCGAGGCTCACCGTGTAGTCGCCGTTCACGATCCAGCGCGGAGCGTCGCTGCACGACTGGGGGTTCTGGTTGTAGTCGACGAGGCGGGTCACCATCTGCACGTGGCCCTGCGGCTGCATGTTGCCGCCCATCACGCCGAAGCTCATGACGGGCTCGCCGCCCCGGGTGAGGAAACCCGGGATGATGGTCTGGAACGGGCGCTTGCGCGGACCGACCTGGTTCGGATGCCCCGCCTTCAGCGAGAAGCCGTGGCCGCGGTTCTGCAGGCTGATGCCGGTGCCGGGCACGACGACGCCCGAGCCGAAGCCCTGGTAGTTCGACTGGATGAACGAAAGCATCATCCCTTTCTCGTCGGCGGTCGCGAGGTACACGGTGCCGCCCGGCCTCGGAATCCCCGGCCCCGGTTCCTGCGCGCGTTTCATGTCGATCTTCTTCGCGCGCTCGGCGAGATAGGCGTCGTCCAGCATCTGCGCCGTGGTGATCTCCATGGAGGCGGGATCGGAAACGTGGCGCCACGTATCGGCGAATGCGAGCTTCATCGCCTCGATCTGCAGGTGCAGGCTGTCCGCGGAGTCCGCGGGGAACGATGCGAGGTCGAAGCGGCGAAGGATCCCGAGCGCGATCAACGCCGCGATGCCCTGGCCGTTGGGGGGCATCTCGTGCAGGTGATAGCCGCGGTACTCGATCGAGATCGGATCGGTCCAGTCGGCGCGATGGGCGGCGAGGTCATCCTGCGTCATCGCGCCGTCGTCGGAGCGGCTCGCGAGCGCGATGCGCTCGGCGATCGGGCCGCGATAGAAGCTATCGCCCTTGGTCGACGCGATGTCCTCGAGCGTCTCGGCCTGCTGCGGGCAATAGAATCGCTCGCCCGGATACGGCGCCCGGTCCTTCGGAAGGAAGGTCCAGCAGAATTCCGAGAAGCCCTTGAAGTTCGGCGCCTGGCGCGCCCAGCTCGCCGCGGTGATCGGCGAGACCATGTAGCTCTCGCGCGCGTAGCGGATGCCGGCCTCGAAGAGGTCCTCGAACGGGAGCTTGCCGTAGCGCTTGGAGAGCGCGACCCATGCGGACACCGCGCCGGGAACCGTGACCGAGTCCCATCCGAGCGTGGGCATCTCGCTTTTTCCCGCGAACCTCCCGGGCGTCCATCCCGCGGGCGAGCGCCCCGAAGCGTTGAGGCCCACGAGGCGCTGGCCGTCCCAGAGGATCGCGAAGACGTCCGAGCCGATGCCGTTGGAGGTGGGCTCCACCACGGTGAGCGTGATCGCGGCGGCGAGGCCCGCGTCGACGGCGTTGCCGCCCTTGGCGAGCATCGCGAGGCCGGCCTGCGCGGCGAGCGGCTGCGACGTGGCGACGACGTTCTTCGCCATCACCGGCATGCGCTGCGAGGGGTAGGGGAATTCCCAGGAGAACATCGATTACTCCGGCTTCACGTTGGCTTCGCGGATGACCTTCGACCACTTCGCCGATTCCGGCGCGAGCTCCGAGCGCTTCAGCGAAGAGATGCCGAGCGCCTTCAGGCGCCTGGACTCCACCTGCGGCTTGGCGGTCATGACGCTGTCGAAGAGGATCGCGACGTTTCCCTGCATGAGGTCGCCGATGGACAGCTGCGTGCCCTTGTAGGGGACATGGGTGAGCTTGATGCCGGCCTGCGCGGCGAACATCTCCGCGGTGAGGTGAGCGACGGGTCGTAGGGCAGCTTCTGCAGGTACGGCCCCACGGAGTGCGTGCTGCCGGTGGCCATGAGCAGCGTATAGCCGTCGCTCGGGCTCTTCGCGACCAGGTCGGAGCCGATCGTGCGGCCCGCGCCGGGCTTGTTGTCCACCACCACCGGCTCGCCGAGCGCCTGGCCGAGCTTGTCCGCGAGGACGCGGGTGATGACGTCGGTGGGCCCGCCCGCGGGGAACGGCACCACCATCTTCACCGGCTTCGTGGGCCACGCCTGCGCGAGGCATTGCGGCGCGAGGACGGCGAGCGCGATGGATGCGAAGAGCCGCGACAGCATGGGGGCGAGGTCTCCTGAACCGGGGGAGCGCCAATGGTAGCATCGGGTGCCCGAGGAGACCCCATGGCCCACGACCTTTCCGCTCTCGTCTTCGACGCCTACGGCACGATCTTCGACGTCCACTCGGTGACGCGCCTCGCCGAATCGCTCTTCCCGGGAAAGGGCGCGGCGCTCTCGGCGGCGTGGCGCACGAAGCAGCTCGAGTACACGTGGCTTCGTTCCCTCATGGGCCAGTACGAGGACTTCAGCCGCGTCACGCAGTCGGCGCTCGAATGGACCCTCGATTTCCTGCAGATCGCGCCGGAGGAGCCGGCGCGCCGGGCGCTCCTGGACGAGTACCGCAAGCTCGCGGTATTCCCGGAGGTGCCCGCCGCGCTCGAGAAGCTCGCCGAGTCGCGGCCGCTCGCGATCCTGTCCAACGGGCACCCGGAAATGCTGAACGCGGTGGTCGAGCACAACGGCCTGGGTCCACTCTTTCGCGGCGGCGTGCTGAGCGTGCATGACGCGAGGATCTTCAAGCCGCACCCGAGCGTCTATCGCATCGCCGAGGAAAAGCTCGGCGTGCCCCGCTCGCTCATGGGATTCGTCTCGTCGAACGGCTGGGATGCGGCGGGCGCCAAGTCCTTCGGCTTCCGCGCCTTCTGGGTCAATCGCGGGGGCGCTCCCGTGGAGCGGCTCGGCGTGCGGCCCGACGCGATCGTGAAGGACCTGGGCGAGGTCGCCGCGCTGGTCGGATGACCGCAAAGGAAAACCGGGGACAGACCCCGGTTTTCATCCCTGCGGAAAATCGGGATCAGCCTTCCTGGAAAGCTTCCTCGCGACGCTTGGAAATGGCGGGCGCCAGCATGAGGAGCAGCAGGCCCGAGGAGATGATCAAGAGCGTCAGGCTGATGGGGCGCTGGATGAAGACCATCGGGTCGCCGCGCGAGAGCAGGAGCGCTCGTCGCAAGTTCTCCTCCATCATCGGTCCCAGCACGAAGCCCAGCAAGAGCGGCGCGGGCTCCGTCTCGAGCTTGATGAACACGTAGCCGATAAAACCGAAGAGCGCCGCGAGGAGAACATCCATCCACGCGTTGCTGATCGAGTACACGCCGATGCAGCAGAAGATGAGGATCGCGGGGAAGAGGTAGTCGTACTTCACCGTGAGGAGCTTCACCCACATGCCGATGAGTGGCAGGTTCAGCAC
>JBBRTF010000045.1:0-37363 GCA_038244725.1 Burkholderiales bacterium
ATCTTGCCGACCGTCTCCACCGATATCACCCCAGGTTCTCCTCCGAGCCAGGAAGCCCGCAGGTCTATCACACAGGGGGATGGTCAGATTTGCGCGCCACTCACCCCCAAAACCTGGTCATAATTCCACGCCGGTTTGCAAATAGTCCGCCGGACGTTAAATTGCTCGATCCTACAGAGATCCAAGCGCGTTCCTTGTCGCGCCAAGCCAGATACATCTTGGGATGAAATGTAAGGGCAAAATTTTCGTCATGGAAAACAAATACAGAAGCTCCCAAGTCGAGAAGTTCAATGATTGCCTGCGATGAGGTGTTTAGCTGATCGACCCCCACCACTATCTCGATTTCGCCACCTGCTTCTTTGAACTTCTCTAGATACGGGCGAATTCGTTTAGCGCCACTCGCCTTGGCGTAAGCGACGAGGATTGAAAAATGTGAGTAACGTGTGTAGTCGTCTGCCTTGAGAATATCGGTGACGATTTGTACAAATGATCCATCGTCTGGTTGAGAAAACAAAGTAAACATTGCAGCACCGTAGTAATGATTATCGGCAGCTCTGTCGAAGCCCGGCAGAACCGTTTAGGTCTTTCCAGATGTCCACGAATCGCGCAATGTCACCGCGCGATTGAAGACGGGTCCACGATCGCGCCGGTCGACTACAAAATACCCATGCCGCTCAAACTGAAACCGATCATCGGCTTTCGCGGTCTTGAGTGAAGCCTCGAGATGCGCCCGCACGACCTTCTTAGCCTCCGGGTTCAAATCATCCAGCATGCTTCCCGTCCGCTTCCCAGGATTCGGCACCTTGAACAGCCGGTCGTAGAGTCGAACATCCGTCTCGAAGGCATGCGCAGCATCCACCCAGTGAATAGCCCCCTTCACCTTCACCGCCTCCGCCCCAGTCGTCCCTGATTTCGTCTCAGGCAGGTAGTCGCAATGCACCTCATCCACGCGCCCGTCAGGGCCCTTGGAATAGCCAGTACACCGCACCACGAATCCGTACTTGAGCCGCACCGAATTCCCGGGATAGAGGCGGAAGTACTTCGGCGGAGGCGTCTCCATGAAGTCTTCGCGCTCGATCCAGAGCTCGTTGGTCATGGGTAGCACTCGCGTCCCCCAGTCGGGCTTCTTCGGATGATTGGGCGCCACGCACTCCTCGACATGACCGCGCGGCCAGTTGTCGATCACCAGCTTCAGCGGATCGAGCACAGCGATGCGACGAGGAGCGATCTCGTTCAGGATCTCGCGCTGCGCGTCCTCGAGCTGCGAATACTCGATCACTGAGTCGCTCTTGGAGACGCCCACGCGGTCCATGAAGAGCCTGATCCCCTCGGGCGTGAAGCCGCGCCGCCGCACGCCGACGAGGGTGGGCATGCGCGGATCGCCCCATCCGTCCACGTGGCCTTCCTTCACGAGCTGGATGAGAAAGCGCTTGCTCATCACCGTGTAGGTGAGATTCAACCGGGAGAACTCGATCTGTTGCGGCAGGGGGCGCTGCAGCAATCCGAACGACGCGATCTTCTCCAGCACCCAGTCGTAGAAGGGCCGCTGGTCCTCGAATTCCAAGGTACAGAGTGAATGGGTGATGTTTTCTAAAGCGTCCTCGATCGGATGCGCATAGGTGTACATCGGGTAGATGTGCCACTTGTCGCCGGTGCGATGGTGCTCGGCGTTGCGCACGCGGTAGATCGCCGGGTCGCGCATGTTGATGTTGGGCGACTTCATGTCGATCTTCGCGCGCAGAACGTGCGAGCCGTCGGGGTGCATGCCGTCGCGCATCTCGGCGAAGAGGTGCACGTTCTCCTCCACCGACCGCGAGCGATAAGGCGACTCGATGCCGTGCTCGGTCAGCGAGCCCCGCGTCGCGCGCAGCTCCTCGGCCGTCTGGGAATCGACATACGCGTCTCCGTGGCGAATGAGCTCCACCGCAAAGTCGTACATCCAGCCGAAATAGTCCGACGCGTTGTAGAGGTTCTCGTCGTTCTGGCCCCAGTGGTAGCCCAGCCAGTGCACCGAGTCGAGGATCGCGTCCACGTACTCCTGCTCTTCCTTCTCGGGGTTGGTGTCGTCGAAGCGCATGTGGCACACGCCGCCGAACTCTTCCGCCAATCCGAAATTGAGGCAGATCGACTTCGCGTGGCCAATGTGCAGATACCCATTGGGCTCGGGCGGAAAGCGCGTGCGGATCTTCGCGGGATCGAGCGGGCCTTTCGCCTGCGTCGCCGCAAGCCCGGGCTCGCCGCTCCAATGGCGCTGCGCGTACTTCCCCTCGGCGAGATCGCGCTCGACGTGCTGGCGGATGAAGTTCGTGAGGTGCGCGCCTTCGGGGGGCGTCTTGGTGTCGTTCATGGATTGGGCCCCGGCCTTCGCCGGGGTGACGATTTCTCCAGGCAAGACTCCTATTTTGCGGGAATCCCACCCGGGCGTGTGGGCACTACGTGCGACAACGCACGGAATGGCCAGGTTAGGCGAACTATGATTCGTGCACTTATGCGCGCCATTCTCTCCATTATCTGTCTTGCTTTCACCCTCGCCACCGGAAACGCCGGCGCCGCCACCTTCCTCCAATACGGGAGCCAGCCCGGGGATTTCGAGGGTGGCGGCGGGCAAGGGATCATCACCTCGGCCGATACCGCGTTCTCCGTCAGCAGCGATCCCCGAGTGACATTCGTTATCAACGGGCCGCGATTCTGGCTGCTGATTTTCGCGGCTCCCGCGGGACTGCCGCTCGTAGTTGGCGGCTACGAGAACGCGCTGAGGACCGCGGACGCAACGTCCGCCGGGCTTGATGTCGGGGGCGACGGCCTCGGCTGCAATCAGTCCTTTGGCCGCTTTACGGTCCTCGAGATCGCCCGCGACGCAGCGCAAAACGTGACCCGCTTCGCGGCGGATTTCGAGCAGCATTGCGAATTCGCTGAACCCGTCCTTTACGGCGGAATCCGTTTCAACAGCGATATCCCTTATGCCCCGCAGCCGCCCGTACTCGGGCCGGCGTTCATCGACTATGTGAGCCAGCCTGGCGACGGGGTCGGCGGTGGCGTCAGCGGTACGTTCACGCGTGCAGACGTTTGGTTCACCACGCTCCCACAGAACAACTCGGGCGCCAGGTTGCTTGCGAGGAGCTTCCCTGGGGCGCCGTACTTGTCTGCCGATCTGTGGTTCGCGGCCGCAGCGGGACAACCGTTCGCACCCGGGATTTACGAGGACGCGCAACGTTTTCCCTTCAATTCTCCGGGCCATCCGGGCATGGACATAACCGTTCGCTCGTCCGGGTGCGAAACGATTACGGGACGATTCATCGTCTACGAGGTGGAATACGGTCCGCTCGGCTCGTTGAAGAAATTCGCCGCGGATTTCGAGCAGCATTGCGCAGGCGCAGTGCCCTGGCTGCGAGGCGGTGTCCGGTTCAACAGCACCGTGCCGTACGTGTCGCCATTGTCGGCCGCCGATCACGTCGAGCGCGTGAGCTCCAACATCGAGACGCTTCCCTATGGGCAACCCGCGCAACCCTTCGTCGCTCGGGCCGTTGACGCCGCTGGCATTCCCATTGCCAACGCGGCGGTCACGTTCAACGCGGGATCGTGTGGAACCTTCGAGGGCGCGTCGTCGATCACGCTCACATCCGGCGCTTCGGGGATCGTCACCACGCCGCCCATGGTCCCCGGCAACCTAACGACGATCTGCACGGTTTCGGCGCGGGTCCCGGGGGGTTCGACCTCGAGCGCGCAGGATTTTCCTGTCTACATCTACAACCCCGCGACGCTGGTCCTGACCGCCATGCCCGCCTCGGTCTTGACGGTGGTCGACCAGGATTTCTCGATCACTTTCGAGGCCCATTCCGATCTCGGCGCGATGCCCGGATTCGTAATTGGCGTATTCGCGCAGCCCTTCGCCGGCCCGTATCCCGTCTCAATGCCTAGCGGCATTGGCGTGGACTCGACCAATCGTGCGACCCTGAACTTGCACGCGAACGCGGTACCAGGCTCGTACGAGATCGTCGCCAATGCGCCGTTCGCGGTGGTCCGCGTCCCCGTGACGCAGTTGCCATCGCAAGGCCCTGCGCCGATCGGAAGCGTCCAGGACATGTGGTGGTCTCCATACGAGAGCGGATGGGGCATGAGCCTCGTGCAGCACGGCGAGACGCTCTTCGGCGGCCTGTACGTTTACGACTCCGCCGGCAGGCCCACCTGGCTCGTGATGCCGGGAGGCGCATGGGACGCGACTCGCACCGTCTACACGGGCGCGCTCTACACGCCGGCCGGCACGCCGTTCTTCGCGTATGACACTTCGCGCCTCGTCGTCGGCAGCGCGAAAGGGAGCGTCACGATCACGTTCCAGGACGCGAACAATGCGATCGTCGATTACACGATCGACGGAACCATGGGCCGCAAGCTCGTCACGCGCGAGATCTTTGCGCCGGGCCCGGCCACGACCCCTGTGCGCTCGGACTTGTGGTGGGGCGGCGCGAGCCAAGGTGGTTGGGGCATCACCGTGCTTCAGCAAGCCTCGACGCTCTTCAGCGTCTGGTACACGTACGACGGCAACGGAGCGGCCGTGTGGTACGTGATGCCCGGTGGCGCGTGGACGTCACCGGATACTTACGAGGGGCGCGTCTATCGCACGGCAGGCTCGCCTTGGGTCGGCGCGGGCTTCGACCCTTCGAAGGTCAAGGTCTTCGACGTGGGGACCTATCGCATCCGCTTCACCGGAGATGCCGCGAGCTTCGAGTACGCGATCGAGGGGCACAGCGGGACGATGGCGCTGGAGCGGGAAGCCTTCTGAAGTCCACTACTCCGCCGCGACCATCTCGTGGCAGTCCACCGCCTCGGGAATGTTCTTCAGCCGCCGCGGCCCGAGCGCGCGCCATTCGCCCGACGTTGAGCGACGATCCGCGAGGAACTCGCCGCTCACCACGATCTGCCCGCCCTTCGCCTGGTCCTGCAGGCGCGCGGCAAGGTTCACGGTGTGCCCGTACAGATCCTTGTCGTGGCCCACCACCACGTCGCCCACGTGCGCGCCGGAGTGCAGCGGCAGCGGCTCGAATCCCATCGTGCGGCACGCGGCGGGAAACTCGGCATGGAGTTGCGTGAGCGCCGCGCAGGCACCGTCTGCGTCGGGGAATTCCAGCATCACCGCGTCGCCGATCGACTTCACCATGTGCCCGCCGTGCGCTTGCGCGATCACGGCGGCCTTGCGATGCAGCAGCGCGCCGACGAGCAACGCCTGCTTCTCGTCGCGCACGGCGAGCGCCGTGTAGCCGCTCAAGTCGCACATCGCCACGGCGGCGCGCTTGCGCTCGCCGTCCACCAGGTGCTCGAGCGGAAGGAAGCGACCGACGAGCGCGGTGATGGAGCTCTCGGCCTGCTTGCGCACGGGGGCCACCGTTGCCGTCACCACCGCCCCGGCGAGCAGCAATCCCGTGTCGGCGGGCCATCCCAGCCACTGCGCGATGCGCACCGCGACCGCGCGCTCCACGAGAATGAAGAGGACCGCGACGACCGCGCCCAGCATCCACCACACGGTCACCTTGCGCGCCATGAGCCTTGGGTCCACCGCGCCGCGATAGAAGATGGAGAGCGTGACGGCGACGAGGAAGGAGATCGCAAAGACCGGCACGGCGAGCGTGAAGGGCACCAGCATGAAGAGGCCTGAATAGCGCGCCCCCGCTTCGCCCGCCGTCATCGTGACGATGACGAACACGATCATTCCCACCAGGATCATGCCGAGCGCGAAGAGGCTTCCCACGAGCGTGGTCGAATAGATCCATTCGATGCGCAGCCGGTCGTCGGGGAGCCCGTGCCGGTGGTGAAACTGAAGCATCCGGAAATTTCGCGTCCCCGCGTAGAGGAAGGCCGTGGTCGCGAGGCCCACCATGAGCGCGAAGATCGCCACGTGCGCGTCATGGCCCGCAGGCCCCGCTTTGATGCCGCGCTCGTAGAGATCGGTGAAGGGCAGCAGGATCGCGGCCGCGAAGAGCACCGCGGCGACCGCGTTGCCCGCGTGGGGACCTTGCCACCCCTCCCAGTAGATCGCGCGGGAGGCGCGGCCTTGTTCCTGCTTCGCCTTCTTGCCGTAGACCCGTGCGCGCCAGCCCTCGCTCACCTTGCGCAAGTCGTCCGCGCGAAGCTCCTGGACGAACATCCGCCAATCGTCCGGGCGTATCGGCCGCGGGTAGATCTCGAAGAAGCGGCCGAGCTGCCAGAGGCCCGCCGCGAGCGCGAGGTACGCAACGAGGTCGAATCCGACTCGCGTGGCCCCGCGGGGCCATGCGGCGACGAGCGCGCGGTAGGGCTCGAACGGGAGCGTGAAGAAGAAGTACGCGACCGACAACGAGATGAGGGCGAGGGCGGCGGCGAGCCTGCGCGGCGCATCCTGGCGGCCGCTCCTCCAGTTGAGAACGATCGACAGGACGCAAGCCGCGATGCCGGTCGCGGCGATCGCGGCGAGCACGGCGTTGGCGATGGCGGCGCTCGAGCGGGCGCCGAGCAGGAACACCAGGGTCGGGAGCATCGGCAGCTGACTCGAGCGCGGATCCGTCGCGACCGGCAGTCGGGCGAACCAGGCCGCGAAGGCGATGAGCGCGGCCAACGCGACGACGAGGACCGCGACGCGGGCCGGGGCGTTGGCTTTCGACTGAAACATGTGCGGTTTCCTTCCGGAGTCCATGGTGCCTAGAATCGAGGTTGGCTTGCCAATCTGGACTTGTCTAAGCGCCATGACTCCCCGCATTCTGCTCGCGGCTGCCGCCATTTGCACCACGCCGCTCGCCTACGCCGCGGCGAGCGTGCAGCTCGTCACGCCCCAGGCCATGAGCGTCGCGGGCGGCGAACCGCAGGTCTTCACGGTGCGCTTCTTCAACGCCCTGGGCGCGCCCGCGGCCGGCGAGGCTGTGCGCTTTTCCAATGACGCGTGCGGGACGTTCCCGGGCGGCAATTTCTTCTACGACACGCACGCCGATGCGACGGGCACGGCGTCGGCGACCTTCACCGCGATGAATCCGCCCGGCATCACGTGCACGCTTTACGCCACGGACGGCGTCGCGGCGAAGTTCGACGTGCACACGTACCTGGCTTCGGTGACGCGCGTGGTCGGATCGCTGAATCCCGTGGACCCGCGTCCGGGCAAGCCCTTCACGCTGCTGGCGCAAGTGCAGACCGGTGCTTACGTCCTCTACAACCTGGACGTGAGCGCGCGCGTGATCGCGGGCACCGCTTCGGCGTCGCTCTCCGCTTCCACGAAATCCACCGGCTCGACGGGCACGGCGGAATTCACGGTGACGCCGGACGGGCGCCTGGGCAACTACCAGGTGGAGGTGTCCTTCCGAGGCAAGACGCAGGTCATCACGATGTCGCCGCCCGCGAACCCGCTGCAGGACATGTGGTGGGCAGGGCGCGAGGAGAACGGCTGGGGCATGAGCGTGATCCAGCATGCCTCGACACTCTTCTCGGTGATCTATGCGTACGACACCGCCGGCAAGCCCATCTGGTATGTGATGCCGGGTGGCGCGTGGGATTCGACGCGCACGTCGTTCAGCGGCGCGGTGTATGCGCCGCACGGCGCGCCGTATTCCACTTATGACACCAGCAAGTTCGTGCCGGGCGCTCCGGTGGGGACCGTGACGCTCACCTTCCTCGACGCGAGCACCGCTTCGCTCGACTACACCATCGACGGGGTGAGCGGCCATCGCGTGATCCAGCGCCAGGAGTTCGGCGTGGACGATCCGACGCCCACCGCCGACGTGGGCGACATGTGGTGGGGCGGCTTCGCGCAGAACGGCTGGGGGATCGCGGTGCTGAAGCAGCAGCGCACGCTCTTCAGCGTGTGGTTCACGTACGACGCGGCGGGCGCGCCCACATGGTTCGTGATGCCGAGCGGTTACTGGAGCGACGCCAGCACGTGGGAAGGCCACATCTATCGCACCACGGGCTCGCCGTGGGTGGGGCGCGCGTACGACGCGAACGCGCTGCAGGTCATCGACGTGGGCGCCTTCCGCTACCGCTTCGGCATCGAGGGCGCCACCTTCGACTACATCATCGACGGCAAGAGCGGTACGATGGCGATTACCCGACAGCCTTTCTGAACGCCATGCCCGTTGCGCGCCTGCGGTTCGTCGCCTCGTTCTTCCTCGTCTTCCTTTCCTTCGCCGCGGTCGCCGGGCCGAACTTCGACGCGCTCGAGAAGCGCCTCAAGATCCGCCCCGAGCAGAAGGAGCAGTTCGACATCACCGTGGGCTCCACCAAGCGCGCGATGCTGGCGGTGGGCCTCGCGGCGATGCAGCTGAAGGAGCGCCTCGCGCGCGAGCTCGCCAAGGACAATCCCGACTTCGCCGCCTTCGCCCGCGCCAACGAAGACCTCGTCGAGCAGACCCGTCCCCTCTTCAAGGAGGCCGGCACGGAATGGAAGAAGCTCTACGCCCTCCTCGACGACGAGCAGGTCGAGATCGCCAAGTCCTTCCTTCGCGAAAACCTCGGCCGCTTCATCCAGTAAATAAGTGGTGTCAGGTACGACATTTTAAGTTGTACCTGACACCACTTTTCTTGGTAGCCTCTCGGGCAGCTGCGAACAAAAACAAGTCCGGAGGGGGCCATGGAAGCATTGAAGACGTCGTCCGACGTCCTGTTCATCATGCTGGGCGCCGTGCTCGTGCTGGCGATGCACGCGGGCTTCGCGTTCCTCGAGCTGGGGACCGTGCGGAGCAAGAACCAGGTGAACGCGCTGATGAAGATCCTGGTGGATTTCTCGGTGTCCGCCATCGCGTACTTCTTCATCGGCTACTCGATCGCGTACGGCGTGAATTTCTTCGCGAGCGCGGAGACCCTCGCGCAGAAGAGCGGCTACGAGCTGGTGAAGTTCTTCTTCCTCCTCACCTTCGCCGCGGCGATCCCGGCGATCGTCTCCGGGGGGATCGCGGAGCGCTTCAAGTTCAATCCGCAGATCGCCGCCACGTTCCTGCTGGTGGGATTGCTCTATCCCTTCTTCGAATCGATCGCGTGGAACCAGGCATTCGGGTTCCAGGGATGGCTCAAGGCCGCGTTCGGCGCGGAGTTCCACGACTTCGCGGGATCGGTCGTGGTGCACGCGGTGGGCGGATGGGTCGCGTTGGCCGCGGTGCTGCTCCTGGGACCGCGCATCGGGCGCTACACGAAGGATGGCCGCGTGCACGCCTTTCCGCCGTCGAACATCCCGTTCCTCGCGCTGGGCGCCTGGATCCTCACGGTGGGCTGGTTCGGGTTCAACGTGATGAGCGCGCAGACCATCGACAAGATCACGGGGCTGGTGGCGATGAATTCGCTGATGGCGATGGCGGGCGGAACGATCGCCGGGCTCGTGGTCGGCCGCAACGACCCGGGCTTCGTGCACAACGGCCCGCTCGCGGGCCTCGTCGCGATCTGCGCGGGCTCCGACGTGATGCACCCGCTGGGCGCGCTCGCCACGGGGCTCGTCGCGGGCGCGCTCTTCGTCGGCATGTTCAACTTCACGCAGGACCGCTGGAAGATCGACGACGTGCTCGGCGTCTGGCCGCTCCATGGCCTGTGCGGGACGTGGGGTGGCATCGCCTGCGGGATCTTCGGCGTGAAGGCGCTGGGCGGCATGGGCGGCGTCGCCTTCATGAGCCAGCTCGCCGGCACCGCCCTCGGCATCGCCATCGCCTTCGCCGGCGGCTTCGCGATCTACGGCGCCCTCAAGGCCACCGTGGGCATCCGCCTCGACCCCGAGTCCGAATTCAACGGCGCCGACATCGCCGTCCACCGCATCAGCGCCACCCCGGAGGAATAACCAGAAGTCGTGTCAGGTACGACATATAAAGTCGTACCTGACACGAGTTATTTCCAGTCGGCGAGGCAGCCGAGGGTGGGGAAGAGGCGGTCGAGGGGAAGGCAGGGGTTGCGGTCGTCGGCGGGGCCGCCGGCGGCCTGGTCGATGCGCTCGACGAGATCGGCCACATGCTGCGCCACCAGCGCGCGCTCGCTGTCGTAGAGGAGGTCGACATAGCGAAGGATCCAGGCGCGCAGGCCCGGGTTCAGGGGCTGACGGCCTGAGATCGCGGTGTCGGCGATCGCGCCGAGCGAGGCGACGAACGCGTCGGAAGCCTCCTTCGCCCGCGAGAGCTCGACGTTCTCGGTGCGCACGCGATCCACCACGATCCATCCGACCGCGAAGAACGCGACCTCTTCGGGCTCGGGAGGACGGCCCGCGAGCCGCAGCGCAAGCTTCTCCGCCAACGCGCGAGCATCCGCCGAACGCCCCTCGCGCTGCATCAGGATCGCGAGCTGCAGCGCGGCGCGCACGTCCATCGCCTGGGGCGCGGCGCTCCCGCCCATGTCCGCAAAAAGCTTCCCGGCATTGGCGAGATCCCCGCGCGCCAACTCGACGTAGAGCATCCGCACGAGGAAGACGCGCGACTGCTCGGCGCGCACCCCCGCCTTCTGCGCCTTCTCGGAGCCGCGGCGGAAAAGGTTGTACGCGCCGGGAAGGTCGTTCGCGCGCAGCAGCCTGTCCCCCTCGTCGAAAAGCTGCGGCGCTTTCCAGCCGGCGTGGGGATCCTTGTCGCGCGAGCAGGCCGGTACGAGCAGCATCGCCGCCGCGAGGATAAGCGCGGCTGCTCTCACGGAAGGAAAGGCGGCGAGAGCAGCCGCAAGCCGATCGAGAACCAGCGCTCGCCCGAATCGGACACGATGCGGTTGCCGAAGGTCGCATCGATCTGGGCCCGGTCCTTCACCACCCAGTAGCGCAGCCCCGCCTGGTAGAAGGGCTTGCCGAAATCGGAGCGGAAGATCTCGGGAATGAAGTAGAGATCGTCGCGCAGCCGGATCTCGTTGCCGATTGCCCAGGTGGCGAGGGTGCGCTTCTCGTCGCGGCGGCTGACCGCGCCCGCGTTCAGGTGCACGACCCACGCGTCGTCATTGAAAGCGATGCTGACGGGCACGTAGAAGTACGCGTCGCCGGGCCAGCCGTTGGCGCTCTCGCGCTCCAGGTGGCGCGCGGTGCCCACGGCGAGCGCGAGCCCCCAACCGTCGGCGTCCAGGGGTTTCAGGATCGTCTTCACCTGCGCCACGTGATCGGTGAACGCGTTCGCGCCATGGGAGGCGACGCGCGCGCCACCGAAAGTGAGCTCGACGAACCCGAGGGGATTGCACGCGGGCAGCGCCCACGTCTCGGTCGAGTCCGGGCTGCGGCGCACCCAGCTCTCCACCTGGCACGCCTGCGCGTCGACGATGCGCGCATCGTCGGTGATCATCGGCCGCGCGGCTTCAACGCGGAGCGCGGCGCAGAGGCAGAACGCAGCGCAGGCGAGAGGGCGAAGCATGCGGCGATTCTATGCGACGTTCGCCTGCGCCGGAAAGGAGACGCTCACGCGCGTGCCCGCGCCGGCGAGGCCCTCGTCCACGGCGATGCGCGCGCCATGGCGCTCGGCGATCTCCATCACGATGGCAAGCCCCAGGCCGCTGCCCTCGGTGGACTCGTTGTCGAGGCGATGGAAGCGCTCGAAGATGAGCTCGCGCGCTTCCACGGGAATGCCGGGGCCGTCGTCCGACACCTCGAGCACCGAGCGATCGCCCACGCTCGAGGTCGCAACGCGCACCGTCTTCGCGCCGTAGCGCGCCGCGTTGTCGACGAGATTGGCGGCGAGCTCGCCCACCAGCACCGCGTTGCCGACGATCGGCGCAGGCGCGAGCTCGAACTCCAGCTCCACGCCGCGCGGCGTGACCGAGCGCAGCCACGGGCCCGCGTTCTCTTCGACGATCGTGGCGAGGTCGCACGCCTGGCGCGGCATGTCGGGATTGGAAACGGGGTCGGCCGCGGCGAGCGAGAGGATCTGCTGTGCGAGGCGCGCGATGCGGATCGCGCCTGCGCGCGCGTTCGCCACGTGCGCCGCGCGCTCGTCCGCATCGCCGCTCTTCGCGAGGTCGAGCTGGGTGACGAGCCCCGCTATCGGCGTGCGCAGCTGGTGCGCGGCGTTGGCGATGAAGCGCGCCTGCGCGTCCTGCGCGGCCTCCAGGCGCTTCAGCATGCCGTTCAGCTCGAGCACCAGCGGGCGCAGCTCTTCCACCACGCCGCGATCGTCCACGGGGCTCAGGTCGAGATAGCTGCGCGACTGGACCTGCTTCCTCAGCTCGTCCACCGGCCCCAGCCCGCGGCGCACGCCCATGAGCACCGCGAGCACCGCCGCGATCGACAAGAGCGCCGTGGGAACGATCGCCGAGAGCGCCGCGTCGCGCGAGGCGAGGTTGCGCTTGCGCCGCGTCTCGCTCGCGACGATCTGCACCGCGTCCCCGCCGATCATGGCGCCGAGCGTCACCGCGCGGATGCGCTGGCCTTCGCGCACGTCGTCCCAGAACTGGGGATCGGGCCCGGGCTCGAAGGGCGCCCTGGGAAGCTTGCGGTCGCCTGCCACCACGTTCCCGGCGTGGTCCATCACCGCATAGCGGATCTGGTCGGTGCTGTCCGCGCGCAGGACCGCGTCGGCCTCGGGGTTGAAGACGAGCGAGACCTTGCCCCCGTCCACGCGCACGTACGGAACGAGGGCGCGCGCGATGTCGGCGAGGTCGAGGTCGTAGGCCGCGGTGAGGCGCCGCTCGAGGAAGATGTACGCGCCGGTTCCCGCGACCAGGCCCACGACGATGAGCGGGAAGAGCAGCCACGCGATGAGCCGCGTCCTAAGGCTTCGCATCGCTCCAGGCCTCGACGAGATAGCCGAGGCCGCGAATGGTGCGGATGCGGATGCCGCTGGGCTCGAGCTTCGCGCGCAGCCGCGAGATGTGCACCTCGATCGCGTTGGCCGACATGTGCTCGTCCCACGAGGCGACGGCGCCGGCGATCTTGTCCTTGGCGACGATGGCCTCGATGTTCGAGAAGAGGTACTCGAGGATCGCGTACTCGCGCTGCGAGAGGTCGAGCGGCGTGCCGTCCACCATGGCGCGCTTCTTCGCGAGGTCGATGGTGAGCGGGCCGTGCTCGATCAGTCGCGAGCGCACCGCGCGCCCGCGCCGCGTGAGCGCCGCCACGCGCGCGAGGAGCTCTTCGGGCGCGAACGGCTTGGCGAGGTAGTCGTCGGCGCCGAGCGTGAGCCCGTGCACGCGGTCGCTCACCGCGTCGCGCGCGGTGAGCACCAGCACCGACTGCTCGCCGCCGCGCGCGCGCAGCTTCTTCAGCCACGTGAAGCCGTCCACCTTGGGCAGTCCGATGTCGAGGATCACGAGGCCGATCTCGCTCACCTGCAGCGCCGCGTCGGCGAGCGCCGCGCTGCCGACCGCGTCCACTACGTAGCCCTCGCGCCGCAGCATGGCGGCGAGGCCGTCGGCGAGGAGGGGATCGTCTTCGACGATGAGCACGCGCATTCGCCAATCATACCGGCCTCGCTCGCACAGCTTCACGCAAGGTTCGCGCGCATAAGATTCACGCAAGCTTGGCCGTGCATAGTGCGCATCCGATTTTCCTTTTCTTGTTTTTGCTCGGCATGGGATCCCGGGCGAGGCCGCCATCGAGACCCTCGAGGAATGAAGCGATGAAGATCCGGTCGTCCGTCGAGGCGCTCTACGCCCTCGTCTTCGCGGTCTGCATACTGCTCGCGCTCTTCCTGCTCACGACCTGACAGTCGAAGGAGGCGAGCGTCGCCCAACCGCGCCCCGAGGATGCACGGGCAGGCACGCTGTCTCGGGACTATTTCACCACGGCCGTGCGCGTGCGCATCTCGCCGATCCACGCCGCCGGCAGCGCGATCTGCAATCCCGCGCCGTAAGCGTGCGGGGTGGTGGCGATGCCGACCAGGCGCCCGAACGCATCGAGCACCGCGCCGCCGCTCGCGCCCGCGGCGACCGGCACCGAGATCTCGATCAACTTTCCGGTGGGCGAGGGACGCAGTCCCTTCACGCTGCCTTCGGTGAGCGCGAAGTCGCCCTTGGCGTTGACGCCCAGCACGAAGATCCTGTCGCCGGACTTCGCCTCGTCTGGGGCGAGCGTGAATGCCCGCGCGTTGAGCCCCGCGACCGCGAGCCGGCACAGGTCGAGGACCTCGTCGGTCACCGTGAGGTTCGCCGAGTTCGACTCCGCGCCGGTGCGCACCACGATCTGCGAGCCGCCGGGAATTCCATGGCAGGTGGTGATCATGGTGCCGGGCTCGGTGGCGATGGCGAGGCCCAGCGGGACCGCGCGGCCCGACATCTCGTAGCTCATCACGCGTCCGGCGGAACGCAGCGCCGCGGGCAGGATCTGCTCGGGGGTGAGGGGCTTGGGCGGCGGCGGCGGCGCGGGCGTGGGCGCGGCGGCGATCGGCTCGGGCTTGGGTGCCTCGGGCGCGTGGCCCGAGCGCATCGCGAAGAAGATCGCGATGACGATCACGGTGGCGGCCCCGGCGCCCAGCATCAAGGGCTTGCGGCTCGGCCTGGCTTCCTCTTCGTCGCCGCCCTCGAGCACCAGGTCCGGTTCGGACTGCTGGGCGGCGGCGGCCTTCTCGGCGGCGGTGACGAGCGAGGCGTCGTAGGCCGCGCGCCGCCGCGGATCGGCGAGGATCTCGTGCGCCTCGTGGAGGAACGACTGCGCGCCCGGATCGGGCGGCACGGCGCGCTGCAGCTCCGCGGTGCGACGCTGGTAGGCGAGGCCGATGTCGATGTCGTTCGCATCCCGGGGTACGCCGAGGATGTCGTAGAGGCTTCGTTTCTTCTCCATGGGCTCAGTGCTTCCTGCGGGTCGCGTAGAAGATGACGGCCACGGCGATGAGGAAGAGGGCCACCAGCAGCGGAAGCCTCCATTGCATGACGTTCGACGCGATGTCGCGATGCGTGAGGTCGGGCCCGAACGCGAGCGCGTCCGTGTCGTTCGGCAGCGGCCCGACGTTGACCACCTTGCCGCTCGCGGTGTCGATCTTCACGAGGTTCGCCTTCGCCGGGTTGCTGCCGCTGGTGTTCACGCCGTAGAGCGTCCCCCGGGGCGACAGCGCGAGCCCGTTGATGAGCTCCGCGAACGGGGCGCCGGAGAGCGCTGGTCCCGTCACGACCTCGCCCGTGACGATGTCGATGGTATCGAGCGTGCCCGCCCCACCGTTGGAGGCAACCAGCGCCCTGCCCTTGCCGATGAGGGCGATGCCGCCTTTCAACGCGCCCTTCGCGCTCGGCTTGCCGAGCGCAGTCGTGGCGCCCGTGCCGGTGTCGATCGTGGCGAGCTGGCGCGTCTCGGGCAGCCATGCGTAGAGCGTGCCCGCCGCGTCGAACTCGATGTCGGAGCTCGCGACGCCGAGGTCGCCGATGGGAGTCACGTTGCCGGTCGTCGGGTCGATGTTGACCAGCGTGCGCGGCGCGACCGCGGAGCTCGATGCGGTGATCCCGAAGAACACGCCCGTCTTCGGGTGGATGGCGAGGCCGTCCAGGCCCACGGGCGTCTTGCCGCCGACGTTGAGCGACGTGATGAGGCGCGTGACCCCGGTCTCGGTCGAGACCGAGTAGAGGTTGCCCTCCACGCCCTTGTAGCTCGGATCGGTGTACGTGCGCATGCTCGACGCGTAGAGCGTGTCCGCCCAGGCAGCCGGTGCCAGCATCGCCGCGACAGCCGCCGACAACAGGAAGTGGACGATTCTCATGGGCTCATGCTCGACCGAAGTGGGGTGATTCTACCCGTTGATGCCCTTCGCGAAGGTGTCGGCCCCGCGCCTCGCGCCCCGGCCCAGGAAGTCGTGTCAGGTATGACTTTTTATGTCGTACCTGACACGACATTTTATGTTGTACCTGACACGACTTTCAGCCGAAGACGTAGCTGTCCATTCCGAGGGAGCCGAGGACGAAGCCGAGCTCGAGGCGGCGGGCGGGGAGGCCGCCGGCGCCCAGCGCCACGAATAAGGGCTCGAGGTGCTCGTCGGTGGGATGGCTGCGGCTCGCGGAGGGCGCGAGCTCGCGATAGCCGAGCAGCTCCTCGATCGCGCCGGAGGCCACGCGCGCGGCCATCCAGTCGTTGAAGGACTTCGCCCATGCGACCGGCTCGCGCGCCTGCCACTGCATCTCGCGCAGGTTGTGCACGATGCCCCCGGATGCGAGCACGAGCACGCCTTCTTCGCGCAGCGGCGCGAGCGCCTTGCCCATCTCGTGGTGGTGCCGTGCGCCGCGCCGCGACTGCACCGAGAGCTGCGTGACCGGAATGTCGGCGCCCGGATACATCCACTTGAGCGGCACCCACGCGCCGTGGTCGAGCCCGCGCGCCGCATCGATGCCGCACGCGATCCCCGCATCGGCCAGGCGCTTCACGACGCGCTGGGCCAGCGCCGGCGCACCCGGCGCGTCGTAGCGCTGCTGGTAGAGCTCCGCGGGGAAGCCCGAGAAATCGTGGATCGTCGCGGGCTTCGCGGCCGAGCTCACCATCGGCGCGTCGGTATCCCAGTGCGCGGATACGGCGAGGATCTCGCGAGGGCGCGGGAGCTCGCCGGCGAGCGCCGCCCAGGCGCGCGTCTCGGCGGTCTCTTCCACCGCGAGGGTGGGCGCGCCGTGCGAGAGGAAGATCGCGGCAAGCATCAAGGCCTCACGCCACCTGCCGGCGTCCGCGCGCCTCGTTCACGAAGGCGAGGATGCCGAGCGATACCACGAAGAACGCCCCGGTGAGCAGGATCGCGAGCCGATGGTTGCCGCCGGTGACCCACGTGACCACGCCATACGTGAGCGGACCGAGGATCGCGGCGAGCCGCGTCGCAACGCCCCAGAGGCCGAAGAATTCCGCGCTGCGTCCTGACGGCGAGAGGAACGCCACCAGCGCGCGGCCCGCCGACTGGCTCGACCCCATGCACAGCCCCGCGAGGTTCGCCGCCACCCAGAACATCGCCGGCGTGCGCGAGAAGTACGCGACCACCGTCATCGCGATCCAGCCGACGATGGTGACCCGCAATGCCCACACCTTGCCGATGCGGTCCTGCGCGTAGCCGAAGCCGAACGCGCCGATCGCCGCGGTCACGTTCACGACGAGGACCAGCATGATCGTGTCCTGCGTCTTGAAGCCCATCACCTGCTCGGCGTAGATCGCGGCGAGCGCGATGACGGTCGCGACACCCGCCTGGTAGAACACGCCGCACGCGAAGACGAGCAGCAGGTCGCGGTAGCGTCGCGCCGAGCGCGCCGTCTCGAGGAGCCGCGCCATCGCCGCGCGCGCGCCCGGCACCGTCGCGGGCTCGGCGCGCTCGCGCAGCCACAGGAACGTGGGCAGCCCCGCGAGCCCGTAGATCACCGCCGTGATGACCATGGTGCCGGGCACCGCGAGCGACGTGGTCGAGCCGCGCCCATCCGCGCTCATCACCCACGCGAGCGAGATGGCGAGGGCGAGGATGCCGCCGAAATATCCGAGGCTCCATCCCCAACCCGACACCTTGCCGAGCGCCTCGGGCCGCGCGAGCTCGGGAAGGAACGCGGCGATGAGGTTCTCGCCCATCGAGTAGGCGACATTCGAGACGACGATGAAGACCACCGCCCAGGCGACCGTTCCCGGCCCGCTCCACGCGAGCGCGATCGTGGCCGCGATGCAGATGGCAGTGGAGAAGGCGAGCACGCGCTTCTTCGCGGCGTGCGCGTCGGCCCATGCGCCCAGCAGCGGGCCGATCACCATCACGATCGCGTACGACACGGAAAGCGCCGCGGTCCACGCGAACGTCGCCCAGTCGGCGTTCGCCGCGATGACGGAGACGAAGTACGCGTTGAACACCGCGGTGAGGACGACCGTGGTGTAGCCAGAGTTGGCGAAGTCGTACATCGCCCACGCCCACACCTCGCGGCGCCGGACTCCGGGATTGAGCGCCGAGAGCCCGGGAGCCGCGGCCACTCAGGGCTTCCCGGGCTTCATCGCAGCAAGCAGGGCCTGCGCTTCCTCCAGCGGCCGGTCGCGGTTCATCTGCAAATCGGCGAGCGTGAGCGGCACCGTGTGGTCCGGGATCACGCCCTCGCCCTCGATGCGCTTGCCGTTGCCCATCACGAAGCCCACCTCGCTGTAGGCGAGCTCCGCGCCGCCGGGAACGCGCGCATAGCCGAGGAAGCCCAGCAGGCACCCGCAGCTCGGCTGCCCGACGATGGTGGCGCGGCCCGCGGCCTGCATCGTCGCGGCGAAGAGCTCGCTGCCGCTGGCGCTTCCCGCGTCGACGAGGATCGCCACCGGGCCCTGGTACGCGTCGGGATTTCCCGGGGTCTCGCGCTTCAGGCGGATGATCTCCACCATGCCGAGGAAGAAGCCGATGGGCTGGCCGTTGCGCGTGATGGTGTGGCCGATCTCGGTGCGCGCGGGGAAGAACTCGTCGAGCATCTGGTTTACCGCCGTGACCGCGCCGCCCGGATTGCCGCGCAGGTCGATCACGAGGCCCGGCGTCTTCTTCAGCTCCTCCACGGCGGCGATGGCGCGCGCGGTGAGCGAGAGCGACCACAGGCCGAAGCGCACGTAGCCGAAGCCCGAGGGCAGCACGCGATGCAATTCCGTCGGGTGCGTGGCGATCTTGCGGCGTGTGAGGGTCGCGTCGAAGCGGGTGCCGTCGGCGCGCTCGAAGGTGAACGACTCGCGCGAGCCCGCCTCGCCCGAGACGATCTTGCGCATCGCGCGCATGTGGCGCGAGCGCTCGGTGGAATCCAGGCGCGTGCCGGCCATGAGCTTCTCGTAGGCCTGCATCGCCGGCACGCCGCCCACGGTGACGAGCGTCATGCCGGGTCGCACGCCCGCCCACCACGCGTCGGAATTGGGATTCACGACGGACACCGCGAGCTTGCCCGCCGCGGGCACGAAGAGGAATCCGAGCGAGATCGCCTCGTCGTTCCTGCGCAGCTCGACGCGCTTCGGGGATTCGACGCGCGTGTGCGCATCCTTCAGCTCGCCCGTCATCTTGTCGAGCGTGTCCCAGAACCCCTCGTCGTCCTTCGCGCCGAGGGCAAGCGGCCGGTAGCGTTGGGCCACCTTGTTCCAGTCGACGCCGTTCAGCTTCGCGTCGTAGTAGTTGTCGTTGATCGTGCGCCACACGAAGTCGAACGCGCGCGCGCGCTCTTCGGGCCGCATCGTGGCCGGCGCCGGCGGCGCCACCACCAGGGTCGGAAACGCCGTCGCCTCCCCCATCTGCCGCCCGATCATGTTGTGCGGGTCGATGAGCGTGCACCCCGTCGCCAAAATAAGTGGTGTCAGGTACGACATAAAAAGTCGTGTCAGGTACGACTTTCGGCGTCCTCCGATTTCCGGACGGCCCGTTGAGTCCATATGGCCCGATCTCCTCGTCAATTCGTTCCCGGCTATCCCTCCCACATCACCCATCGGGGGAATAATCGCCAGCGCATCTTCCATTGTGAACGAGATTACCGGTTCTTCTGGCGCTGCATCAAAGAGGCGACCGGGGAATGCGGGGTCGGGGTGAACGCGTACGTGCTCATGACCAATCACGTGCATCTGCTCATGACGCCGCTGGCCGATCCTGCGGCGATCTCCCGGGCGATGCACTCGGCTTCGCGCCGCTACGCGGGATACTTCAACGGCCGCTACGAGCGCACCGGCACGTTGTGGGAGGGTCGCTTCCACGCATCCCTCGTGACCCACGACCGATACCTCTTCACGTGCCACCGGTACATCGATTTGAATCCGGTGCGCGCGGGGCTCGCCGCCGCACCCGAGATGTACCCGTGGTCCAGCCACCGCGTCCACGCGTTCGGGGAGATCAACCCGCTCGTGGCGCCCCACCCGGCCCTTTCGGCGCTGGGAAAGGACGAACCGGCGGTGCGCGCGGCGTATCGGGCGCTCCTTTCATTGCCGCTCGACGGCGCCGAGCTCGAGGAAATCAGAAAGGCGCCGCGCCGGGCGTGCGATCGGCGCTCCAGTGCCCGCCATGGGCCGCCGTCCCAGGAAAGTCGTACCCTGACACGACTTTTTAAGTTGTACCTGACACCACTTATCGAGGGCAGGGGACGGCGCGCAGCAGCGTGTTGGCGTACTCGCGCTGCAGGAGGGCGAGGCGGGCGACGGTCTCGGTGTCGGGCTCGCGCACCAGCATCACGATCTCGCGCATCTCCTTCACGAAGGGACCGACCTCGGCGCCCTTCACGCCCTTCGCCTCGAGCGAGGTGAGGAAACGGCGCGCGGCCTCCTCCGTGGAGAAGACGCCGAGCGAGATCGCGTTGTCGGGGCGGATGGACATGTCGGACACGCCCTGGCGGCGCAGCTGCGCCATGTTCACCTCGGCGCTGCGCCGGTCGTTGGCGGGCGCGATGAAGACCCAGTGGCGCGTGATCTCCTCGACGCGGCGCTCGGTGAGCCGGTCGCCGAGCTTGAACGCGGCGAAGGCGTCGCGCGCCTTGGGGATGTCGGCGCCGGCGATCCCGGAAAGCTCGACGCACGCCGCGCCCGCGAGGCTCTGCACGGTCTTGCGCGTTTCCTCGGCGGTGCGCGCGGCCACCGTCGGCGGGGTCACCGCGACGATGCGCACCTCGTCGCGATTGCGCTCGCGGGTGGAGAAGTCCGTCTTCTCGGCGGCCGCGCTGAGCCAGAGGTGCGCGCCCAGGCCCAGCGTGGCGAGGAGCAGCAGGAAGAATAGGAATCGCGACACGTTCAGGAATCGCGGGCGATGAGCAGCAGGCCGTCGAGCACGAGGTTTTCGCGGTGGGTGATGGCGATGGGCAGGGACCCGGCGATCTCGGCCGCCGCGCCCCCGGAGAGAATGATACGGCCCGGCGCCGCGCCGTGGGCGGCCATGATGTCGGCGAGGCGTTCGACCGCCCCGGTGGCGGCGAGGATCGACCCGGTGGTGATCGCATCGGGCGTGCTCCGCGGGAAATCGCTCGACGCGCCCTCGGTGAGGCGAAGGCCCGCGGTGCCGCGATCCAGCGATCGCCTCATCAGCGCGGGTCCCGGCACGATGAGGCCGCCGAGAAATCGTCCATCGGCGGTGAGGGCGTCGATGGTGAGCGCGGTGCCCGCGTTCACCACGAGCTTGTTTCCCGCGACATCGCCGTGGTGCGCCGCGATGAGGGCCGCCCAGCGATCGGAGCCGAGCTGCGCGGGATCGCGATAGCCGTTCTTCACGCCGAGCTGCTCACGCCGCGACTCGATGACCTGGAGGGTCGCGCCGGCGGCGGCGCACGCGCCTTCGATCGCCGAGCGCGCCTGCGCCCCCGCGACGTTCGAGGCGATCGCGCGTTGCACCGGCAGGCTCGCCCCCAGCGCGTCGCGCAACGTCGCCGCCGCGTCCGTCGCGATCGCACCCGACCGCGTCCATGCCCGGCCGTCATGCACGCCCCACTTGATGCGCGTGTTGCCGGCGTCGATCGCAAGGATCATGTCGTTCCAAAATGTCGTGTCAGGTACACCTTTTTATGTCGTACCTGACACGACTTATTTTCCACGCAGGGTGATCTCGGCGGAGGAGAGGTTGACGGTGCGCCCGTCGGCGGTGGCGACCACGAGGGTGCCGTCGGGGGCGACGTCGACCACCTCGGCGTCGAAGGCGGCCTCGCGCCCGGGAAGGACGCGCACGCGCCGGCCCTGGTAGGCGTGGCGCGAGCGCCATGCGTCGCGCGAGGCGGCGAATCCGAGCCGATCGAACTCCTCGAGCGACGCGGAGAGCGATGCAAGCAGGTTCGCGAGGAGCACGCTGCGCGAGGGAACGACCGGCGAGCATTGCGCGACATCGGTCACCGGCTGGTCGATGAGATCGAGCGCGCGCTCGTCCAGGCGATAGTTCACGCCCACGCCCACCACCGCCACGCTCGGGCCCTGGATCTCGCCGCTCGTCTCCACGAGGACCCCCGCGAGCTTGCGGAAATCCGCCACCACGTCGTTGGGCCATTTCACCTGCACGCGCTCCACGCCGCTCGCCGCCAGCGCACGCGCCACCGCCTCGCCCACCGCGAGCGAGAGCCCGCCCAGATGGCCCGCGCCGCGCTCGAAGCGCCACAAGAGGGAGAAGGTGAGGGACCCGCCCAGGCTCGACACCCAGGAGCGCCCGCGCCGCCCGCGCCCGCCGGGCTGCCACTCTGCCGCGAGGCACGTCCCCGAGGGCGCGCCTTCCGAGGCGAGCTGCAGCAGGCGCGAGCTGGTGGAATCGATCTCGTCGACCACCTGCAGCGCGATGCGCACATCGAGGGCGGTGAGCCGCGCCGAGATCGCGGCGGCGTCGAGGAACTCGATGGGCTGGGCGAGGCGATAGCCTTTCCCCGGGATGCTGAAGAGCTCCACGCCGAGATCCGCGGATCGCTTCAGCGCCTCCGACAACGTCGCGCGCGAGCGATTGAGCGAGCGCGCGATGTCCTCCCCGGAGTGGAAACGTCCGTCGGCGAGGCGGCGCAGCGCCTGGAAGGTGAGCGCGCTCATTTGCGCGCGCGGTTCTCGCGGCGCACTTCGAACGCCTCGCGCCGGTAGGCGACGTCGGCGATGATCGCGTCCAGCAGCAATTCCACGCGCCGCGAGAGCTTGCTCGACTTGCGGTAGTCGGCCTCGGCGATGAAGTCCGCGCGGCCCGCGTCCAGCAGCTTCACGCAGGTCGCGCGCTGGCTTTCCCTCTTCGGGTCGTACACGGCCACCGTGTGCCCGCCGCTCTTCTTGGTGAGCGCCATGGACGGCACGTCGGTCATGCCGTCGCCCACGTAGATCATGTTGGCGAAGGGGATCGCGCGCTCGGCCTCGGGCATGTGCTCGTTGATCGACTCGGTCACCTTCTCCAGGCCCTTGTTGATGCGGAAGAGGAACTGCGTCTTCAGCGTGTCGGTCACCAGCAGCTTCGGGAAGGTCGCGACCCCGTGGTGGTTGAAGTGGTACTCGGAGGCGTAGATGCGCTTGAAATGCCGGCGGATGGAGACTCCGTCGAGAATCTCCTTCTGTCCCGCGGAGATGAGGTAGTGCGCGAGCTTCACCTGGGCGCGCGAGCGCTTCTTCACGTACGCGTTCATGCGCGCGAACCAGGTGGCCACACCCGGGAAATACTCGATCGCGGAGGCCATCGCGGCGAAGTCCTCGCGCTTCACGTCGACGCGCTCGCGCTCGAGCGCCTCGATGATGTGGCGCATGTAGACCAGCATCGGGTCGCTCTCGGTCTCGCGCGCCTCGGCGTTCACCATCGCCCAGAACGCCGCGGGCTGCACGCCGATCTTCGGCAGCACCGTGTACTCCTGCATCGGCTGCGGCGAGAGCGTGCCGTCGAAGTCGTAGACGAGCGCGATGGTGTTCTGGAAGAAACTTTTGCTCACGGCCCTTGCCCAAAGCGGGTTCGCGCCATTCTACTTCGTCATGAACCTCGGCTTCCTCCCGGCATTGCCTTTCGAGATGAGCTTCGCGCTCATGTTCGGCGTGCTCCTCGTCGCCGGCATGGTGGGCGGCGAGATGGCGCGGGCCGCGAAGCTGCCGCGCATCATCGGCTACGTGGGCGTGGGCTTCGCGATGGCGCCGCTCGCGCGCCTCGTCGGCCTCGATCTCCTCTTCGACGAGGCGCGCATCTTCGTCGACCTCGCGCTGGGCCTCGTCCTCTTCGACCTGGGGCGGCGCATGGACCTGCAATGGATGAAGCGCGACTGGACGCTCGCCGCCGCGGGCCTCGCCGAGAGCCTGCTCACGTTCGCCGCGGTCTTCGCGACGCTCCTCATCTTCGATTTCCCGCCGGTGCAATCCGGCATCGCCGCGTCCATCTCCATGGCGACCTCGCCCGCCGTCGTCATGCTCATCGTCCAGGACACCCGGGCCGAGGGGCAGGTGACCGAGCGAGCGCTGAACCTGGTCGCCCTGAATAGCCTCCTCGCCTCCATCATCACCACGATCCTGCTGGCGGCCGCGCACCTGGATGCGCGCGTGGACGTGGAGACCGCGCTCCTGCACCCGGCCTACCTCTTTCTCGGCTCCCTCGGCCTGGGGGGGCTCGTCGCCGCCCTCGCTCGGCTCGTCGCGCGCAGCGTCGAGAAGACCCGCGAGCTGCATTTCACGCTGATCGCCGGCATCGTCATCGCGACGGTGGGCGTGGCCGCGATGCTCAAGCTCTCGGTGATCCTCTCGCTCCTCGCCTTTGGCCTGTTCACGCGCAACGACGCGCGCAACTACGACCTGCTCAACGTGAACCTCGCCCCGGCGAGCCGGCTCCTCTACATCGTCCTCTTCGTGATCACGGGCGCGAGCCTGCCGCTCTCCGCGCTCGCGGCCGGCGGCGCCGCGGGGCTCGCGGTCACGGCGGCGCGCACGCTGGGCAAGCTCGTGGGCGTGCTCGCGGTGGCGCCCATCGGCGGGCTGCGCTCGCGCCAGTCGGTGGGGCTCGGGCTTGCGTTGATGCCCATGTCGACGCTCGCGCTCATGCTGCACAACGACGTCGTGCGCACCTATCCGGCCTTCGGGACCCACCTCACCGCCGTTTTCCTCTGCGCCCTCATCGTGATGGAGGTGGCCGGGCCGATCATGGCGCAGTGGGGCTTGAAGCTCGCGGGCGACACGGCGCCCGCCGAGGAAGTCGGCGTGGCGACCGGCCGCCACGCGGCGCGCGTGCCGGGCGCATAGGCGGCGATGAGCCTCGATTTCAAGTCGTCGCAGCCGCTCACCATGGGAATCGAGCTCGAGCTCATGGTGCTGAACCGCCACGACTACGACCTCGCGCGCGGCGCGCCGGACCTCCTCGCGCGGCTGGAGAAGGTCCAGATCGAGGGCGAGGTGAAGCCCGAGATCACCGAGAGCATGATCGAGGTGAACTCCCCGGTGAACCGGCGCTACGACGAGCTCCTCGGGCAGCTCGAGCGCGTGAGGGATGCGATCACCGCCGCCGCCGATCGCCTGAACGTCGCGGTCGCGGGCGGGGGCTCGCATCCGTACCACAAGTGGTCGGAGCGGCGCATCTTCCCCACGGAGCGCTTCCAGCGCGTCTCGGGCCTCTACGGCTACCTCGCCAAGCAGTTCACGGTCTTCGGCCAGCACATCCACATCGGCGTCGAGAGCGGCGACGACGCGGTCTACCTCACGCATCGCCTGGCGCCGTTCATCCCGCACTTCATCGCGCTGTCGGCCTCGTCGCCCTTCTCGCAGGGCGAGGACACGTGGTTCGAGACTTCGCGGCTGCACGCGGTGTCGGCGTTTCCCCTCGCGGGGCAGATGCCCGCGGTGCGCACGTGGCAGGAATTCAACGCCTACTTCGACGAGATGCTGGGCTACGGGATCGTCGCCAGCATGAAGGACTTCTACTGGGACATCCGGCCCAAGCCCGAGTACGGCACCGTGGAGATCCGCATCTGCGACACGCCGCTCACGGTGAGGCTCGCCGCGCAGCTCGCCGCCTACGCGCAGACGCTCGCCGCGGACCTCCTCGCCCATCGCCGCGACGAGGGCGTGGAGGCGGCGTATCGCGTCTACGGATACAACCGCTTCCAGGCGTGCCGCTTCGGTTTCGAAGGCGAGGTGGTGGATCCCATCCGCCACACGCGCACGCGGCTTCGCGACGATCTCCTCGCGACGCTGGAGCGGCTCGCGCCGTCGGCCGCCGCCATGGACACCGCGGCTCCGCTCGCGGCGCTCGCGGCGATGGCGGCGAAGGCGGAGAACGACAGCCGCTGGCTGCGCGAGCGCTATCAGGAAACGGGGTCCCTTCCCGACGTCGTGCGCATGCAGGCCGACCGCTGGCGGGAGTAGAGTCCTCGCGATGATGCGACTCCTGGCCCTCCTCGCCGCGACGGCCGCCCTGTGCGCCTCGGCGTCGGACCATCTCGAGAAGATCGAGACGCGCCCCGGCGTGAAGGTCGCCTATTGGTGGATGGAGCGTCCCGACGCTACCGCGACGCTCGTGCTGCTGCCCGGCGGCTCGGGCGGCATCGGCATGAAGGCGGGCGTTCCCACTTCCGCGAATTTCCTGGTGAGGAGCCGCGATCTCTTCGCCGCCGCAGGCTACGACGTCGCGATCGTCGGCAGGCCCAGCGATCGCGCGGACCTCGATCCCGGCTATCGCTCGGGCTCGCATCACGTCACCGACGTGAAGCGCGTGGTGGAGAAGCTTCGCGGGGATTCCGGCAAGCCCGTGTGGCTGGTGGGAACGAGCCTCGGGACGATCTCGGCGGCGGCTGCGGCGATCGCGATGGATCCCGCCGAGATCGCCGGCGTCGTGCTCACGTCGAGCCGCACGCTCGGGCACTATCCCACCGTGCCCGGACTCGCGCTCGACAGGATTCGCGTGCCGGTGCTGGTCGTGCATCACCGCGACGACGCGTGCCCGAGCGGCGATCCGCGCGAGGCGCCGCGCATCATCGCCGGACTCACGCACGCGCCCTCGAAGAAGCTCGTCATCCTCGAGGGCGGCGACGGCGCGCGCGGCCCGCCTTGCGAGCCGCTGCACCATCACGGCTTCATCGGCATCGAGCGCGAGGCGGTCCAGACCATCACCGACTGGCTGAAGAACCCTCGCCTGGAGCGCCCCTGACGCGATAACCGGGGACAGACCTCGGTTATCGGATGCTGATAAATAACCGAGGTCTGTCCCCGGTTATTTTTTCAGAGGACCTTGCCGGGGTTCATGAGGCCGCGCGGGTCGAGGGCGTTCTTGATCGAGCGCATCAGCTCGAGCTCGAGGGGGCTCTTGTAGAGCTTGATCTCGTCGCGCTTGAGGACGCCCAGGCCGTGCTCGGCGCTGATGGAGCCGCCGAGCGCGTTCACCACTTCGTAAACGATGTGGTTCACTTCGCCCGCCTGCGCGAAGAATTCCTTGGCGTCCTGGCGCACGGACTTCGAGCAGTTGTAGTGGATGTTGCCGTCGCCCACGTGGCCGAAGGCGACGATGCGCACGTCGGGGAAGCGCCGGGCGAGCGCCGCGTCGGCGCGCGAGATGAACTCGGCGACGCTGCTCACCGGCACCGAGACGTCGTGCTTGATGGAGACGCCGTCCACCTTCTGCGCCTCCGAGACGTCTTCGCGCATCTGCCAGAGCGCGTCGCGCTGCGCCTGGCTCGATGCGATCATCGCGTCGGCGACGAGGCCCGCCTCGGCGGCGGCGCCGAGCGCCTCCTCGAGCGTGCGGTCGAGCGCGTCGCCCTGCGAGGCGTCGGAAAGCTCGATGAGGACGTACCAGGGCGAGGGAGCCGGAAGCGGGTCGCGCGCCGCGGGCATGTGCTTCAACACGAGCTCGACGCAGACGCGCGCGAGGAGCTCGTAGCCCGAGATGCGCTCGCCGCAGGTCTCGCGCATCTTCGACAGGAGCGCCACCGCGGCGGCGGGGCTCTCGACGGCGGCGAAGGCGGTGGCGCGGCTGCGCGGCCGGGGAAAGAGCTTGAGGACCGCCGCCGTGATGATTCCGAGCGTGCCCTCGGCGCCGACGAAGAGGTGCTTCAGGTCGTAGCCGGTGTTGTCCTTGCGCAGTCCGCGAAGGCCGTTCCACACGCGCCCGTCGGGGAGCACCACCTCGAGCCCGAGCACCAGCTCGCGCGTATTGCCGTAGCGAAGGACCGCCGTGCCGCCCGCGTTGGTGGAGAGGTTGCCGCCGATCTCGCAGCTGCCCTGCGCGCCCAGCGACAACGGAAAGAATCGCTCGTGCCGGTCGGCGACTTCCTGGAGCGCCTGGAGCACGCATCCGGCTTCCACCGTCATCGTGTTGTTGCTGGTGTCGACGTTGCGCACGCGATTCATGCGCGACAGGTTGATCACGACCTGGGTGCCGGACGCGTCGGGAACCGATGCCCCGCACAGGCTCGTGTTGCCGCCTTGCGGGACCATCGCGATTCCGTCCTCGGCGAGGAGGGTCACGACGCGAGCCACCTCCGCGGTGCTGGCCGGCTTCACGACGGCGGCGGCGCGGCCGTGATACTGGTCGCGCCAGTCCACCTCGAAGGGACGGCGCTCGTGATCGCCGGCGACGATGCCGCGTTCGCCGACGATGGCGCCGAGGCGGTCCAGGAGGCCGGCGCCCGGGCGGTCGTTCATGTGCGGATCCTCGTGAGGAGCTGGGTGGTGGAGCGGTCGTGCTGGAAGGCGATCGAGTGCACCTCGCCGCCCCAGCCCGCGACTTCCTTCGCGCCGACGATCCGGTCGCGCGCCCAGTCGCCGCCCTTCACGAGATGCTCGGGGCGGCACGCGAGGATGCGCTCGATTGGCGTGTCTTCGTCGAACCAGGTGACCAGCGCCACGCTCTCCAGCGCGGCGACGACCGCGAGCCGGTCCTCGAGCGCGTTGATGGGACGGTCGTCTCCCTTGCCTAGGCGCCGCGCCGACGCGTCCGAATTGAGCGCCACCACCAGCGCGCGGCCCAGGGCCCGCGCTTCCGCGAGATAGGTCACGTGCCCGCGATGCAGGATGTCGAAGACGCCATTGGTGAAGACGAGCGGGCGCTCGAGCTCGCCCACGCGCGCGGCGAGCTTCGCGGGATCACAGATCTTGGCTTCGAAGGATGGCTTCATCGCAAAGTGGTGTCAGGTACGACATAAAAAGTCGTGTCAGGTACGACATAAAAAGTCGTACCTGACACCACTTTCCACCATTTTCCCAGTTTTCAGTCGTTGACGGCGGCGACGACCTTGTTGCGGCCCGCCTGCTTGGCGGTGTAGAGGGCGCGGTCGGCCTGCTGGAGTGTGTGGCTCCAGTCCTGGCCGTGGGGCGGCATCGCGGCCACGCCCGCGGAAACGGTGAGGGGGCCGAGCGACTTGCCTTCGAATTCGATCTTGAGCGTCTCCAGCGCCGCGCGGATCGCCTCAGCGCGATTGCGCGCGACGAGCAGCGTCGCGCCCGGCAGGATCACCGCGAACTCCTCGCCGCCGAAGCGGCACGCGATGTCGCTGTTGCGCGTGGCCGCGCGCAGGAGCTCGCCGGTGCGCTCGAGGACGAAGTCGCCCGCGTCGTGGCCGAAGGTGTCGTTCAGGTTCTTGAAGTGGTCGATGTCCAGGACGATCACGCCGACGCTCTCGCCCATGCGGCGCGCGCGCGGAAGCTCGCGGCCCATGGTCTCCTCGAGATAGCGGCGGTTGTAGAGCCCGGTCAGCGGATCGCGCATCGACAGGTGGTGCGCGCGGTTCCACGCGGCGACGAGCGCCAGCGTGAGGAAGAAGAGCACGATGCTCGCGAAAATCCCGGCGGAGGCGACGCCCCACGGCGGCGCGCCCTGCAGCGCGGCGTCGAACTCCGGGCGCGAGGTGAACTGGATCGTCCACACGCGCCCAGGCATCGGGAAGGAGACGGCGCGCGAGAACATGGGCGCCGCCTCGCTGGGCGTCACGCGCCAGGCGGTGCGCGTGTCGATGAGCTCGGCGGCGGGCCGCGGCGACGGCCCGTCGAAGACGCGCATGTCGAGCACCTGAAGCACGCCGTCGTCGAGGATGCCGCGCATGAGGTCGTGCATGCGGAAGGGGCTGAACACGAACCCGGCGAGGACGGCCTCGCGCTCCGCGCGGCTCGCGCTGCGTACTTCCTTGGTATAGACCGGCACGTACATCACGAATCCGGGTTGCTGCGCCTGCGCGCTGCCGTAGACCTCGCCCGCGAGCACCACCTTGCCGGAGATGGCGACGTTCGAGCTGTCGCGCGCGAGCTCCATCGCGGCGCGCCGCGTGGACTCCGAATACATGTCGAAGCCGATCGCGCGCGCGTTGCGTCCCGCGAAGGGCTCGTTGAAGACGATGGGGAAGGCCTCGCCCGTGCCGGCCGGACGGATCTCGTAGTCGGGGAACCCCTCCGCGCGCAGTCGTTTCACTTGCACCTCGCGCTCGCCCGCGCGCACGCGCTCGGCGAAGCCGATGGATTGAATCCCGGGAAAGCGCTCCTCGAGCCCCAGGTGCGCGATGAAGTCGCGCCACTCCTTGCGCGAGACCGAAGGCGACGAAGAGATGCGCGCGGCCCCGGAGCGCAGGATCTGCTCGTAGGAAAGCAGCCGCGTGCGCACCGCCGCTTCCGCGGTCTCGGTGCGCCGCTCGAACTGCAGCCGCGCGTCCTCGTAGCGATTGCGCTCCAGGCCGATCCAGCCCGCCGCGGTGAGCGCGAGGGCGGCCGTAAGTGCGACCCAGGGAATGGGTGAGCGCAACGCTTCGCCTGCACCTTCGAGACGCCACCGCATGAATCGCCCTTGCATGTTGATGCGTGGGATGGATTGTGGGTGCGCGGGCGTGGGCCCGAAGTGACCTGTGTCACTGCATGAAATACAGCTGTAATCGCCTCGGGAGCGAACGTCGCCCGCAGGCCGACGGACGGTGCGTTACTTGCCGATGTATTCGAAGACCTTCACCACGCGGCCGACGCCGCTCGTGGTGCGCGCGATCTCGACCGCGGCATCTCCCTCTTCGGTAGACACGAGGCCCATGAGGTAGACGGCGCCCGCTTCCGTGATCACCTTCACGTGCTGCGGCGAGAAGCGGCCGTTGTTCACCATGCGCGCCTTCACGTTGGACGTGACCAGCGCATCGTTGCCGCGAGAAGCGATGGACGAGGCGCCCGCCAACTGCAGCTCGTTGGTGACTTCCTTCACATTCTCGATTCCGCGCACGGCTTCCTCGATCTGCTTCTTCGCCGCCTCGGTGGGCGCTTCGCCGGTGAGCAGCACGCGTCGGTTGAAGGCGGTCGCGTTCACGTGGGCGCCGGGGAAGCGATCGCGCAGCCGGCCGATCACCTTCCATTCGATGCCTTCGTCCTCGATGTAGGTGCCGGTGGTGCGCCGGTCCGTCGCCATGAGCGCGGCCGCGCCCATGCCGGTGACGGCGAGCGGGAAGCAGCCCTGCAGGAGCGGCAGCGCCGCGGCAACGAGAGTGAGGCCGAGGATCTTGCGCGTCATTTCTTCTCTCCGAAGATAACGTTGTCGACCACTTCGCACAGGCAGTGGATCGCGAGGAGGTGGATCTCCTGGACCCGCATGGTGCGAGGATGGGCCACGTTGAGGTGGAAATCGTTGGGGTCGAGCATCTTCGCCATGGCGCCGCCGTCGCGCCCGGTGAGCGCGATCACGGCGAGGCCCTTGGCGTGCGCGGACCGGATTGCCTCGACCACGTTCTTCGAGTTGCCCGAGGTCGAGATGGCCAGCAGGAAATCCCCCGCCTGCCCGAGCGCCTCCACCTGCCTGGAGAACACGCGGTCGAAGTCGTAGTCGTTGGCGATTGCGGTGAGGGCGGAGGTATCGGTGGTGAGCGCGATGCCGGGAAGCCCCGGGCGCTCGCGCTCGAAGCGCCCCACCATCTCCGCCGCGAAATGCTGGCTGTCGGCGGCCGAGCCGCCGTTGCCGCAGGAAAGCACCTTGTGCCCGCTCTTCAGCGCTTGCGCGAGGGCAAGGCCCGCGCGCGCGATCTCGCGCGGCATCGTCTCCGCCATGCGCGTGCGCAGCTCGACGCCTTCCATGAAATGCTGCTTGAGGTGGTTTACGTGATCCATTTTCTGTTGCCGCTTGCGCGGGCTGGAGCGGTTGACGCAGATGGGCGCGAGATGAGGCGCAGATGAACGCAGAGCAGCCCTGCATGGCGAATTCTACTTCACGAGACCTCGAAGGCCGCGCGCAGCCATTCGGGAGAACCACCGTCGAGGGTCACCACGTCGAAGCGGCAGGGCGGCTCGCGGCGAAGGCGCGCGAGATAGTGCCGGGCCGCGGCGACCAGGCGCTTCCTCTTGCCCGGCGTGATGCTCTCCGCGCCGCCGCCGAAGCGCGCGCTCGAGCGCATGCGCACCTCGACGAAGACGAGCGTGGCGCCTTCGCGCGCGATGAGGTCGATTTCCCCCAGGCGCGTGCGGTAGTTGCGCGCGACGATCGCGAGGCCGTTGCGCGAGAGGAAGTTGGCGGCCGCCTCTTCCGCGGCGCTGCCCGCGGCCTGCGCCGCCGTCATGGCGCACGCAGCGGGATTACGCGCCCGCCGTCGATCTCCGCGGGCGTGAGCGTGCGCGCGAAGTGCGTGGGCGGCTCCAGCGTGATCTTGCCGGTGACCCCGTCGATGGGGGCGCGCTTGTCGCCGCGCAGGAGCTGCATCGAGATGCGATAGGCGTCGATGCCGAAGGCGTAGAGCTTTTCCTCGTCCAGCGACATGGCGCGGGGCACGGGGTACACCATGACGGCGGGATGGTCGGGCTGCACGAACCAGGGCATCTCGACATAACGCACACCCTGCAGGTCCACGTTGACGATGGTCTCGGCGCGCGGGTTCACGCTCATGGAGGTTGCGTAGAGCGGCAGCATTCCCGTCACGTAGGGGCGGACCGCGCGTGCCTCGACCGGATCGAGCGCCAGGAACACCATGTCGCCGGCGACGTTCGCCATGCGCTCGCGCACGAGCGGCGCGTCTTCGGCGGTGCCGTTGAACGCGATGCGCGCGCTCACCTGGCCCGCGGCGCGCGACCACTCCCGCTCGAAGGCTTCCTGCACACGGCGGGCGAGGGGCGAGGGCGAGGCGATCACGATCGCCGAATGCCATCCCTCCGCGACCGCGAGGAGGGCCACCTGGCGCGCCTCGCTCTCGAGGGAGAGCGAGAAGGTGAAGAGGTTCACGGGGATGTCGGGGGCGGCGGCCTGCGGCTCGTTCAACGCGAGCACCAGCTGGCGCGGGCAGTCGCTGCGCGCGAGCGCCGAGGCGCCGTCGCGCGTGATGCCCGCGATCACGAGGACCGCGCCCGCGGCCTGCGAGTTGCGGCACGCTTCGAGGAGGACCGGCCCCTCGTCCGGGATCGCGGTGAGCGTGATCGCCGGCGCGTCCTTGCCGTCGACCTGCGCGGCGGCGAGGAAGCCCTGGCGAACCGCGTCGGCAAGGCGGCCCAGCCCCTGCGACGCGGTGGGCAGGATCAGCGCGACGTGCGGCTTGGGCGGCGGGCCGAGGCGGCGCGGGTCCGGCACGGGTGCCACGCCCGTGAGCGGCTTCACCACGCTCGAGCGCGCGAGGCCCGTGGCCGGATCGATCTCCTCCTCGCCCATGAAGCCCGGCAGCGACGCGGAGGTTGTGCCCGGCGGGGTGTCGGCCGAGAATGCGCTCGACACCAGCGAGGTGAGGAAGAGAAGGAGAAGCGCGCTGAAACGCGACATCAGGAAGGCGGCCACCGAGGCGGAGACGCCGCGCGGCGAGGAGCGAGCGGACGCGGCATTGGAACCCGGATTATATGTGGTGGCGACTCCCATAGGGAACCTCGGCGACATCACGTTGCGCGCGCTCGACGTGCTGCGGCGCGCGGGCACCATCGCGGCCGAGGATACGCGCAACACGCGCGGGCTGCTCAACCACTTCGGCATCGCCGCGAAGTTGGTCGCGGTGCACCAGCATAACGAGCGGCGCGCGGCCGAGTCGCTGGTACGCGCCATCGGCGCGGGCGAAGCGGTGGCGCTGGTGAGCGACGCGGGCACGCCGGCGGTGAGCGACCCGGGCGCGGCGCTCGTTGCGGCGGTGCGTGCCGCGGGCCTCGCGGTGATTCCGATTCCGGGGGCGAGCGCGGTGACGGCGGCGCTGTCCGCGAGCGGGCTCGAATTCGAGGGCGCGGTGTTCGCGGGCTTCCTTCCGGTGAAGGGCGCCGAGCGGCGCGCGAGGCTCGAGGCGCTCGCGGCGGGGCCGTGGGCGATCATCGTCTTTGAGGCGCCCCATCGCATCGCGCGGACGTTGTCCGACCTTCACGCGGCGCTGGGCGAGCGCGACGTGGTGATCGCGCGCGAGATCACCAAGCGCTTCGAGACCATCACGCGAATTCCCCTCGCCCAGGCGAGCGCGTGGGTCGAGGCCGACGACGACCGGCGCCGCGGCGAGTTCGTGCTGATGATCGAGGGCCAGCCCGTGGAGCGCGCGTCCTTCGCCGATCCGCGCGCGGTTCTCGAGACTCTCCTCGCGGAACTCCCCCTCAAGCAGGCCGTCGCCCTCGCCACGAAGATTACCGGCGGCAAGCGAAACGACCTCTACGCGCTCGCGCTCGAGCTGAAAAAATAAGTGGTGTCAGGTACGACCACAAGCGTCTTTCCAGCCACCAATTTATAATCCCCTACGATGTCCGAAACGCTGACGATCACCCGTCCCGACGATTGGCACGCGCACTTCCGCGATGGCGAGCTCATGGAGACGGTGGCGGTGGCGACCGCGCGGCAGTTCGCGCGCGCAATCGTGATGCCGAACCTCCAGCCGCCCGTCACGACCGTGAAGCAGGCGAAGGCGTACCGCGGCCGCATCCTCGCGGCGCTGCCGAAGAAGCCGGCGTTCGAGCCGCTGATGACGCTCTATCTCACCGACGACACGCCGCCCGCGGAAATCGAGCGCGCGCGCGACGCGGGATTCGTGAAGGCGGTGAAGTACTACCCCGCGGGCGCGACCACCAACTCGGCCTCGGGGGTGACCGACATCCGCAAGGTCGATGCGGTGCTGGAGGCCCTGCAGGCGGTGGGCATGCCGCTCCTCGTGCACGGCGAGGTGACGGACCCGGAAGTCGACGTCTTCGACCGCGAGTCGGTCTTCCTCGAGCGCACGCTCGCGCCTCTGCTGAAGCGCTTCCCGAAGCTGAAGGTCGTCCTCGAGCATGTCACCACGCACGAGGCCGCCGCCTTCGTCGAGCGCGCGCCCGAAAACGTCGCGGCGACCATCACCGTCCACCATCTCCTCATGAACCGCAACGCCCTCTTCAACGCCGGATTGCGGCCCCATCACTACTGCCGGCCGGTGTTGAAGCGCGAGCCGCACCGCCGTGCGTTGGTGAAGGCGGCGATCTCGGGGAGCCCCAAGTTCTTCCTCGGCACCGACACCGCCCCGCACACGCGCCGCAACAAGGAGATGGATTGCGGCCACGCGGGGATCTACACCGCGCACGCCGCGCTCGAGCTCTACACCGAGGCGTTCGAGATCGCCGATGCGCTCGACAAGCTCGAGGGATTCGCGAGCCATTTCGGCGCGGACTTCTACGGGCTCCCGCGTAACAAGGGCAAGGTCACGCTCGTGAAGGAGCGCTGGGAAGTGCCCGCCGAATATCCGTTCGGCGACGAGACCGTGGTGCCGCTACGCGCCGGGCAGACGATCGGCTGGCGGCTCGCGGACTAGTGGCGCCGGACTGGAACAGCGCGCGCGAGCGCATGCGCTCGCCGGCCTACGCCTCATGCGCGGATGCGCTGGGGCGCATTCCCCCGGACCGCTGGCCCACGCACGCAGAGCTCGACCGCGCCGCGCAGGGCGTGACCACGTCGCGCGGCATGGCCTTGCGCTTCGTGGGGCCGCGCGGCAACACCGACCGCGAGCGGCGCTACTACGAGCGGCGCATCGCCGAGACGGGGGAAGTCGAGACGCGTCCGGAAAACTGGCACGACTTCTTCAACGCGCTTGCCTGGATCGCCTTCCCGCGCGCCAAGGCCGCCATCAACGCGCAGCACGCCGCAATCCTCGAGGAGCGCGGCGACGACGAGGCGAAGCGGCGCAGCCCCGCGCGCGACGCGCTCACGCTCTTCGACGAGGGCGGCGTGATCGTCGCTTCGAGCGACGCGCGGCTCCTCGGGCTCATCCGTGATTTCGAATGGAAGGAGCTCTTCTGGCGCGGGCGCGGCGAGGTCGAGGCGCGCATGCGCTTCCTCGCTTTCGGGCACGGCCTGTGCGAGCAGTCCCTCGCCCCGTACCTCGGCATGGTCGCGAAGACCGTCTTCATTCCCGCGGACGAGCGCTTCCTCGCTTCCGGCGGCGGGGAGCAGGTGGCGCTTGCCGACGCGCTCGTCGCCGCGCACTTCGCCGATCGCGCCAACTACCCGTCGCCGAAGTCGATGGCGCCCATGCCGGTGCTGGGCATTCCCGGCTGGCATCCCGGCACGTCGAGCGAGTCGTTCTACGACGACGCGCACCACTTCCGCTCCAAGGGCCTGCGCGAAAGTCGTACCTGACACCACTTTCGGGAAAGTCGTACCTGACACGACTTTTGTTTCGGGGCTCGGCCCGCCGCAGCGTAAAATGGCGAGGTGAAGCAAGCCAGGCGGTCGCTGTGCCACTCCGGTCGCACAGAGGAAAGTCGGGACTCCATAGGGCAGCGTAGCGGGTAACTCCCGTCCACCGCGAGGTGAGGATTAGAGGAACAGAGACGAGTTCGTTGCCGCAAGGCGACGAGGTGAAACGGCCAATCTCTACGCGGAGCAACACCAAGTAGGCAGACGTTGACGTGGCCCACTGAGTCTGCGGGTAGGTGGCTCGAGCCCTGCGGCAACGCAGGGCCTAGAGGAATGACCGTCATAGCCCGCAAGGGCCGTAACAGAATCCCGCTTACCGGCTTGCTTCACTTTTCCCCCGTTTTACATCCGGTTGTCGCAACACGGCGACGAAACGGCCATTTTCGCGGGATTGTGACTTTGTTCACATTCAGGGCGCCCGTTCCTGGGCCACGATGTCCCTGCAACACCCATAAATAAAACATCGTCCGGCGCACGTGGGAGACACCACGATGAAACGCGCGATGCAACTGCTTACCGGATCCGTGCTTCTTTCGCTCGCGCCGCTCGCGAGCGCCGAGCGCGATCCCGCTCCTGATCCCTTCGCCCTGCGGATCGCCGCGGCTTTCGTGAAGCTCGCGGGTTCCGAGGACAACATCCTCGCCCTCGTGCGCTCGCTGCACGAAGGCGCGCCGGTCCACCTCGTCGGTCCCGTCGAGGAGGGGCGCGACTTCATGCCCGAGATCGTCGTGATCGATCCGCCCACGGGCCCCATGGCGTGGAACGACGTGAAAATGTCGCTGATGCTCGCGAGGGACGCGCTGCAGCGCTACGGAATCGTCCACCCCACGCTCGTGCAGCTCCACGCCGTGCTGCTGGGCGGGGACATCGCCACGCCCAACGGCACGGTGGGGAGCCTGCGCGGCGTCTTGCAGATGCGCGCCGACGGCGTCAACTGGGGCGCGATCGCAGCCGAGCGCTATCGGCGCCAGTCGCCGGGGCCCTCCCATGCGTCGCACGACGAGTAGCGTCCTCGCCGCGGCGATCGCGATGCCCCTGTCGTTGTCCGCACCGGCCCGTGCATCGACGATCGACATCGAGTCGCTCGCGGCGAGCCTCGACGAGGCGGCATCGCTTCGGGCCGACGCGCTTGTCGCGGGCAAGATCGCGTCGAGCTTCACGCTGCTCGCCGGATCGCAGTCCAATGCGCTCGCGCTGGCGAATGCGCTGCGCGGCGGCACTCGCGCGACGCTCAGTTATGCGGAGTCAACCGCGTCAGCGGGCACACCGGCGATGCGCTCCGCGACTTACGAGCCGCCCACCGGCACGATGGGCTGGGGCCACGTGAAGATCGCGCTCGCGCTCGCGCAGGATTGCCTCGCGCGCGCCGGCATCGCGAGGCCCACGGCCGCGGAGCTGCTGGCGTCGCTGGATGGCGGCGACGTCACCGTGAAGGGCGCCGACGGCAGCGAGGTCACCACGGGGCTGCAGGGCGTGCTGCGGATGCGCTCCGCCGGCATGAGCTGGGGGCAGATTTCGCGAGCCACCGGCACGAAGCTCGGGCCGGTAGCGAGCGGCCTCAAGTACACGCAAGGCAAGATCGTCGCGCTGCCCGCGTCGTCGCG
>JBBRTF010000046.1:0-37322 GCA_038244725.1 Burkholderiales bacterium
CTGGTCGTCGAGGAGCAGCGGGTCGTCCCACTTGAACGTGGGCTTGAGATCGTTCGGCTTCATGGGATCCTCCGGAGGGAGGCCTTCATTCTACTGCTAGAATTCCCGCCCATTCCCCGCATCCGGCGACAAATAAATGGCCAGTCATCGCATCACTGCCGAGCATCTCTGGAAGCTCGAGCGTCCCGCGCAGCCGACGCTCTCGCCCGACGGCGCGCAGGCGTGCGTCTCGGTCACGTCGTTCGACATGGCCGAGAACAAGGGCCGCTCGAGCCTGTGGCTCTACTCCGCGTTCGGCGGCGAGCCGCGCCGGCTCACCCGCGCGGGCGAGAAGGACGGCGAGCCGAAGTGGTCGCCCGACGGCCAGTGGATCGCCTTCGTCGCGAAGCGCGCGCCGGCGAGCATCGACGATCCGCACGACAAGGGCGACGAGGAGTCGCAGGTCTATCTCATCGCGCCCGACGGCGGCGAAGCGCGACGCCTCACCACCATCGCCACCGGCGCCTTCGCGATCAAGTGGTTTCCCGATTCGAGGAAGATCGCCTTCCTGTCGTGGGTGTGGCCCGAGGCGAAGGGCCTCGCCGACATCGCCAAGCGCTACAAGGCGCGCAAGGACGACAAGGTGAAGGCGCACGTGGTGGAGCATTCCGCGTACCGCTGGTGGGATCACTGGATTTCCGACGGATGCGTGCCGCACCTCTTCACCGTGGACATCGACACCGGCGCGACGCACGACCTCTTCGCCGGGACCCGCTACGAGATCTCGCGCGCCGATCCGACCGCGCATCACTTCGACATCTCGCCCGACGCTCGCGAGATCGTCTTCGCCTTCGATCCGGCCGCCGAAAAGCGCTTCGATCATGAGTACCAGCTGGTGGCGCTCGACCTGCGCGCGAAGCGCTTCCGTACGCTCACCACGCGCTCGGCGCTCAATCACGAGACGCCGCGCTACTCGCCCGACGGGCGCTGGATCGCGCTCATCACGCAGAACCTGAAGAAGAGCCCCGTCGACACGCAGCGCCTCGCGTTCATCGACCGGCGCAACGGCAAGCTGGAAGTGGCCAGCACGCGATTCGACCGTAACGTCCATCCGCCGTTGGTCTGGTCCGGCGACTCGCGCGCGGTGCACTTCGTCGCCGAGGACAACGCGCGCCAGCACCTCTTCCGCTTCGAGCTCGGCAAGCGCACGCCCCAGGTCGCGGCGCAGGGCGGCGTGGTCGGCGATTTCGATGTCGCGGGCGATGCGGTCGCTTTCGTGCGCAACAACATGAGCGCGCCTCCCGCGGTCTTCTGGGGCGCGCCCGGCATCGCCGAGCGGCGCATCGACCGGCTGAACGCCGGCGTGCTGGACGGCGTGAAGCTGGGCGAGGTGCGCGAGTTCACCATCGCGGGTTGGAACCGCGAGCCGGTGCACATGTGGGTCATCTATCCGCCGGACTTCGATCCGAAGAAGAGATGGCCGTTGCTGCACAACATCCACGGCGGCCCGCATTCGGCGTGGGGCGACAACTTCCACTTCCGCTGGAACAACCACGTGTTCGCGGCGCAGGGCTACGTCGTGGCGTGCGTGAACTACCACGGCAGCTCCTCGTTCGGGCAGAAGTTCCTGGAGAGCATCGACGGCGAGTGGGGCAAGCGCGAGCTCGCCGACGTCGAGGCCGGGACCGACTTCATGCTGCGCCGCGGCTACATCGATCGCGACCGCCTGGTGGCCGCGGGCGGCAGCTACGGCGGCTACATGGTGGCGTGGATGAACGGGCACACCGACCGCTACAAGGCGTACGTGTGCCACGCAGGCTGCTTCGACTGGGTGTCGATGTTCGCCGACGACGCCTGGTACTGGCACCCCAAGGAGCTGGGCGCGTTCTACTGGGACAAGCCCGAGCGCGTGGACGCGCAGAATCCGCGCGCGCGCGCCAGGCGCATGAAGACGCCGACGCTGGTGATGCATGGGCTACTCGACTATCGCGTCCCCGATTCGCAGGGCCTCGCGTACTACAACACGCTGAAGGCGAAGGAAGTCCCGGCGCGGCTCGTGTTCTTCCCCGACGAGAACCACTGGATCCTCAAGCCGCAGAATTCCCGGCTCTGGTACCGGGAGTTCTTCGCGTGGTTGAAGCGCCACGTGGCCACGGGCGGGAAGGCGAAACGCCGCTAGCGCGCGCGGTTGCCGGAGCGCTTCAAAGAAGCCAGTAGGCGACGCCGAGGATCACGCACACCAGCGCCGTGACCGCGGTGCGCATGTCCACGAACCACGAGGCAATGAGCCCCTGGCGCGCGAGCCACAGGTCGGCGCACCACACCGCGACGAAGAGCGCGATGCAAGCGCCGATCTGCTGCTGCGGGGAGCCCAGCCAGAGCACACCCCACGCGGCGAGCGCGGGCAGGGTGCTGAGGCATAGCGACACCGCGCGCGTCTTCTCCGTGCCCACCTGGTCATGCAGGGCAAGGCCGCCCTCGATCCCGCCCAGGTACGAAAGCACGACCACTGCGAAAGTCACGAGGCCCGCGATCGCCGGGATGCGAATGTGCGAGTCGCCCGCGACGAGCATCGCGGTCAGCGCGGCGAAGATGACCGCGCCCGCGAGCGAGAAGATCCAGACGATGCGCTTGACGGCCATCAGTCGGCCTTCGCGCCGGATGCCTTGATGACGCGCGCGTACTTGACCGCCTCGGCGCGGATGTAGGCGGCGAACTCTTCCGGCGTGCTGCCGACGGGCTCGGCGCCGAGCGTCATCATCTTCTCGCGGATGTCGGGCGCGGACAGGGCCTTCACGAATTCCGCGTGCAGGCGCTCGACGATCTCGCGCGACGTTCCCGCGGGCACGAAGATGCCGAACCAGGTGTTGATGTCGAAGCCCGGCAGGCCCGACTCCGCAATGGTGGGCAGGTCCGGGGCGAGCACCGAGCGCTTCGCCGTCGTGACCGCGAGCGCCTTCACCTTGCCGGCGCGCACCTGCGCGAGAGAGGAGGCGAAGTTGTCGAACATGAGCTGGATCTGCCCGCCGATGAGGTCCGTCATCGCGGGCGCCGCGCCCTTGTACGGGACGTGCACCATGTCGACGCCCGCCATCGTCTTGAAGAGCTCTCCGGCGAGGTGTCCCGCGCTTCCGGTGCTTCCCGAGCCGAAGTTGAGCTTGCCGGGATTCGCCTTGGCGTACGCGATGAACTCGCGCACGTTGGAAACGGGGACGGAGGGATTCACCACGAGCACGTTGGGAGTCGAGGCGACCTGCGTCACCGGCACGAAGTCCTTCACCGCGTCGTAGGGAATGCTCGTGTAGAGCGTGGGGTTGATCGCATGCGTCGCGACCGCGCCCATGAGGATGGTATAGCCGTCGGGCGCGGACTTGGCGACCGCGTCGGCGCCGATGTTGCCGCCCGCGCCGGGCTTGTTGTCGACGACGACCGGCTCCTTCACGCTCTCCGAGACCTTCTGCCCGAGGAGGCGCGCGACGGTGTCGAGCGGGCCGCCGGCCGGATAGGGGACCACGAAGCGAATCGGCTTGGCGGGATATTGCTGCGCTTGCGCGGCCTGCGGGAGCAGGGCGGCGGCAAGGACGAACGAGGCGAGGATGCGGATCATTTCAAGGCGCGCTCGACGGCGTCGAGCAGCCGGTTGACCTGGGAGTCGTCATGATAAACGCCGAAGCCGAAACGCAGGCGCCGGTCGCGCCGGTCGATGGCGACGCGCTCGGCGCCGATGCGCCGGTGCGCTTCCTCGGCGTCGTCAACGTCGAAGGCGAGGAAGTTGCCGCGCGCGGTTCCCAGGGGCGGCACGAGATGGCGCTGGGCGAGGCTCGTGAGGTGAAGGCGCGACAGCCCGTCGAGGAAGTGCTCCTGCAGGCGCAGCGCATGCGCGTGCACGTCCTCGATGCCGGTGCCCGTAGACGCGAGCCAGTCCATCGCCGCGTTGAATCGGTAGAGGCCGGACGGATCGAAGGTCGCGCCCCAGAAGCGGAATGCGTCGTTCGCGTACGGCACCGCCGCGCCCGGCGCCGATGAGAGCGAATCGAACGACGCGAACCATCCGGTATCCGCGGGACGCAGCCGGGTCGCGGGTGGAATCGCGAGGAAGCAAGCCCCTTCGCCCGACATCGCGTACTTGTAGCCGCCGGCAAGGTAGAACGCGCGCTCGTGGATGCGCGTGAGGTCGACGGGCAGCGCGCAGAACGCGTGATAGCCGTCGATGCAGACGATCGCCTCGGCCGGAGCGGCGGCGACGATTCCCTCCAGGTCGCGCACCACGAAGCCGGAGTCGAAGAAGACGTGCGAGAGCCAGATGAGGTCCCAGCTCGCCGATCGCGCCGCGGCGGCGAAGCGCTCGTCGAAGGTCTCGAAGGGCGCCGCGGGAATCTCCTCGACCGCGAGGCGCCCGCTTTCCTGCAGCCGGCGCGTCTGCCGGCGGAAGCTGTGGAACTCGCTCGCCGTCGTGAGCACGCGCAAGGGCCTCGCGGCGTCGAAGCACGAATAGATGCGCGCGACGAATTCGTGCGTGTTGGGCGCGAAGGCGACCTGGCGCGGGTCCGGGAGCGAGATGAGCCGCGCGACGTGCGACTGCGCATTCGGCACCACCTCGGCGAACACCTTGTCCCATTTGCGGTCGACGAGCGCGGCGGAGTCCTCCCAGACCTGCGCGTGGGCGCGCTCGGTCGCGTCGGGCCACGGGTGATGGCTGTGGGCGGCGAAATGAAGCCGCGCGGGATCGGCCGCGAAGAAGCGCGAGAAGTGGGCGCCGAGCATGCGCAGGCGCTAGTCCCGGACCGCCTCGACGGGAATATGCAGCGTCACTTCGTCTCCCAGCGCCGGGATCGCGTACTTCATGCCGTAGTCGCTGCGCTTCACGGTGGCGACGAAATCGCCGCCGCATTGCGGCTTCCTGGTCATCGGATGCGGCGCGCAATGGAAGAGGTTCGCAGTGAGCGCCACCGGATGCGTGATGCCATTCATGGTGAGCTCCCCGGCAACGGTCTTCACCTGGTCGCCCTCGAAGGAGAAATTCGTCGACTTGAAGGTGATTTGCGGATGCTTCGCGACGTTGAAGAAATCCTCCCCCTTCAGGTGTTCGTCCAGCTTCGGCACGCCGCTGTCGATGGAGGCCGCGTCGATCGCGACCTCGGCGCTGCCCTTCTTCGCGGTGGTGTCGAGCGTGATCCTGCCGCTCGTCTTGTCGAAGCGTCCGCGCTGGATCGAATAGCCCAGGTGCATCACCTCGTAAGTGGGCCGCGTGTGCTGGGGGTCGATGGTGTAGCTGTGCATCTCGGCTGCCGAGGGCAGGGCGGCGGCGAGCGCGGCGAGGGGCGGCGCGATGAGCAAGCGTTTCATGAGTCTCTCCTGTTATCGAAGGGGGAGGCTGAAGCGGAATCGGACGAGGACATCGTCGGCCACGGTCTCGGTGTCGGCCCAGGGCCCTTCGCCGATCCTGTACTTCAGGCGCTTCAACGTGAATTGCCCTTCCACGACGCGCGCCCCCGCCGCCTCCGTGAGCGTGAACGGCGCGACGACCTCCTGGCTCACGCCCTTGATCGAAAGAGGGCCGCGTGCCTCGAACTTGCCGCCGCCCAGCGCCTTCACGGAGGCGGCCTCGAACTTCGCCTTGGGGAAGGCCGCGACGTCGAGCCAGGCCTTGCGCCGCGCCTCGGTCTCGCCTTCGGCGTTGCCCAGGTCGATGGATCCCAGGTCCACCTCGAATTGCGCCTTCGTGGCCTCGGGCTTCGCGGGGTCGAAGGCGACGGTGCCGTCGAATTTCCTGAACTGCCCCTCCACGGGAACGTTCATCTGCGTGGTGACGAAGCGGACCCGGCTCTTGTCGGGAATGATTTTCTGCTGTGCGGCGGCGGGCAGCGCGATGAAGGCGCACGCGAGCGCGCCGGCGAGGACGATTTTCATGGGACCTTGCGGTGGAGGAAGGGGAGCATGCGCGCGAGGACCTCGTCGCGGTCGATGAGATGGTGCTTCAGGGCGGCGCCGGCGTGCAGGACGATGACCGCGGCCATCGCGTAGTTGATCCAGTGGTGCGCCACCTTGAGGATGTCGGCGACCTCCTTGTTCTTCGCGAGGAGGTCGGGAATGGGGAGCACGCCAAGATACACGGTCTGGAACCCCGTCGCGGAGCTGAAGAGCCATCCACTCAGGGGCGCGGCGAAGAAGAGGACGTAGAGCGCGACGTGGGCCGCATGCGCGGCTCGCTTCTCCCAGGGCTTCATCGACTCCGGGAGCGCGGGCGGCGCATGGGTCGCGCGCCAGAGGAGCCGCGCCGCGGCGAGGAGGAGCACCGTCATGCCGATCCACTTGTGGTAGGAGAAGAGCTTCAATTTCTGCGGCGAGAGCGGCAGGTTCACCGTGTACAGCCCGAAGGCGAGGTTGGCGACGATGAGCGCGGCGACGATCCAGTGCAGCGCGATGGCCGCGAACGTGTAGCGCGTCGATTCCACCATCACGCTCTCGGGTAGACCACGACGAGCCAGTAGACCAGCGCCGCCGCGCCGCCGGCGATCGCGGCGGCGAGGAGGGGGCTCGCCGGGCGAGGCTGCACCACGGGAATCTCTCCGGATTGCGCCTTCCATCCGTGGACCATGGGGCCGAGAAGATCCACCTTGAGCCCCCATTGGTACGTCGCGACCGCCGCGACGTGCAGCGCGGCGGCGCCCACGATCACCCACTCGTTCAGCCTGTGGATCGTGGTCATGCGCGCGACGAGCGCTTCCGACGCCTTTACCGCGAGTGGTCCTTGCGTGGCGATCTCGTCATCGGCGAAGAGGCCCGTCGCGGCCTGCAGGAGCAGCGCGCCGAGGAGGAAGAGCACCATCCACGCGCCGAGCGGGTTGTGGCCAACCACGGGCGCGCGCTTGCCGTGCAGCAGCGCGCGCGCGTACGCGAGCGCCGCGCCCGGCCCGCGAACGAAGCTCGCGAAACGGGCGTGGGTGCCGCCCGCGAAGCCCCAGGCCACACGGAAGGCGAGGAGCGCGAGGATCGCGTAGCCGCTCCTCATGTGCCACTCGAGCCAACTGCCGCCCGCCTTGCCGGTGACGAACGAGAACACCACGAGCACTGCGAGCGACCAATGGAAGATGCGCGTCGGCAGGTCCCATACGCGCAGGCGCGCCGGTGCCGGGCTCACTTCGACTTGTATTCGTCGTGGCATGCCTTGCACGCGGCGCCGACGTCGGCCACCTGCTTTCTGAACGCGGGGCCGTCGCCGGCGCGCGCCGCGGCGGGAAGCTTGCCGGCCTCGCTCACCATCTTGTCCATCTTCGCGTCGAAGTCGGCGCGATGGGTCCAGATCTCGGGCTTCGCCTTGGTATCCTTGTCGGTGCCCTCGCCGAAGTACAACCTCGGCACGGTCGAAAGCATCGCCACGAAGTCCGCGTTGCGCGTGGCCTCGTCCTTGTTGAAGGGCTTCTTCTCCTCGGCCATCGCGGCGAGGCTCCCGAAGTTCAGGTTCATCAGCGTGTAGGCCGCGCGCCGGTACTTGACCTGGTTCTCCGGCTTTAGCTGCTGGGCCTGCGCGCCCACGCTGCATGCGAGGGCAACGAGGACGGCGAGGACGGCGGCGGCGATTCTCTTCATGGGCTCGAATCCTTTATCGTTGGGTTGTACGGCGACTTTACGGGAAAATTCCCGTGGCGATCATGCAGGGAGGCTTCATGGCGGCGAAGCGCATCGAAAAGGACACTTTCGGCCCCATCGAGGTGCCGGGTGAACACCTCTGGGGCGCCCAGACGCAGCGCTCCCTCGAGCATTTCCGCATATCCGGAGAACGCATGCCCGCGGAGATCATCGAGGCCCTCGCCTGGGTGAAGCGTGCCTGCGCCACGGTGAACCTGGCCCTCGGTGCGATAACAGCCGACAAGGCCCGTGCCATCTCATCGGCCGCCGACGAGGTTCTCGCCGGTAAATGGCCGGACGAGTTCCCCCTGGTGGTCTGGCAGACCGGGTCGGGGACGCAGAGCAACATGAACATGAACGAGGTGCTCGCCAATCGCGCGAGCGAGATCCTCGGCGGCGAGCGCGGCGAAGGGCGCCTCGTGCATCCCAACGACGACGTGAACCGCGCCCAGAGCTCCAACGACGTCTTCCCCACCGCGATGCACGTGGCCGCCGTGGTGGCGATCGAGCGGCGCCTCATTCCCGCGCTGGACCGGCTGCGCGCGACGCTCGCCGAAAAGAGCGCGGTGTTCTCCGGCATCGTGAAGATCGGGCGCACGCACCTGCAGGACGCGACGCCGCTCACCCTCGGGCAGGAATTCTCGGGTTACGTGGCGCAGCTCGACCACGCGAGACGCCATGTTCAGGATGTCCTGCCGCATCTTTCCGAGCTGGCCCTGGGAGGCACTGCGGTCGGCACGGGCCTGAACGCCCCCCCCCGCTTCGGCGAGCTCACGGCCGCGGAGCTCTCGCGCCTCACCGGCTGCGCGCTCGTCACCGCGCCCAACAAGTTCGAGGCGCTCGCGACGCACGACGCCATGGTCTACGCGCACGGGGCGTTGAAGGGCCTCGCGGCGGCGCTCGCGAAGATCGCCAACGACGTGCGTCTCCTCGCGAGCGGGCCGCGCTGCGGCATCGGCGAGATCACCATCCCGGAGAACGAGCCGGGCAGCTCCATCATGCCGGGCAAGGTGAACCCCACCCAGTGCGAGGCGCTCACCATGGCCGCGTGCCAGGTGATGGGCAACGACGTCGGCGTCAACATGGGCGGCGCGCAGGGCCACCTCGAGCTGAACGTGTTCAAGCCGCTCATCGCCAACGCGTTCCTGCAAAGCGTGCGCCTGCTGGCCGACGGCATGGCGAGCTTCGAAGAGCATTGCGCGCGCGGCATCGAGCCGGATCGCGAGCGCATCGCCGCCCTGCTGCAGGGCTCGCTCATGCTCGTGACCGCGCTCGCGCCGCGCATCGGCTACGACAAGGCGGCCGCCATCGCGAAGAAGGCGCACAAGGAGAAGACCACGCTGCGTGAGGCCGCGCTCGCTCTGGGCTTCGTCACCGCCGCGCAATACGACGAGTGGGTGAAGCCCGAGGACATGGTCGGTCCCTCCAAATGAAAAGTCGTGTCAGGTACGACATAAAAAGTCGTACCTTACACGACATTTCAGTAGCGGCGCGGATTCGGTTGCTGGTCGGGCGGCGGGTCTTTCACCGGCGGGACTTGCTTGGGCGGCTTGGGATCGTCGATGGGATACGGGTTGACGGGGGGCGAGGGCGCCGGCTCGCCCGGTTGCTGCGGCTGCGGCGGTTCCGGCGTGGGAATATGGGCTTTGCATTCGTTCATGGGGCGATCCCTAGCTTGCGCTTCATGGTTAGGGTGAGGGTTTGCGAAGTGCGGTGGATGGCCTTCCACGGATCGGAGTGCAGCCCGCGCAGCCGCCGCACGATATTACCCGCAGGGTACGAAGTGGGCTTCAACCTTCCGCCGACCTCGTCCCACTCGTGCTTCGTCGAGAGGGGCACCATCACGTGGAGGCCGGTTCCTGAGATCCGGCAGCATCCACTCGGCGACCGATTCGTAATAGCGCGCGAGCGCCTCCATGGTGAGCCCGAGCTCGCCGAAGAGGATGCGATCGGGGCTCGTGACCCGGACGCCCGCGATGGTGACCGGCCCCGCGTCGCCGCTCATCGCGGCTTCGCCGCGAGCTTCATGAGCAGCCACAGGTCCTTCTTGCGCGTGGAGGCGTTTCCCGTGCGAACAGCGCTTGGCGCTTAGTGATGCGCCTCGGCGCCGTTGCCCGGGTGCGACGTCTTGGGCACCGGCGGGGTAGAGGGCGTGGCCACTTGGGGCACGTTGCCCCCTTCGTCTTCCCAACGGCGCAATTCCTCCTTCACGGTCGCCTTGGCGGCCTGCGCGTTTTTTCCTCGATAGAGGCAATAGCTCACGAATGCGGCGAGGCCGGCTACGGAAAGAAGCATCTTGTTGGTCATGCGGATTCTCCTCGGTGAAAAGCGGTGTTGCGAAAGAAATTCAGGCGACGCGGCGATGGTGGGCGTGGCCCGCGCGCGCCGGGGGCTTGCGCCGCGCCTTGGCCGCGGCCTTCTTGCGCGGCGCTGCCTCCTCGTCGTTGGCGGCGGACGCGCCCTTCCTGCGCGACGCGAGGCTCTTCTTCAGGAGCGAGGCGAAGTCGATCACCTCGGCTTCTCGGGGCGCGCGCTTCCTCGGGGAAGCCTTGAGGCGCCCCGAGGCCTTCTCCTCGATCAGCTTGAGCAGGTCGTCGCGGTAAGTGTCGTGGTATTCGGAGGGATTCCACTTGATCGACATGTCGTCGATCAGGCGCTCGGCCATCTTGATCTCGTTGGGCTGCACCTTCGCTGCCTTCAGGTCCTTCGGCACGTCGAGGTCGCGGGTGGGGCGCAGCTCGTTCGCGAAGCGCAGCGTGTTGAGGACGAGCACGTTGTCGCGGGGATAGAGGACCGCGATGTGCTGGCGCGTGCGGATCACCACCGTCGCGAACGCCACCTTGCCGGTGCGCTCGAGCACTTCGCGCAGCAGCGCGTAGCCCTTGTCGCCGTGCTTGTCCGGGGCGAGGTAGTAGGGCGATTCCAGGAACATCGGCGGCACATCCGCCGCGCCGATGAATCCCACGATGTCCACTGTCTGCGTGGCCTCCACGTTGGCGCGCTTGAAGTCCTCCTTCTCGAGCGTCACGTACTGGCCGTCCTCCCACTCGTAGCCCTTGACGATGTCCTCGAAGGCGACCTCGTCGCCGGTCGTCTTGTTGTAGCGCTTGTAGCCCACCGGCTGCAGGTCGCGCTTGTCGAGCATCGTGAACGAGAGCTCCTCGCCCTGCTCGGCGGGATAGAGCGATACGGGAACGTGCACGAGTCCGAAGCGGATGGCGCCTTTCCAAAGCTCGCGTGGCATGTCGTTGTTCCTCTGGCCGCTGGGCGGCGTGGCGCTGACGTCCGTTCGACCGCGTCAGAATCCAGAAATTACCGTGCGTGGCCGCGAGCGTCTGTAAGACCTTTCCTATCCTCGTATCGGCTTTTTGCACGGTTTCCGCGCTCGGACGCCGCGCGATAATGGAGGACTTCTCCCAGCGAGCGCGGACACTCAATGATTCGCTTCGACATTTCCATCGACCTCGACTACACCGTCGTGAGTCCCACCGATTTCGTGTTCGTGCTGCAACCCACCAGCACGGCCTACCAGCGCGTCACCTGGGAGAAGCTTTCCATCGAGCCCGAGCTCGCCGCGCAGGAAGAAGTCCACGGCGAGCCCGGCAATCGCCACCTGCGCGTGCACTTGGAGCAGGGCCCGTTTCGCCTGCGCTATGAAGCCATCGTCGACCTCGTGCACCATCTCGCGCTCCCGGCCGATCTGAAGGAGGTGCCGATCGCGGAGCTCCCCGCCCCGGTCCTGCAATACATCTATCCCAGCCGCTACTGCCAGTCGGACCGCATGCTGGACATCGCGCGCCGGGAGTTCGGCACGATGCAGCCCGGCTACGATCGCGTCGAGGCGATCCGCAGCTGGGTCGAGAAGCGCACGCGCTTCCAGATCGGCTCGAGCCATCCGGGCACCTCGGCCATCGACACCTTCGAGTGCGGCACGGGCGTGTGCCGCGACTTCGCGCACCTCATGATCAGCATGTGCCGCGCGCTCAACATTCCCGCGCGCCTGGTGACTGGCATCGACTACGGCGCGGATCCCGCGCTCGGCCCGACCGATTTCCACTGCTACGTCGAGGCGTACCTCGGCGACCGCTGGTACATCTTCGATCCGTCGGGCATCTCGCCGCGGATGGGGTTGCTGCGCATCGGCACGGGGCGCGACGCGAGCGACGTCGCCTTCGCGACGATCTTCGGCACGGTGCAATGGAGCGCGCCGAGGATCTCCATCCGCGCCGAGGGCGACGAGGTGAACGGCATCGTCCCGCCCGTGCGCCAGGAGTACGCGGTGTCGACCGATTCCGCGCTCGCCGAGCCCGACGAGGCCGTCGCGCAGCTGCACCAATCGGCGAGCGTGATGCAGGTCACGGTAGACCCGGGCGGACGCGCCGCGGCGTAGAGCCGCGCGATCCAACGCCCCGGAAGTGGGTCATGCCACCGGCGAGTGATCACCCAGGGACGCGCGGTTGTGCTGCTCGCGGATGCCGTATTCGCGCAATCGGTTGTAAAGCGTCTTGGTGCAGATGCCCAGCATCTCCGCGGTGCGCTTGCGCTCGCCGCCGCAATGCTCGAGCGTCGAGAGAATCAGCTCGCGCGCGGCAACCGACAGGGGCGTGCCGAGCGGCACGGTGATGGCGGGACCGCCGGACGATGGGGTCGGGGACGGCGAAGAGCTCAGGCTTTCATGCATGGGTTTGCTCCGAATCGGGGAGGGGACGCCGCGAGTGCCTCGCGGTGTTGGCATCGTCATCGACGATCAGCACATGCGACATAGGTACCTTGCTCCGGGGATGCGAAGTTTTTGCCATACTGAACTTCGCGAAAGCGGGGCGCTGTCGGCCGAATCCTACGGCTTGTAGGAGGCGCGGAGTCTCGAGGTCGAGGAGAGCGGCGGTCCCTCGGGACCGCCGATTTCTTCGTTCAGCAGGCGCGCGTGGGATGCGGGCGAGGATCCACCGGCTCGCGCGGCAAGGGCGACGGGTGCTCGGTGCGGACGCGGTCGGGCTTGGGTTCGCTGGCCAGGGGCTTCGGCGGCGGCGCCGCCGGCGGATGGTCGTGATCCCGGTCGTGCGACATCTACTTGGTCGTATTGGCCGTGTCGGCCGGCGCGCCCGACGGCGTCGTCGCGGTGTTCGAGGGCGGCGGGCTCGACATGCTCGACGAAGCATCGGCGGGCGGCGTGGTCGAGGCGACGGTTCCGGCGGGCGTGAGGGTGTCGGTGGCCGGCGTCGTCGCCGTGGTGGCGGGCATTGCGGCGGTCGCGTCCTTGCCGGAGTTGTTGTAGGCGGTGTCGGCCTTGTGGCAGCCGGCGAGGCCCGCGGTGATCGCCGCGATCGCGAGCACAGGGATGAAACGTTTCATGGTGTCTCCTACGGGGTGTGAGCGGGTCAGACCGCGTTTTCCATCCAGGATTCCGCGATCCTACTTCCGGCGCTCGGTACAATCGGCACCCATGGCGCCGATTCTGTCGATCTCGAACCTCACGAAGACCTACGCGTCGGGCCTCCAGGCGCTGAAGAAGGTCGACCTCGCCATCGAGGAAGGCGAGATCTTCGCCCTCCTCGGTCCGAACGGAGCTGGCAAGACCACCCTCATCAGCATCGTTTGCGGAATCGTCACGCCCACGACCGGCAGCGTGGCGGCGGGCGGCCACGACATCGTGCGCGACTACCGCGCGGCGCGCCGTCTCATCGGCCTCGTGCCGCAGGAACTGCACACCGACATGTTCGAGACGCCGTGGCGCACCGCGCGCTTCAGCCGCGGGCTCTTCGGCCTCGCGCCCGATCCGGCGCACCTCGAGCGCGTGCTGCGCGACCTTTCGCTCTGGGACAGGCGCCACGACAAGATCATGACGCTCTCCGGCGGGATGAAGCGCCGCGTGATGATCGCAAAGGCGCTCGCCCACGAGCCGCGCATCCTCTTCCTCGACGAGCCCACCGCCGGCGTCGACGTGGAACTGCGCCGCGACATGTGGGCGCTGGTGCGGCGCCTGCGCGACGGCGGGGTCACCGTCATCCTCACGACGCACTACATCGAGGAGGCCGAGGAGATGGCCGATCGCATCGGCGTCATCAACAAGGGGGAGCTCGTGGTGGTCGAGGAAAAGGCGAAGCTCATGAAGAAGCTGGGCAGGAAGCAACTCACGCTGCACCTGCAGGACCCGATGGCCGCGATCCCGGCGGAGCTCGCGCAGTGGCCGCTGGTGCTGAAAGCGGACGGCACCGAGCTCGAGTACAACTTCGACGCGCACGAGGAGACCGCGGGCATCCCCACGCTCCTGAAGCGCCTCGCCGACCTGGGCATCAACTTCAAGGACCTGAACACGCAACAGAGCTCGCTCGAGGACATCTTCGTGGGCCTGGTGAGCGAGCGCGCGGGGAGGGCGCCGTGAGCGCGGCCTTCAATCGCCACGGCGTCTGGGCGATCTATCGCTTCGAGATGGCGCGCGCCTTCCGGACGCCGCTGCAAAGCTTCCTCACGCCGGTGATCACCACCTCGCTCTATTTCGTCGTGTTCGGCGCGGCCATCGGCTCGGGCATGCGCGAGGTGGGCGGCGTGCCCTACGGCGCCTTCATCGTGCCCGGGCTCATCATGCTGTCGATCTTCAGCGAGAGCATCTCCAACGCGTCCTTCGGAATCTACTTCCCGAAATTCACCGGCACCATCTACGAGCTTCTCTCCGCGCCGGTCTCGGCCTTCGAGATCGTGGCCGCGTACGTGGGCGCCGCGTCCACCAAATCGATTCTGCTGGGGCTCCTCATCCTCGCCACCGCGAATTTCTTCGTGCCGGTGACGATCGCCCATCCGCTTTGGATGGCGGGCTTTCTCGTGCTCACCGCGGCGACCTTCTGCCTCTTCGGCTTCGTGATCGGCGTGGTGGCGCAGGGTTTCGAGCAGCTGCAGTTCGTGCCGATGCTCGTCATCACGCCGCTCACGTTCCTGGGCGGCGCGTTCTACTCGATCGACATGCTGCCGCCGGCGTGGCGCACGGCGAGCCTCTTCAACCCCGTCGTGTACCTCATCAGCGGATTCCGCTGGAGCTTCTACGGGACTTCCGACGTGAGCGTCGGGGTGAGCCTCGCCGCGACGCTTGCATTCTTCGTGGCATGCCTCGCGGCGGTCGCGTGGATCTTCCGCACCGGCTATCGGCTGAAGAGCTGATATGGGCGACGCGCGCATCATCGTGACCGGCGGCACCTTCGACAAGCAGTACGACGCGATCAAGGGCGAGCTCGCGTTCAAGGAAACGCACCTGCCGGCGATCCTCGGGCAGGCGCGCGTGACGCTCGACATCGCGATCGAGATCAACCAGCTGATCGACAGCCTCAACATGACCGACGAGCACCGTCAGAGTGTGCTCGCGGCATGCCGCGCGGCGCCGGAGAGCGCGATCGTGGTCGTGCATGGGACGGACACAATGGCGCAAACAGCGGAGGTGGTCGGGCGCGCAAAGATCGGCAAAACCGTGGTCTTCACCGGCGCGATGATCCCTTACTCGGTGCACGGCTCCGACGCGCTCTTCAACCTGGGATTCGCACTAGCGATGGCCCAGGCGCTGCCGCCGAATGCCTACGTGGCCATGAACGGGAGGGTGTTCCCGTGGGACAACGTGCGAAAGGACAAGGAGGGCGGCGTGTTCCAGCCGGGGCATGGCTGACCGTATCTTCCGATCTCACGTCGGCTTCAATTATCGCCTGTGGGTCGCGGGCGCCGTGGTGTCGAACATCGGTTCACCGAGCTCACTCGCAAAGAAGCGGTTCACCGGCTACATCGCCGACCACTTCGACCGACGTCGCGTGCTGCTGGTCACGCAGTCGCTGCGGGGCGCGTTGGCACTCGGGCTCGGCATCCTCACGCTCACTCTCCGGCGCCAACCTGTCCAACGCGGTGGCGCTCAATTCCACGGCGTTCCAGTCGGCGCGCATGCTCGGCCCCGCGATCGCCGGGTTGTTGATCGCGGTAATCGGCACCGGGGTTATTCATCATCAACTTCGCGAGCTACGGCGCGGTGATCGGCTCGCTCCTCGCGATGCGGGTCGCGGAGCTGCACCGCTTCGAGCGCGCGGCGCGCAAGCCCGGCAGCCTGCTCGAGGGCTTCGCTTATGGTGCGCGGGCGCTCGGACCTGGTGGCGGTGCTCGGGATGCTGCTCCCGGTCGCCACCTTCGTCATGAATTTCTCCGTGTGCGTCCCGACGATGGCGGTGACCGTCTTCGGGGCGGGGGCGGGCGGCTTCGGTCTCCTCACCTCGCTCCTCGCCATCGGCTCGATCACGGGCGCGCTCGCCGCCGCGCGACGCGAGAAGCGAGAAGCCCCGGGGCATCCTGCTGCTTGCCAGCGCTTTCTTCCTGGCGATCCTTTTCATCGCGGCCGCGCTGGTGCCGACTTACCTCGGCTTCGGCATCGCGCTCGTGGCGCTCGGCTGGGCGGTGCAACCTTCATGACCACCGCCAACAGCACGATCCAGCTCTGGACCGAGCCCGCGATGCGGGGCCGCATGATGGCGATCTGCATGGGCATCGTGAACGGCTGCACGCTTCGGCTCGCCGACGCATCGCGAAGGACGTCATGGAGACGCTGGGAACGAGCGAGGAATCGATTTCCGTCGCCATGGAGGAGGTCAAGCCGCGGGATTGGGTTCGTCGCGTGTACGACGCCGACATCGCGACCAGCCTGGATCGGCTCTACAAGAAGCCGGGATATGATCCGGCGGACCTATTGGACCTATCGACATACGCCATGATCCCGTCCGCTGAGGGCGTGGAGGCCGCGACCCGGCCGCTCGGCGTGTCCATGGCCAACCTGAAAGCGATCGCCAAGGGAACCGGGTGCGACCACGCGCTGGCGTTGGAGCTGTGGGCAACCGGCATCTACGAGGCGCGCATGCTGGCGACACTGGTCGACGAGCCCGGCCGCGTCACGCTCGCGCAGATGGACGCCTGGTGCCGCGACTTCGACAACTGGGGCATCGTCGACACCGCGTGCTTCGCGTTATTCGACTGGACGCCTAATGCGTGGGCCAAGGTCGCGAAATGGAGCAAGCGCAAGGCGGAGTTCGAGAAGTGCGCGGCGTTTTGCTTTGGGGGCTCACGGGTGCACGACAAGGCGGCGCCGGACGCGAAGTTCATCGAGAGCTTGACCCTCATCGAGAAGGCGGCGGCCGACGAGCGCCACTTCGTGAAGAAGGCCGTGAACATGGCGCTGCGCGCCACGGGCAAGCGCAATGCGAAGCTCAAAGCGGCCTCGGTCGCCATCGCACTCCGGCTCGCTGCTTCCGAGGATCCTTCGGTCCGCTGGGTAGGAAAGGACGCCCTGCGGGAATCGAGCTGGAGACGGCGCGGAGCCTTATGGCATACTTTTCCCGCTGCACGATTTCTCCCCACGCGAAGGTGAATTTCAGTGTCCATCAGCCACGACGACATCGGGGACAACCTGCGCCGGATCGTAATCACGGGCCGCCTCGACATGCCCGGCACCGACTCGGTCGCCGCGAAGCTCGTGGAGCTCACCGCGGCGCCGAAGAAGGGCGTCGTGGTCGACCTCACTTCCCTCCGGTTCCTCGCCTCGATCGGCATCAGCGCCCTGATCACCAGCGCCAAGGCGGTCAAGCAGCATGGCGGGAAGATGGTGCTCGTGGTGAGGCCGGGCTCGTCGGTGGCGATGAGCCTCGATGCAACCGGCGTCGACGAGCTGATTCCGGTCTTCAGCGGGACCGCCGAAGCGGAGAAGGCCGCGGTTGCCTGACCGCGGGTGAGCGAGCCTGCCGTGCCCCCGCGGTTGGAAGAGCTCGCGATCGATGCGAACGGTGAGGAAGTCCGGCGCGCCTCGGAATGGATCGCCGCCGTGCTGCATGACCGCGCCGTGCCCGGGCCGGTGGCCGACAAGGTCGTGCTTTGCCTCAACGAGGTCCTGGCCAACGTCATCACCCACGGCGGCCCGTCGGCGCGCGCGGCACCCATCCGGCTGATGCTCGAGGTCGGCTCCGGAGAGGACGGCCCGCGCGCGAGCGTGACGGTGTCGGACGCGGGCCGGGCGTTCGATCCCACGACGGTCCCGCAGGCGCCGCTCCCGAAGTCACTCGACGAAGCCGTTCCCGGTGGGCGCGGACTGCGGATCATCCGCCGCTGCTCAGACTGGCTCGGGTACCGCCATGAAGGCGGACTAAACCACCTCACGTTCGGCGCCCGCTGGCCAGCGCAATCGCGTGCGGCCGCGCATTTCCATCGCGGGGCCGATCGCCGCGAGGCGATGGGTTCATGGCCGCAGGAAAGGCGGGAGCGCGAGCGGCGTGGCGATGCGTTCCAGTGGATCACTCTGTTCCGGGACGCCGACCCGCAGGAGCTCGAGGAGACGCTGGCAGACTGCGAGGTACTGACGCTGCCCGCGGGGACGCCGCTACTGCGGCAGGGCGAGGCCAACCGGAGCGTTTTCATTCTCCTGTCGGGTCAGTTGGTCGCCCAGTTGAGCCAGGACGCGAACCCCGATACCGCCATCGCGATCGCGCCGGGCGAGTGCATCGGCGAGCTGTCCGCCATCGACGGCAAGCCGATCTCGGCACTGGTGCACGCGGTCACGGATGCGCGCGTCCTGCAACTCTCCCGCGACGTGTTCTGGGAGCGCCTGATGCTCCTGCGCGGCGTGGCAAAGAACCTCATGACGACGCTCACCGAGCGGATGCGCCGCTCGAATACTGCGGCGCTGGCCGTGCAGCGCGAGCGCCTCGAGCTCAAGCACCTGCGCAAGGAGCTCGACGTCGCGCGCCAGCTCCAGGCCAGCATGCTGCCGATGCAGCGCCCGTTGTTCCCGGGGCGAACGGACGTCGAGGTGTGCGGATTCATGGAGCCCGCCTCGAAGGTCGGCGGGGACCTTTTCGACGCGTTCTTCGTGGACAGCCGCACGCTGTTCATCTGCATCGGGGACGTCTCGGGCCACGGCATCGCGGCCGCGCTCTTCATGGTCCGTGTGATCGGCCTGCTGCGCACGCTCGCCATGGACACGATGCACCCGGAGAGGGTCCTCGAGACCCTCAACGACCGGCTGTGCATCGGCAACGACACCAACCTCTTCGTGACGCTCTTCTGTGGCTTCCTCGACGTGGTGGACGGCCGCTTCGTCTACGCTAACGGCGGTCATTGCGTGCCGATGGTATGCACCGCGCAGGGCGCGCGCCGGCTTGCGCTGCCGAGGGGGACGCTGGTCGGCGCGGCGAGCGGCCGGCAGTACTTGCGCATGGAATGCACGCTCGCCATCGGGGAGACGCTGTTTTGCTACTCGGATGGAGTCACCGAGGCGCAGGACGCCGCAGGCCTGGAGTGGTCCGAGGAAGGTTGCCGCGAATGGCTGTCGCGCGGCGCCACGGGCGAGCTGCCGGCGCTGCTGGATTCCCTGTACGAAAGGGTCGTGGATCACACCAGCTCGAAGATCCTGGCCGACGACTGCACGATGCTGGCGGTGCGTCGGCTCCTACCCAATCCGTAGGGTGAGTGCCACAACTGCAAGTTTACATAATACAAATTATGCGACATGTAAGGGATGGTAAGGGAACGGTGTTGGAGCGGACAACCAGTTGCCGCTCAACACCGGCGGGCAAAGAGCGCTCCGAATGATTCGTCATGAAGGGACGCTTCGGAAACAGCGTTGGAGCGAATAGCAAGCTTCGCTCGCGCGCCTAGTAGCTCTTCAGAATCGTCTCGATGTCTTCCGGCGCTGCGGGCTTCACCAGATGGCGGTCGAAACCTGCCTCGCGCGCGCGCTGGCGATCGTCCTCCTGTCCCCAGCCCGTGACGGCGACGAGGACGCATGCCGCGGTGCCAGGCGCCTCGCGCAGCCGCCGCGCCACTTCGTAGCCGTGCACGCGCGGCATGCCGATGTCGAGGAACGCGAAATCGGGATTGAAGCGAGCCGCGGTGGCGAGCGCCTCCGCGCCGTCGTAGACCACGCGCACCTCGTGCCCGCGGCCGCTCAGAAGCGCGCCGAGGCTGTTGGCGAAATCGGCGTTGTCGTCGGCGATGAGGATGCGGCGCGGTTCCTCACCCGTGTCGGCGCGACGAACCTTCTCGCTATCGGGAAGGATTGCGCCGGCGAGCGGAAGGCGCACCTCGAACTCGCTTCCCTTCCCTGCCCCTTCACTTCGCACCGAAAGGCTTCCGCCGTGCAGCGCCACCAGGCGCCTGGCGAGCGTGAGGCCCACGCCCAGGCCCGCCTGGGTGCGCTCGAGCGTGCGATCGACCTGCACGAACATGTCGAAGATCGAGGCGAGCGATTTCGGCTCCAGGCCGATGCCGTTGTCGCGCACGCGCACCACCGCCTCGGCACCCTCCTTCGCGAGTGAAACCTCGATGCGCCCGCCGGGCTCGGTGTATTTGGCCGCGTTGTTCACGAGGTTGGAGAAGACCTGGGCGAGCCGCGTGCTGTCGCCCTCGACGCAGATGGGCTCGGCAGCGATGTCGAGCGCCAGCTCGTGGCCCGCGGCCGCGACAAAGGGGCGCACGGTCTCCAGCGCGTCGCGCAGCGTCGCCTGCAGCTCGGTCGTGCTCTTCCGGATCGCGAGCTTGCCGGTGGTGATGCGCGACACGTCGAGGAGATCGTCCACGAGGCGCACCATCTGGTTCACCTGGCGCTCCATCATCGCGCGCGCCTTCTCGGCCCTGGCCGGGTCCGAGGGCGAAAGGCGCAGGATCTCGAGCGCGTTCCTCAGCGGGGCGAGCGGATTGCGAAGCTCGTGCGCGAGGGTCGCGAGGAACTCGTCCTTGCGCCGGTCGGCCTCGCGCAGCGCCTCGGCGCGGCGCCCGGCCTCGGCGAGCATCGCGTTGAACGAATCGACCAGCTGGCCGATCTCGTCGTCGGTGGTCTTGCGCGCGCGCAGCGAATAGTCGCGCTGGTCGATCACCTCGCGCGCGGTGTGGGCGACCTCGAGGATCGGCACCGTGATCGCCGCCTGCAGCCATCCGGAAAGAAGCGCGGCGAGCGCGAGGCTCGCGAGCATCACCACGCCGAGGATGGTGAGGTAGTCGACGAGGCGTTCCCAGGGCACGTAGGCGGCGCGCAGGTACACGGTGCCGATGGTCTCGCCACCTTCGATCACGCGCCGGAAAAGGCGCAGCTCGTCGCCCTCGATCGTGTACCCGTCGGCCGCGGGCCGCTGCGGGAACGCGATCTCCTCGGCCCCGGGCCTCGTGTAGGTGGCGAAGAGATCGCCGCCGCGCGTGTAGATCGCCGCGGCATGCACCTGCGGGCGCACCTTCATCAGCGTGAGGTCCGTCGCGGCGGTGCTCCGGTCGTCGAAGGCGAGCGCCGGAGCGCTCGCGCGCGCGAGGATCTCGGCCTGCGTCACGAGGTCGCTCGTCCATTGCTGCTCGTAGGCGCGAAGGTCGTAGACGACGAGGCCGAGCGCGGAGAGCGTGAGCGCCGCCACCGTCGCCGAGAGGACCAGCAGGATCACCTTGCGGCGCAGCGAATGGCGGATGGGCTCGAGCACCTCAGGCCTTCGGGATCACGCGGCGCGCCACGGTGAGCATGCGCGAGCTTATGCGATGCCCGCTCTTCTCCGCCGCCTCGAGCGAGACCTCGAAGCCGACGCGGTCCGCGGCAAGGACGAAGTTGATCGCGGCGCCGAGCTCGAGCCCCCTGTCGGTCTCGGTGACGGCGAGCGCGCCTTGTTGCTGCGCCGCGCGCAGGATCGCCTGCAGGCGGGCGGGCTCCATGCGGCCCACGAAGAGCAGGTGCGTGCCGCGCAGGGACTCGCCGTCGCGCAGGCGGCGCAGCACGACCGGGTGCCCCGCGACGCTGCGCCCCGGAAGGATCTTCGCGAGCTCGGCAGCCACCTCCTCGGAGCCCATCACGGAGATCACGAACGCGGAGTCGTCCGACGGGAACGCCAACGGCGACCATTCGACATAGCCCGCGAACTTGTAGAGGAAGGCCGCCTCCACGCTCGCCTCGGTAGCCTCGGGGCGCTGCGCCTGGGCGAGCGAAGCCGCGGCGGCGGCAAGGATCACGGCGAGACGCCACGACGCGCGGCGCAGCGCGTTCACCAGATCTTCCACGTGAGGCGCAGCAGCACCTCGCGCTCGAATTCGGCGCGTGCGGCGCTCGTCCCGAATTGCGCGTACCCGCGATTGCCCAGGTTGCGCACGAGGAGCGAGGCCTCGAGGCTGGAGGAAAACTTCCACCCCAGCCGCGCGTCGACGACGGCGTAGGCGGGCACGATCGGATCGGGAAGCTCTCCCACGTAGCGCACCGCCACGTCGAGCTCGCGCCCCGGCAGGAAATCCCAGTTCGCCCGCGCGAACGCGGTGAGCTTCGGATCGTTACCGAGCGCCGAGAAGCCGCGCAGGTCCACCACTCCCGGCCTCACCTGCAGATGGTGCTCCATCGCGAGGAAGCCGGCCGCGATGCGCAGCGCCGGGCTCACCCGGTAGGTGCCCCATCCCTCGATGCCGTGCAGCCGGCCTTCGATGCCGTTGGCGAGAACCGGGCCCGCGGTGGCGGCCTCGACGCTGCGAAGGTTGGGGAAGCGGTGCGCGAACGCGGTGAGCGAGTACGAGAGCGACTGCGAGACCTGCGCGCGATAGCCCAGCTCGGCGACTTGCGCCAATTCCGATTCGAACTCGTCGTTGCCGGCGATCACCGCGTAAGGAGGCTGGCCCGGCACATAGAGCTCGCGGTCGATGCGCGACGGGGCTCGCACCGCGCGCGAGAGCGCCGCCCAGAGCAGGTGCTCGGGAGATGCCTGCCACGAAAGGCGCGCGTTGGGCAGCCATTCGTGCCCCGTGTAGGGGTTGGTCTCGACCTTCACGCCGAGCGTGAGCTGCAGCTCGGAACTCAATGCGACCTGGTCCTGGACGAAAGCGTTGCCCCATTGCATCTTCTTGTCCGCGGGGAGGAAGGCGATCGAAGGGGTGTTGCGAACATGATCGGATCCGTAGCGGTAACCCGCGCCCCACACGAGCTCATGGGAGCGCGCGAGCGGCGAGGTGCGCTGGAACTCGAGGTCGAAAATGTCGAGCGTCTCGCCGTAGGTGCCGGCATGGTCCCGGTCGGTGCGATCGAAGTAGGCTTGCAGCCGCGAGCTTGCGTCCCCGTCGTGGCCTTCCCATCGCGCGAGGAGGTTCGATCCGGACGTCTCGCGCAGCCCGGCAAGGTTGCTGCCGTCGCCGCGGTACGCGTCGCCTTGCAGCGTGAACGCGCCATCGCCCGGCAGGCGCCAGTCCGCGCGGAATCCGGCTTGCCGGCGCAAGGCCTCGTCGCGCAGCGAAGCGCCGCTCGCCAGCCGGTTCGCGTCGATGTCGATGTAGCGCGCGTAGATCCGGTAGTGGCCGTCCTCGCCCAGCGCGCCGCCGCTTCGCACCGCGCCGCCGCGCTCATTGCCGCCCGCGAAGCCGGTGACGAGCGTGCCCTGCGTCCGCGACGCCGGCAGGGTCGTGATGTTGATGACGCCGTTCACGCCGTTCGCGCCCCAGAGTGTGGCCGCGGGGCCGCTGATCACCTCGATGCGCTCGACGTCCTCGAGCATCACGCCCTGCGCGTCCCAGAAGACGCCCGAGAAAAGCGGCGTGTAGACGGTGCGCCCGTCGATCAGCACGAGGAGCTTGTTGGCGGTGGTGCTGTTGAAGCCGCGCGCGCTCACCCCGAACTGGTTGTTGTCGATGGCCGCGACCTGGAGGTTGGGCGCGAGGCGCAGCGCCTCGGTGAGCGTGGTGGCGCCCGAGCGGCGGATGTCGCCGCCGGTGATCACGAAGATCGACGCGGGCGCGTCGATGAGGCGCTCGGGGCGCCGCGAGGCCGAGGTCACCGTGATGTTGGCGAGCTGCTCGAGGGAGAGCTCCGCGAGGTCCGGCGCCTGCGCCAGCGTGACGGCTCCGTGCGATGTGAAGGGGAGCATGGCGCAAATCGCGCAGGCGGCGAGACCCCGTTTTCCCCCTCGCAAGCCGGCGATCATGGAAGCGATCATACCAATCGTTGTCGGTGAATCCACCGGTTGTTTTTTCGAGCTAGCGCAACGAAGACAGCGTGCGCGTCGATCGGTTCAGTGAAACTCGTGGCTCGACGTGGCGAGCCTTCCCGGCATCGGGGTAGGTCCTCCAGGCGGCGCTCGAGGATGTGGACGACCGCGCCTTCGCGCTGCACTTCGCCCGCGACCTCGAGCAGACGCGAGCCGATGCGCTCTTTCCTCTGGCGCTCGGCAAGGTCGTTCCACACGATGAGGTTCACGTATCCGGTCTCGTCCTCGAGAGCCGCGAAGATCACGCCGCTCGCGCAGGAGCGCGAGAAGACGCCGATGCGACTTACCAGCGCACCATCGCACCGGCCCCGCCGAACCCGCCGCCCGCGGCGACGATGACGATCCCTGCGACGCTGGCGATCGCCGCCAACGCGAATCCCGCCGAGCCGACGATTACCTCGAGAGAGAATCCCAGCAGCTTCAACTTTTCCAGCATTGCGTTGAAGCTTATGCGTTCGATCCCCGCCCCGCCCGATACTGGCGCAACGGCATTCCTGGCCAGGCGACCCAGGTAGTAGAGCGTTCGGACGACCTCGCGAAGGACATAGCAGGCGATCGTGGCGAAAACACCGGCGAAGAACGAACTCAAGAGCCGCGGCAGGAATCCGAGCCCGGTCAGGGCCGGCCACGCTTGCTGCAGGAGCTTGGGCGAGGCCACGCGGACTTGCTGCCACAGGAGCGCGAAAGCACCGGGCACGAGGCCTTGCTTGTACGCATCCCGAACGGTTTCGAGCACGGCAACGAGCGTCGCATCGATTCCCTCCGCGTATTCGCCGCGGGAGAAAGCCGGCTTCAGGCGCTGCTCGAGGATGCGGTGCGCGGCTATGTCCGTCAGCACGCCCTCGAGGCCGTAGCCGACCTCCAGGCGCGCGATGTGCTCCTCCATGAACACGAAGAGGATCGCCCCGTTATCCAGACCCTTGCGGCCCAGCCGCGACCGCTCTGCCAAGTCGATCGTGAAGTCCTCGATGGACCCGGTGGGCGACCGGGGAAGGATCGCTACTGCAACCTGGTTTGACGTGTCCTTCTCGAAAGCGGCCAGCGTGCCGCTCCATTTCGCGGCCTGGTCCGGCGAGATGACGCTTGCGGGGTCGGTGACATAGGTTGCGAGCGCCTGCGTTGCCGAAACGCCGTTCGTCATGTCCTTGCTCGTCGTCTCGGCGATGCGCGATGCGCCCAGGTAGGTGATCGCCAGCCAGAAGCAGGCGAACCCCAGCCACATCCAGACCACCAGCGGCATATCGCCGGTTTCCGATTGCGTCCGCTTGGCGACAGAGGCCAACGCCGACGTCCCGATGCCGTCGAAAGAGATGAAGGCCCATGCCAGCACGGCGAGCGACGCGAGCCACAGCCAGTAGGCGGGCAGGCGAGCGAAGACCGGAAAGCACACCGCAACGCTTGCGCCGATACCGACCGAAGCGACCAGGAAGATCCTGCAAGCGAGCGATACTCGCCGCGAATCGCGCAGGACTCCACAGAAAAGGAACGCGATATTGGCGAAGAAGGCCAGCGTGAGGACTGCTTCCTGAGCGAATCCAAGGGCGGCAGCGGCACCGGGTTGGGCCCGGCTCCAGTGAACTACCGTGCCGACGACCCATCGCCAGGAAGCTCCGCCCCCTCCGCCCAGGAGATCCTCGCCAAGAATCTTGACGCCCGAAAGTCCCGCGGCATCCACCGGAAACAGGCTGGAGGGGGCCGGCACGAAAGCGCTCGCGATCAGCAAACCGCAGGCCGCCCAATACAGCGAGCGACGGGACAGCAATGCGTTCAGGTTTGCCATTACTCGCTCAGTTGCGGGGCGAATGCACGTCGATCATGCCCGCGTCGGCGAGCGCGTGGCTCGATTTGGAGTCACCGCGCATGTTTCCCGTGGCTCGTTGAAGGTCGAGCCGACAGTAGCACGCGCGTGCCGCCCGCTCGATCGCCTCATCAGTGGAAATCGTGACTCGAAGTGGCGAGGCGTCCCAGCAAGGGGCTCAGGTCCTCCAGGCGGCGCGCGAGGATGTGCACGACGAGCCCTTCGCGCTGCACCTCTCCGCTCACCGCAAGCAGGCGCGATCCGATGAGCTCCTTCCTCTGGCGGTCGGCGAGATCGTTCCAGACGATCACGTTCACGTAGCCGCTTTCGTCCTCGAGCGTCACGAAGATCACGCCGCTCGCGGTGGCGGGACGCTGGCGGCAAGTGACGATGCCGGCGGCGCGGATGAACTGGCCGTGGCGCGATTGCGCGACCTCTGTGGCCGTGTGGATGCGGCGCTTCTTCAGGCTCTCGCGCAGCAAGGCGAGCGGATGGCGGCGCAACGTAAGGCCCATGCTCGCGTAGTCGCCGACGATGTCGTCGCCCTCCGTCGGCGGCGTGAGGGGCGGCGCCTCGACCGCAACCGCGAGAAGCTCCAGGCGCGTGACCTCATCGACGGCGAGCGTCTCCCACAGGGCAGCACGGCGATGGCCCGAGAGACTCGACAGGGCGTCGGCGGCCGCCAGGGCACTCAGGTCGCCGCGGTCCAGGCCGCCCCTCCGCGCGAGGTCTTCAGTTGATATAAAGATTCTTTGTTTTCTGGCTACTACAAGCATTTCCAAAGAATTTACTTTAAGTCCATTGATGAGGCCAAGGCCCAGTCGCAAGGCGGGCCGGACTGGATCCCCGCCTCCGCGGGAATGAAGAGCTTCCAGCTTGCTATCGACATCGCTCAGTTGCACATCCGCGGGAAGCACCTCGACGCCGTGGCGCTTCGCGTCCTGCACGATCGCGGAAGTCGAATAGAAGCCGAGCGGCTGGCTGTTGAGGAGCGCGCACGCGAAGGCCGCGGGCTCGTGGCGCTTCAGCCAGCACGACACGTACACCAGCAGCGCGAAGCTCGCCGCGTGCGATTCGGGAAAGCCGTACTCGCCGAAGCCCTGGATCTGCTGGTAGATCTGCTCGGCGTACTCCTTCGCATAGCCGCGCGCGAGCATGCCGTCCACCAGCTTCTCGCGGAAGGGCTCGATGCCCCCTCGCCTCCTCCACGACGCCATGGCGCGACGCAGCTGGTCGGCTTCGCCGGGCGTAAAGCCCGCGGCGACCACCGCGAGCTGCATCACCTGCTCCTGGAAGATCGACACGCCCAGGGTGCGCTCGAGGATCTTCCTCACCTCCGCGTTCGCGTAGGTGACGGGCTCCTTGCCTTCGCGCCGGCGAAGATAGGGATGCACCATGCCGCCCATGATGGGCCCCGGTCGAACGATCGCCACCTCGATCACGAGGTCGTAGAAGCAGGCGGGCTTAAGGCGCGGCAGCATCGACATCTGCGCGCGCGACTCGATCTGGAAGACGCCGATGGTGTCGGCGCGCTGCACCATCTCGTAGACGGCGGGATCCTCGGCGGGAATTTCCTGCATGGTCCTGCCGACCAGGTTCAACGCGCGCCGGATGCAGGAGAGCATCCCGAGCCCGAGCACGTCGACCTTGAGGAGCCCCATGGCGTCGAGATCGTCCTTGTCCCACTGGATGACGGTGCGCTCCGGCATCGAGGCGTTCTCGATGGGAACAAGGCGCGAGAGCCTGCGGTTGTCGATCACGAAGCCGCCGGGATGCTGCGACAGGTGGCGCGGAAAGCCGATGAGCTGCTGCGTGAGGTCGATCACGTCGCGGATCACGCGGTTGCCGAGGTCGAAGCCGGCCTCGACGAGGCGCTTCTTCATCGCCTCGCGGTCGTCCCACCACGACATCGACTTCGACAAGAGCTCCACCTGGTCGAGCGAGAGCCCGAGCGCCTTGCCGACGTCCTTCATGGCGCTGCGCGGTTGATAGGTGATGACGACGGCGGTGAGGGCGGCGCGCTCGCGTCCGTATTTCCGGTAGATGTACTGGATCACCTCCTCGCGGCGCTGGTGCTCGAAGTCCACGTCGATGTCGGGCGGCTCGTTCCTCTCCTTCGAGATGAAGCGCTCGAAGAGGACCGACATCCTCGCGGGATCGACTTCCGTGATGCCCAGGCAATAGCAGACCGCGGAGTTGGCCGCCGAGCCGCGCCCCTGGCAGAGGATCTTCTCGCCGCGCGCGAATTCCACGATGTCGTTCACGGTGAGGAAGAAGGGCTCGTAGGCGAGCTCGGCGATGAGCTTCAGCTCGTGATCCACGGTTTTCACGACGCTCGCCGGCGCTCCATGCGGATAGCGGCGCCCGAGGCCCTTCATCGTGAGCGCTCGCAGGTGCGTGGCGGGAGTTTCCCCCGCGGGCACCAGCTCCTCGGGATACTCGTAGCGGATCTCGTCCAGCGAGAAAGTGCAGCGCGCCGCGAGGTCGAGCGTGGTGGCGAGGAGGCGCGCCGGATGGATCGCGGAAAGCCTGCCGATGGAGCGCAGGTAACGCTCCGCGTTCGGGTGCAGCTTGCGGCCGATCTCGGCGAGGGGCGTGCGCTGGCGGATTGCCGTCATCACGTCCTGCAGCTTCTTTCGCGCTCGCGCGTGCATGTGCACGTCGCCCGCGGCGACGCACGTGAGGCCGAGCCTTGCGCCGATCGCCTCGAGCTCCTCGATGCGCGCCGCGTCGTCCGCGCTGCGATCGAGCTCCACCGCGATCCACGCGTTGCCCGGAAAATTGCCGGCGACCCATTGCGTCTGGAAAGTCGTGTCAGGTACGACTTTCGGCGGCGGGATCCACAAGGCTTGCAGGCCCGCGGGCGCCAAGGGCATGTCCCCGCGTTCGAGGCGGTACTCGCCCTTGGGGGCGGCGCGGCGCGCCCTGGTGATGAGCTCGCAGAGCGTTTCGTAGCCGGCGATGGAGGCCACGAGGAGAACGAGCTTCATGCCGTCGGCCAGCGTGAATTCGGAGCCGATGACGAGCTTGAGGTTCACCTCCTTCGCGGCGACGTGCGCGCGCACGACGCCCGCGACCGAGCATTCGTCCGTGATGGCGAGCGCCCGGTAGCCGAGCTCCACCGCGCGATGCACGAGCTCCTCCGGATCCGACGCGCCGCGCAGGAAGCTGTAGTTGGTGAGACAGTGGAGCTCGGCGTAGCCGGGGATCACGCGAACACTCCGTGCATGAACCACGCTTGCGCGCCACGATGCTCGCGGTAGATCCAGAACGTCTCGCCGCGCGGGTTCGCCGCCATGTAGTAATCACGGCTCACCTCTTCTCCGTCCCACCATCCCGCCTCGATGCGCTCCGGTCCCGCCACGAGGATGAGCTCGCCCTGGCAGCAAGGCTCGCCATCGCGCGTGATGAGCTTCTGCGGGCGATTGAGCAACCACGTCGGCCGCCACCCGATAACCGGGGACAGACCTCGGTTATCGCCTGTAAATAACCGAGGTCTGTCCCCGGTTATTTTCCAGTCGCGTTCGGGGCGGTGGTCGCCGGCGATGGCGATGCCGAAGACGCGATCGCCGCCCAGGCGCGCGGCGAGGCGCTCGAGGAGGCGGCCGCGATCGAGGGCTTGCTCCTTGGCGCCGGGAAGCCACGTCGCTTCGCGCGGCGCGTAGGCGAGGAGCGCCTCCGCGCGAAGATCGAGGGCGAGCGTGGGCGCCGGCAATGCGAGGCGGCCCAGCTTCTCGCGCGCGATGGCGAGGATGAAGTCGGCCTCGCGCTCGGGTGAGGAGAAGTCGAGCGGCATGCGCGTGTGCGCCTTGCGACCGTGCTCAAGGACGATAAGGAGGCGCTGCACGCCGGCGCCGCGCGCGCGCATCGTGCCTTCGAATTCCGCGAGGAGACGCTTCAATGGAAAGAGCAACGCCTCCACGCCCTCGGCCTCCGCGGGCAGCTCGAGGCGCGAGCGAAATCGCGGCGCAGGCGCATGGGGTACGCGTGGATCCGCGAGGGTGCCCATGAGGCGGCCGATCGAGGCGACGATCTCGGGACCGAAGCGCCGCGCGACGCCCTCGGCGGGAAGCTCGAGGATGTCGCGCAAGCGAAGCACGCCGAGATCCGAAAGGCGCGCGAGCGTCTTTTCCGGCCAGTCGAGTAGGAAGAGCGGCAGGTGCGAGAGGCGCTCGCGAAGATCGGCCGGCGCAAGGCAGCTTCGCACCTGCAGGCCGTGCGCCTCGGCGCGCGCGATGAGCCGTGCCGCGAGAGGCGTGGGCGCGATGCCCACCGCCGCGTGCAGGCCCAGATCGCGCACGCCGCGCTTCACCGCGCGCGTGAGCTTCGCGTGGCCGTCGAAGAGCCGCAGGCACGCGCCCACCTCGAGCGCGATGCCCTGGCCGTCGATGCACGACATGGGCGTGAATTGCCCGGCCCATGCGGCGAGCCGCTCGAGCGTTTCGCGCTCGCAGGCCAAATCGCGCGCGACCGTGCGCAGCCGCGTGGCGAGCGCCTTTGCCGCGGCCACCGGTTGGCCTTCGCGAATGCCGGCGCGCCGCGCGGCTTCGTTGGCGCAAGCGACGATGGGGCGCTGCGTGGGGCCTTCGGCGATCACCAGCGGCTCGGCGCAAACACCGGCGCGCTCCACGATCTGCAGCGGCAATGAGGGCAACTCGAGCGCGACCCAGAGCACGGCGGTGCAACCTCAAGCGACGGCTTGGGGGCGCTGGGTGCGAACGAGCGTGGGGATGAACACGGCCTCCCCACGGGACGAGGGAAATTTCCGCGAAGTCATGGAACCCAGCGCGATCGGTGAAAGCAGCGGCGGACCGCGCCGCTTGGGAATGCGAACCTGGAGGGAGCCCGCGGCGCGCTCGAGCACCACGCGCAAGTGCGCCGGCGTGGAAAGGCGCTCGGCCGACGTCGAACGGTAATACACCGCCATGGAGCGGCCCGCTTCAGCCGCCATCTGCAACCGGCGCAGCCACGCGTATTCGTCCTGCGCGAGCCAGAAGAGCACCGCGCCGCAAGCCCCGGAGCGAAGCGACTGCTCGGCGGCCCACAATGCGTCTTCCTTGTTGGCGGGGCGAACGACGAGGCAGCGCTCGAGCGCGATCCCGGCCTGCGCGAGCGCGGGCGCATAGGGAAGGTACGGAGGATTGATCCACGCGATCATGCGATCGCCTTCGCTCGCGCGCGCGATGGCGCCGGCGAGGAACGCGACCTCGCCGATGCCCACGCCGTCGTGCAGCACCTCGGAGAGCGTGCCCGTGGGCCAGCCGCCGCCGGGCAGCTCGCGATCGAGCCGCTCATGCCCCGTGGCGACGACCGCATGGCAGGCCTTCTCCATCTCTGCGCCGCGCCACACGCCGGGGAGCCTGGCGAGATCGGCGATCGAGGCCTTCATGCGCGCGCGTGCAGGTTGCGGATCACGCCCACGGCGATGCCTTCGATGTGGAGCTTGTCGTGGTGAAGGTCGAGGAAGAGCGTCTTGAAATCGCTGTTGGCGGGAATGAGCTCCGCCTTGTGGCCGCGCATCTTCAGGCGCTTGACGGTGACGTCGTCGCCGATGCGTGCGACCACGAGCTGCCCGCTCCTCGCCGCGGTGGTGCGATGGACCACGAGCCAGTCGCCGTCGAGGATGCCTTCGTCCTTCATGCTGAGGCCGCGGACCTGAAGAAGGTAATCCGCACGCGGGTTGAAAAGGTCGGGATCGACGGGATAGCGCCCGAGCATGTTCTCGATCGCCATGATGGGGCTGCCCGCAGCCACCCGCCCCACCAGCGGGAGCCCCTCCTCTTCCTTCACGCGGATTCCGCGAGCCAGGCCCGGCGAGAGCTCGATGGCGCCCTTTCTCTCGAGCGCCGCGAGGTGCTTGAAGACGCCGTTGGTCGAGGCGAGGCCCAGGGCTTTCGCGAGCTCCGGCTGCGAAGGCGGACGGCGATGCTCGGCGATATGGTCGCGGATGACCTCGAGGATCTCGGCCTGCCGGGGCGTGAGCGGGGCTTCCATGGATGGTGATAACATTATCACCTATCGCATGCGGCCCGCAACCCTCCTTCTTTCATCGCGCCCGGCCGAGATGTTCCAGCGCACCGGCCCGCTCGTATCGAGGTACTGGCGCACGCTCTCCACGCCCGGTCCGACCTTGTCGACGGCGACGAGGATGTCTTGCTCTTCCACCCCGAGGAACTTGGACCAGTAGTGCACTTCCCGGGGATCGAGCGCGGAAATCTTGCGGCGGTCAGCCCAGCGGCGTTTTCTTTCCATATACCTCCGAGCATCGCCCGGGCACATGGTTGTGTTCAATGGTCCGGGGAGCGCAACCTCTCGCCCCCGAGCCACAGGCCTGTGCGGGATGTCTTACGAGCCGGGTTTCGCCTGAGGCTGCGCACGGCCTCGTCCCGCGATCCATAACCACGCGAGCCCGATCACCGCCGAAAGGCATGAAGCGACGAGGATGCCGAGCTTGGCCTCCTCGACGCGCGCCGGATCGTCGAAGGCGAGCTGGGCGATGAAAAGCGACATCGTGAAGCCGATGCCCGCCAGCCATGCCGCGCCCAGGAGGTGGCGCCATTCGACGCCTGCGGGCAGCCGCGCGAATCCGGCGCGCACCGCGAGCCAGCTCGACAACGCGATGCCCACGAACTTGCCCAGCACGAGCCCGGCGACGATGCCGATCGTCACGCGGCCGCTCAACGCTTCGGACCAGCGCACCGCGGTGAGGTCGATGCCCGCGTTGGCGAGCGCGAAGACCGGGATCACGAGGAAGGTGACCCACGGCGTGAGGGCGTGCTCCATTCGCTGCAGCGGGCTTTGCACCGCGGTCGCCGCCTGCTCCATGGACTCCGCGATCGAGGCCATGCGCCCGTTGCCCAGCGGGTCGTCGGAAGTGTCCTCATCGAGTCGATCGTCGCGAAAGGCGCCATGCAGCTCCTCGATGCGCTGCTCGAACTGCTCGGGCGTGAAGGCCGCGCGTGCCGGGATGGCGATCGCGAGGAGGATGCCGGCGAGCGTCGCGTGCACCCCGGAGATGAGGACCACGTACCAGAGGATCACGCCCACCAGCGCATAGGGCAGCGGATGGCGCACGCCTCCGCGGTTGAAGATCATGAGGAGCACGAAGAGCGCGGCGGCGGCATGCAGGGCGCGGACCTCGATGCCGTGCGTGTAGAAGATCGCGATCACCAGGACCGCGCCGAGGTCGTCTGCGATGGCGAGCGCGGTGAGGAAGATCACGAGGTTGCGTGGCACGCGCCAGGCGAGGAGCACGAGGATCCCCACCGCGAAGGCGATGTCGGTCGCCATCGGGATTCCCCACCCGGCGATGGCGGGCGTGCCGCGGTTGAAGGCCCAATAGATGAGCGCGGGAAAGACCATGCCCGCCGCCGCCGCCACCACCGGGAGCGCCGCGTCGCGCAGCGTGGCGAGCTCGCCCACCAGGATCTCGCGCTTCAGCTCCAGGCCCACCAGCAGGAAGAAGAGCGCCATGAGGCCGTCGTTCACCCAATGGTGGAGCGTGAGGTCGAGGACGAAGCGCGAGCCCGTGAGCGTGAACGGCGATTCCCAGAAATGCTCGACGCGATCCCCGCCCAGCCACGCCGCCAGCGCGAGCGCCACGGCGGTGGCGGCGATGAGGACGATGCCGCCCGCGGTGGTGCGTCGCAGGAACGCCTCGAAGGGCGAGAGGATGCGTCCGAAGAGCGGCTCGAGCGGGTATTGGCGCGGTTCCATCGGCTCGATTGTAGTGGGAGGCGCGCGCGAGGGTGCCGCTGATTTACAATCGCACCGAGACATGGCCCGCCAACTATTCCGACAAGAGGCGATCGACGCCCAGAGAGAGAAGTTTCTCGGCGAGGCGACCATCGCGCGTCCCGTGCCCGGCTGGGTGTTCACGCTGCTCGCCGCCGGCATCGCGTTCCTGCTGATCGCCGTGTCCATCTGGGGCCAGTACACGCGGCGCGAGCGCGTCGAGGGCTACCTCGCGCTCGATACCGGCGCCGCGCGCGTGCTCGTGCCCGACTCCGGGCGCATCACCGAGCTCCTCATCAAGGAAGGCGACGAGGTGAAGGCGGGCGACCCCATGGCGAAGGTCTCGCTCGACCGCGGCACCGGCAGCGGCGGCACCACGAGCGAGGCGGTGGCCGCCGAGATGCAGAACCGCCGGCTCATCCTCGAGAAGGAGCAGGGACAATGGCGCGAGCTGGGCGTGCAGCAGGTGGAGCAGATCCGCCGGCGCATGCGCGACCTGGACACCGAGCTCACGCAGATCGACCGCGAGATGAAGCTGCAGGAGGTGCGCATCAAGAGCGCGCGCGACCAGCTCGAGCGCTATCACGGCCTCGCCGGGGAGAAGAAGTTCGTCTCCGAGGCGCTGGTGAAGCAGAAGCAGGACGAGGTGACCGACCAGGAGATCAAGCAGCAGGCGCTGCGCCGCCAGCGCGGGCAGGTGGAGCGCGACCTCGCCTCCGCGCGCATGGAAGAGCCCTCGATCCAGTTGCGTTCGCGCGCGCAGGTCGAGCAGGTGTCGCGCCAGATCAGCGAATTGCAGGAAGGCATGGCGCAGAACGAATCGAAGCGCGAGACCGTGATCCGCGCGCCGATGACGGGGGTCGTCACCAACATCGCGGTGAACCAGGGGCAGTCGACCGCGGCGGATTCACCGCTCGCCACCGTCGTGCCGAAGGGAAGCGGGATGCACGTGGAGCTCCTCGTGCCCACGCGCGCGATCGGCTTCGTGAAGCCCGGGCAGGAAGTGGTGCTGCGCTACGAAGCCTTTCCCTACGAGCGCTTCGGCCAATACCCCGGACGCGTGACCGATATCGGCCGCAACGTGTGGACGCAGGGCGAGCGCGTCGGGCCGCTCTCCGCGAAGGAACCCGTGTATCGCGTCGACGTGAAGATGGAGCGCCAGAACGTGACCGCTCTGGGGCAGGAATTCGCGCTGCGTCCCGGGATGCTGGTGAACGCCGACCTCCTCCTCGAGAAGCGCACGCTCCTCGAGTGGATCTTCGAGCCGGTGATGCAACTGAAGAGCCGCGTCTAGATGGGATTCATCTCCGAGCTCCTCTCGCCGCGCGTTCCCGTCATCCTGCAAAGCGAGGCTCCCGAGTGCGGCATCGCGTGCCTCGCGATGGTCGCCTCCTTCCACGGGCATCGCACCGACCTTTCCTCGATGCGCGTGCGCCTCTCGCCGTCGTTGAAGGGCATCACGCTCAAGAACGTGGCGCAGATCGCCGAGACCATGGGCATGACGGCGCGCGGCGTGCAGGTGCCGCTCGATTCGCTCGGCAAGTTGAGGCTCCCCGCCGTGCTGCACTGGGACATGAACCACTTCGTGGTCCTCGTGAAGGTGGCCGGCCGCAAGATCACCGTGCACGACCCGGCGCGCGGCAAGAGAGTCCTCACGCTGGACGAGGCTTCGCGGCACTTCACCGGCGTGGCGATGGAGTTCACGCCCACCACCGGATTCCAGAAGAAGGACGAGCGCGAGAAGATCAAGTCGTGGCAGCTCCTGGGCGCGGCCTCCGGGTTGAAGGGGACGATCGCGCAGATCGTGGTGCTCTCCTTCGCGCTCGAGGTGTTCGCGATCGCGATGCCGTTCTTCCTGCAGCTCGTGGTCGACCGCGTGCTGGTCGGGCGCGACCGCGATCTTCTGACCGTGCTCGGAATCGCCTTCGGGACGCTGGTGGTGATCCAGGTGGCGGTGACGGGGGTGCGCGCGTGGGTGGGCGTCTACCTCAGCACCAACATCAACCTGAAGCTGCTGACCACCCTCTTCAACCACATGCTGAGGCTGCCGCTCGCGTGGTTCGAGAAGAGGAACATCGGCGACATCGTCTCCAAGTTCAGGAGCGTGGACGCGATCCAGCGCACGCTCACGACTACGTTCGTGGAGACCGCGGTGGATGGCGTGATGGTGGTCCTCACCGTGTTCGTGATGGGCTACTACAGCCTCATGCTCACCGCCGTGGTGCTGGGCGCCGCGCTCATCTACGCCATCGCGCGCTGGATGTTTTACTACCCGCAGCGCTACGCGACCGACGAGCAGCTCGCGCACGAGGCTCGATCGGGCACGCACTTCATCGAGACGCTGCGCGGGATGATGGCGATCAAGCTGAACCTGCGCGAGAGCGAGCGGCGCTCGGCCTACCAGAACCTGGTGGTGGACCAGACCAACGCCGGCGTGCGCGTGCAGAACGTGGGGATCCTGCAGCGCTCGGCCAACGCGCTCATCTTCGGCCTCGAGAACGTGGTGGTGATCTGGCTCGCCGCCCTCCTCGTGATGGACGGCAAGTTCACGGTGGGGATGCTCTACGCCTTCATCGGCTTCAAGCTCCTCTTCCTCACGCGTGTGATCAACCTGGTGGACAAGTGGAACGAGTTCCGCATGCTCGATCTCCACGCCGAGAGGATCGCCGACATCGCGCTGGCCGAGCCCGAGACGCACAAGCCCGCGCTGCCTGGGGAAGGCGCGACGGGGCCGCTCACCATCGAAACGAAGGGGCTGGGCTTTGCCTACGGGCCCGAGGGATTCGTCTTCCGGGGCGTGGACCTAGTAGTTTCGCCGGGGGAGACCATTGCGATCGTGGGGCCTTCCGGTTGCGGGAAGACGACCCTGATCAAGGTGCTGCTGGGGTTACTGCCGCCCACCGAGGGGGAGGTGCGGGTGAATGGTCGCAATCTTGTTGATTGGGATCCTGGGCACTACCGTGCACGGGTTGGGGCTGTAATGCAGGAAGACCAACTCTTTGCCGGGACGGTAGAAGACAATATTAGCTTTTTCGATGAGGAACACGACCCCGATACGGTTCGTAAGTGCGCGAAGGCCGCGATGATCGATGACGAGATCATGGCAATGCCGATGCAGTACAACACCATCGTCGGCAGTCTTGGGACGGCACTCTCGGGCGGGCAAAAACAGCGAGTGTTACTTGCTCGCTCGCTGTACCGTGCTCCTCAGCTCTTATTCTTGGACGAGGCATTCGATCAAATGGATGTTGCGCTCGAAAGGAGAATTAGCCGCTCATTGAGCGAACTTTCCATTGCCGTCGTACTGGTTAGTCATAGGAGCGAAACCGTTTCCGGTTCAATTAGGCGCCTCGAATTACTGGGTCGAGCCCCGACTCAATTCGGTCAAGGGAATGGGAGCTAACACCGGCTAGTGATAAATGGGATCGGCACATCCGCCGCCAACAAGGGCTAGTTGAAGATCACTCAATTCACAAACGGGATCTTCAGTTTTCAAGTTGTCTGCAAGGGCTTTATCAATCACGGGGTGATCCATTAGAAATTCCTTTCTTTTAGAATTGCAGCTAGAAAAAAATAGGGTCGGCAGCTCCGCCTCCGGAAAATGCGAGACTGAGATCGTTCACTTCGCAGAACGCGACGTCCTTCGCTTCCTTCACTGCTTCCTCAATCGCTGCTATTTCACTATTGGTGCGATCCATGGTTCCTCCTTTAAATTGGGCCGCTATTTCAGTGGTAAATCGGGTCGGCACATCCGCCGCCCACGAACGCCAGTTGAAGATCGCTGAGTTCACAAAGCGAGTTGTCAGACGTTTCGTTCGTTATCTCTTCAGTTTGTCCAACTGCAATTGCGGTGCGGTCCATAGTTATCTCCCTAAATCATTCGCATTGAGGGTTGGCTAGGTCAGGCAAAAATCGGGTCGGCAGATCCGCCGCCAACAAGCGCCAGTTGAAGATCGTTCAGTTCGCGAAGCATGTCTTCGTTGGCGTTCTTGACAACTTCTTCGATTGCGGCAATTTCCATCACGGCGTGGTCCATTTCTTATCTCCTTAGTTGAATGGGGCGGATTGAGGTGGGCTAGGTCAGGCGAAAATCGGGTCGGCAGCTCCGCCGCCAACAAACGCCAGTTGAAGATCGTTCAGTTCGCGAAGCGTGTCGTCGTTGGCGTTCTTGACAACTTCTTCGATTGCGA
>JBBRTF010000047.1:0-37314 GCA_038244725.1 Burkholderiales bacterium
CATCGGCAAGTACGCGTCGATCCTGGCGGTACACGGAGACGTCGGCAGCGTCGTGGCCCTCGGGGGGCCGGCTTTGAGCATCACCGCCTCGGGGCTCACAATCTCGCTGCGAAACCTGGTGATGGTTCCGTTCCCTGCGTCCGGCGGCACCGACGGGGTCAACATGACGGGGGCGTCCGCGCTCACCATCGAGAACAGCCTCATCGCCAACCTGCCCGACAGCGGGGTGTTCGTTACCGGAGCCGGATCGCTGAAGATCACCCACACAATCATCAGGAACAACGGCGGGTACGCCGTGCGATTGACGAATGGCGCAGCCGCCGAGATTTCCGGGACGCAAATGCTGGCGAACGGGTCCGGAGGAGTCCTCGCCTATAGCAACACCGCGACGACCACGACGGCGAGTGTGAGCGACTCGGTCATTTCCGGCACGACGGGCAATCAGGCGGGCGTTTTTGCCTGGACCACCCTCGCCGGCGCCGTCGCACGCGTCTTCGTGACGCGCTGCACGATCGAGGGCACCAACGTTGCGCTCTACAGCGAAACCACCGGTGTGGGTTCGAACTCGGTCGCCGTCAGCAACAGCATGATCACGAACAACTACTACGCGTGGCTTCAGTCCGGTGCCGGTTCGGTCATCCGGACTCTGGGCAACAACCACATCACCGACAACACCACTTCGCAGGGCGTCCTCACGGCGACCGCCTTGCAGTAACGCGTTCAACGGCTTCGATCTTTCAAGATGAAAAGACTGCCGATCGCGATGCGAATGCTGCGCCGGAACTGGTCCGCGGGAGAATTGCGCGTGCTGCTGCTCGCGCTTTGCATCGCGGTGGCGAGCGTGACGACGGTGGGGTTCTTCGCGGATCGCGTGCAGGCGGCCCTCGATCGCCAGGCGAACGAGCTCCTCGGCGGGGACCTCGCGGTGATCGCCGACAAGCCGCTCGCGCCGGAATTCTTCGACGACGCGCGCCGCCGCGGCCTCGCGACCGCGCAGACGCGCACTTTTCCGAGCATGGTGGTGGCCGCGGGCGGCGTGAATCTCGCCGAGGTGAAGGCGGTCTCCGACGCGTTCCCGCTGCGCGGGAAGATCCGCGTGAGCGACGCGGCGCGGCCCGCGGAGCACGAGGTGGCGGGCGGCCCGCGGCCGGGCACGGTGTGGATCGGCGCGCCGCTCGCGGCCCGCCTGGGCCTCGCCGTCGGCGACACGTTGCAGGTGGGACGCGTGAAGCTCGCCGTCGCCGCCATCATCCGCCGCGAGCCCGATAGCGTCCTCGATTATTTCGGCATCGCGCCGCGAGTGCTGATGCACGAATCCGACCTCGACGCGACCGGCCTCATGCAGGTGGGAAGCCGAGTCGTGTACCGCCTGCTGCTGGGCGGCGAAGACGAGGCGCTCGGCCGCTATCGCGCCGACATGGCGCCGAAGCTCGCCCGCGGCCAGCGCATCGAGGGCGTGCGCGACGCGCGGAGCGAGGTGCGCACCGCGCTCGAGCGCTCGCAACGCTTCCTCGGCCTCGCCTCGCTTCTCTCGGTGGTGCTCGCCTCGGTCGCGGTGGCGCTCGCGGCGCGGCGCTTCTCCCAGCGCCAGGTGGACGCCGCGGCGATGATGCGCTGCCTCGGGGCGACCCAGGCGGATATCTTCGAGGTGCACGCGTGGCAGTTCGCCGCGCTCGGGCTCGCCGCATGCGCGCTCGGAAGCCTCGCAGGATACGGCGCCCAGGAAGTGCTCGCCCATTGGCTCACCTCGTTCTTCACCGTCGCGCTGCCGCTGCCGGGCTTCATGCCGGCGCTGCGCGGCGCGGTGATCGGCTTCGTGCTGCTGCTGGGGTTCACGCTGCCGCCGCTCCTCAGGCTGCGCAACGTCTCGACGTTGCGCGTGCTGCGCCGCGACCTCGCGCCCGCCGAGCCGCTCAGCGCCGCCGCATTCGCGCTCGGACTGGCCGCCATCAGCGCGCTCATCGTGTGGCAGGCCGGAGACGTGAAGCTCGGCGCGATCGCGGTGGGCGGCTTCGCGGCGGCGCTCGCGGCGGCGGCGCTCGCCGGCTACGGGATGATCCGCCTGGTGTCGCGGCTACGAGGCGCCGCGTCGGGGCCGTGGCGCTACGGGCTTGCCAACCTGCGCCGGCGCACGGGTGCGAGCCTCGTGCAGATCATGGCCCTCGGGCTGGGCCTCATGGCCATGCTCATGCTCACCCTCGTGCGCACCGAGCTCATCACGAAGTGGCAGCAGTCGATGCCGGCGGACATGCCCAACCGCTTCGCGATCAACATCCAGTCCGACCAGCTCGCGGACGTGAAGAAGTATTTCGCCGGCATCGGGCTCGCGACGCCGGACCTCTATCCGATGGTGCGCGGGCGCCTCATGCAGATCGGCGCTCGCGAGGTCTCCGCGGCAGGCTTCAAGGACGAGCGCGCGCGGCGCCTGGTGGAGCGCGAGTTCAACCTGTCGTGGGCGGCTTCCAACCGGCCCGACAACAAGATCGTCGCCGGAAAGTTCTGGACGCCGGAGTCGAAGGAGCCGCAGTTTTCCGTGGAAGAGGGGCTCGCCAAGACGCTCGGCATCAAGGTGGGCGACGAGCTCGCCTTCGATGTCGCGGGCTCGCGCTTCCGCGCGAAGGTGACGAGCCTGCGCAAGGTGGACTGGGATTCCTTCAAGCCGAACTTCTTCGTGATCGCGAGCCCGAGCCTGCTCGAGAGCTATCCGGCGAGCTGGATCACGAGCTTCCACCTGCCCGCGGGCCGGGACGACGTCATCACGGATCTCGTGCGCCGATTCCCCAACGTGAGCGTGATCGACCTCTCCGCGCTGATGGCGCAGTTCCAGCGCATCACCGACCAGGTGTCGCGCGCGGTGGAGTTCGTGTTCCTCTTCGCGATCGCCGCGGGGCTCGTGGTGCTCTTCGCCGCGATCAGCTCGACGCAGGACGAGCGCGTCTTCGAAGGCGCCATCCTGCGCACGCTCGGCGCCGACCGCCGCCAGCTCGCGATCCTGCAGCTCGCGGAGTTCCTCGCGATCGGGCTCCTCGCCGGCACCATCGCGTCGGCGGGGGCGGTGGCGCTCGCGATGGTGCTCGCCGATCGCGTGCTCGGCATCGCGTACGATTTCCACTGGGGATTGCCGCTCGCGGGCATCCTCATCGGCGGGGCGGGAGTCTCCATCGCGGGCCTCATCGGCACTCGCCGCGCCGTGAGCTCGCCGCCGCTGCAGACCCTGCGCGCCGTCACCTGAGAAAGTCGTGTCAGGTACGCGTACCTGACACGACTTTCTAGCGGCCGGGGTGGCGGGCGACGTAGCGCGAGATGCGCGGCACGCCCTCGGCGATGTGGTGCGCGTGGCGGCGTTCCTGGAGCCTCAGGTCCGCGTCGGTGAAGCGGTCGAAGCGGCGCAGGTAGTCGGCCCACGTATCACACGCGAAGTACTCGACGAAGCGCCCCGGCTTCTCGATGTCCTCGAAGATCCCCCACGAGACCGCGCCCGCGCGCAGACGGCTGCTGCGCGACTCGGCCATCACCTGCTCGAATTCCTCGCGCCGCGCCGGATCGATGTGGTATTCGATCGTGACCATCACCGGCCCTTCCCTGAGGTCCATGGGCACCGCCGGCACCGGTTCCCGCCACGGGTGCGTCGGCGTGTGGTCCTCGGAGCCTTCGAGCGTGCGCCCGCGCGTGATCGCGAGCGTCGCGAGCATGCTGGCGGCGCACACCGCGAGGCTCGTGGGCACGCTCGTCACGTCGGCGAGCTTGCCCCAGATCGCCGCGCCGAAGGCCGCGCCGCCCATGATCGACATCTGGAAGATCGCCATGCCGCGCGCGCGCACCCAGTCGGGAAGCGCCAGCTGCGCCGCGATGCTGATGGAATTGGCCACCAGGATCCACGCCGCGCCGGAGGCGAGCATCGCGGGGACGGCGAAGTAGATCGACGGCGCGAACGCGAGCGCGGCGATGCCGAGCGCGTTCACCACGGTGGCGCCGAGCACGATGTCGTCGCGTGTCCAGCGCGCCCTGAAGCGCGGCAGCTGAGTGCCCAGCGCGATGGCGCCCAGGCCGAGCGACGAGAGCAGGATCGTGTACGTCTGCGCGCCCCCGCTGCCCAGTCCCTTGGCCACCAGCGGCAGCAGCGCGAAGATGGCGGTCGAGTGCAGGAAGAACACGGCCGTGCGCACCAGCGCATCGCGCAGCCGACGCGATTCGCGCGCGAACTGGAAGCCCAGGCGCATTGCGCCGATGAAGCGCTCGCCGGGAAGCACCGACGGCTTGGTCTCGCGCTTCCAGCGGAAGAGCACCACGGCCGCGGCGATCGAGATCACGAAGTTCACCGCGAAGACGTACTCGGTGCCGAAGCTCGCGATGATCGCGCCGGCGAGGAGCGGTCCCACGACGCGCGAGGTGTTCACCGCGACCGCGTTCAGCGCGAGCGCCTCGCCCAGCTGCGCGCGCGGCACCACCTCGGGAAGGATCGCCGAATACACCGGCCAGCGCAGCGCGATGCCGATGCCGTTGGCGAAAACGAGGACGAGGAGGCTGGGCGCGCTGAGGTGCCCCACCACCGCGAAGGCGTAGAGCACGGCGGCGGTGGTCGCGATCCAGAGCTGCGAGGCCATGAAGTAGCGGCGCCGGTCGAGGATGTCGGCGAAGGCGCCGCTCGGAAGGCCCAGCAGGAAGACCGGCAGCGCGGAGGCGGTCTGCACCATCGCGATGAGCGTGGGCGAGGAGGTGAGGGAAGTCATCATCCACGCCGCCGCCACGTCGTTCATCCACACGCAGATGTTCGACGCCATCCACACGAGCCAGAGCATGCGGAACGTGGCAATGCGAAGCGGCGCCCAGGCCGATCCTCGGGCGGCTTGCAGCGGCGCGGGGGCGGGAAGATTTTCGCTCATGGAAGTGCCGGGACTCGTCGAGGAGGAGGTTACCACCTGCGTATAATTGCGCTTCCCGCTCCACGCCTCGCTTCGATGCCCGGCCGCGCTCCCACGTTCCACGCGTCTCCGTATCTGCTCCTCACCCTCACGATCCTCTTCTGGTCGGTCAACTGGGTGATCGGCCGCGCCATCGCGGGGCACGTCTCGCCGCTCGCGTTCACGTTCATCCGCTGGGTCGGGGCTTTCGCGATCATGCTGCCCTTCGCGTGGCGGCAGATCCGCGCCCAATGGCCCGAGATCCGGCGGCACTGGAAGCTCATCGCCTGGCTGGGATTCTGGGGCACGGGGCTGCACAACGTCTTCGCCTACGCGGGGCTCCAGTACACCACCGCCACCAACGGCGTGATCCTCAACAGCTCCGTTCCCGTCATGATCATCGTCGTGGGTTGGCTCATCTACCGCGACACCATCACGCGGCTGCAGGCCCTCGGGGTCGCGATCTCGCTCTCGGGCGTGCTCGCGATCCTCACGCGGGGCGATCCTTCGGTGCTGGCGAGCTTCTCGCTCAACAAGGGCGACCTCATCGTGCTCACCGGCATGATCTTCTGGGCGGCGTACACGGTGTTCCTGCGCATGAAGCCCGCGGGGGTGGGCGGCCTCGCGATGCTCACCTGCTGCTCCGTCGTGGGCATCTGCCTGCTGCTGCCGCTCTTCCTCGCCGAGATGATCTTCTTCGGCGGCCACGTGGAGCTGCGTCCCGCGACGCTCGCCGCCATGGCCTACGTCGCGATCTTTCCGTCGTTCGTGGGCTACGTCTTCTGGAACCGCGCGGTCGCCGAGGTGGGCTCGAACGTCGCCGGCATCTTCATGCACCTCATGCCCGTCTTCGGCAGCCTCCTCGCGTGGATCTTCCTCGGCGAGCGCATCCGGCTCTTCCATCTCGCGGGCATCGCGCTCATCCTGGGCGGCATCACGCTCACCTCGCGCGGGCGCCGCCGCGCGGTGCCCGCGCCAGGACCGGAGTAGGCCATGAACCTCATTGTCTGGCGCCACGCCGAAGCCGAGGACGCCGACAGCCGCGGCGACCTCGCGCGCAACCTCACCAAGCGCGGGCGCAAGCAGGCGCGCGAGATGGCGCGCTGGCTCGCGCCGCGCATGGAAGGCGAATGGCGCATCGTGGTGAGCCCCGCGACCCGCACGCTGCAGACGGTCGAGCCCCTCGGCCGCGAGTTCGAGGTGCGCGATGCCCTCGCGCCGGGGACATACCCGCAGCGCGTGCTGCGCGAGGCGAGCTGGCCGGAGGGTCCCGGCAACGTGCTTCTCGTGGGCCACCAGCCCACGCTGGGCGAAGTCGCCTCGCTCCTCATGAGGGGCGAGGAGGGCGGGGTCTCCATCCGCAAGGGGGCCATCTGGTGGTTCGTCACCCGCGAGCGCGAGGGTAAGATGGAAACGGTCCTGAAGACGGTGCTCGACCCCGGACAGGCCGAAGACCAGGAGACGCCATGAAGCTCACGCCGGAGCAGCTCGCCGCCTTCGACAAGGACGGCTACCTCTTTTTCCCGGGACTCTTCACGCCCGCCGAGATCAAGGCGCTCACCGACGAGGTGCCCCACCTCTACGCGCAACGCCGGCCGGAGAACGTGCGCGAGAAGGGCAGCGAAGCGGTGCGCACCAATTTCGCGGCGCACCTGTACAGCGAGCCCTTCGCGAAGCTCGCGCGCCACCCGCGCATGGTCGAGCCGGTGATGCAGATCTTCGGCGAGGCGCTCTACATGCACCAGTTCAAGGTGAACGGCAAGCAGGCCTTCGACGGCGACGTGTGGCAGTGGCACCAGGACTACGGCACGTGGATGAACGACGACCTCATGCCCGAAGCGCGCGCCATGAACGTCGCCATCTTCCTCGACGAGGTGAACGAGTTCAACGGGCCGCTCATGTTCATCCCCGGCAGCCACAGGCAGGGCGCGCTCCCCGCGGGGCACGACACGAGCACGACGAGCTATCCGCTCTGGACCCTCGACCACGCCACCATCGCGGGGCTCGTGGAGAAGGGCGGCATCGTCGCGCCCAAGGGAGCGCCGGGATCGATGATCCTCTTCCACGGCTGCCTCGTGCACGCGTCCACCTCGAACCTCTCGCCGTGGAATCGCGTCTCGGTGTACCTCAGCCTGTGCGCGGTCTCCAACCACATCCGCCGCTTCAAGCGCCCCGAGTACATCGCGCACCGGGACTTCACGCCGATCGTGACGTTGCCCGACGATTGCCTGCTGCGCCCGTACCAGGTCGACCTTCCGTGGAAGGACGGCACGCCCGCGTCGGCCTACGAGACCGAGCGCGAGGCGGCGTGATCCCTAGCGGCCGATGAGGCCGCGGTACCAGACCATCAGCGGCTGCGCGAGCCACCACTTGAGAGGCACCCGGCCGTGGTGCTTGCGCACCACCGCCATCGCCTCGCGGTAGTGCAGGCGGCGCTGGGTGCTGGTCTTGGACTCGTCGTGGCGCCGGTTCACCGCGATCTCGGCATCCACGAACGCCGGCGCGCCGAAGCGCTTGAAGAGCTTCCACCAGAGGTCGTAGTCCATGGCCATGTGGAGCGTCTCGTCGACGCCGCCCACGGCATCCCACGCCGCGCGCCGGACAAGGGTGGCGGGCTGGGAGACGATGTTGAGCTGCGCCATGAGGCGCTCGCTGAAGGGCCGCACCTCGAGGTTGCGCCGCCGCTCGCCGGTGCGCTCCACGTGGTTCCAGACGCGTCCATAGGCCATCGCCGCATCGGGCTTCGCCTCCAGCGCGTCCACGAGCCGCCGCAAGCCTCCCGGCAGGAGCCAGTCATCGCTGTTGAGCCAGGCCACGAACGGCGCGGACCCGCGCGCGACGCTCTCGTTGATCGCCGCCGCCTGGCCCGCGTCGGCATGGCTGCGCCAGCCCGCGAGGCGCGGCTCGAAGCGGCGGATCACCTCGAGCGTCGCGTCGGTCGAGCCCGCGTCGGCGACGAAGATCTCGATGGGCAGGCCCTGGTCGAGGATCGATTGGAGCGCCGCCTCCAGGAAGCGTCCCTGGTTGAACGATGGGACCGCGACGGTGACTAGCGGCGGCGTGGGCACGGCGTCAAAGGCGCGCGCCGGCGAGGAAGTCGCGATAGGCGAGGGCGAGGCCCTGCTCGAGGCCCACCCGCGGCTTCCAGCCGAACGCGCGCAGGCGGCTCACGTCCATGAGCTTCCTCGGCGTGCCGTCCGGCTTGGTCGCGTCGTAGTCGATGCGCCCGGTGAATCCCACCACCTTTCCCACCTGCGCCGCGAGCTCGCCGATGCTGATGTCTTCGCCGGTGCCGATATTGATGTGCGAGAGCATGGGCTGCGTGTTCGCGTCGTAGGCCGCCTTGTCGAGATCCAGCACGTGCACGCTCGCCTCGGCCATGTCGTCCACGAACAGGAACTCGCGCTTGGGCTTCCCTGTGCCCCAGATCACGACCGACGCCGCGCCCGAGGACTTGGCCTCGTGGAAGCGGCGGATCATGCCGGGGATCACGTGGCTATTCTGCGGATGGTAGTTGTCGCCGGGCCCGTAGAGGTTGGTCGGCATCACGCTGCGAAAGTCGGTGCCGTACTGCCGGTTGTACGACTCGCAAAGTTTGATGCCCGCGATCTTCGCGACGGCGTAAGGCTCGTTGGTGGGCTCCAGCGGGCCGGTGAGGATCGCCTCCTCGCGCATCGGCTGCGGGGCGAGGCGCGGGTAGATGCAGCTCGAGCCCAGGAAAAGGAGCCGCTTCACGCCGCTCCTCCAAGCCTCGTGCACGACGTTCGCCTGCACCATCAGGTTGCCGTAGATGAATTCCGCGGGGTAGGTATTGTTGGCGTGGATGCCGCCGACCTTGGCCGCGGCGAGCACCACGCACTCGGGGCGCTCGGCATCGAAGAACGCGCGCACCGCCGCCTGGTCGGTGAGCTCGAGCTCTTCGTGGCTGCGCGTGACGAGGTCGAGGGCGCCGCGCGCGCGAAGCTTGCGGACGATCGCCGATCCCACCATGCCGCGATGGCCCGCGACGTAGATCTTATTCACTCGTGGCGGTCGTAGGTCGCGAATCCGTGCTTCTTCACGAGCTCGTCGCGCTCGGCGGACTTGAGGTCCTCGCGCATCATCTCGGCGACCAGCTCCGGGAAGCGGATCTTCGGCACCCAGCCCAGCTTGCGCTTGGCCTTGCCGGGATCGCCGAGAAGCGTCTCGACCTCCGTTGGGCGGAAGTAGCGCGGGTCGACGGCGACGATGCACTTGCCCTTCGCGTCGAAGCCCTTCTCGTCCACGCCCTCGCCCTTCCACGCCACGGTGATGCCGATCTCGGCGGCGGCGGTCTCCACGAACTGGCGCACGCTGAACTGCTCGCCGGTCGCGATCACGAAATCCTCGGCCTCCTTTTGCTGCAGCATGAGCCACATCATTTCCACGTAATCCTTGGCGTGGCCCCAGTCGCGCTTGGCGTCGAGGTTGCCAAGGTAGAGGCACTCCTGCAGTCCGAGCTTGATGCGCGCGAGTGCCCGCGTGATCTTGCGGGTGACGAAAGTCTCGCCGCGCACCGGGCTCTCGTGGTTGAAGAGGATGCCGTTGCATGCATAGATGCCGTACGCCTCGCGGTAATTCACCGTGATCCAGTACGCGTAGAGCTTGGCCACCGCATAGGGGCTGCGCGGATAGAAGGGCGTGGTCTCCTTCTGCGGCGTTTCCTGCACGAGGCCATAGAGCTCCGAAGTGGAGGCCTGGTAGAAGCGCGTCTTCTTCTCGAGTCCCAGGATGCGGATCGCCTCGAGGATGCGCAGCGCCCCGAGGGCATCGGAATTCGCCGTGTACTCCGGCTCCTCGAAGCTCACCGCGACGTGCGACTGCGCCGCCAGGTTGTAGATCTCGTCCGGCAGCAGCTGCTGGATGATGCGCACGAGGCTCGAGCTGTCCGTCATGTCGCCGTGATGCAGGAAGAAGCGGACCTTCTTCTCGTGCGGATCCTGGTAGAGGTGGTCGATGCGGTCGGTGTTGAAGAGCGACGTGCGGCGCTTCACGCCGTGCACCTCGTAGCCCTTCTCGAGGAGCATTTCCGCGAGGTACGAGCCGTCCTGGCCGGTGACCCCGGTGATCAAAGCTTTCTTCATCTATGCCTCGGTGAAATCAATCTTTCAATCGCTTCAGTTGCGCGGCCACCATTCTACCGACCATCGACTCGAAGTGGACCGTGGGCTCCCAGCCGAGCTCCTCGCGCGCCTTGGTGGGATCGGCGAGGAGCTGCCCCGATTCGAGCGGGCGCACCAGCGCGGGGTCGCTTACCACGCTCTCGCGCCAGTCCTTGCCGACCGAGCGGTAGGCGGTCTCGCAGAGGTCGCGCAGCGTGTGCAGCTTGCCGGTGCCGATCACGTAGTCGTCGGGGCGCTCGCGCTGCAGCATCATCCACATCGCGCGCACGAAATCCCCGGCGTAGCCCCAGTCGCGCGCGATCTCGAGGTTGCCGAGGGCGAGCTTGCCCTCTTGCACGATCGGGCGCCCGGCCTCGTTCATGTCGGGGGAATCGGTGATGCCGAGCGCCGCGCACGCCGCTCCGTATGCCACTTTCTGCGTGAGGAAATGCAGCGGCCGGCGCTCGCTCTCGTGGTTGAAGAGGAGCCCGCTCGCGATGAAGAGCTGGTAGCTGCCGCGGTAGATGCGCACCATCTGGTGCGCGTACACCTTGGTCGCCGCGTAGGGATTCACCGGGTTGAAAGGAGTCTGCTCGTTCTGAGGTGAATGCAGCGCCTGGCCGAACATCTCCGAGGACGACGCGTGGTAGACGCGCGACTTCGGGCTGTGGTGGCGCACCGCCTCGAACAGCCGGATCGCGCCCAGGCCATTGATCACCAGCGTTTCGGGAGCGCGCGCCCAAGATTCGCCCGGCCGCGATTGCGACGCGAGGTTGTAGATCTCGTCGGGCTGCGAATTCTGGATGGCGGAGGCGATGTCGAGGCCTTCGCCCATGTCGCCGAAGAGGATCTCGACTTTGTCGGCGAGGTGGCTCGCGTTGTTGGGCTGGAACCAGCTGTCGCGGCGCGCGAAGCCGTAGACCTTGTAGCCCTTGTCGAGGAGGAGCTCGGCGAGGAACGACCCGTCCTGCCCGGTGATGCCGGTGATGAGCGCGCTCTTCACGGCTTCAGCTCCATGCGAGCCCCACCTTGAGGGAGTTGCTATCGACGCGGGCGCGCACGACCTTGAGTCCCGCCGCGCGGAAGAACTGCGTGAATTCGGCGAGCGTCCATGTCTGCTCATTGATGCCGCGGCTCAGCTCCTCGCGGTACTGCTTGTTGGCGGGGTCGGGTGCGCAGCTTTCGCAGCCGAGGAACACGAACCCACCGGGTCGCGAGACACGCCGCATCTCGTGCAGGAGCGCGATCGGGTCCGCGAAATGATGGAACGCCGCGAAGAGCATCACGCCGTCGAAAGTCTCTCCCGCGAAGGGAAGCGTGGTTCCTTCGCACGAGATGAACGCGAGCGACTCGTCGAGCTGCGGCATCTTGTGGCGGAAATGGAGCGAGCCGAGGATCGACTCCGAATGGCTGATGTCGGAAGAGACGACGCGGTGCCCGCGCAGCGCGAGGGCGTGCGCCGTGGGATGCACTCCGCCGCCGATCTCGAGCATCGAGACGGGCTGCCCGCCGTACCGGGCCTCGAGGAACTGCGCCGCTTCGAGCATGGCGAAATGGTGGTCGGCGCCGTACTCGAGCTGCGTGGGGAAATACTCGTATTCGAAGACGGGGAGCTCGCAGGGCACGATTTCCACGGTGGCGGCGAGGAAGGGCGGTTCCACGGGCTTGCCCGAAATCGCGAGGCCCGCGTGCAGCGTGTGCTGCCCGGAGGCCGCCGGCGCGCGAACGCGAAGGATGAGCGTGATCTCGCGGCCGGGCTCGATGTCCACGGGAATCGCGTTGGAGGTTGCTGCCGTCTCTGCAATCGCGCCGCTCGCCGCTTCGGTCCACCGAGTCTCGATCGTCGCGGCCCCGTCGCCCTCCATCTGCAACGGCGCATCGCTGGCGTTCCTCACGCGCACGCTGCGATAGACCGCCTGGCCCGCGCTGAGGCGCTCGCCGATCGAGTTGGAAAGGTGCTCGATGCGGTAGCCGGCCCGCGGCGCCTTCGAGAAGGCCCGCCCGAACGACGCGGCGAGGCGATCGATCGTCGTGGGGATCTTCGCCGCGGGCGCATCGCCGAGCGCGAACTCGGGAATGCGAAAGCGCTCCGCTAGCATGCGGGCTTCCGCCGAGAGGTGCGCGTCGTCGAACCGGATGCCGGTCGCCGCGATCGCGGCCGCGATCTGCGCCGTGACCTCGGGTGTGGCCGGAAGCTCGAGGTGGGCACGCAGGCGCTCGACATCCGCGGCCGGAACTTGCGAAACGTCGAGCGTCTTGCGGTGGCCCTTGAGGAAATCGAGCGGGCCCGCGACGGAACCCAAGTCGCGCCCCGACGCCGAGATCAAGCGTCCATCGCGAGCGCGCACGGGCGTGCCCGTATCGGGACACAGAAGCTTTTCCGTGCTCGCCAGTTCCTCGATGAAATGCATCCGCTAGCGCGCCACGGCCGCGAATCGCTTGGGCGACGCGGCGGCCTCCTGGTAGAGGTTCAAGAGCTCGGTGCAGCTCGCACCGCGATCGAAGCGAGCCGCCTGCGCGCGTGGGAAAAAACCGCAGCCAGCCTTCGCCGCGCCCGTCTGCGAGATGTCGAAGCCGATATGCACCGCTCAATTCTAGCGGCTTGGCGGTCGCGCGCGAGACGAGGCTTCCCGCCCCAACACTCGCTGGCCGTAGTACCCGGGCCCCAACAGCTCCCACGCAGTCTCGGGCTCCTGGTAGACGATCTCCTGTGAGGCGATGGATAGGCCATTCATGAGCATGATGTAGACCTGCCCCGTGACGTCGTTCCTCCACAGCAGATCGGCTTGCCCGTCGCCGTCGTAGTCGCCGTTGGACACGATCTTCCATGCGGGGTTGGCTTCGGTGTAGACGAGGCCCTGGTTCACGATCGCGTCGCCGTGCATGAGCATCATGTAGACCTCGCCGGTGGAGCTGTTCCTCCACAGGATGTCGGTCTTGCCGTCGCCGTTGAAGTCCGCCGCGCCGACGATCTTCCACGCGATATTGGGCTCGGTGTGGATCATCGCGCCCGCCTGCGAAAAGACTCCCGCGGTCACGGTCACCGTCATGAGGTACACCTGGCCCGTCGTGGAATTCCGCCAGAGTAGCTGGTTCCTTTTGCCGCTGCCCGAGAAGTCGCCGGTGGCCACGATCTTCCACGCGGTGTCGGGCTCGGTATGGAAGAGGCTCGCCGAAACGATCGACGTGCCGTCCATCAGCATGGCGTACAACTGACCAGTGCCGGAATTGCGCCAGAGGATGTCGGCCTTGCCGTCGCCGTCGAAGTCGGGCGTCTGCACAATCTCCCAGTTGGGATCTATCTCGGAGTAAATGATCGGGCAGGCGGTAGGCAGGCCGCTCGAGTTCAGGATCATCACGCAGATCTGTCCGGTCGCGTCGTTCCTCCAGAGAAGGTCCGCCACGCCGTCGCCGTTGAAGTCGGCGTCGGCGACGATCTTCCACGCCGTATTGGGCTCGGTATACGCGACGCCCTGGGCCTTGATCGTAAAGCCATCCATCAGCATCAGGCTGACCTGCCCCGAGGACCGGTTGCGCCATAGCATGTCGCTTTTGCCGTCGGCGTTGAAGTCCGTGGATGCGATGCGACGGTGCGCGATGTTGCCCGGTAGCGGCAGCGCCGGCTTAGTCACGACCGTTGTTGCTTGTTGGGGGGCCTCACCAGAATCTCCAGACAAGAAATAGGCGCCAATTCCTGCCACGGCGAGCACCAATAGGAAGATAAGGGAGATGCGCTTCATCGCGTGCCTTCTGCGCGTAGCGGGGATGAGTGGAATCCATTCTATGACGTTCTCCGCATTCCCCGACGGATGTCCTGGCGGTCAGGCTGGCGATGGTCCCTCGATGCGCTCGCTCCGCGGGAGGCTCAGCGAGCGTACTCGTAGGGCCCCAGGATCCTCCACGCCGCGTCCGGCTCCGTGTACACGATCCCCTGCGAGGCGATCGCGAGGCCATTCATCAGCATCATGTAGACCTGTCCCGTGGCGTCGTTCCTCCACAACAGGTCCGCCTTGCCGTCGCCGTTGTAATCGCCTGCCGCGACGATCTTCCACGAGAGGTTGGGCTCCGTGTACACCAGGCCCTGTTCGGCGATCGATGTCCCGTTCATGAGGAGAATGTAGACCTGGCCGGTGCTGTCGTTGCGATAGAGGATGTCCGTCTTGCCATCGCCGTTGAAGTCGGCCGCGGCGATGACCTTCCAAGCCGTATTGGGCTCCGTGTAGACAATGACACCGCTCTGGGTGAAAACGCCGCCGGAGAGATTCACCGTCATGAGATACAGCTGGCCCGTCGCCGCATTTCGCCACAGGATCTGGTTGCGCGCGCCGCTGCCGGCGAAATCGCCCACTGCCGCGATTCGCCAGTTGGTGTTCGGCTCGGTATAGAAGTTGGCCTGGGCGCCGATCGTGGCACCGTTCATCTGCATCCCGAACACCTGGCCGGTGGACTGGTTCCACCAGAGGATGTCCGCCTTGCCGTCGCCGTCGAAATCGGGCGCCTGCAGGATCTGCCAGTTCGCGTTGGGCTCCGTGTAGAAGAGGGATCCGGCGCTCGGAACGCCGCTCGCGTTGAAAGGCTGAAGGAAGACCTGGCCGGTCGAGCCGTTTCGCCACAGGAGGTCGGTCATGCCATCGCCGTTGAAGTCGGCATCGGCGACGATTTTCCAGGCGAGATTGGGTTCCGTGTAGACGATGGCGCCATTGGTGATGGTTGGGCCGTTCATCAATTGGCGATACACGGCGCCAGTGGAGGTATTGGCCCAATGGATGTCGCTCTTGCCATCGCCGTTGAAGTCGGTCAGGACGTGGAGGGTGTTGACGATTTGCGTGAGGGCAGCGGATGCCACCGCGTTATAAGTCGAGTTCCCCGAATAATTGCCGGTGATGGAATGGCTTCCCGCGGAGAGCGCGGGCGACACGCAAGATGCGCTGCCGGCAGCCAGCACAACCGAGGCGCACCCGGGAAAGGAGCTGGCGCCATCGCGGAAATCTACGGTTCCAGTGGGCGTGCTGGCCGATCCGGAGACTCCGATCGAGAACGTGACGCTCGAGCCCGCAATCGAGGGATTCAGCGACGAACCGACGACTGCCGCGGGATTGAGCTTGTTGTTGGTGAGCGCGAAGTTGACGCCCGAGACGCCGCCTGCCGTAGCCGTGACACTGTAAGCGCCGCCGATCGAATTCGCGGTGGCAGCCACCTGCGCGAAGCCGTTGCCGTCCGTGACGACGGGAGAAGTCACGAGGGCGGCGGAAGGCCCCGAGGACGGCGCGGTAAAGGCAACGCTCACGCCCGGGACGCCGAATCCATCAGCGTCGGTGACTCTCACCTTGAGCGCGGCGGCGAAAGCGGCGTACACATTCGCGGATTGCGGCGAGCCGCTGGCGAGGTTCATTATCGACCCCGCGCCATAGGGATTGATGCGGAACACGACGCCGTTCACCGACGCCGCCGCGGCCGCGAGCGCACCCGTGGTGGAGCTCGCGATGCCGGGTCCGAGGGCGTTCGTTCCACCTCCCACCGCAAGCACTCTATCGGAGTTCACCGTGATCGCGTGCATCGCGTCGTTAGTGGAGCTGCCGAGAAGGCCGACATATTGCGCCGAGGTGCCGAGGATGCGCGCTACGAAACCGTCCTGGGCGCCGAGGTTCGACACCGCGAGTCCCGGGGTCGCCACCACCGGGAATCCGTTCAAGGCAACGTTGGGCGGACTCGGGTTCGACGAAGTGCCGGCGACGTAAATATCGCCGTTGCCATCGACCGCTACGGACTCCGCCGAGTCGAAGTGCGTGCCGCCCAGGTAGCTATAGGAGAAAACGCTGGAAAGGTTGGCTGCGAGCTTCACGACGAACGCGTCCATATTTCCCGTTGGCGCCGACTGCACGCCGCTTGCGGCTCCCTGCTGGACGTTCGCGTTGTTCGCGGGAAAGCTTCCCGAATCGGTTTCGCCGACCACGACCACGCTGCCGTCGTTGTCGATCGCGACACCGAGCGCGCGGTCGATTCCCGTCTGCGCGCCAGTCGCCACGCCGGTGAGAATCGTGAACAGCTGCAAGGTCCCCGTAGGACCCACCTTCGCTACGAAGCCGTCGGGATTTCCGATTCCGGGGTTGGTGCGAAAGGTGCCCGCCATCGACGGCAGCGCGGTGGTGGAATCGGTTTCGCCCACCACGTAAGCGGAGAAATCGCTCGCGACGGCGATGCCGTGCGCCGTGTCGACGTCGCCGTTGCCTCCGATGAGCCCCGAATACTCGAGCGCGGCGCCGGTCGCTCCTACACGCGCGACGAATGCATCCATCACTCCGCCACGCACGGCATCGGGGCCCGCCACCATCGGAAAATCGGCGGATTTCGTGTATCCCGCGACGTACGCGCGGCCGGTTGCGTCCACGGCGATGGCGTTGGCCTGCTCATCGCCCGCGCCTCCGATCACGCCCGAATAGACGAGCGCGTTTCCGGATGCGTTGAGATGCGTGACGAACGCGTCGCGGTCGGTGGTTCCCTTCACCTTGCGGAAGCCCGAGTTCGCGGCACCGAGCAACGGGAAGTCCGGCGAGGTGGTGCCCCCGGCGAGGTAGATGCTCCCGTCGGACGCGTTGAGCGCGATGCCCGTGCAAACGTCGAACCCGGTGCCGCCCAGGTAGGTCACGAACTGCGGCGCGCCGCTTGCGTTGAACTTCACCAGAAACGCATCATCGGCGCCGTTCGCCGTCACGTCGAAGGCGCCCGACGAGGCCGGTATGCCTGTCGAGGCCGTAACGCCGCATGCGAACGTATTTCCGGACGCATCGCGGGCCACGCCGAATACCTGGTCCGCGGCGTTGCCGCCGACGAGGCCGGCGAAAGCAGTCCATGCCGGGTCGACCGTCAGCGCGCGCGAAGCGTCGTGGCGACCCACGTCGAAGCCGAGGCGCCACACGTCGTCGCCGATCCGGGCGAGCGTGAACGTGACCGGCACGATCGTATCGCCACGGCTGGTCGACTGGAAGGCGACGGGGCGCTCGTCACGCAGGATCTTTCCACCGACGTCCCATTCAACCGCGCCATCGATTGCGATGCGCGCCCCGCGCGCGCCGCGCACGATGAAGACAATGCTCGCCGCTTTCGCACCCGGCGCGACGTCGAAGTGATATTTGATGCCGCTCCGGTCGCCCGAATAGGTGGCGTCGATGCCGGCCCACAATCCGCGGTACGTCACCCTCGAAAAGCTGTGCAGGCCCGTCGCCCATCGCGAACGTTCGCCGACGAGAAAGTTGTAGGTGATGCCCGAGTCCTCAAGCCCCATCGGCGTCACGGACCGCGCCGCCGCGAACTCGTAGCGCATCGTCCCAGTCGCAGCGCCGCGTGAACGCACCTCGATCGCGTCCTCGCCATAGGCGATCGTATGTTCCGCACTCACGTTGACGTAACGCTTGCCCTGCGCGGGCCGCGTGAGCTCGATGAACCGATCGCCGCTGCCGGAAAGGGTCTTCGCGACGAGTGAATTCGCTTGCGGGGCGGCCCCGCAGGTCGCGGCACTCGCGCCGAGTACGGCGGCCAGGATCAATCGGAAGCTGCGCATGCGGGTCTCCACGAATCTCGGCGGGTGCCTACGAGCGGGGCGGGAAAATGCCTTGCAGCGCGATGCAGAAGTTCAGCGCGAGGAACGGGTCCATGTTGTCGTGTGCCTGGCCGCCGCCGGAAGGATCGAGCATCGTCGCGATCGCCGTCGAGCTCGCGGGGCCCGCATTGAACGCGCGAGCCGGCGAAGCTCCCGGCGCGTTGCCCGCCGCGTCCTGGCGCGGCGCCGTGGTGCCGCCCACGAGCGTGTGCGAATGCGCGGGCATTTGTGTCGACGCAAGGGTCACGTTTTCGTTCCCGCCGAATTCACCGAGGGAACGGGAGCTCAGCCCCGGCCCTTGCCCGGGGTGCGTCGGAAAGACGCTCTGCAGGTTCGGCAGCGCGAAATTGGTCGTTCCGTTGCCGCCGTAGGTCGTCCCGAGGAGGGAGAAGAGCGCCGTGTTTTGCGAAATCGGAAGGATCTGACCGTTGCACAGCGCCCAGCCGGTCGGTGGAAAGTTGAAGCCGAAGATGCGGATCTCGGCGACGAATTGGTCGGACATGTCTGCTCCTAGTTTCGCGAGGGGAAGATCCCCTGGAGCGCGATGCAGAAGGACAAGGTGAGATACGGCGAAAGGTTGGCGTGCGCCTGCGAGCCGCCCGCTACGCCGACCGCGCCCGAGTGAAGCGCTGTGGAGGGCGTATCCGAGTAGCCGCCGCGATTCGCCGCGAAGAAATTGCCGGCGGGCGTGGTCGCCGCGCCCGGCGCATTCGAGACGCTCACGAGGTGCGAGTGGGCGGGCATCTCGGCAGACTGCAGCGTATGGGTTTCCGCGCCCCCGGTTTCTCCCAGGTTGCGGAAAGTAAGGCCAGTCCCCTGCCCGAAATGAAGGGGAGCGCGGCTGCGCAGGTCGGGCAACGCGAACGTCGTCTGTCCATTGCCGCCGTAGGTCGTGCCCAACAACGAGAAGAGCGCCTGGTTCTGGTTGATCGGCAGGAGCTGGCCATTGCACAGCGCCCAACCCCTGGGCGCGAAGTTGAAAGACATGATCCTGATCTCGGCGAGGAAGGGGCTCGACATGGTCAGTTCGGCGACGGAAAGATGCCGAATAGGGAAATGATGAAGCTCACGCAAAGGAACGGAGGCACGTTGGAATGCGGCTGGCTTCCGCCCGACGGCGTGATGCTCGCGTTCGAGAAAGGAGTGCCGGGCGCAGCGTCGAACGCCGGATAGTCACGGTTCGCCGCGGGGGCGGCGCCCGCCGGTTCCGAAATGTGCCCTACGCCGCCCGAGGCTCGCGCGACGTGGTTGTGCGAAGGCATTTGCGAAACGCCCAGCGTCACGGCTTCCACGCCGCTGCTCTCGCCGATGAAGGTATTTGACAGTCCCACGCCTTGCCCCTGGTGGCGCGCACGGCGCCCGCGAAGATCGGGAAGCGCAAAGGTGGATTGCCCGTCGCCCCCATACGTGGTGCCGATGAGTTGGAACAGCACGTCGTTTTGCGCGATGGCCAGGAGCTGGCCTTCGCAGAACATCCATCCGCTGGGGGCGAAATTGCCCGCGAAGACGCGGATCTCGCCCACGTAAGGTTGTGACATGGAAGCTCCCTGCAGGAAGTGGAGCGGCGACTTTCGAAGACGATACTAGACGAGTCGCGCAGGGCAGTCTATCGTAATAATCCGCACTTCCAGGGAGCCGTGCCTTTGAGCTCGAATCGCCGCTCTTTCCTTCAGATGGCCGGAGTAATGCCCGCTTTGGCTGCTACGGCCGCCGTCCCGTCGCGAGTGGCGCATGCCGCAACGGGTGCCGCAGGCCTGCAGCGCTCGAGCTTCGTGCCGTGCGTCGGCGACGAGTTCGTTTTCGAGAAAGGCGCCTTCGAGCAGTGCGTGGCGACGCTGCGCTCGGTCGAGGGCTTCCAGCACGCGGGCCGCCGCGTCGAGGGCGAAGGCCAGTTCAGCCTGCGCTTCGATGTGCGTGCGGGGCTCGCGCAGGAGAGTTACCGAGTGAGCCATCCACGCCTGGGCCGTTTCATTCTCTTCGTGAGCCCGACGGGTGGCAGCGAAAAGGTCGTCGAAGCGGTATTCAACCGGCTTTGAGCGGCGGGTCCCAGCGCATCCTCGAGTACACGCCTTCGGCTTCGCCCTCGCGGAAACCGAGCCGCGCATAGAGCGCGCGCGCCGGGTTGAAGAGCTCGACATGCAACGTGACCGCCGCGGCCCTGGCGGCGGCGCGCTGCTGGACGTGGCGCAGGAGAAGCGTTCCCAGCCCCGCATTGCGAGCCGCCGGCACCAGCGCGATGTCCATCACGCGCAGCTCGTTCTCGCTTTCGAAAATGTAGATGCGTCCGATGGCGGCGCCCTCACGCTCGATCACCAGCAGCTCCGCGCCCTCGTAGTGCTGGCGATACCAGCGATCCTGCAGGTCGAACTGCTGGTTCGCAAAGGCGTCCTTCTCGGCGTCGCTCCACGCGGTGAGCGCGAGCTCCGGGTCCCGGACGCTGCGATACAGCGCGCGCAGGAAGGCGTCATCGGCAGGCCCGATGGCACGCAGGGCAAGGCCGGAGACGAGCCAGTCGTCCCGCTCAGACGGCATGGGAGATGCAGGCCTCGTATTGCGTGCCTTGCGCGCCTCGAGCGATGGGGGTGACGAGCAGGGCGTACTCGCCGAGCCGCGCATGGCACAGGCGATAGGTCCGCTGCGCAATCACGGGCTCGACAGGGCCGAGCAACACCATGGAGAACTGGATCATGTGCGGATCCGCGGCGCGTAAGTCGACGCGCGCTACCTGCATCGTAACGCGCTCGGGCCGCGCCTCATCGGGCACCAGTTCCAGGCTTTCGCCGGCGAGGCCGCGGGCATCGTCCCAGCGCAGGCATCTCGACAGCAATTCTTCACTGAGCATGCCGCTATCCTAATGCCAAGGCGCCGCGGCAGGCGCGACGTTCGCGCTCGTGCGGCGCAGGCTTGTCGCGTCAGGGGTTCTGCAGGTCGTACTGCCACGGTCCCATGACTCGCCACGCGGTGTCGGGTTCGTAATAGACGGTCGCCTGCGAAGCGATCGTGAGGCCATCCATGAGCATCATGTAGATCTGCCCCGTGGTGTCGTTCCTCCAGAGAAGATCGGCCTTGCCGTCGCCGTTGTAATCGCCCTGGGCGACGATCTTCCAGGCGAGATTCGGCTCCGTATACACCATGCCCTGGCTCGCGATGCCCGTCCCGTTCATGAGCATGATGTAGGTCTGCCCGGTCACCTCGTTGCGCCAGAGGAGGTCCGACTTTCCATCGCCGTTGAAGTCGGCCGCGGCGACGATATGCCACGCGGTGTTCGGCTCCTGGTAGATCATTGCGCCGCTCTGCGTGAATGCGCCGCCCGAGTAGCTCACCGTCATCAAATAGACCTGCCCTGTCGACGCGTTGCGCCACACGAGCTGGTTCGCCTTGCCGCTGCCGGCGAAGTCGCCCACGGCGGCGATCTTCCAGGCGGTGTTGGGCTCGGTGTAGACGAAGCCCTGCGCGCTGATCGTCGTGCCGTTCATGAGCATCGCGTAGACCTGGCCCGTGGAGGCGTTCCACCAAAGAATGTCGGCCTTGCCATCGCCGTCGAGGTCGGGCGTATGCACGATCTTCCACGCGCTGTTGGGCTCAGTCGCGACGATGCCTCCGGATGTGGGAAAGCCGCCGTTGTTGAACGGCAGCAAGAACACCTGGCCGGTCGAATCGTTCCGATAGAGGAGGTCCGTGACGCCATCGCCGTTGAAGTCGGCGTCGCCCATGATTTTCCAGGCGGTGTTGGGTTCGCTGTATACCATCGCGCCGCCGGCGACGGCGAATCCGTTCATGAAAATCCGGTAGACCTGCCCGGTGGACGCGTTGCGGTAGAGAAGGTCGCTCCTGCCATCATCGTTGAAGTCCTGCGCCACGGAGGGCAGCCCGCCTGCGGGCGCGACCGATGGGCCCGGCGAGGCCGCGAGGCCGAACCTCATCGGGCCCAGGCCGGCTTCAGCCGCGCCGATGTCGGGCGCTGCATCCGCATACACGTCGTTGAAATTCGGAATGCGCGCTCCCTGGTCGTAGCCGGGGGTGCCCGCCGCGAGAGCGTAGAGACCACTCGACTCGCTCATCCAGCCGTTGCCCGGCGCGTATATAGGCGTGGCCATGATGCCGCCGACGTCGAGCGCGCCCGCCGTGCCGTTGAAGAGGTCGTTCGCGAAATCGTTGCCCACTCCCACGTCGTAGAACGCCGTCCAGCTGCGCCAGTTATGGAAGATGTTGTTGCGCGAGACGGTGTTGTTGACGAGCTGCGTTGAGCCGGTGCCGCTGATCCCGCCCGCGGCGCCCAGGCCGTACGTCGACGGCGGATCCCGCGCCTGCAGCGTCGTGTTGTGGAACACGTAGCGGCGCCCGTCGCCGAGCGTCGCGTCCGAGCCCGCCTTGAACATGACTTGCCGGTCATCCTGATCGGGAGCCGACTTCTCCAGGATGCGGCTGCGGTTATAGACGTTGCGGAACAGGTACACGGGGCCGATGGAGGCGACCGTCGTCGCGATGCCGGTGCCGGTCTGGTCGATGTAGTTGCCCCAGATGCGCACGTTCCTGTCCCCGCCTTCGGCTTCGATGGCATCGTCCCACGCGCCCGACAGCTCGTTGCCGTAGATGTCGCTGTCGGCGTTGGGGAATCCCGTGGTGGAGAAATTGTCCTCACCGCCGATGATGTCGTTGAAATAGCGCCCGGTCGTGGTGAACATCTCGTTGTGGCGTATCACGTGGTTGCCGCCGCAATAGCTGAACGTCACGGCCTGCGGCCCCTCGGGGTGGCCGTCGGACCAGCTGTTGGCTCCGTAGCGCGGATCGTGAATGCGGTTGCGCTGGATGGTCACGCGCTCGAGGGTGGGCGCCTGGCAGATCGCGCGGACGCCGGAGTCGAAGTTCACGCCCCAGCTGCCGGTGCGCAAACGGCCCCAGTTGGTGATCTCGTTGTCCTCGATCACCACGTCGCTCACGTTTGGCGAGATGCGGATCGCGTCCTGCTGCGCGCCCCTCAGCAGGAAGCCGCGGACGATCACGTACGAAGCGTTCACGTTCACGTTGAATTGCGCGGCGTTGTTGGCGTCTAGCACCGCGCCGGGCGCGCCCTGGTACACCACGTATCCGGCGGCGGTGCCGCCCTGCGTGATGTTGAGCGTGCCGCTGCCGCTCGGCACGACGACGGTCCTCGCCACCGGTTTCCGGGTCGACCAGGTGCGAAACGAAAGCGTGCGTGCCGTGGGCTGACCGGGAAGATTGAGCGCGACCTGGTAGTCCGTGCCCGCGTCGAGATTGACGACGCTTCCGCGGCACTCGTTGTTGCGCAAGTCGAGCCACATCGGGAGTCCTTGCCGCCATGTGGTCTCGCTTACCGCGCGGTATTGGACCTCGCAGCCCGTAAGGGCGGTCGCTCCGGGATTCGACCAGTACAACCCCACCGCTTCATAAGTGGGGACGGCCCGCGTGTCGGCCTGTGCCGCCGCCTCGAGATGGAGGGACGCGAGCGCCACCACGGCTGCAGCGAAAGAGAGTCTGCCCATAGTGTGATGGGACCCTCGAATTCGCGACCCATTCCCTAAATCGCGTTGCACCCGCCATCCTCAGGGCCAGGCTCGATAGTCCAACCGGACCATGAGGATGGATCAGCTCACGTCAAGGCCCCACTATGCCTGCGGCCACACCGTACTCCCACGGCCCGAGCAGCTTCCACGCGGTGTCGGGTTCCTGGTAGACGACGGCCTGCGACGCGATGGAAAGACCGTTCATCAGCATCATGTAGACCTGGCCGGTGGAATCATTCCTCCACAAGAGGTCGGCCTTGCCGTCGCCGTTGTAGTCGCCCTGCGCGACGATCTTCCAGGCGAGGTTCGGTTCCGCATACACGAGGCCCTGGCTCGCGATCGACGCTCCGTTCATCAGCATGATGAAGACCTGGCCCGTGGCCGCGTTGCGCCACAGCAGGTCGGACTTGCCGTCGCCGTTGAAGTCGGCGGCGCCGATGATCTGCCACGCCGTGTTGGGTTCCTGGTAAATGATGGCGCCGCTCTGCGAGAAGACGCCGCCCGAGAAAGTCACCGTCATCAGGTACACCTGGCCGGTCGTCGAGTTGCGCCACACGAGCTGGTTCGCCTTGCCGCTGCCCGCGAAGTCCCCGACGGCCGCGATCTTCCACGCGGTGTTCGGTTCGGTGTAGACGAAGCCTTGCGACGCGATCGAAGCGCCGTTCAGGAGCATCGCGTAGACCTGGCCCGTGGAGGCGTTCCACCACAGGATGTCGGCCTTGCCGTCGCCGTCGAGGTCGGGCGTATGCACGATCTTCCACGCGCTGTTCGGCTCGGCCGCGACGATGGCGCCGGGCGTCGGGAATCCGCTCGCGTTGAACGGCATCACGTATATCTCGCCGGTCGCGTCGTTGCGATAGAGGAGGTCGGTCACTCCGTCGCCGTTGAAGTCGGCGTCGCCCACGATCTTCCACGCGGTGTTCGGCTCGCCATACGCGACTCCGGAACTCACGATGGTGAAACCGTTCATGAACATGCGGTAGACCTGTCCCGTGGAGGCGTTGCGCCACAGGAGGTCGCTCTTGCCGTCGTCGTTGAAGTCCGACGCATTGGAGCCCGGCGATGCGAACGTCGCCGCCACGCCCTGCGCGGCGTTCATGGTGACGGTGCATGCGCCCGATCCACTGCACGCGCCGCTCCAGCCGAGGAAAGTGGAGGCGGGTGGCGCCGACGCCGTCAAGGTGACGATGGTGCCCGTCGCATAGCTCTCCGAGCAGCTCGAGCCGCATTGGATGCCGCCAATGTCGGAAGCGACCGTGCCCAGGCCGGATTTCGTCACGGTCAGCGAATACATTTGCGCCGCGCTCGTCGCGCCGCTCACGCTCGCGGCGCTTCCATTGGAGCCCGAAGCGCCGGCGGGAGAGCCGCCCGCGCCGCCAGTGCCGCCGGTACCGATCGTGATCGCGTTGCCGCCCACCGAGACCTGCGAGGTTCCCGCGGAAAGGATGCCGTAGCTCGGTCCCCCGGCGCCCCCTCCTCCCGCGCCGCCTTGGCCGCCCCCGCCGCCGTTGCCACCCTTGCCGCCCGCTGCGGCTTCGTCGGCTCCCGCACCGCCGCTTGCTCCCTGCCCGCCGGCTCCGCCGAGAGCGCCGCTTCCGCCCGCGCCACCCGCCGCGCCGCTGTTCGCCTGGATCGAGTTGCGCGTGACCTGCGCGCCGATCGAATCGAATGCGAGAATGCCGATCGATGCGCCGCCGCCCTGGCCTCCGCCGCCCGCCGTGCCCGCGCATCCGCCTGCGCCGCCGCCACCGCCTCCGCCTCCGCGATCGGCATTGCAGAATCCGCCGCTTCCTCCGCCACCGCCGCCGCCTCCGCCTCCGCCGCCGCCGTTCGATGCCGAGCCGCCCAAGAGTCCCGACGCCGTCAACCAGCCGCCCGAAAACGCGACGCCTCCGGATCCCGCGACACCTGCGGTTCCCACCGTGCCCAACGCGCCATCCTGCGCGGCGCCTCCCGGGCCTCCGGGCCCCGTAATGCAGGCGGTGGGTGCGGTGCCACCGCCGCCTCCGGTTGCGCCGCCCACGCCTGCCAACCCGGACGAACCCGCGCTGTTGTACCCGCCGCCGCCGCCCGCACCACCGGCCGCGCTGCACGTGCTCGTGCCGGCGGTGCCACTCCCGCCGCCGGTCGATGCACCGCTCGCGCCCTGTTGGCCCGCCGATCCGGACCCGCCGTCAGCCGCGCGCGCTCCGCCCCCCGATCCCGGGCCGCCCGCGATTCCCGCGCTCGCGCGGATCGTGTTGAAGCGCACGGCGAGCCCCGGCGAATTGGCGAGCAGCACGCCGATCGAATTTCCGCCCGTGCCCGACGCGGCCGAGGCGATGTCGAGCCCGTCGATCACGCCGGCGGAAGTGTAGTTGGTGGCCTGCACGGCGATGCCCGATGCGGAGATCGTCGTCACGTTGGCGGGCGCGCGCGACCAGTTGCTCGCCGCGTCGAAGCCTCCGTAGAGGCTCACGCCGTTGGGAAGCACCACGGATTCGGCGTAGCTCCCAGCGGCGACGAGGACGCGCTTCTTCGTCGCATGCGCGGCCGCGCTCGCAAGCCCGTGCGCGATGGTGCGAAACGGCGCCGCCTGCGTTCCCGCATTCGCGTCGTTGCCGCTCGTCGCGACGAAGAATGCCTGCGTGTCGTCGACGAGGCCGGCGAACGCGGCATTCATTCCGGCCGCAAGCGCGGCGCAGGTAAACGTGATCGCGAGTGCAGCTCGCAAGATGCGGCTCTTCATTTGGGGCTCCCGAGGTTCGGGCGATAGTGAGGGAAGATCGCGCTTTGCGCAAATCCTCCGCTCACCGGCTACTGGGAGATTCCCGTCGCCTGCCCATAGTAGCCCGGCCCCAGCAGATCCCACGCGCTGTTCGGCTCGGTGTACACCATCCCCTGCGACGCGATGGAAAGACCGTTCATCAGCATCATGTAGACCTGGCCGGTGGAATCATTCCTCCACAAGAGGTCGGCTTTGCCGTCGCCGTTGTAGTCGCCCTGCGCGACGATCTTCCAGGCGAGGTTCGGTTCCGCATACACGAGGCCCTGGCTCGCGATCGACGCGCCGTTCATGAGCATCGCGTAGACCTGCCCGGTGGTGGAGTTCCACCACAGGATGTCCGCGCGCCCGTCGCCGTCGAGGTCGGGTGTGTACACGATCTTCCACGCGCTGTCGGGCTCGTTTCGGCGCGCTCGGCGCATCGAGCGCGAATGCATTGAGAATGTGGGCTCCATTCGCGAGACCGCTGAACGAGGCCGTATAGGGACCGCTGCCAGAGGCCGCGGTCCACGCGCCGGATTGCGAATCGAGCTGGTAATAAGCCTTGCGCACTGCAGGCGCGGTCGGCGAAAAAAGGCTCGAAGCATTGAGGGTGATGCTGCCTGCGGGCGGGGCGGTGTTGCCCGCGAACGCCGTGATGGTCGTGGTGAGGGGGGTCGCGTGATTCGCAGCGCCCATGCGCGTGACGATCGTGACGGCGTCGGTGTCGCCGTTGATGACGAAGAGCTTGCCGAGCGCCGTCGCGACGAAGATCCTGTTGGTCTACCTGCGCTCATCGTAACAGCGGGCGAAGTGCGAAGCATCCCGGATCCGAATGTGACATTCGTCACCTTCGGCCAAGCGGGCTGCGGCTATAATCCGCCATTGCCGTCGAGCGGTTTCCATCCGCCCGTGCCGTCTTTCCAGGAGAGCACCTGCCATGACCATCAAACGAGGCGTTCAATCCCTCCTTGCCGCCGGCCTGATGATCGCGGCTGCGGCCAACGCCGCGGCGCCGACGCAGTTCAGCTCCGCCGCGGGCGAGATCCGGGATTTCGTCGCGATCAGCGCGAGCGTGGGCTACGCCGGCACATATGGCGGCGGCCTCTGGAAGTCTTCAGACTCCGGCGCGAACTGGTCCAAGACCGCGCTGCCCGCGAAGATCGTTTGGAAGATTTCGGCCAACGCCGCCTCGGGCGGCGCGCGTCTTTACGCGGCCACCGACTCGGGCCTCTATCGCTCGCTCGACTCGGGAGCGTCGTGGACGCAGCTCACGCAGGACGCGACGCGCGCCGTCGCCGTTTCTCCCGGCAGCGGCGCGGGCGGTCCCGACACAGTGCTCTTCGGCGTGACCGGCGCGGGCGTCTATCGCACCACTGATAGCGGCGCCACATTCGCTCGCGTCTCTTTCGGGCTGGATTCCACCGATGTCACCGGCCTCGTCTTCGCCAGCGGCTCGTCCACCGTGGCGTTCGCGCTCCTGCAATGCAACGTCGAGAACCTGCCCACGCTGTCAGGCAGCTGGGGCGGGGCTTTCCGCACCACCAACGCGAATGCTGCAACACCCGCGTGGAACGTCGTCAATGCAGGATTGCCCGCACCGGCCGTCGTGGCAACGGGGATGGGCACGGCTCCGTGCCTGAGCTCGATCGCTGCCAACGCGAGCACGGTGCTGGTCGGTGTCAAGGATCCGAATACCAATCAAGGCCTCACCTATTTCCTCACCGGCGCGAACGTTTCCAGCGGCAGCACCTGGACCACCTCGGCGTCGAACATCTTCGGAGTCGAGTGGCTCGGCCCCGACCTGAGCAACGCGAGCGGGTTCTTCATGGGCTCCAACCAGTTCGGGCCGCACCGCTCGACGGACAACGGCAACACGTTCGCCTCGGTGACCAACGGGACGCAGGATCCGGATTTCGTCACGCAGTCGTTCGCGGCCGGCGCCTTCACGAGCACCGTGTGGGTCGCGGGTGTCGCCGGCATCGGATTGTTCCGCACTACCAACGCGGGCGGCCTTCCGGGATTCGTGCTGCCGGCCACGCCGGTGCGCGCGGATCGCGTGAACGACCTCGCGAACCACAACACAGCGCTTCCCGCCCTTTACTATATGGCGATCGAGCGCGGCGGCGTGATGAAGTCCACCGATTCCGGCGCCACGTGGGTCGAGTTCGACAGCGGCCTGCAGACCGACTCCAACGGCACGAACGGGAATTTCGTGCGCAACGTGCAGACCATCGCCGCGCATCCCGGCAACGGCAGCGTCGTGCTGCTCGGCGTGCGCACGGCGGGCCTGTACCAGCTCTCAGGCGGCACGAGCTGGGCGCGGGTCACGGGCTATTCGAATGCCAACGACCACAAGCCGCAGTCGATGGCGATGACGCCCGGCGGCCGCGTGCTGGTATCCCTCTTCGATGCGCCGTATGCGCCCCCGGCACTCCCCGGTGGATTGCATCAATCGGTGGCGACCGGCACCACCATCGGCACGCTCGCGTCCGACGGTGTTCCGCTATATGACGACGCCAACCCGGGATTGGGGATCGCGCCCGGCGCGGGCCGCATTCGCCTGAGCCCGTCCACGCCCGACGCGCGCATGTTCCTCATGGTGAACGATTCGCTGCCGTACCTTTCCACGAACGGCGGTGCGAACTGGACGCGCGTCATCACCTCGGACGGCGGCGGATTCCAGCGCCACTCGTTCAACGATCTCGCCGAGAAGCCGGCCTCCACGTCGATCGTGGTCGGCGCCACCAACAAGGGCATCTTCCGCTCGATCGACGGCGGCGCGCACTTCTCGCGCGTCAACGCGACCGGTTTGCAGCAGCACAACCTCGCAGCCGTGGTCTACGCCTCCAACAACGTGATCTTCGGCGGCGACGTCGGCGGCCAGCTCTACTGCTCGGCCGACGACGGGGTCAACTGGCTCGCCGTGACCGGCGGCAACCTCGGCTCCTCGATCCGCGACATGAAGAACATCAACGGCGCCGTGCATGTCCTCACGGATGGCGGCGGAATCTGGAAGAAAGACGGGGTGTGCCCGTGAACGCCGCTCGAAACGAGACCCACATGAAAAAGACCCTTCGCACCATCGCGATCGCCGCCGCGGCGCTCCTCACCTCTTTCGCGGTGGGCGCGCAGACCTTCGGCCCGGAAATTCGCGTGAGCGCCAATCCCGGGCCCTCGCTCCACCCGGCGATCGCGATCTCCGGAAACAACGTCTACGTCGTCTGGGCGGAAAACTTCGCCAACGGCGCGGGCGGATCCTTCCAGGCCGACATCCTGTTCAACCGCTCGGTCGACGGCGGCGCGACTTTCCTCGGCGCCGTGAACCTCACCAATTCGCCGGGCACGAACGACACCCTGCCGGTGATCGCCGCGGGCGGCAACCAGGTGCACATCTTCTGGACCAACAACCCCAACACCGGAGACGTCCTCTACACGCGCTCCACGGACGCGGGCGCCACGTTCGCGGCCGTGGTGCAGATGACGCCGTCGGACGGTTCGTATTCCCTGCCGCAAGGCGCGCTGGTCGACGCGAGCGGCAACGTGCACCTCGCCTTCGCGGACAACCGCCCACCGGCGGGAAGCTACGGCCAGGTCTTCTACCAGTGCTCTTCCAACCAGGGCGCGTCCTTCGGCGCCGCGGTGAACATCACGCAGTTCGATGGAGTCGTCGACAACGAAGCCCCGCGCTTGTCGCAAGGCACCGACGGCACGCTGTACATGATCTTCCGCACCACGCGCGCCGGCACGCCGCAGGGGGGATGGCCGCCGTTCGAGCTCTACATGATGCGTTCGGCCGCGCCCGTCACGAACTGCGCCTTCTCATGGCTGCGCCCCTCGCAACGCGTGACCAAAGGCCTGCCCGCGGAATGGGCCAACAGCTTCGGCGGCAACATCGTCGCGGGCGCGAACAACGTGCTGCACGCCACCTATTGGAGCGACAAGCTCGGCACCAACCTCACGTATCGCCGCGGCTTCCCGCTCGGCAAGGGCTGGGAGGCGCCGATCGACATCTCGGGCTTCGGCCCCGATCACCCCGAGTGGGACGGCAACATTCCGGTGGTGACGGGGCACGGCCTGGGCGAGGACGCCCTCGGCCGCCTCCACGCGATCTTCGGCGACAACAACCACCTTCGCGAGGGCTTCCAGGTCGGGTCGCTCTACTACCGCTGCTCGCCCGATAACGGCGTGACGTGGGCCGCGCGCACGTTCGCGGCGGGGCAGACCGAGACCGCGATGCCGCGCGGCGTGTACGGCAACGGCAAGTTCCACGTGGTGTGGATGGACTGGCGCGACAACAACTCCGGCGCCGAGATCTACTACAAGAACATCGTCGGCGGATGCGCGGGCGGGGGCGCCAGGCTCACCGACCTCAACGGCGACGGCAAGTCGGACCTGCTCTATCGCAACTTCACCACCGGCCAGCTCTACCGGATGCTGATGAACGGCTTCACCATCACCAACCAGACGATGGCGTACACGGAGCCGAACACCGCGTGGAAGGTGATCAACGACGGGGACTTCAACGGCGATGGTGTCACCGACCTCCTGTGGCGCAACAGCACCGATGGACGGGTCTTCTACCAGCCGTTCAACACGAGCGGACTCCCCGTTGGCGGCACGGTCTTCTATACGGAGCCCAACGCCGCGTGGAAGATCATCCACACGCCCGACCTCGACGGCGACGGCAAGGCGGACATCCTCTGGTACAACACGTCCACCGGCCAGGTGTTCGCGATGCTGATGAACGCCGCGGCGATCCAGTCGCAGGGCATCGTCTACACCGAGCCCAACCTCGCGTGGAGCATCGTCGCGGTCGGCGATTTCGCCGGCGCCGGCAAGAAGAACCAGCTCCTGTGGCGCAACAGCTCGACGGGGCAGGTCTACCTCATGACGGTGACGGTGGCGGGCGGCGTTTTCAGCCAGACCGGCGTGATGATCTATACGGAGCCGAACCTCTCCTGGAAGATCATCGACGTCGCCGATTTCAACGGCGACGGCAAATCCGACATCCTGTACAGGAACGATGCGACCGGCCAGGTGTTCATGATGTTGATGAACGGAGGCGTCATTTCGAGCCAAGGCATGGTCTACACCGAGCCCAACCTCCAGTGGAAGATCGTCTCCGTGGGCGACTACAACGGCGACGGCAAGGCCGACATCCTGTACCGCAACGACACCACGGGACAGGTGTTCATGATGCTGATGAACGGCCTCGCGACCACGTCCTCGCAGATCGTGTACACGGAGCCCAACACGCAATGGCGCCTCCTGGGTCCGTGGGAATACTCGCAGTGACGATGGCGCCAGGCGCGCTGTCCTGATGCAAACGAAGCCGGGGGATCCGATGAATCCCCCGGTTTCGCTTGGTACGGTCGCCGTGGACCTCACGCCGCTGCGTCCGGGCGGCGACAACGGCGGGGCGAAGGCCTTTTCGATCGAGCTGGTGCGCCGCATGGCCGCGCTCGCGCCCGACGTGCGCTTCGTTCTCCTCACGCAGGCTGCTTCCCACGACGAGCTCGCGGCCCTCGACGGCCCGAACGTGCGCCGCGTGCAGGTGGTGGGGCAAGCCGGCACCGATGCGCGTCCCGATCTTCTTCGACGGACTTCGGAGGTGTTGGCCCCGTTCGGTGCCCCGCTGCGGCGCGCGGTGGCGCGTGGCGGCTACCGCGTGAACTCGTTCATGAAGCGCCGCGGCGCGAGCGACGTGCTGCGCGATGCCGGGGCGAAGATATTGTTCTGCCCGTTCACGGCGCCGACCTTCGGCGCGCCGGGCGTGGCGTCGGTGTGCACCGTCTACGATCTGCAATACCGCGCGTATCCGCAATTCTTCTCGGTCGAGGAAGCGACGCTGCGCGAGCGTGCGTTCGCCGACGCCTGCCGCAACGCGACGGCGCTGGTCGCGATCTCGGACTACTCGCGGGCGGCGGCGATCGCGGAGGGAGCGATCGAGCCGGGTCGCATTCGCACGATTCATTTGCAGATGCCGCGCGCCGATTCGAAGGGCGCTGCCGGCGTGCTGGCGCGGCTCGCGCTCGCGCCGGGGCGATACTTTCTCTACCCGGCGAACTTCTGGCAGCACAAGAACCACGAGATGCTCTTCACTGCGTTCGGCATCGCATGCCGGGAAGGCCTCGCTGCGGACGTGAAGCTCGCCTGCAGCGGCGCTCCCGGCGCGAGGCAGGCCGCGCTCGCCCAGTCCGCGCAGCGTCTCGGAATGGGCGGTCGCGTGGTGTTTCCCGGATTCCTGCCGCGGCACGAGCTAGCCGAGCTCATGTCGCGAAGCATGGGTGTGGTTTTTCCTTCGCTCTACGAAGGGTTCGGCCTGCCGGTGGTCGAGGCGATGCAATGCGGCGTGCCTGTCGCGTGCAGCAACGTGGCCGCGCTCCCCGAGATCGCCGGCGACGCGGCGCTCCTCTTCGATCCGCGCGTTCCGGAAGAGATCGCGAGGGCCGTCCTCTCGCTCGCGCACGACAGCGCGTTGCGCAAGCGGCTCATCGAGGCCGGCGGCCGGCGCGCGCGCGAGTTCGCCGATTCCGCCCGCATGGCGATGCAATACCTCGAGGTGTTTCGCGACGCTGCGCAAGAGCTCCATGCCTGAGGCGCTTGCGCGCGTCGGCATCAGTGCCACGGCGCTGCTGACGCCGCTCACCGGCATCGGGCGCTACACATGGCACCTCGCGCGCGAAATGCAGCGCCTCCTGCCCGAGCCGCCGTGGCTCTTCGATGCTCGCCGATGGACACGCGAAATTCCCGTCCCGCCGCAGCATCCCCGCGAAAACATGGTGGTCACGTTGGTGAAGCGCGCCGTTCCCTTCGGCTTCGAAGCGGCGCGCTTCCTGCAGCAGCGGCGCTTCACTTCCGGCGCGCGCGCGCACGGCATCGCGCTCTATCACGAGCCGAATTTCCTCGCGTTTCGATTCGCGGGTCCGATGGTAGTGACGGTGCACGATCTGTCGTGGGTCAGGTTTCCCGAGACGCATCCGGCTGAGCGCGTGCGCGCGATGAACGCGCAGATGCCGAAAGTCCTTCGGGCCGCCGCGCACGTCATCGCGGATTCGGAATTCACGCGCGGCGAGGTCATCGCCCACTACGGGATCGAGCCCGCGCGCGTGACGACGGTGCTGCTCGGAGTGACACCTGGATTTGCGCCGTTCGACGAGCGCGCGTGTGCCGCAACGCTCGCCACGCACGGATTGCGATACGGCGAATACATCCTCGCGGTCGGCACGTTGGAGCCGCGCAAGAATCTCGCGACGGCGGTCGCGGCTTTCGCGGGCCTGCCGCAGGAGCAGCGCCGCCGCCATCCACTGGTCGTCGCCGGCATGCACGGATGGGGCAGGCACCGGCTTCCGCGGGCTTTGCAAGGCCTGGTCGCGGCCGGCGAGGCACGGTTGCTCGGCTACGTGGCCGAGGAAGATCTGCCGAGGCTCTACGCGGGCGCACGGCTCTTCGTGTATCCGTCGGTGTACGAAGGATTCGGCCTGCCGCCGCTCGAGGCGATGGCGTGTGGCGCGCCGGTGGTCGTGTCGCGCAGCGCCTCGCTTCCCCAGGTGGTGGGTGGCGCGGGCCTCCTCGTCGATCCGATGGACCAGGGCGCATGGCGTGAGCAGATGCGCGTGCTGCTGGAGGACGATGCGCTGCGCGCGCGGCTTTCCGCCGCTGGCGTGCGGCAGGCGCAAGGCTTCACGTGGGAGCGCTGCGCGCGAGACACGCTCGCGGTCTACCGCAAGGCGATCGGTGCTGCATCGATGGCATGAATTGACCAGCCGCACTGTTTGGGCATACAACGGGTCAAGGAGTCCAGACATGGCGCGCAACTGCGTGGGGTCGTTTTCCGGGCGTATTTTTGCAAAGGTGCTCGGCGCACTCGCGCTTCTTTCGGCAGGGGCAGCTTTCGCGGGCAATTTCGAGTACGACCCTTTTGCGAACCGCTATCCCGCGTATTACTCGACCTACGGCTTTTCGCAGGGGTGCCCGGTCTGCCATACCAGCGCACCGGCCCTGAACTCGACGTATGGAGCGGACTACGTTTCGGCCCTCGCTGCGCGCGGGGGGAGGAATTCTTCCAACGTCGTTCCGGCCCTCGTGAGCCTCGAGCCCCTCGACTCGGACGGCGACGGCTATACCAACATCGTCGAGATCAACGCCAACCGGAAGGTGTTCGACGCCACCGACCATCCGACCACCGGGGTGTCGCTCTCGGCGGCGCCGGAATCACTCAACGGCCTGCCCTCATCGACCGTCTCGTACACCGTGAGCGTGACCAACAACGGGAACATCTTCGACGACTATTCGCTCTCGGTCTTCGTGGCCGGGGGAGAATCCGGCTGGACCCCTTCGATCGTCGGCTCGGCGAACAGCGTCGGACCCGGCTTCAGCGCCGACATCACCGTGAACGTGGCCATCCCCGCGGGCGCCCTCGCCAGCCAGTACAGCGTCGCGCGCGTGATCGCCTCGTCGCAGGCGCACATGGGCTCGACCGGGCTCATCGATCTCCTCACCAGCGTGGCCGCAACCCGTACCGACTTCAACGTGGATGGGAAGAGCGACATCCTGTATCGCAACTTCACCACCGGCCAGGTCTTCCTCATCGGGAAGAACGGGCTTGGGACCACCGGGCAGGGGATGGTCTACCAGGAGCCGAACACCGCGTGGAAGATCGCTGCCGACGCCGATTTCAACGCCGACCTGGTGGCCGATCTCCTGTGGCGCAACAGCACGACGGGCGAGGTCTACGTCATGCCGTTCACTTCGTCGGGATTGGTGGATGGCGGCAAGGGCAAGGTGATCCACGTCGAGCCGAACCCCGCATGGAAGATCGTTCAGACGCCGGATCTCGACGGCGACGGCAGGGCCGACATCGTCTGGTGGAATTCCAGCACGGGGCAGGTGTACGCGATGCTGATGAATGGCACCACGATCGCCGCGCAGGGCGCGGTCTACACCGAGCCCGACACCCAGTGGCGCATCGTCGCCTCGGGAGACTTCGCTTACAGCGGCAAGCAGAACCAGCTCGTCTGGCGCCACGGCGTGACGGGCCAGGTCTACCTGATGACCATCGAAGTGAGCGGCAGCACGTTCACCCAGAGCGGCGCGATGATCTACAACGAGCCGAACCCCGCGTGGAAGATCGTCGCCGCCGCGGATTTCAACGGCGACGGCGCGGCCGACCTCCTGTGGCGAAACGACGCGACGGGCCAGGTCGCGATGCTGCTGATGGACGGCGGCACGCTCATCTCGAGCAGCATTTTCTATGCGGAGCCCGATACGGCCTGGAAGGTCGTGGCGGCAGGCGACTACAACGGGAATGGCAAAGCCGACATCCTGTGGCGCAACGAGACCACCGGGCAGGTCTACATGATGCTCATGAACGGCGCCGCCATCGTGTCGCAGGGTGTCGTCTATTCGGAGCCGAACACGGCGTGGAAGGTGCTGGGACCGTACGAGTACGCACGATAGGGGGTCCGGCACAAGCGAATATTCGCTATTCCGGGAGCGTAGGGGTCACGATTGACTAGGTGAATCAATCGGCTTACAAGTAGCGGACCCCCCGGCACATTCGCGAACAAGACGATGGCCGGAGCGCACCCAGGGAGCGTCCATGGCATCCTCGCCGTCGTTGTTGCGCGGTTTCCTCCAATTCCTTCTCGTTCTGGCGTGTCTCACCGGCGCCGGAGCCGCAGTCGCCGGGTCGCCGGAGTACACCACGTCGCCGGGCTCGGGTAACCAGTCCTTCGCGACCAAGTACCCGACGTACTACGCCACTTATGGATGCGGCTCCTGCCACACGTCGGCGCCGGCGCTGAATCTTTACGGACAGTCGTACAAGACGGCGCTCGTCGCGGTGAACGGCACCTTCCGCCCGCCGCCCCAGGCCGGAGTCGGCCCCGCGCTCACCACCGCCGAGTCGGTGGATGCCGATGGCGACGGCTATCGCAACATCATCGAGATCAACGCGCTCACGAACGCGGCGGATAGCACCAGCCATCCGATCGCGTCGGAGTCATTGAGCACCGCGACCAACACGAAACCCGGCGCCGCTTCGACAACGGTACCTTACTCCGTGACCGTCACCAATAACGGAAACATCACCGACAGCTTCACGCTCGGCGTATCGGTGACCTCCGGGCAGGCCTGGACTCCGTCCATCGTCGGCACGGCCAACAATGTCGCCGCCGGCGGCACGGCCGCGATCACCGTCAACGTTGCGGTCTCCGCGGGCGCGACGCCCGGACAACAGAGCGTCGCGACTCTCACCGCGGCGTCACAGGCGAATCCCTCGGTCACAGCGACACCGCTCGCGCTCACCACGACCGTGCAAGTCACCGGGCCGCGATACGTCAACGCGGCCACAGGTAGCAACACCAGCAACGCATGCACGACCGCGGGCTCTCCCTGCAAGACGATCACCTATGCGATGGCGCAGGCCGCCGCGGGGTCACCGGGTGACATCGTCATCGTCGCCGCGGGCACCTACAACGTCGCGCTGGGCGAGGTGTTCCCGATCCCGATGAAGTCCGGGGTGCAACTCCAGGGAACGTCGGGTCCGGGCAGCACCACCATCGACGCCACGGGCGCGAACCAGCGTCACTTCACGTCCAACGCGGGCAACGCGTCCACCCTCATCGAGGGATTCACCATTCGCGGTGGCGTGAACCAGCCGGCCGCGGACGGCAGCCTGTCTCTCGGCGGCGCGATCCTGCTCACCGGCGGCGACCAGATGCGCATCCGCCGCAATGTCTTCTCCAGCAATGAAGCGCGCGGCTATGCGGGCACCGGCACGAGTTTCATCGACGGCGGCATCGCCAAGGGCGGCGCCATTTATGCGCAAGCTTCGTCGCCCGTCATCGAGAACAACGTCTTCAACGCCAACGTCGTGCGCGGCGGGCATGGCGAAGACTACTTCGGGTTGACGACTCCGGGCGGCGCGGGAGGGCTTGCGCAGGCGGGCGCGGTCTGGTCCGAAGGCGGCACCGTCACCAACAACACCTTCTTCGGCAACCAGGCGATCGGCGGCACCGGCGGCTCTTCCCTCGGGCAGGGCGGTGCGGGCGCGAGCGGGAGCTTCGGAGCCGCGCACACGAATGGCGCGAGCGTGGTGAACAACATCTTCGCGAACAACCTCGCGCAGGGCGGCACGGGGGGCGGCGGATCGCCCGCGGGCACGACCGGCTTTGCGGGTGCTGGTTCGCTCCAATACAGCAGTGCGCCGTCGGCCACGAACAACCTGTTCTTCGGTAGTAACCCAGGCGGTGACACCGTCGGTTCAAACTTCGTGAACGGGGACCCGCAGTTCCTGTCGCCGCCCGCGAACCTGCACATCGCGATCACTTCGCCGGCGCGCGCGGCGGGCACGCCCACGGGCGCCCCCGCGATCGACATGGACGGAATCACGCGGCCCAACCCGCCGTCGATCGGCGCGTTC
>JBBRTF010000048.1:0-37237 GCA_038244725.1 Burkholderiales bacterium
AGCCCTTGCGAGCTGCAGGGACGGGCGATTTCGGGCCGCTTCGTCGTTGCTCGTCCTTGCAAGGTGACCTACCTTGCGTCGGACTCGGCGCCTGGAACCGTCACCGAAATCGACCCGTCGCACACCCCGGGAATAAATCAGACCTTCCCTAGCGCACGCGCCCGATCGCTTCGCAAAGCGCGGCGATGCCGTCGGGCGTGCGCGCCGTGAGGCGCTGGATGCGGTCGGCATCCACGAACACCAGGCGGCCGGACTTCACCGCGGCGAGCGTGGGCCGCTCGCGCCAGTTGGCGAGGAACTCATCGCGCGACGCCGCCGAGCTCGCGCCCACGACGATGTCCGGATCGCGCCGGAAAACCTCTTCCCACGGCACCACGGGCGCCACGCCCGCGAGGTCCTGGAACACGTTGGTCGCGCCGCAGATCTCCAGCGCCTCGTTCATGAAATGGCGCCCGGCGATGGTGGTGAGCGGGCGGTTCCAGATCTCGAGGAGCGCCGTGAGCCGCGTTTTCCCCGCGTAATCGCGGCGCACTTGCGCGAGCTTCGCCTCGTATCGCGCGGCGGGAGCCGCGCCATCGTGGCCGGTGAGCGTGCCGATGGCGCGCATGAGCCGCGGCACGTCCTCGAAATTGCGCGACCGCGCGACGAATACGGCCGCGCCGAAGCGGCCCATGCGATCGACGTCGGCGGCGTGAAAGCTGTCCGCCCACGCGAGCACGAGGTCGGGCTCGAGGGCGGCGATGGACTCGATCGAGAATGCCGCGGCGCTCGACACTTGCGGCAGCCGCCTCGCCTCCGGGGGGAAGTCGCTGAAGGCGCTCACGCCGACCACGTTGGCTCCGGCGCCCACCGAGAACGCGAGCTCGGTGAGCGACGGCGCGAGCGTGACGATCCTCTTCGCCGGCGCGTTCAGCTCCACCATTCGGCCGAGGTCGTCCTTCAGCGTGATGGGTGCAGCGATGGACGATGTGATGCAAAGGGCTGTGAAAACGCAGATGAACGCAGATGTAGCGCTGATGAAAGTACCGCGACTTCTCATGAGGTTTTGGGGTACGTTCATCAGCGCTACATCTGCGTTCATCTGCGTTTCCAAAGCTTTTCGCTCAACGCAACTTTCGACGCCTCTCATAGGTCTCCCGAACCAGGGCGCAGTCCTCGAGGAAATGCGGCAGCTCTTCCAGCGTGAGCGCCTGCGCGGCGTCCACGAGCGCCTTGCCCGGATCGGGATGCACGTCGGTGAGCACGAGGTTCGCGCCGGCGATGATGCCCTGCGCGGCCACGTGGAAGATGTCCTGGAGCCCGTCGGGCGCGGCTGCGCGGATGCCCACGGAATGCGACGGATCGATGCACACCGGCATGCGCGTGAGGCGCTTCACCACCGGCACGTGGGCGAAGTCGACGAGGTTGCGGTGCGGATCGCCGAAGTGCGTCTTCATTCCGCGCAGGCAGAAGACGATGTCGCGGTTTCCCGCGCTCGCCACGTACTCCGCGGCGAGGAGCGACTCGTGCAGCGTGATGCCGAAGCCGCGCTTCAACATGATGGGGAACTCGCGCTGGCTGCCGACGGTTTTCAGCAGCTCGAAATTCTGCGTGTTGCGCGTGCCGATCTGCAGCATCACGCCGGTGGGCTCGCCGGTCTCGCGCAGCGCCGCGCGGATCTCGTCCAGGTGCTCGTCGCGGGTCACCTCCATCGAGATCACGCGCACTCCATGCTTGCCGGCGAGCTCGAAGACATAGGGCAGGCAGCTCTTGCCGTAGCCCTGGAACGAGTAGGGGCTGGTGCGCGGCTTGTAGGCGCCCATGCGCGCGCACACCTGGCCCGCGGACTGCAGCGCCTTGAACGTCCGCTCGGTGTATTCGCGCGTATCCACCGCGTTCAGCCCCGCGACCACGTGGAAAGAGTCCTGGTCGAAGGTGACGCCGCGATAGGTGAAGCGGATGGGCTCGTCGTTGCCCTTGTGGCGCCCGAGGATGCGGAACTCGTCGGACTTGCTCATTCGCTGTGCGCGATACGCCGCGAGCGCACCGCGGCCGCGAGGGTTTCGAGAAGGGCGGCGGTGTCGTCCCACCCGAGGCAGGCGTCGGTGATGGAGACGCCGTGCGCGAGCGGCTTGCCGGGAACCAGGTCCTGGCGCCCCGGATTGAGGTGGCTTTCCACCATGACGCCGACGATGCGCTCGTCGCCCGCGGCAAGCTGCGCCGCGATGTCGGCGCCCACGTCCATCTGGCGCTCGTATCGCTTCGAGGCGTTGGCGTGGGAGAAGTCGACCATCAGGTGCGGCGCGAGCCCCGCGGCGGCGAGCTCCTTCGCGGCCTCTTCCACGCTCGCGACGTCGTAGTTCGGCGCCTTGCCGCCGCGCAGGATCACGTGGCAGTCCTCGTTGCCGACGGTCTCGAAGATCGCCGCCTGGCCGGTCTTGGTCATCCCCATGAAGGCGTGGGGCGCGGCCGCGGCGCGCAGGGCGTCCACCGCGACCTTGATGGAGCCGTCGGTGCCGTTCTTGAAGCCGACGGGACAGGACAGCCCCGAGGCGAGCTGCCGATGGGTCTGGGACTCGGTGGTGCGCGCGCCGATGGCGCCCCAGGCGATGAGGTCCGAGATGTACTGCGGCGAGAGGAGATCGAGGAACTCGCTGCCCGCGGCGAGGCCCATGCGGTTGATCTCGAGGAGGAGCTTCCTCGCCAGGCGCAGGCCCTCGTTGATGGCGAAGCTGCCGTCCAGGCGCGGATCGTTGATGAAGCCTTTCCAGCCGATCGTGGTGCGCGGCTTCTCGAAGTAGACGCGCATCACCACGACGAGCTCGCTCTCGTGGCGCCGCGCGGCCTCCTTCAGCCGCGCCGCGTACTCGAGCGCGGCGCCGGAGTCGTGGATCGAGCACGGGCCCACGACCGCCACCAGCCGGTCGTCGCCGCCGTGCAGGACGCGATGGATCGACTGGCGCGCCTGGGTGACGGTCGCGAGCGTCGGGGTGTCGACGGGAAGCTCCTCCAGCAGCAGCTGCGGCGCGATGAGCGCGCGCACCGCCGAGATGCGCAGGTCGTCGGTGCGGCTCCTGGGCCCGGGCCCCGGTTCGCTCGCCTGGGGCATCGCCCCGGTCTTGCCGCCGATGATCTTCATGTCATTCCTCCACCGCGACGCGGCGCGCGCGCACGCCCTCGGCGAGCGTGTCGAGCAGGTTGATGGTGTCGGTCCAGCCCAGGCAGGCGTCGGTGATCGACACGCCGTAGTCGAGCGGCTTGCCCGGCACCAGGTCCTGGCGTCCCGGGTTGATGTGGCTTTCCACCATGACGCCCACGATGCGCCGCTCGCCCGCGGCGAGCTGGCCCGCGACATCCTTGCCGACCTCGACCTGCCGCATGAATTGCTTGGAGGAATTGGCGTGCGAGAAATCCACCATCAGGCGCTGCGCGAGGCCCGCGGCGGCGAGCTCGCGCGAGGCGCCATCGACGCTCGCCGCATCGTAGTTGGGAGCCTTGCCGCCCCTCAGGATCACGTGGCAGTCCTCGTTGCCTGCGGTCTTGAAAACGGCGACGTGCCCCGACTTCGTGACCGAGATGAAATGATGCCGCGCGGCCGCGGCCTTGATCGCGTCCACCGCGATGCGGATGTTGCCGTCGGTGCCGTTCTTGAATCCCACGGGGCACGAGAGCCCCGAGGCGAGCTGGCGATGCGACTGCGACTCCGTGGTGCGCGCGCCGATGGCACCCCACGCGATCAAGTCGGCGATGTACTGCGGGGAGATGAGGTCGAGGAACTCGGTGCCGCACGGCACGCCGATCTCGTTCACCTCGAGCAGGAGCTTCCTCGCGAGGCGGATGCCCTCGTTCATGTCGAAGGTCTCGTCCAGGCGCGGATCGTTGATGAAGCCTTTCCACCCGACCGTGGTGCGCGGCTTCTCGAAGTAGACGCGCATCACGATGGCGAGGTCGTGCTTCAGGCGCTCGCGCTGCTCCCGAAGGCGCGCCGCGTAGTCGACAGCAGCCCTGTAGTCGTGGATCGAGCACGGCCCAACGACCACCAGGAGCCGATCGTCCGCGCCGCGCAGGATGTCGTGCACGGACTTGCGGCCCTCGAACGTGGTCTCTTCCGAGCGCTCGGTCGAGGGGGCCTCGCGCATCACCTGCATCGGCGCGAGGAGCTCGTCTCCCTGCTCGATGCGGACGTCGTCGGTTCTAACGTGCGGCATTACGGGTCCCCATAAACAAAAAACCGCCAGTTCGTTCTGGCGGTTTTCGTGGATTCATTGGCTCGACCCCGGCTCAAATCCTCTCAACCGCCTGCGGCGTGAGATAGAAGAACCAGGACAAAAAGGCGCTCGGGCGATGCATTTGGCAGATGCTAGCATAAAGTCCATGAAGCGCCTCATCGCCACCGTCTGCGCGGTCGTTCCCGCAGCGCTGCTCGCCGGCGGGATGCCGGCGACGAAGGCCTTCACAGCCGCCATCGGCGAGAAGGATCTGCACGAGGAATGCCAGCGCATCGAGGCGGGCGGCAGGCGAACCTACTCGTGGAAGTCGGACACGCCTGTCGACTTCAACATCCACTACCACCGTGGCGATGAAGTGTCTTATCCCGTGAAGCGCTCCACCTTGCGCGCGGACGCCGGCACCTTCACCGCGAAGACCGCCGAGGACTATTGCTGGATGTGGAGCGCGCGCGGCAGGCCCGCGAAAGTCCAGGGGCGGTTGCAACCCAGGTAAAGGGCCGTTACGCCGGGACGAACTTCAACGCCACGCCATTGTTGCAATACCGCTTGCCGGTGGGCTTGGGCCCGTCGTCGAAGACGTGGCCCTGGTGGCCCTCGCAGCGCGCGCAGTGGTATTCGGTGCGCGGCACGATCAGCTTGAAGTCGCTCTTCGTCCCGAGGTGGCCGGGAATGAATGTGTAGAAGCTCGGCCAGCCCGTGCCGCTCTCGTATTTGGTGTCGGAGGTGAAGAGCGCGAGCTCGCAACCGGCGCACACGAAGGTGCCCTTGCGCTTCTCGGAATTGAGCGGGCTCGATCCGGGACGCTCGGTGCCTTCGTGGCGCAGCACCGCGTACTGCTCCGGCGTGAGGCGCTTCTTCCACTCGGCGTCGGAGAGGTTGAGCTTCTCCACCTTCTCGGCGTCCTTCGGGTTGGCGGCCTGGGCGCGATGCATGGCGAAGAGCGCTCCCAGGGTGGCGATGAAATGTCTGCGGTTCATGGTCATGTCCGGATATACGGCGATGCCGGTGAGTCGGATGCGCTCGCCCGGGCTTACGCGGTGCCGCCCACGGTGAGCCCCTCGATGCGCAGCGTCGGCTGTCCCACCCCCACCGGAACGCTCTGGCCCTCCTTGCCGCACATGCCGATCCCCGGATCGAGGCACATGTCGTTGCCGATCATGGTGACGCGCGTGAGCGCGTCGGGGCCGTTGCCGATGAGGGTCGCGCCCTTCACCGGGTACTGGATCTTCCCGTTCTCGACCCAGTAGGCCTCGGAAGCCGAGAACACGAACTTGCCGCTGGTGATGTCGACCTCGCCGCCGCCGAAATTCACCGCGTAGAGCCCACGACCCACCGAGGCGATGATCTCGGCCGGGTCCTTGTCGCCGCCCATCATGAAGGTGTTGGTCATGCGCGGCATCGGGATCGCGGCATAGGACTCGCGCCGGCCGTTGCCGGTGACCGGGACGCCCATGAGGCGCGAGTTGAGCCGGTCCTGGAGGTAGCCGCGCAGGACTCCATCCTCGATGAGCACGTTGCGTGTCGTGGGATTGCCCTCGTCGTCGATGGAGAGCGAGCCGCGGCGGTCGGGCAGCGTCCCGTCGTCGACCACCGTCACGCCGGGCGCGGCGACCCGCTCGCCGATGCGGCCGCTGAAAGCCGAGGTGCCCTTCCTGTTGAAGTCGCCCTCGAGGCCGTGGCCGATCGCCTCGTGCAGCAGCACGCCGGGCCAGCCCGGCCCGAGCACGACGCTCATCACGCCGGCCGGCGCGGGACGCGCATCGAGGTTCACGAGCGCCTGGCGCACCGCGTCGCGCGCGAGGTTCTCGAGGATCTCGGAGGTGAAGAAGCCGTAGCCGAAGCGCCCGCCGGCGCCCTGGTGGCCCTGCTCGCGGCGCCCGTCCTGCTCGGCGATCACCGTGATCGAAAGGTGCACGAGGGGACGCACGTCCGCGGCGAGCGCGCCGTCTGCCCGGGCCACGAGCACCACGTCGTACTCGCCCGAAAGACGCGCCATCACCTGCTTCACGCGCGGATCGGCCGCGCGCGCGTGCTTCTCGATCGCCTCGAGGATCTTCACCTTCGCGGCGTCGTCGAACTGGGAGACCGGATCGATCGGCGCGTAGAGCGCGCGGCCCGGACGCACCAGAGCGTTGCCGATGAGCTGGTCGCCGCCGTCGGCGGCGATCGCGCGCGTCACGCGCGCGGCCGCGTCGAGCGCACCGGCGTTGATGTCGTCGGCATAGGCGAACGCGGTCTTCTCGCCGGCCACCACGCGCACGCCCACGCCCTGGTCGATCGAAAAGCTGCCCGATTTCACTTCTCCCTCCTCGAGCGACCAGCCTTCCGAGCGGTTGTACTGGAAGTAGAGATCGGCATCGTCGGCCTTGTGGGCGAGGATGGTGCCGAACACCTTGCTCGTCGCGACCTCGTCGATCCCGAAGGGGGCAAGGAGGGTGGCTCGCGCGATGTCGAGCGTGGAGGGGCCGGGCTTGGTCATTCGGGGCTCTTCGGTTTCGATCAAGTGCAGCATCGGGTTCAGGGGCTCACCACTGGCGAACGGTTTTATGGGAAAGAGCCGGGAGGCTCTTGCGGATCTTCGCCTGATAGGTGGGGTTCACACCCGCCACAACAACCCCCGAACCCCTCGGCAAGCGGTCCAGCACCACCCCCCACGGATCCACGATCATGGTATGACCGTGGGTTTCGCGACCGTTCACGTGATATCCGCCCTGGGCGGGAGCGATCACGTAGGCCAGGTTCTCGATGGCGCGGGCACGGATGAGCGTGTCCCAGTGGGCCTTCCCGGTGGTCTCCGTGAAAGCCGACGGCACCAATATGAGGTCAACGTCGCCCATCGCCCGGTAGAGTTCGGGAAAACGCAGGTCGTAGCAAACCGAAATCCCCAGCTTTCCGTAGGGGGATTCCACGGTGCACACGCGGGTGCCCGGCTCGATGGTGCGCTCCTCGGTGTAGCGTTCCTGCCCCATCTCGAAGCCGAAAAGGTGGATCTTGTCGTAGCGGGCCACGCGCTTGCCTTCCTGGTCGTAGACGAGGCAGGAGTTGCGCACCTTCTCGGGCAGGCTCGATTCCAGCGGCACCGAGCCGCCCACGATCCACACCCGGTGGCGGCGCGATTGCTCGGAGAGGAAATCCTGGATCGGCCCCGCGCCGTCCTTCTCGCGCGCGGCCACCTTGTCCGTGTCCTTCATCCCCATGATGGCGAAATACTCGGGCAGCGCGATGATGCGCGCGCCGGTCGCCGCCGCGAGCTCCACCAGCCGGCCGGCCTCCTGCAGGTTCGCCTGGACGTTCGGGCCCGAGGCCATCTGGATCGCGGCCACGCGGAACATCGACTGCGTCGTCGACATCGTGTCGCGAAGCTCCGCGGGCGTCGTGGAATTGCGGGTGATGATCATCGGCTCATGGACTACGCGCCGGCGGCCCGGGCGGATTCGCGGCTGCGGTTGGGGGTGCGGACTGCCGCGCCCCGGCCGCGGTCTTCGGCGGCGGCGCGGAAAGGCGCGTGACCTGTGGATTATCCCACGACCCCGTCACCTGGTATTCGTAGGCCACTACCTTGCCGAGCGGGTTCTTCAGCAGCTTGGAGACGAGGAGCGTGGACAGCCCCAGCACCGGCGTGCCGATGATGGAGGCGGCGAGCGCGAGGCCCTCGCCCACCTCGGGAACGATGTGCATGGTGAGCGCCTGCGTCTCCTGCGGGATGGAGACCTCGCCCGACATGCTCACGAACGCCGAAGGGCCCGCGATCTCGAAGCCGTCGGTGAGGAGCACGCCGCGCGCCACCTTCACATCGCCCTGGATGCGCTCGAACGCGAAGCCCGCGCTGAACACGTCGCGGAAATCGAACATCGCGCGCTGCGGCAGCGACTGCAGCGACACGAGGCCGAGGAGCTTGCCCGCGCCGGGCTCGATCTTGGCGAACTGCCCGCGGCGCGCCTCGACCTTGATGGTGCCGGCAAGGTTCGCCGTCGCGAAGTCGTAGGGATAGCCCGGCCACACCAGCTGGCCTTCGAGCTGGCCGCTGCCGCGCTTCAGGTAGTCACCGTAGCCGAACTGCCCCATCAACGCATTGAGGTTCTCGGTCTCGAGCTTCACCTGGAGGGTGGTGAGCGAGCCCGCCGCGGTGCGCCGCCAGCCGCCCGTCGAGTGGAACTTCGCGTGGCCGTTCACGATGTCGAGCTTGTCGATGCGCCACTCGTCGCCGGCGGGCTCGGCCTTGAGGTCGAGCTCTCCCAGCCACTTGCCCTTGAACTCGAAGCGCTGCGCGGTGATGTCGAGCGCGGGAAGATCCGATGCGGTGGCGGGCTGCGCCGGCGCGGACGCCGGCGTGGGCTCGGTGATCGAGAGCCGCTCGAGCTTCGCGGCGAGTCGTCCCTTGCCTTCCCAGTTCCAGTGGATGGCGCCCGCCACGAGCGGGCTTTCGAGCTTGCCGGTCCACTCGGTGCCCTTGCGGGCGAGCTGGGCGCGCATCTGGAGGAAATCGCGTCCCCAGTAGTGCGCGCGCCCGACCTCGAGATCGAGCCCGCGCAGCTCCAGGCCCGTCCGGCTCGCTGCGTTGCCTTCGCCCGGCGGCGACTCGAACGTCGCCTGCCAGGCGTCCAAGTCGACGTAGGCTAGCTCTCCGTAGAGCCACAGGCCGTCGCGCACCACCTCGTTGGCCATCGGCGCGCCGAACTTGAGCGCGGCGCTCCAGCCCTCGCCGGATTTCGAGAAGCGTCCATGGACGCCGTCGGCGAGCGTGATATTGCTCACCTCGGCGTCGGTGCCCAGCCGCGACATGGTGAGCGAGACGGCGCGCGCGTCGCCGGCGGATTTGGCGAGCGGCTCGGGCAACGCCGACGCGAGTCCCTTCAGGTCGGAGGACACGGTGAGCTCGCTGCCCTCCCTTCCCGAGACCACGCGCGCGCGCCAATCGGCCGCGCCGGAGAGCCTCGCCACGATCGCCCCCGGAACGTAGGCGGCCATGGCCGCGGCATCGATGCGCCCGTCGATCTGCGTCGCGACCTGGCCGTCGGCCTGTGTCGCCATGGTGAGCGTCGCCGGCCGGCCGAAGAGGGTGCCGGTGATGGCGGGGGCGCGCACGCCCGATTCGGTGAACGACAGGCGGCCGCGCACGTCGCGCATCGCGAGCGTGCGGCCCACGCTCGCGGTCGCTCCGGCGAACAGATAATCCCCGGCGACGCGCACCGGATTCGTTCCCCAGAGCGGGTAGACGAGCTGCAGCTTGAGGCGTCCCGGCCCCTCGATCGACACCGCGCGCGTGAAGGCGCCCGGCCCGTTCACGAGAGGCGATTCACGCAGGAAACGCACGCTGTCCGCGCCGGAAGTGTCGATGTCGCCGGTGAGCGTGAGCACCGGCGGCTTCGCGCCCAGGTCCTCGACGACCGCGCTCACCGCGCTCGCGCGGCTGGCGAAGATCGCGGCGCGGTCGGCGTGAATCTCCATGCGCCGGTTCTCGAACTTGAAGCTTCCCTCGATCGCGTCCACCGAGGGCCAGTCGGGATGGTACTTGAGGCGCGCGTCGCGGATGTCGCCCTCGACGAGGTAATGGCCGGGATGCCCCTCGCCGAAGGGGAAGCCCCACATGTCGCCCTTCACCTCGAAGGTCGCGTGCGCCGTCGTCCCCGAAAGCACCGAGCGCTCGAGCCAGTCGCGCGTGGACGCGACGCTGTTGGGAAGGTAGTTGGCGACCCGGCTCGCCGACGCGTTCGTGAACTCGCCCTTCAGGTCGACGTAGCCGGGCGAGCGTTCCTTCGCGTCGGGAAGCGAGCGCCATGTGCCGGCGACCTTGCCCTCGCCGTCGGCATTGGCGAAGCGCGCCTCGGCGATCGCCACCTCGAGCGCGTTGCCGACGGGCTTCCAGGTGGCGCGCGCCTGGAGCTTGTCGAATGCGATCGGCTGCCGGAAAAGCCGCTCGAGCTCCAGGCGCACGTCCCTTGATTCGATGTCAACGGATCCGCCGTCCTGCGTGCCCTCGATGCGGCCCGTCACCCCGGAGATGCCGGGGAAGTTGTCGACCGCGTTCACGGCGAGGTCCTCGAAGCGCCCCTTCAGCGCATAGGCCTTCACCGGCGCCGAGCCGGACTCCGACCAGGCGAGCGTCGCATCGACGAGGCGCCCGCGCGGAGCGAAGCGCGCGACCTGTCCCTTGATGTCGCGCGGCACGGGGAAGTAGTCGATCAGCGCCGCGGCGATCTTCAGGTCGATGCCGTCGGCCTTCGCGTCGACGCGCGCGGGCTTGCCGCGCTCGGCGCGGCGCGCGAGGGAGAAGTCGCCCACCTGCGACGCCACCCCGCTGGCGAGCCGGAAGCGCAGCTTCTCGGTGGCGAAGGTGAAGCCGTCGATCTCGTTGCGATAGGTTGCGCGGCCCGAGATCGCCGCGAGCTCCAGCGGCAGCGCGTCGGCGGCGAGCTGGGCCTTCGCATCGCGCATGTCGAGGTCCGCGACCACCTCGCGGATGCCCTCGGAATCGAAGTGCGCCCACACGCGCATGCTGCCCACGCCGCTCCTCAGTGTCTCCTGCACGGGCAGGTGCTCGCGCAGCTTGGCGAGGTCTGCATCGCGCACTTCGCCGTACGCGTCGCCGTCCGTGCGCCACGCGCCGGCGTCGCGCACGAGGCGCACGTCGGCGCGCAAGTCGATGCGCGCCGCGAGCTCGCGCGGCGGCATGGCCGTGAGCGCGGCATGATGGCGGCCCAGGTGCCTCCTCACCGCGATCTCGACCCCGGCGAGCCGAACCTCCGGCGCGCTCGCCATCTCGTCGCGCCAGGTGAGCGTCGCGTCGTGGATCGCGAGGCGAGGCTGCGCGAGCAGCCACTCGGTGAAGGCTCCGTCGTCGGGGCCCGCCTTGTTGAGCGGCTTGTCGGCGAGGTAGATGAGGCCGTCGGCGCCGCGGCGCAGCGCGAGCGCGGGGCGATAGAAATCGACGTCGTGGAAATGAACGCGGCCCACGAGGAGCGGCCACCACGAGAGCGTGACCTCGGCGCGCTCGAAGCCGAGCGCCACCTTGCCGCGCCGGTCGCTGAGGGCGAAGCCCTCGAGCGCGATGCTGGGACGAAGGCCGCCCCAGCTGCCGCTGATGGAGCGCGTCGTCACGACCATGCCCGAGGCCTTCTCGATCGAGGCGACGATCTCGGCGCGATAGTCGTCCACGTGAGGCAGCGCCACGTAGCGCAGGTAGATCACGGCGAAAGCGAAGGCGAGGACGAGGAAAGCCGCAACGCCCGCTGCCACGCGGAGAAAGATTCGCGGTAAGGCCTTGATTCGGCAGTCCTCGGGCGGAGCCCGGGCTGGCAAGCGCCGGGCGGGTTTTGTGCTGCTATTGTAGCGCCTCAATGACGCTTCGCCCCGCACCGCAGACCTTTGGCGCCGCGTTCGAACGCACCCTCCGGCTGTCCCAGTACGTCGCCCGCGTCGCCTCCGCGCGCCCGGCCGTGCCCGCCGAGCTCGAGGAGCGCGGCGCACGCGCGTTCACCCGTGCGGAGATGCGCGAGTTCCTCTGCGGTGAGCGCGGCCCGATCGCCGTGCGCCTCAGGCAGTTGCGCGAGCGGGTGATGGTGACGCTCGCGCACCGCGACCTGAACGGCCTCGCCTCGCTCGCCGAAGTATTCGCGACCATGAGCGCGCTCGCCGAGGAATCGATCGGCGCCGCCGCCGACGAGGCCCAGCGCGATGCGGCGAGCGTCCACGGCGAGCCCGCGGGCGGCGCGCGCCTCACGGTCGCGGCGCTCGGCAAGCTCGGCGGCGAAGAGCTGAACGTGTCCTCCGACGTGGACCTCGTCTTCCTCTACGACGGCGACGGCGAGACCGCGGGGCCGCGGCGCGTTTCCAGCCACGAGTTCTTCGCCGCCGCCGGCAGGAAGCTGATAGCGCTCCTTTCCGAAATCACGCCCGACGGCCAGGCCTTCCGCGTCGACATGCGGCTGCGCCCCTTCGGCGACAGCGGCCCGCTCGCCGCCTCGCTCTCCTCCCTCGAGGACTACTTCGTCGCGCACGCGCGCGCCTGGGAGCGCTATGCATGGCTCAAGGCGCGCGTCGTCGCCGGCCCCGCCCAGGGGGTGGCCGAGCGCGTCGCGCCGTTCGTCTACCGGCGCTACCTCGACTACGGGATGCTCGAGCAGATGCGCGAGCTGCACGCTCGCATCTTCGAGACCGCGATCCGCAGGCGCAAGGCCGACGACATCAAGGTGGGCGCGGGCGGCATCCGCGAGATCGAGTTCGCGGTGCAGCTCTTCCAGATGGTGCGCGGCGGACGCGACGCGGCGCTGCGCACGACGTCCACGCGCGCGGCGTTGAAGGCGATCGCCGAGCGCGGGCTGATCGAGGCCGCGCGCGTCGAGGGCCTGGCTTCGGCCTACGATTTCCTGCGCCGCCTCGAGCATCGCCTGCAGTACTACGACGACCAGCAGACGCAGGCGCTGCCGCGCGAGCCCGGGCACCAGGCGGTCATCGCCGAGGCCATGGACTACACGGATTGGGACGCTCTGAAGGGCGAGATCGAGCGCCACCGCGCGGTGGTGCAGGAAGCCTTCAACGCCCTCTTCGAAGCGCAGCCCGCGCGCGCGGAATCGGCGCGGCTCGCCGCGTGGCTCTCGGACCCGCAAGCCGCTCCGGACCCCGAGGGCCTGGCCGACGATCTGCGCGAGGCCGGCATCGTCGACGCGCCCGCCGTCGCGAAGCGTCTCATCGATTTCACCCGCGCGCGCCGCTACCGGGGCCTCTCGGCGCCGATCCGCTCGAAGCTCGAGCGCCTCCTGCCCGCATTCGTCGCCGCCGTCGCCGACGAAGGCGGATCAGAGACCACCGCAGTGCGGCTCCTCGCTCTCCTCGAGGCAATCGATGGGCGCGAGGCGTACTACTCGCTGCTGGTGGAATATCCGCAGGTGCTGCGGCGCGCCGCGCACCTCATGGCGAAGAGCGCCTGGGCGGCACGGCTCCTCGCGCGCCACCCGATCCTGCTGGACGAGCTCATGCGCGGCGCGTCGAGCTTCGCATCCACGCACTGGAAGGCCGAACGCTCGGCCCTCGGGCGCGAGTGCGCCGAGCTGGACGGAGACGTCGAGCGCATCCTCGATCACCTGCGCCACTTCAAGCAACGCCACGTGCTTCGCTTCACCGTCGCCGACCTCGAGGGCGAGCTCGGGGTGATGGCGCTCTCCGACGAGCTCGCGGCGCTCGCCGACACGATCCTCGACGTGACCCTCGTGGAGGCCGGGAAGAGCCTCGCCCTGGAACCGGACCCCCGGCGTCCCGAGGGCGGCGACGCCCCGGAGCGTGTCCCCGGGTTCTGCGTCGTCGGCTACGGCAAGCTCGGCGGCAAGGAGCTGGGCTACGGCTCCGACCTGGACCTCATCTTCCTCTACGACGAGGCGCAGGCGCCGCCGGCGGAGAAGCTCGCGCGCGTGGCGCAGCGCGTAAGCACCTGGCTCACCAGCCACACCGCGGCGGGCGTGCTCTACGAGACGGACCTGCGCCTTCGCCCCGACGGCGCCTCGGGGCTGCTGGTGAGCTCGCTTTCCGCCTTCCGCGACTACCAGCTGAAGCGCGCGTGGACCTGGGAGCACCAGGCGCTCACGCGCGCGCGCTACGCCGCGGGGGATCGCGCCCTGGGAGAGCGCTTCGCGGCCGTGCGCGACGAGATCCTCGCGCTGCCGCGCGAGCGCGCCAAGCTCTTCGAGGAGATCCGCGCGATGCGCCGCAAGATGCGCGCCGAGAACCGCCGCGAGGCGGGCGAGCTGAAGCATGTCGAGGGCGGCATCATCGACCTCGAGTTCTGCGTGCAGGCGTTGGTGCTCGCCGAAGGCCCGAGCCATCCCGAGCTTCGCGAGAACAAGGGCAACCACACGCTGCTCATGCGTGCGGGCGACCTGGGCCTCATCGACGCGCGGCTCGCCGCCGGCGCGGCCGACGCCTACCTCGCCATGAGGAGGCTCACCCACGAGGCGGCGCTGAACGACGAGGACAAGGTGAGGATCGCGACGGGCATGCTCGAGGACGAGCGCGCGGCGGTGAAGCGACTGTGGGAGGCGGTGCTGGGCTAGCCGCTACGCCGCGGCGGAGTTGGGCGCGCGCTCCAGCGCGGCGGTGAGCTGGTAGACCTGCATGCGCCCCTTGCCCTTGATCTCCAGCTCCTGCGAGGACTCGAAGCGGAAGCGGTTGTAGAGGCGCCGGTGCGTCATGAGGTCGACCTGGATCGTCTCGGGCGCGGCGTCGGCGGCGAGGCGGAAGGCGACGTTCACCGTGTCGCCCCACATGTCGTAGATGAATTTCTTCTTGCCGATCACGCCGGCCACCACCGGCCCCGTGCCGATGCCGACGCGGATCTGCAGGCGCTCGCCAGTGCGCTTCCTGTATTCATCGACCTTCTGGACCATCTCGATCGCCATGGAGGCGACCGCGTCGGCGTAGTGGATCTGCGCGCCGGTATCCAGGCCCGCGCACGCCATGTACGCGTCGCCGATGGTCTTGATCTTCTCGACGCGGTGCTTCTCGGCGATGTCGTCGAACATCGAGAACACGTCGTTCAGGATCTTCACCGTCTCCACCGGCGAGAGCTCCTCGGTCATGCGCGTGAAGCCGACGATGTCGGCGAACATCACGGTCACGTCCGCGTGGCCCTGCGCGATGTTGACCTCGTTCCTCTTCAGGCGCTCGGCGATGGCGGGCGGGAGGATGTTCAGCAGGAGGCGCTCGCTCCTGTCCTTCTCGAGGCGGATCTCCTCGTGCTGCGCATCCACCTGCATGCGCAGCTTCTGCTTCTCGCTCGCGAAATACCAGAGGAGCGAGTAGATCATCACCGAGATCGCGGCGAAGTTGAGCACGAAGAAGACGGCGACGGTCTGCAGGTCGAACTTGCTCACCGTCCCGGAGAGCATGTAGTCGAAGACGCCCGCCATCACCGTCATGAAGAGCCACGCGAAGAACCACGGCATCGATTGGCGCGTGCCGAGCACGGTGACCGCGCCGACGGGCGCCATGAGGCCCCAGAGGCTCACGCCGGAGGCGTTCACGAAATTGCCGATCGACCACTGCATCGCGAAGGGCGTGAAGAGGATCAAGCCCAGCTGGATCACGGCGAAGGTGTAGAGGCGGCGGAATTTCCACCACAGGCCGATGGTGATGACCGACAGGCCCTGGAAGATGAGGGGGATCGCGGTCGAGTACTGGTAGCCCATGCTCCAGTAGACGGCGAGCCAGAGCGCCGCCGCGCACATCATGAAGCCGGTGGTGAGCATCAGCATGTCGCCGGAGAGCTTCTCCTCGGGCGACAGGCTCGCCGGCGCGGCGAGCTTCGCGGGCTGCGCGCGGGTGGCGAACTTGTGTGAGGGATCCCCTGGTGAGTCCTGCATGTCCCGACTGTATGCCGCTTGTTGTTGTGCCGCAGCAATCGCTTCGATTATGCCATGGAACCCCCGGCGGCTGGCCCGGCGATTTGGGCTAGAATTCCCTTCTTCATCCGCGCATTCCGGAGCACCCTTTCCATGTCGATGGCAGACCGCGACGGCCTCATCTGGTACGACGGCAAGCTCGTGCCCTGGCGCGAGGCCACAACGCACGTCCTCAGCCATTCCCTGCACTACGGCCTGTCGGTGTTCGAGGGCGTTCGCGCCTACAAGACGGAGATCGGCACCGCCATCTTCCGGCTGAAGGAGCACACGACGCGGATGTTCAACTCCGCGAAAATCTACCAGATGGAGATCCCCTTCTCGGCCGAGAGCCTCATGGACGCGCAGCGCGAGGTGGTGCGCGCGAACAAGCTGGATAGCTGCTATTTGCGCCCGCTCGCCTTCTACGGCTCGGAGAAGATGGGCATCTCCCCGATCGGCAACAAGGTGCACGTCTCGATCGCGGCCTGGCCGTGGGGCGCCTACCTCGGCGAGGACGGCTTGAAGAAGGGCATTCGCGTGAAGACGTCGTCCTTCGCGCGCCACCACGTGAACGTCACCATGGCGCGCGCGAAGGTCGCGACCACCTACGCCAACTCGATCCTCGCCAACGCGGAAGCCACGCAGCACGGCTACGACGAGGGCCTGCTCCTCGACACCGACGGCTTCGTCGCCGAGGGCGCGGGCGAGAACATCTTCATCGTGAAGGACGGGCGCGTCTACACGCCCGAGCTCACCACGGCGCTGGACGGCATCACCTGGCGCAGCGTGCAGTCGATCTGCTCGGACCTGGGCATCGTGGTGGAGAAGACGCGCCTCACCCGCGACGACATCTACATCTGCGACGAGGCGTTCTTCACCGGCACCGCCGCCGAAGTCACCCCGATCCGCGAGCTCGACCGGCGCGTGATCGGCATCGGTTCGCGCGGCCCGGTGACCGAGCGCATCCAGGCGGCGTTCTTCGACATCGTGCACGGGCGCAACCGCAAGTACCACCATTGGCTGTCCCCGGTCGAGACGCAAAATGTCGCTGCCGTCCGAGCTTGACCAGAAGTGCGTGGAGGTCACCGCGGCCGACCTCCCGCTGCACTGTCCGCTCCCATCGCAGAAGCTGTGGAACACGCACCCGCGCGTCTACCTGCCCATCGAGATGACGCGCCAGGCGCGCTGCCCCTACTGCGGCACGCTGTACAAACTCGTCGGTGACGCCCCCGCAGGCCACTAGGCTGCGCACCCTCGTCGTAGCTCCCTCGTGGATCGGTGACGCGGTCCTCTCGCACGCTCTCCTCGTCCGACTGAAGGAGCGCGATCCGAACGGGTCCGTCGACGTGCTCGCGCCGCCCTGGGCGCTGCCCGTGTACCGGCGCATGCCCGAAGTCGCCGCGACGATCGCGCTGCCCTTCGGACATGGCGACCTCGAGCTCGGCGCGCGCCGGCGCTTCGCGAAGACCCTGCCGCGCTACGACCGCGCGATCGTGCTGCCCAACAGCTTCAAGTCCGCGCTGATCCCGTGGCATGCGGGAGTTGCGGTGCGCACCGGCTACCGCGGCGAGATGCGCTACGGGCTCCTCAACGACGTGCGCGTGCTCGACGAGGACGCGCTGCCCCTCATCGCCGAGCGTTATGCCGCGCTCGCGCAACCCGCGGGGGAAGCGTTCGCGCGCCCCCTGCCCGAGCCGCGGCTTCGCGTCGACGACGCGGGCCGGCGCGCCACCGCCGCGAAGTACGGGCTCGATCCCGCCAAGCCGGTGGCCGTGTTCGCCCCCGGTGCGGAGTACGGGCCGGCCAAGCGCTGGCCCGCGCGCCACTTCGCGGACCTCGCGAGGACTCTTTCGGACCGGGGATTCCAGGTGTGGCTCATGGGCTCGTCGAAGGATGCGCCGATCACCGCCGAGATCCAGCGGCTCTGCGGCGCCCTCTCCATCGACCTCGCGGGTCGCACCTCGCTCGACGAGGCGATCGAGCTCATGTCGCTCGCTTCCCGCGTCGTCACCAACGACTCGGGGCTCATGCACGTCGCGGCCGCGCTCGATCGCCCCATGGCGGCGATCTTCGGCTCGTCCAGCCCCGCGTTCACGCCGCCGCTTTCCGCGCGCGCGCGCATCGTCTCGCTCAAGCTCGAATGCAGCCCCTGCTTCCAGCGCGAATGCCCCCTCGGCCACACCCATTGCCTCGTGAAGCTCGACCCCGCGCGCGTGCTGGAGGCGCTCGATTGATGTATCGCGTCGAGGAAGACATCGCCGCGGCGCACACGCTGCCGGGCGCTTTCTACGCGGACGCGGCGGCCGACGACGCGATGCGCGAACGCATCTTCGCGCGCACCTGGCAATGGCTCGGCGATCTCGGCGACGTCGTGGCGAGCGCGTCGCTCTCGCCACGCGAGCTGCTGCCCGGCTGCCTCGACGAGCCGCTCCTTCTCTCCCGGGATGCGGGGGGCGTGCTTCGCTGCCTCTCGAACGTGTGCACGCATCGCGGCAACATCCTGGTGAAGGCGCCGTGCGCCGCGAGGGAGATTCGCTGCGGCTACCATTCGCGCCGCTTCGACCTCGACGGGCGCATGACCTTCATGCCCGAATTCCGCGCGGCGAAAAACTTTCCCTCGCCGGCCGACGACCTGCCGCAGATCGCTTTCGGTGAATGGCGCAACCACGCCTTCACCGCGCTCGACCCGGTCGCGCCGCTCGACGAATTCCTCGGCGACATGCGGCGCGGCGTCGCCGCCCTGCCGCTCGACGCGATGAGCCCGGACGCTTCGCGCAGCCGCGACTACACGGTGAACGCCCACTGGGCGCTCTACGTCGAGAACTACCTCGAGGGCTTCCATATCCCGTTCGTGCACGCGGAGCTGGACGGCGTCCTCGACGCCTCGGCCTACGCGACCGAGATCCACCGCTGGTCCAACGTGCAGCTCGCGCAGGCGAAAGACGGCGCGCCCGCGGCCCAGTACTGGTGGATCTTCCCCAACCTGATGCTCAACTTCTATCCCTGGGGATTGTCGCTCAACCTGGTGCAGCCGCAGGCCATCGACCGCACGCGCGTGCTCTTCCGTTCCTACGTGTGGGACGCGGCGAGGCTCGGGGAAGGCGCCGGCGCCGCGCTCGAGCGCGTGCAGGCCGAGGACGAGGAGATCGTCCACGCCGTGCAGCGCGGCGTGCGCTCGAGCCTGTACACGCGCGGACGCTACTCGCCCGCGCGCGAGCGTGGCGTGCATCACTTCCACCGCCTCGTGTGCGCCGCGCTCGCCTAGGAAACCACTACAATTGCCCGCAGTCCAACCTCCGAAGCGCCCATGAAGATCCCCGCCCTCGCCCTTTGCGCCCTCCTCGCCGCCGCCTCCGCCTGGCCCGCCGATATCGCCTACGTGAAGTCGGTGGAAGACTGGCGCGCCCGCACCGAGAAGAGCCTGCGCAAGGACAACGGCTGGCTCACGCTCGCCGGTCGCTACGTGATGAAGGAAGGCGACAACACGTTCGGCACCGGCGAAAAGAACGACATCGTCTTCCCGAAGGGACTCGGACCCGAGCGCATGGGAACCGTCACCGTGGAGCCGGGGCGCGTCACCGTGAAGCTCGAGCCCGGGCTCACGATGGTGAAGGACGGCATCGCGATGACCGACAAGGTCATGGGGACGGATACCGAGAATCGCGACTGGGTGGCGATGGGGCGCGCGGCGTTCCACGTGATCGAGCGCGAGGGGCGCTACATCCTGCGCCTGGCCGACAACGAGAGCGAGGTCCGCAAGCATTTCGGGGGGCGCGTCTGGTACGGCGTGGACGAGTCCTACCGCGTGCCCGCGAAGTTCGTGGCGTACAAGCCGGCACGCAAGATCGCCATCGTGAACGTGATCGACGAGGTCTCCGACGAGCCGGTGCCGGGCTACGTGGAATTCAAGCTGAAGGGCAGGACCTACCGCCTCGACGCGCTCGGCGAGGACGAGGGCCTCTTCATCATCCTGCGCGATCAGACCGCGGGCGAGACGACATACCGTCCGGGCCGCTTCCTCTTCATCGAGAAGACGCCGAAGCCGGGCGAGAAATTCACGCTGGACCTCAATCGCATCTACAACCCGCCGTGCGCGTTCAGCGAGTTCACCACCTGCCCGCTGCCACCAAGGCAGAACATCCTCAAGGTGCGCATCGACGCGGGCGAGAAGTACCCGCCGCGCAAGCTCGGCTGAGATGAAAGCGCGCGCCGCCCTCGCCTGCGGCCTCGCGCTCGCGGCGATGCTCGCCGCGGCGGCCGAGACCGCGCAGTGGCCGCCGCCTTCGGCCGTGGAAGCGAGGATGCACGAGCTGCAGGGCGTGCTCTCGAGCCGGGAGTCGACGAGCGCCGAGCGCGAGGCCGCGCGCGAAGAGCTCTCGGGATTGCTGAAGAGTCCCGCGGGGCAGGCGCGCGGCCGAACGCCCGACGAGAAGCCGACGCGGCCCGCGCGCGCCGCGATCGATCCCTTCCCGAGCGTTGTGAGACCCGAGATATCGCCACCAGTGACTCCCGCGCCGCCGCTCGCCCACGTGGAAGTGGTGGTGCCACCAAAGCCGATCGTCACGCCCTCCGGCGCCGTGGCCTCGCCCTCGAATCGATTCGCGATCGACCCGCGCACCGGCGCCGTGCTGCACGAGATTCCCGGCGGATACGTCGATCCGCGCACCGGGCAGGTGGTCCCGCGTTGAAACCTGGAGTGACCTGACCGGCGCTCAGCGGTCCAGGTCGCCGGGCCTGTCGATGTCCTTCACGATGCCGGGGTCGTCCACCTCCACCAGCACGAGCTCGCCGCGATGGGCCGCGATCACGCCGCGCGCGCCCACGTCGCCGTCGAGCGCCATCAGCTCCTCGCGGAGCGTGCGGCCGAACCCCACCGGATGGCCGCGTTGCCCGCCGGCAAGGACGGGTGCTGCGATGAGCGCGCCCCGGCCGACTTCGCGTAGCACCGCGGCCACAGTCGCGGGCTCGATGAAGGGCATATCGCCCAGCGCCACGATCCAGCCTTGCGCATCGCGGGTCGCCTCGATGCCCGCGGCGAGGCTCGCGCCCTGCCCGCGCGCGGTGCGCCTCGACTCGACAATTTGACAGCCTTCGGCTTCCAGGACCTTGCGAAGCGGCGCTGCGCCGAAAGGGATGACCGCGAAGACGCCCGCGCCGCCGGCGATGAGGTTGCGCGCGGCGCGCACCGCGAGCGGCACGGGATGCTCCCCCGCGCGCGGGTGGCGGTAGAGGAGCTTGTCGCTGCCGAAGCGCGAGGAATTGCCCCCGCAGAGGAGGAGCCCCGCGATCACTCGGCCTTCACGCCCGAGGCCTTGATCACCTTCTCGAAGCGGGCGCGGTCGGCGGTGAGGAGCGCCGCGTATTCCTGCGGGCCGGCGCCGAAAGCGTCGATCCCCAGCACCTTCAGCCGCTCGATCAGCGCCGGGTCCTTCAGCGCCTCGATCACGTCGGCGGCGACCTTCGCCACGATCGCCTGCGGCAGGTTCACGGGCCCCGAGATGTCGATGTTGGGCGTGAAGTCGAAGCCGGCGATCGACGGCATCGCGAACCACACGGCCGTCACCTCGCACGCGAGCACGGCGGGCGCGACGAAGGAACGCTGAACCATTTCGCGGATCTCCCCGGGTGGAATTATTGTGGTGCGAAGTCTACGCGCGCTTTCGCGCGCGTGTCCGCTTTCTCGAGGACGATGCCGTTCCTCGCGGCGATGAGGTCGGTGAGGATCGCGAGCGCGATCTCCGGGGGCGTGCGCGAGCCGATCGACAACCCCACCGGCGCGCGCAGCCGCGCGATCTGCGCGGCAGTCAGATCGAAGTCGGCGAGGCGTTTGCGCCTTTCGGCGCTGGTGCGCAGGGAGCCCACCGCGCCCACGTAGAAGGCATCGCTCTTCAACGCCTCGAGGAGTGCCATGTCGTCGAGCTTCGGATCGTGCGAGACGGTGACGATCACGCTGTGGCCGTCGGGCCTGAAGGCGGCCACCGCATCGTCGGGCATTGCGACGATCCACTGCGCTCCGTGCGCGCGCCAGGCGCCGCGGTATTCCTCGCGCGGGTCGCACACGAAGACCTGGAAGTCGACGGTGGCCGCCACCTCGGCGAGGTAGTGGGCGATCTCGGAGGCGCCGATCACGAGCATGCGCCAGCGCGGGCCGTGCACGCTCGTGAAGCGCTCGGCGGTGCGCGTGCATGGGTCCGCGGGGCTCGCGCTCGAGAAGGACCACTCGCCCGTGGCGAGGTCGACCTCGCGCGCGACGATCCTGCCGCCGGCGATGTGGCCGAGGAGCGCCTCGATCTCGTGCACCGCGACCTCCGGCTCGATGATCACCTCGAGCTCGCCGCCGCAGGGAAGCCCGAAGCGGCGCGCCTCCTCGGCGCTCACGCCGTACGCGGCGAAGCGCGGAGCGCGCCCGGAATACTCTTCGCGGCGCGCGACGAGGTCGTCCTCGATGCATCCGCCCGACACCGAGCCCACGAGGATGCCGTCGTCGCGGATCGCCGCGAGAGAACCCGGCGGGCGCGGGCTCGCGCCGAAAGTCTGCGCCACGGTGAGCAGCCACACGCGCCGCCCGCCGCGGCGCCATTCGAGCGCGTGCTGGAGCACGTCGAGGTCGAGCGATTGCATGGGGGCATGGTACTGAAAACTCAGCCGCGCGGCCTGAAGAGCTCGGCGATCGCCCGGCGGTACGGGTCGAAGCCGGCACCGGAGAGGTTGTGGTGGCCGGCGCCCTCGACGCGGACGAATCTCTTCGGCTCGTGGGCGGCGTTGAAGAGGCGCTCGCCCATCGCGAAGGGCACGATGGAGTCGCGCGTGCCGTGCGTCACCAGCACCGGCATCTTCACCTCGCCGATCTTGGAGAGGGTGTCGAACTTCTGCGTGAGGAGGAGGCCCACCGGCAGGAAGCCCCACGGCGACTGGTCGATCATGTCGCGCACCGAGGTGAAGGTCGCTTCCAGCACCAGGCCCGCGGCCTCGGGATGGCGCCGGGCCAGGTCCACCGCGATGGCGCCCCCCAGCGAGTGGCCGACGATGAAGCGCCGGCGCCCGGGCGCGAGCCTCGCGAGGTACTCCCACGCGGCCTCGGCGTCTTCATAGGCGTAGGCCTCGGTGGGGGCGACGTCGGTGCTGCGCCAGAAGCCGCGATAGTCCACCGCGAACACCGCGAAGCCGAGCTCGCGCCAGCGCTCGATGCGGGTCACGCTCCCGGTGAGGTTCCAGCGCGCGCCGTGCAGGTAGAGGACCACCGGCGCGCCGGGCCGCGGCGACTCGAGCCACCACGCATGGAGCTTCTGCGTGCCGTCGCCCACCGGCACCCAATGCTCGTCGAAAGCGTAGCGGGCGCCGGAGAAGCCGCGCCATTCCTCCTTCGTGGGACGGAAGATGAACTCGCCCTCCCTCTCGGCGAGGACGGCACAGCCGCCGATCGCGATGGCCGCGAAGGCGATGAGCGCGCGCTTCAGCGCGCGGGAGAACCGAAGGGGACCGGGAAGATCGATTGGCGGTTGTCGGTTTCGCCCTGCACGACGATCCACGCCGCGAAGAGCACCACCACGATCGCCGCGACCACCTCGAAGGCGGGGTTCCTGACTATCTTCCAAAGCGTCTTCTGCCAATCTCGAGAGTCCATCGGGTGCATCTGGCGCTCCCTTCACCTCTTCCGAATTCGCGGCCTGGAGGGGGTTCCCCCGGCTCACGAAGCCGAAATCAGGACGAACGCATGCAATTTCAATGCCGTTAACGCGCCAACGGCGCCGCGGTGCACCGCGGCGATCGCGCAAGGCCCATCAGGCCCACTTCGCCGAAGCGAGCGGCAACGCGCGCGCGCGCTTCCCGGTGAGCGCGTAGAGCGCGTTGGCGACCGCGGGAGCAACGGGCGGGGTTCCCGGCTCCCCCACCCCGGTCGGCTTCTCGCCCCCGGGCACGAGGTGCACCTCCACCAGCGGCATCTCGTTCATGCGCAGCACCCGGTAGTCGTGGAAGTTGGACTGCTCGACGCGCCCGTCCTTCATCGTGATCTCGCCGTAGAGGGCCGCGGAAAGCCCGAAGGCGATCGCGCTCTGCAGCTGCGCCTCGACCGTGAGGGGATTCACCACGAGCCCGCAATCGAAAGCCGCCGTGACCTTGTGCACGCGAATGTCGTTGCCCTTGAGCGACACCTCCGCCACCTGCGCGCAGACGCTGCCGAACGACTCGTGCACCGCCACGCCGCGCGCGCGCCCCGCGGGCGCCGGAGCGCCCCAGTTCGATTTCGCGGCGACCAGGTCCAGCACGCGCAGCACGCGCGGGCTCTTCGCGAGGAGCTCTCGACGATAGGCGACCGGGTCCTTGCCCGCGGTTGCGGCGAGCTCGTCGATCATCGTCTCCATCACGAAGGCGGTGTGCGAGTTGCCCACCGATCGCCACCAGAGCACCGGCACGCCCGGGTTCGACGTGTGCAGCCACACGTTCATGTTGGCCAGGTCGTAGGGCGTGTCGGTCACGCCTTCGGTCGAAGTGGGATCGACGCCCTCCTTCATCAGCATCGGCTCGAACGCGGTGCCGCTGATGATCGAGGGCCCGACGATGGTGTGGTTCCACGCGGCGACGGCGTTCTTCGCGTCCAGGCCCACCTCGACGCGATGCGCGTACATCGGACGATAGAAGCCGCCGCGGATGTCGTCCTCGCGGGTCCATACGACTTTCACCGGCACTTTCACCTGGCGGGCGACCGCGCAAGCCTCCACCACGTAGTCGGAGACCGGATTGGCGCGCCGCCCGAATCCGCCGCCGGCGAGCATCGTGTTGAGCTTCACCTGCTCGGGCTTGAGCCCCAGCGCTTTCGCCGCGGCCGCCTGGTCCACGCCCTGGAATTGCGAGCCGACCCAGAGCTCCGCGCCGTCCGGGCGCACCTCCACAGTGCAGTTGAGGGGCTCCATTGGTGCATGCGCGAGGAACGGAACCTGATACTCGGCGACGATCGTCTTCGCCGCGGCCTTCATCGCGTCGGCGTTCGCGGCCTTCTTCGCGACCTTCCCGGGCGTCTTCGCGGTCTCGCGAAACTGAGCCGCGAGACCCTCGGTCGAGATCTTCTCCCCGGGGCCGAGGTCCCAGACGATCTCGAGCGCGTCGCGGCCCTTCTTCGCCGACCAGAAGTTCTGCGCCACCACGGCGACGCCGCTCTTCAGCTCCACCACGTGCGTGACGCCCGGGATGCCTTTCACCTTGTCCGCGTTGAAGCTCTTCACCAGCGCGCCGAAGACGGGCGGATGCGCGACCACCGCGGTGTGCAGGTCCTTCCTCTGCACGTCGAGGCCGAACTTCGCCTTGCCGTCGATCTTCTCGGCCGAATCGATGCGCTTGGTGGGCTTGCCGATGAGCGTGAAGTTGGACGCGTCCTTCAATGCGACCTTCTCGGGCACCAGGAGCCTGCCCGCCGCGTCCGCAAGCTGGCCATAGGAAAGCTTCCTCGCGCCGGGCCCGTGGACGAATCCCTTCTCCGCGCGCAGCTCGCCTGGCTTCGCCTTCCACTGGTTGGCCGCGGCTTGCACGAGCATCGCGCGCGCCTGGGCGCCGACCGTGCGCAGCTGGTCGTAGGAATTCCACACCGACGACGAGCCGCCGGTCATCTGCATGCCGAAAGCGGTGTGCGCGTACTCCGGCCCCGCGGGCGCGAGCTCGTAGCGCACCTTGGCCCAGTCGCACTCGAGCTCCTCGCAGAGGATCATCGGCAGCGACGTGTTCACGCCCTGGCCGAACTCGAGGTGCTTCACCATCACCGTGACCGTGCCGTCCCTGGCGATGCGCACGAAGGCGTTGGGCGAGACCTTCGGCGGCTGCGGCGCCTGCGCCGAGGCGAGCCTTGCGCCGCCGCCGGGAAGCCAGAAGGAAATGACGAGGCCGCCGCCCAGGGCGGCGCCGGATTGCAGGAACCGCCGGCGCGAGACGCCTTTCATCGAGGTCGTCTTCATGGTCACGCCTTCCTCAGCGACGCCGCGGCGCTCTTGATCGCCTCGCGGATGCGCTGGTAGGTGCCGCAGCGGCAGATGTTGCCGCTCATGGCGGCGTCGATGTCGGCGTCGCTCGGCGACTTGTTCCTCTGCAGCAGCGCCACGGCGCTCATCACCTGGCCCGACTGGCAATAGCCGCACTGCACCACGTCCTTGTCGACCCACGCCGCGCGCACCGCGCGCGCGGTGGCGCCCTGCGAGGTGGCGCCGATGCCCTCGATGGTGATGACGCGCTTGCCTTCGACCGCCGAGACCGGCGTCACGCAGGCGCGCGTCGGCTGCTGGTCCACGTGCACCGTGCAGGCGCCGCAAAGCGCCATGCCGCAGCCGAACTTGGTGCCGGTGAGGCCGAGCTGGTCGCGCAGCGCCCAGAGGAGAGGGGTGTCGGGGGCGGCGCGGAAATCCACCGGGTCGCCGTTCACGAAGAATTTGGCCATGGAAGTCTCGGGAAGAAAGGAAGGTGCGGGGTCTTAACATTATGCCTTTGGTATCATTCGCACGCCTCACCTCGCATGCCGCCGATGCCACGTCCCCGCAACAAGGTTTTCCCGACGCCCGACGACGCCCAGACCGCGTTCTACGACGCGTTCGAGCGCGCCGACCTCGCGGCGATGATGGCCGTCTGGGCGGCGACCGACGAGATCGTCTGCATCCATCCGCAGGGCGCGCGCCTCACGGGATTCGATGCGGTGCGCGAGAGCTGGGCGCAGGTCTTCGCCGGCGGCCCGGGGCTGCGCGTGCGCACGAGCGAGGCGCGCGCCTACGAGGGCCCGACGCTCGCCGTGCATACCGTGATCGAGCTCGTCGCCCCGCCGGGCCAGGAGGCGGGGGTCACCTCGATCTTCGCCACCAACGTCTACGAGCTCACCGAGGGCGGCTGGCGGATGGTGCTGCATCACGCCGCCGCCGCGCCCAGCGAGGCCAATCCGCGCCGCGAAGAAGCCGCCTCGTCCTCGCACACGCTTCATTGACCCGCATCGCGAGGGGGTGCGGGGAACGCGGATGAACGCCACGATGCGCACATGAACGCGGAAGATCGAAGGGTGCGGGCGTTCCCCGGCCTTTTCGCGTGCCTCGTGGCGATGTGCCTCGCTGCGAACGTCGACGCCGCCGACATGCGCAAGGTGCTTCGCACCTCGTACCCCAGCGCGGAGAACAAGCTCGACCCGCAGGCCGAGAGCGACGAGGCGAGCTCTTCGATCTCGGCCGTCATCTTCGATTCGCTCCTCGAGTACGACTACCTCGCGCGCCCGGCGAAGCTCAAGGCGCGCGCCGCCGCGGCGCTGCCCGAAGTGAGCGCCGCGGGATCGGTGTACACGCTCAGGGTGAAGCCCGGCATCTACTACACTCCCGACCCTGCGTTCCGCGGCAAGCCGCGCGAGCTCGTCGCGGAGGACTTCGCCTACTCGATCAAGCGGCTCCTCGACCCGAAGCTGAAGAGCCAGTGGCTCTTCCTCGTCGAGGGCAAGATCAAGGGCGCCGACGCGGTGGCCGCCGAGGCGAAGAGGACCGGGCGCTTCGACTACGATCGCCCGATCGAGGGGCTGCGCGCGCTCGACCGCTACACGCTGAGGATCGAGCTCAACAACACCGACTACGAATTTCCCTACGTCCTCGCCATGCCCGCCACTTCCGCCGTGGCGCGCGAGGTACGCGAGTTCTACGGAGAGGATTTTCACGCGCACCCCGTGGGCACGGGGCCTTTCTTCGTGAAGCAGTGGATCCGCGGCTCGCGCATCGTGCTCGAGGCCAACCCAGGCTACCGCGAGAACGTCTTCGAGAGCGCGGGCGCCGGAGACGAAGAGTCGAGGCGAATCGCCGAGCGCCTCGCGGGCAAGCGCCTGCCGCTCGTGGGCCGCATCGAGATCTACGTGATCGACGAGGCGCAGCCGCGCTGGCTCACGTTCCTGAACGGCGACCACGACTACATCCGTCCGCTGCCCGAGGAGTTCGCAGGGCTCGCGATGCCGGGCGGCGAGCTCGCGCCCAACCTGAGGAAGATGGGCCTCACGACGACGCCGGACGAGGTCGCCTATACCACCTACACGACCTTCAACATGGAGCCCCGGGTGGACGGGAAGAAGAACGACCTGGGCGGATACACGCCCGAGCGCGTGGCGCTGCGCCGCGCGATCGTGATGGGCTTTCGCATCGGCGAGCAGGTGGCGATCCTCGACAGGTACCAGTCGACACGCGCGCAGTCGCCGCTGCCGCCGGCGGTGGCGGGCTACGACCCGAACTTCACGAGCCCCACGCTCGAATACAGCCCGGCGAAGGCCAAGGCCCTCCTCGACATGTTCGGCTTCGTCGACCGCGACGGCGACGGCTATCGCGAGAATCCCGACGGCTCGCCGCTCTCCTTCGACCACGGCTCCTATCCCACGCAGCGCGAGCGCCAGAGGAACGAGCTCTGGAAGAAATCCATGGACGACATCGGCATCCGCGTCACCTTCTCCAAGGTGGAGAAGCTCCCAGAGCTGAGGAAGCAGGCGCAATTGGGCAAGGTACAGTCCTTCAGCTACGGCTGGATCGCGGACTACCCGGACGGGGAGAACTTCCTTCAGCTCCTCTGGAAGGGCTCCATCGGCCAGACCAACTACGCCATGTTCGACCTGCCCGAGTACAACGCCCTCTACGAGCGCGCCAAGCTCCTGCCCGACGCAGCGCAGAGGAATGCCCTCTATGCGCGCATGGTGAACCTGATCCTCGTCTACGCGCCGTGGAGCGTGGAGACCTACAAGGCGCAGAACATCGTGATGCAGCCCTGGCTCCTCAACTACAAGAAGCATCCCTTCGGCCTCGAGCCCTGGCTCTACGTCGACATCGACCTCGAGCGCCGGGCGCGCAAGTAGGCGCGCGGTTCATGCTTTAATTTCGCCATGGCGACCGTGGCGACCGGTGGGAAGGCGGCAGGCGGCGCGATCGGCACGCTCGCGATCGCGGCGCTGGTGCTCGTCCTCGCGTTCCAGCTCGCGCACTGGACGTGGGAATTCTTCGCCCCCGCCGAAGTGGCGCCGATTCCCGAAGGCGCGCCGGCCGTGAACCTCGCGGCCGCGGCGAAGCTCTTCGGCGCGGACGCCCCGAAGAGCTCGTTGGGCGCCGTCGCCTCGCTCTCGGGGCTCAAGCTGAAGGGCGTGATCGCGCCCGATGCCGGGCCCGCCGCCTCGGCGATCTTCTCCACCGGCGCCGGCAAGGATCTCGCCGTCTTCGTGGAGAGCGAAGTGCAGCCGGGCGTAAAGCTTCTCGAGGTGAAGCCCGACTACGTGATCCTTTCGCGCTCGGGCGCGCGCGAAAGGATCGACCTCGAGACGCGCCGCACGCTGGGCCCCGCGCGCTCCGTCGCCTCGCGCATGGTGGGATTCAAGATCAATGTCGCGAAGTCCGGCGCGAACAGCTTCACCATCTCCAGGAAGGAGCTCGACGACGCGCTGCGCGATCCCAACCAGCTCTCCTACCTCGGGCAGATCGGCATGCCCCAGGGCGGCGGCGTGCGCATGGAGGCGGCGCCCGGCGGCAGCCTCGCGCAGAAGCTGGGGCTGCAACCCGGGGACATCATCAGGAAGGTGAACGGGCAGAACGTCGCCTCGCCCGGCGACCTCGCCCGGCTCTACACGCAGTTCGCGACGATCTCGCTGGTGCAGGCCGAGGTGCAGCGCGGCTCTTCCATCGTGCACCTCTCCTACGCGATCCAGCCGTAGCGTGCCGCGCATCCCCTATCGCGACGAGGACGACCCGCGGATCGGCGAGCTGGTGGAGGCGATCAAGGCGCGCCGCGGCGGCAGGCTCATCAACCTCGACCGCATGCTGCTGCACAGCCCGCCCTTCGCGAAGGGCTGGAACGCGCTCCTGGGTGCGGTGCGCCGCGACTTGGCGCTGGCCCCTCGCGTGCGCGAGCTTTCCATCTGCGCGGTGGCCCGCCTGAACGACGCGGGCTACGAGTGGTACCAGCACGCGCCCGAATTCCTCGCGGCCGGCGGCGCGCAGGCGCAGCTCGACGCACTCGACGACGTCGCCGCCGCGGCGCACGATGCGCGCCGCTTCGACGAGGCCGAGCGCGCGGCGCTGCAGCTCACCCTCGAGATGACGCGCGCGGTGAAGGTCGCCGACGCCACGCTCGAGCGCGCCCGCGCCGCCTACGGCGAGCGCGAGCTCACCGAGCTCGCCGGCACCATCGCGACCTACAACATGGTGTCGCGATTCCTCGTCGCCCTCGGCGTCGACGAGAAGGACGAATAACCGGGGACAGACCTCGGTTATTCGCCTGTCGATAACCGAGGTCTGTCCCCGGGTATTTGCGTCAGCGGTCGCGCACGAGGCGGACCTGCGCCGAGCCCGCGGCGCCGAAGAGGTAGGCCGTGTAGACGCCGCCCGCGTCGAGCTCCGCCGGCGTGAGCGTCGCGATCACGCTCACCGCGCCGGGCGTGGAGAAGGTGATCGTGTACGTGGTCCCCGGCGCGAGCGGGTAGTAGCTCGACGCCGACGCGTAGGCGAGCCCGCTCGCCTGGCTCGCGAAATTCACCAGCACGTCCACGGAGCCCACGCCCGTCGACGCGTTCACGAAGCGCAGCTTGGCGAAGCCCGCGACCGGCAGCGAGTTGTCGTCGGCGAAGGCGACGAGCTGCGGCGAGGCGAGGCCGCCCAGCGCGACCACGCTGTAGTCGCGCGTGGAATCGACCTGCCGCGTGAGGGTCGCGATGTTGCTGCCCGGGACGTTGGAAGCCTCGAGCTGCAGCATGCGCGCGCCCACGGCGGTGGTGACGTAGCCCGAGCTCCCCATGAACGGCACGCTCGCGAGGAGCGTCACGCCGTCGGCCTTGAAGTTGAGCGCCGTGGAGTCGGCGATGGCGTTCACCGCCTTCAGGCGCCCCAGGGAATTCGTGAGAAGCGTGCCGCTGCCGCTGGTTCCCTGCGCGAGCACGACGGCGTTCACGAGCTTGCCGCCGAGGCTCGGCATCACGGCGATCGTCAACAAGTTGGCGTCGCTGAACGCCTGCGCGGCCGACTGGAAGAGGACATCCTGGGTGCCGCTCGACGTGATGGCCACCTTGAGCGAGCCCGATACCACCTCGGCCGAGCCGGTGACGGTGCCGTAGCTCGCCGCCGAAAGGACCGCGGGCGTGGAAGCGACATCGCTCGCGGTGAGATACAGGTCCACGGGGCCCGTATCGGGCGACAGATTCACGACCCGCACGCGGAAGTGGCCGGACGAGGCGCTCGTCGTGTCGTCGGCAAGAAGCTGGGTGAGGATCGAGCTCCTCTTGCCGTAGACGAGGAGCGTGGAATTCTGCCCGCTCGCGAACGACACCGACTTCTCGCTCAACACGGTCTGCGCCGTGGACGAGCGCACCTTCACGTCGCGCGTGCCGGCGCTGAATTCCGAATAGGAGGAGGTCGATCCGAGGGGGAGCGCCGCCACCTTCACGTCGTCGTCCACGAGCACGTCGAGCGGCTCGGCGTCCACGACGGCGTTCAGCACGCGCATGTCGGTTGAGTTCTGCGCATGCCCCGAGTTCTTGCACCCGCCGGTGAGCGCCGCGAGGCCGATGGCGGCCGCGACCCACAATCCCCTTTTCATCCTGTCGTTCCTTTCGTTGTCCTTGTGAGCGCTCGTTCGCGTGGCGGGAAGCGCGTGCGCCGAGGATCGACCGGGAATGTGCAGGCAAGATGAAGAATCGACTTCCAATTGTGAAGAAGCGTGCGCGCCCCACAAAGGCCTACGGGCAGTCGGGGTTTTCGTCTTACAATGCCCGATAAATCAATGCCGAAGCCCGCTACGTGACAACATTTCTAGCTCGCCCGTCCTGCCTGCCCGCGGTGCTCGCCGCCGCGGCCCTGGCGCTCTTCGCCCACGCCGCGGCGGCACAGGCGCCCGCGTCCGCCGCGCCGGCGTCTTCCTCCATCGCCAGCAGCAACGGCGACGAGAAGATCACGGTCAACTTCGTGAACGCCGACCTCCAGTCGGTGATCAAGACGATCGGCCAGCACACCGGGCGCAACTTCATCCTCGACCCGCGCGTGACCGGCACGGTGAACATCGTCTCCGACAAGCCCGTGTCGAAGGACCTGCTCTACTCGATCCTGCTGTCGACCCTGCGCGTGCAGGGCTATGCCGCGGTCGAGGACGGCGCCTTCGTGAAGATCGTTCCGGAGTCCGAGGCGAAGACGAGCGCGGGCCCGGTCGGCGAGCAGGCCGCGCGCGTGCCCGGCGACCGCATCGTGACGCAGGTCTTCATCCTGCAGAACGAGAGCGCGGTGCAGCTCGTGCCGGTGCTGCGTCCGCTCGTGACCGCCAACAACTTCATCGCCGCCTATCCCAACAACAACGCGATCGTCATCACCGACTACGCGGAAAACGTGCGCCGCATCCAGCGCATCATCCAGTCGATCGACCTGCCCACCGCGGGCGAGGTGCAGATGATCCGACTCGCCAACGCGTCGGCCATCGACGTCGCGCAGACCCTGAACCGCGTGATCCCCGAGACGCTGCCGCTCGCCACGGCCCCGGGCTCCCCGCCCAAGGCGGCGATCTCCGTGGACGTGCGCACCAACTCGCTCCTGGTGCGCGCCGAAAACCCCGCGCTCATCGCGCGCGTGAAGACGCTCGTCGCCGGCCTCGACGCCCCCGGCGCGGGCAACGGCAACATCTACACGGTGTTCCTGCGCAACGCCGACGCGACGCGCATCGCCGAGACGCTGCGCGGTCTCATGTCGGGAAGCGAGTCGTCGCGCACCACGACCACGACGACCACGCCGGCGGGCGGCACCGCGCAGCAGACCACCGCCTCCACCACCACCGGCGCGGGCGCGGCGCCCGCTGCCGCGCCGAGCTCGATCATCCAGGCCTACGCGCCCACCAACTCGATCATCATCACCGCCGCGGAGCCCGTGTACCGCAGCCTTCGCACGGTGATCGACACGCTCGACCAACGCCGCCAGCAGGTCTACGTGGAGGCGCTCATCGTCGAGGTATCCACCGGGCGCGCGGCGGAGTTCGGCGTGCAGTGGAACGCGGCGCGCAACATCGGCAGCGGCCAGTCGCTCTTCGGCGGCACCAACTTCAGCACCACCCCGAACAGCAACATCCTCAGCGTGGCGACCCCCGCCAACGGCCTGGCGATCGGCAGCGGGCTGAACGTGGGCATCATCCAGGGCGAGATCACCATCCCCGGCACCTCGATCAAGGTCGCGAACCTGCAGCTCCTCGCGCGGGCGCTCGAGGGCGACTCGGGCGCCAACGTCCTCTCCACCCCCAACGTGCTCACCCTCGACAACGAGGAGGCGAAGATCGTGGTGGGGCAGAACGTGCCGTTCATCACCGGCTCGTACACGCCCACGGCGGGCACCGCCACCAATCCGTTCCAGACGATCGAGAGGAAGGACATCGGCCTCACCCTCAAGGTGACCCCGCAGGTCTCCGAGGGGGGCGGGGTGAAGCTGAAGATCTTCCTCGAGGTCTCGAGCGTCACCCAGGACAAGTCGCTGGTGCAGTCGGCCGACATCATCACCAACAAGCGCTCGTTCGAGTCGCCGGTGCTGGTGGACGACGGCCAGATCGTGGTGCTGGGCGGCTTGATCCAGGACGACCGCTCGTCCACCACCGACAAGGTGCCGCTGCTGGGCGACATCCCGTATCTCGGCTCGCTCTTCAGGTACCAGTCGCGAAACCACAAGCGCACCAACCTCATGATCTTCCTCAGGCCCGTGGTGCTGAAGGACGGGCGCGGCGCGGCGGCGCTCACCGCCGACCGCTACGAGTACATCCGCAACCTGCAGGGTGAGATCCGCGAGCCTTGGAATGGCGTCCTTCCCGCGACGGGGCCCACGCAACTCGTGCCGCTCGAGGCCGCGCGCGAGAAGCCGCTCGGGCAGACCGAGCAACGCCCGGCGCCGACGCCATGACCGCGCCCCTCGAGCGCACCGTGAACCCGCAGGACCTCGACCCGCAGGCGGTGAGGCTGCTGCCCTATTCCTTCGCGAAGTCGAAAGGGGTCCTCGCGGCGCGCGACGTGGGCGGCACGCTCGAAGTTTGGATCCGTCCGTACCCGCAGGCCTCCACGCTCGCCGAGGTGCGCCGCATGGCGGCGAGGCCCATCCGCGAGGTCCTGCTCACGCCGGAGGAATTCGAGCACTGCCTGCAGCTCGCCTACACGCGCGAGCCTTCGGCGGCCGAGACCATCGTCGACGACATGGGCGAGTCGGTCGATCTCGCCAAGCTCACCGCGCAGCTGCCGGAGGTGGCCGACCTCCTCGAGACCGAGAACGACGCGCCGATCATCCGGCTCATCAACGCCCTCCTCACGCAATCGGTGCGCGAGGGCGCCTCCGACGTGCACCTGGAGATCTTCGAGTCGCGCGCGCTGGTGCGCTTTCGCGTCGATGGCGCCTTGCGCGACGTGGTCGAGCCGCGCCGCGGCCTGCACCCGGCGATGGTCTCGCGCATCAAGGTGATGGCCTCGCTCGACATCGCGGAGAAGCGCCTGCCGCAGGACGGGCGCATCGCGCTGCGCATCGCCGGGCGCCCCATCGATGTCCGCGTATCCACCATTCCCACCGGGAACGGCGAGCGCGTGGTGCTGCGCCTGCTGGACAAGCAGGCGAGCCGCCTCACGCTCGACGCGCTCGGCATGGCGGCGGCGACGCGCGCCGAGGTCGACGCGCTCATCGACCAGCCGCACGGCATCTTCCTCGTGACCGGGCCCACCGGTTCGGGCAAGACCACGACCCTCTACTCGGCCCTCACGCGCCTGGACCGCAGGACGCGCAACATCCTCACCGTCGAGGACCCGATCGAATACGAGCTGGACGGCATCGGCCAGACGCAGGTGAACCCGAGGATCGAGATGACCTTCGCGCGGGCGCTCCGCGCGATCCTGCGCCAGGATCCCGACGTGGTGATGATCGGCGAGATCCGCGACCTGGAGACTTCCCAGATCGCGGTGCAGGCTTCCCTCACCGGGCATCTCGTGCTCGCCACGCTGCACACCAACGATGCGCCGGGAGCGGTGACGCGCCTCGTGGACATGGGAGTGGAGCCCTACCTCCTCGCCTCCACGCTGAACGGCGTCCTCGCCCAGCGCCTGGTGAGGAAGCTCTGTCCCGAGTGCAAGGCGCCCTACGAGCCCGACGCCAAGGAGCGCAGCGTGTTCGGCAGCGCGGCCCCCGATCGCCTCTACCGCGCGGCGGGCTGCGGCGCGTGCAACTTCTCCGGCTACAAGGGCCGCACCGGCATCTACGAGCTCCTCACCGCCGACGACGCGCTGCGCCACCTGGTGCACGACACCGCGGAGGAAAGCGTCATCCGCGCGCACGCGGTGTCGCATGGCATGGTGCGCCTGCGCGACGACGGCCTGCGCTGGGTGCGCGACGGCGTGACCTCGCTCGACGAAGTCCTTCGCGTGACGCGGACCTGAGGAACATGCCGGGGTTCCGCTACCAGGCGTACAGCGTCGAGGGAAAGCTCCGCAAGGGCGTGCTCGAGGCCGACAGCGCGCGCCAGGCGCGCGCCTCGCTGCGGGACCTCGGGCTCACGCCCTATCGCGTGGAGGTCATCGCCGCCAACGACCCGGCGGGCGGCGCGCGCTTCCGGCCGGTGTCGCTCTCCACCACCGAGCTCACGTCGCTCACTCGCGGCCTCGCCTCGCTGCTGGAGGCGGGCCTCACGGTCGAGCAGGCCTTCAACGCGTTGATCGAGCAGGCCGAGAACGAGCGCGTGCGCCAGGTGCTCGCGGCGCTGCGCGGGGAAGTGATCGCCGGCAACACCATTGCCAAGGCGCTCGAATCCTTCCCGCACGTCTTCTCGGAGCTCTATCGCACGCTCATCGCCGCGGGGGAATCCTCGGGGCAACTCCCGCGCGTGCTCTCCAAGCTCTCCGACTACCTCGAGGAGCGCCAGCAGCTCCGCGCGAGGCTCTCGCTCGCGCTCATCTATCCCTCGATCGTGATGGGCGTGGCCCTGGTCGTGGTGGGCGCCCTCCTCGTCTACGTGCTGCCGCAAGTGGTGCAGGTATTCCAGCATGCCCAGCAGAAGCTGCCCATCCTCACTCGCGCGCTCATCGCCTTCTCCACTTTCCTGCAGGCCACCTGGGGACTGTGGCTGGCGCTGACCGTGGTGGCGGCCTTCGCGTTTCGCGCTGCGCTCAGGCGCGCCGCCACGCGCACGGCGATCCATCGCTTCCTCTGGAAACAGCCCGTCATCGGCCGCGTGCTGCGCCACGTGGACGCCGCGCGCCTCGCCGCCACGCTCTCGATCCTCGTCGGCAGCCGCGTGCCGATCCTCCAGGCCCTCGACGCCGGCACCGGCGTGATGACGCTCGAGCCGATGCGATCGGCGCTCGCCACGGCGGCTCGCGGCGTGCGCGAGGGCATGGGGCTCTCGCGGGCGCTGGGCGCGACCGCCGCGTTCCCTCCGGTGATGGTGCATCTCATCGCGAGCGGGGAAGCGAGCGGGCGCCTGGACGAGGCGCTCGAGCGCGCCGCGCGCCAGCAGCAGAACGACATCGCCATCCGGCTCGCCGCCTTCACCGCGCTCTTCGAGCCGGCGATGATCCTCTTCATGGGCGGCGTCGTGCTCGCCATCGTGCTCGCGATCCTGCTGCCGATCTTCCAGTTGAACCAGATGGTGGGGAAATAGGCATGAGGCAAAGGGCGTGAGGCAAAAGACAGAAGGCATGAGGCATGAGAGAGAGCCATCGGGAATGATGCGGGACTCCATTTGGAGGCGCCCTTTCTCATGCCTCACGCCTCACGCCTCACGCCCCACCTCTCATGCCTCATGCCTCATGCCTCATGCCTGGGCCGGGTTTACCCTGATCGAGGTCCTCGTCGTCGTCGCCATCCTCGGCATCCTTGCCGCCATCGTGGTGCCGCGCATCATGGATCGTCCGGACGAGGCGAAGCGCGTGGCGGCCAAGGCCGACATCGGCGCCATCGCGCAGGCGCTCAAGCTCTACCGCCTCGACAATGGCGGCTATCCCACGACGGACCAGGGGCTCGTCGCGCTGGTGCAGAAGCCCACCACGAATCCCGTGCCCCCCAACTGGAAGCAGGGCGGCTACCTCGAGCGCCTGCCGAAGGATCCCTGGGGGAGCGATTACCAGTACCTGAGCCCCGGCGTGAAAGGCGAGATCGACCTCTTCAGCCTCGGGGCCGACCGGGCGCGCGGAGGCGAAGGCAGTGCGGCGGACATCGGCAACTGGGAATAGCGGCTTCACCCTCATCGAGGTCCTGGTGGTCGTCGCGATCACCGGCATCATCCTCGCGGTGGCGTCGGTCAACCTCTTCCCCAGCGACGAGGAGGTCGCGCGGCGCGAGTCGGGCATGGTGGCGCTCGCCGTCGAGCGGGCTCGCGACGCCGCATGGCTGGGCGGGCGCCCGACCTCGGTCACGTTCGACGCGGGCCGCATGCACTCGTGGCGGCTCTCCGGCGACTCGTGGCGGCCGATCGCGGATTCGGATCGCGCGCTCGAGGCGAGCATGCGCGTCACGGGCCTCTACGTGGACGGGCAGCCGCTCAACCCCGGCGAGCGCCTCGTCTTCCTCCCCGATGGCATCGGCACGCCGTTTCGCGTCGCCCTCGAGGTGCGCGGGCTGCGCCGTGCCGTCGACCGAGATGCCGCGGGCGAAGCGCCGCTGGTGGAAGGAGGAGCTCGCGCGGCTTCACGCTGATCGAGATCCTCAT